>NZ_SODQ01000004.1:0-570098 GCF_004368805.1 Novosphingobium sp. PhB55 | reverse complement strand
TAGCGAAACGGCAGCAGGGGCACCTAAAGGTCCGTCCTTCCGTAAAGGGTTCAATGACATTGCGAAATTTCACTCACGTAACGTCACCATGGATGGCAACTTTGTCAACAGCACCTAGAGTGGCCAATGAAATAGATCTGACTGCATCGGTCCTTTTTATATGCACGGCAAAGGCTAGGCGGTCCTTGGGTTTCCAAACTGGTCATTTCTCCAACGCCGTCTCGCAACCCAAATATGCCGTCAAACGAAGGCTGGCCGTGTTCGACGATGCGCGCGCCCATACTCCTTACTCCCCGCCTTGGATCATCACCCAAGTCGGTTCGAGTAGGATCTTCATACGGCGAAGAGATAGTGGCTGTCTTTGCAGCTAGGCGCCATTCATCTGGTGTCGGTAACCGATAAGGGCGCAAGCTTTTTCCCGAAAGCCATCCAACAAAGCACAGCGCATCGTTGTAAGTTATCCCCGAGACAGCGTAATTGTCGCCCAGTAAATCGACGCTAGCGATTGGCGAACGCTGGAAATTCGTAGGGAGAGCACAACCTGCTTCCTTGACGGCGACCAAGTACTCTCGCCAGCTTGTCTCATATGTTGCCATATAAAACGACTTCATGCTTGGATCGCCGGACCTAACCAAGCTGATTGATACGCATTCCGGACAATCGCGAAATGATTTTGGGCGCACTACGTCAGGCATTCTTACTTCATTTTCCGGTGCGGCAAGGCGGGTTTCTGCTTCGATCAGGCGCGGCTGCGTGCGGCCACGGTCCACGCTGACCCTCGCAGAAGCGTAACCTGGGACTCCCGGAAAATAGACCGGTCTCTTGATGCTGTTACGGCTTGCCGCCGCTCTATATAGACGCTTTGCCTCTTTTACGTCCTTTGCGAGACCTTCGCCAGTCTCATACCTTTTGCCGAGCTCCAGCAAGGCGTTTCGATCACCTCTTGCGGCTTGCACGGCTTGAAGCGGCGAATGGCTCCATCCCATCCCATGAAACTGCGCACGGGCAGGGCTATTTGCCCACCCTAAAGCAATGAGTCCGAAAGTAATGCTCAAAGTCTTCAATGTGTATGACCCATAGGCTTCGCACACGCGCCTATTTCGGTTGACCGCCATTTCGCACGACATCTTAGTTTGCTTTCATCGCTACCGCGCCGCCTCGTGGCATCGCCCAACCATGTGATCCAACACATAACTTAAGATTAATTTGTCGGATCCAGATGCTGAAACCTAAATGTCTGCTTGCCACCCATGTCAGCCTTTCCGGAGCGAAGATCACTCGCCTGGGACCGGACATTGAGTGACGCTGAGGATCATCGGCAGCCGAATGACCGCTAGCGGTGAATCCCGCCGCTCGTCCGGCGAGCGAAGAACGACCGGGCCTGGTCGCAAACTGCCAATACCGCCCTGCCCCGCCAAGGGCTTCCGCGGACATGGACCACCGCGTCGCGGTCCGATGATAGCTGCCCCTGGCTCGTCGACTTTTGCGAGTAAGCCTATCGTCCGAATGCGACTTCGAAATGGCCATTGGGCAAATTCCCGGCAAACTGTGGCTTCCTCTTGGAGGCGGCACCTGCTCATCAACAATGGCTGATGAGCAGGTGGAGGCCTAAAAATGCCAGCGCAAGTTCGCAAGGATCCGGCGCGGCTGGCCATACCAACCCGAGTTGAAGAAGCCCACATTGCGGTAGTAGGACTTGTCGAGCACGTTGGTCGCGTTCACGCCCACGCTGACATTGGGTGAGAGATCATAGCGCAGTAGCAGGTCGAGCAAGAAATAGCTGCTCTGCGACACATTGCCCGTAGCGGTCACCGGGAGTCCGTTTGCCTGGAATGCACCGGTCGGGATCGGCATTGCGCGGTAGATCCGGCTCTGCCAGGCCCCACCACCACCCAGGGTTAGTGCACCGATCTTGTAGGTGGTGTTCAGCTTTACCAGATGTTGCGGCGTGTCGGGAGAGAAGCGGCTGCCGTCCGCGTTTTCGCTGTGCACGTAAGTATAGCCGCCAGCGACCCGCCAATTGCGCACGATCGTACCGGCAATCTCCAGTTCCGCACCCCAGGTCTTGACCCCGCTGACAGCCCTGTACGGCGTACCGCCATCAGGTAGCGGCGCAGCGCCGGTCAGGATTTCGGCGACATTGTCCTGCTCCATGTGAAATCCGCTGAGCGCGGCATAAAGCTTCTTGTCGAAGAATTCGCCCTTGAAGCCGAATTCGTAGTTGGTGCCGGTCAGCGGCGCGAGTTGGTCGTTGTTGACATCGCGCTGGGTCTGGACCGTGAAGACTTGCGCGTAGCTTGCGAAGGCGGAGATCTCCGAGGTCAGGTCCCAGACCACCCCTGCATAGGGCGAGAATTTGTTGTCTCCGCTTTTTGCCGTGCGGGTCAGCGCGCCTGGATCGGTTGTCGTGTTATAGGTGCGCGTAGTGGTGTCCACATCGGTATAGCGGCCACCGAGAATGACCTTCAGCCCATCGAAGGGGTTGAGGCGCACGGCGCCGTAGATGCTGGTCTGCCGCGTCCGGTCGGTGCTCGATGCGAAACCGCGATCCGCAGTGACAGGGCGCGGAACGTCGCCGTCCCATGCAAAGATGCTGGGAAACGCCGTGTAAGTGGTGGTGCCGAACTTGAAGGTCGAAAGCCCGTAGGCGGGCGTCAGCGTGGTCGCGACCGTTTCCAGTTCGCGATCGTAATGATTGACGCCGAACACCAGTTCATGGTCGCGCCCGAGCAGGTGCAGTGGGCCGGTGGCATAGCCGTCGAAGGAATCCTCGCGCGTATGCGAAATGCCGTAGGTGTTGACGACATTGAGGCCGAGGCCGGTTTCGCGATCCGGGAAAAACGTGCTGTTGGAACCGGCGAACAGCAGGCTTTCGGTATCGGTCCAGCGGTGATTGTACGCGGCGCGGGCGACCCAGCGGCCAATCTCCTGTTCGAGCACGCCAAAGGCGTTGGTGTTCTCACGCTCCCAGCGGTTCCAGCGCGCGGCGGCGCTGTAGGAACGCGGCAGGTCGGTGCGTGTGCCATCGCTGTAGAATAGCGGCACGCCGCTCCATGAACCACCCTCGCTGTCGGTCTTGAGATAATCGACGCCGGCGCGCAGACGGGTCGTTTCGGTTATGTCGGCCTCGACGACACCGTAGAGGCTGGGTGACGTATCGTGCTGGAAATCGACGTAGCTGTCGCGGCTCGTATAGGCGGCAACCGCGCGAGCGCGGATCCTGCCACTGGCGATCACCGGACCACCCACGTCGGCCTCGGCGCGCACATAATCCCATGAACCGTAGTTGAGGCTGACATTCGCCTTGAGGTCATTGGTCGGCCGCTTGCGCACGAGGTTGATCGTGGCGGAGGGATCGCCCGTTCCGGTAACGAGCCCGGCGGCACCGCGCACGACCTCGATGCGCTCGAAGATCGAAGTATCGGGCATGACGCTGTTGCCGCTGGCGCCGACGTTGAAGTTCGACGGAACGCCGTCGAGCTGGAAATTCGTGATGGTGAAGCCGCGCGCCTGGAAGCGTGTGCGGTTGCTGTCATAGGACTGGACGGTAACGCCGGGCGTCTGTTCCAGCACGTCCTGCACCGTGATGAGGTTGAAGTCCTCGATGCGCTGCCGCGTGATCACCGTGACCGATTGCGGCGTTTCGCGGAGCGACAGCGGCAGCTTCGTGGCCGTGTTGGTCTCCCCCGTCTGGTAGCCATCGCTCTGTCCGGTGACCAGGATCTCGTCGATACGGCTGTCCGCGGATCGATTGGTCTGGTCGCCGGAATCCTTGCCCGCCTGCGCGTAGGCGCTGGGTGCAGTCATGCCGGCTGCTGCAAGAGCAATCCACGCCGCCCCCGGCGCGATGACGCGCCTCATCGTTGTGAACATCGTTCCTCCTGTTTGAAAATCGTGCTGTCGCCCGCGCGCCACTTCGCACCGGCGGGGTGACGCGCCTTTATTTATCTTGCGAGCCATTCGCAATAATGCGAATGGCGGTTTGGCCCGATCGGCATTTCTTTGGCCCGATTGGCTATTGCCGCCTTACTGAAGCCTGCTGACTGCCATGAACCGAGCGACATCCAGAACCGATCAACTGCCCGCAGTGGAGATTGATAGCGCCAGCCTGCAATACGGCAGCGCGATCGTCGCGTTTCGGGGGCGCCAGTCTGACGGTTACTATGATCCCCCACACACGCACGATCGCGGTCAGTTTTCCTATCGGATAGAGGGGTTTTCGGTCGTTCAGACGCCGGGTCGAAGCATTTTCCTGCCACCCGGTAGAGGCGTGTGGATTCCCGCCGATGTGGTTCACGAAGTGACTTGTCGCGGCCCGGCGGCCTATAACGCGTTCTACGTGGACCCGTTCGCCGCGTCGCAACCGGAAACGGTGCGCGTCATCACCGTTTCGCCTTTGCTTCACGCACTGGTGGAATGCCTGTTGGACGAAAAGCCTTCGGCCCGGAGCGAACGACACGCCCTTGTGATGCAACTCATTCTCGATGAAATCGGGCAGGCGGAAGACATTGGCGCTACCGCGCCGGTCATGCCAAAATCCCCTCGCCTGCGGACCGTCAGCGACTGCCTCTACATGGATCCCGCTTGTCAGTTGGATCTCGATGCCTGGGCGGCAGACGCGGGAATGAGCCGCAGAAGCTTTACTCGTGCCTTTCGCGAGGAAACCGGATTGTCGCCCGGCAAGTGGCATTTACAGTTACGTATGCATCATGTCGACGGAATGCTGGCACAAGGACTTACCTTGCAACAGGCCGCGTTCCAGCTCGGGTACAGCAGCGTTGCCAGCCTCGGGCGGGCCTATAGCCGCACGTTTGCCGGATCACGTCTTTCCTCTGATGTTACCGGCCCCGCCAGGAATTCGGGTCCGCCCGACTTGCGCCGCCGATAGCTGGCTGCAAGCCGAAGGAAAGCCACGATTTCGGCTTGAGGCCACTGATCGATGCCTCAAGCCTCGCGGTTACCCATCACCTCGCCGAGCCGCACGGGCCGTGCCGGGCTCCACGCTTCGTTGAAGACAAGGCTACCTTGACCGAAGAGCATGACGATGGTGGAGCCGAGCAGGAAACGGCCCATCTCGTCACCTTGTTTCAGGCAGATGCGCTGGTCAGGATAGGTCCATTCGGATGGCTTTTTGGTGCGTTTCGGATTGACCACGCCGTGCCATGTCGTTGCGATACTGCCAACAATGGTCGCCCCCACCAGCACCATTACGAACGATCCGTGTTCCGGCGATTCAAAGACGCATACCACCCGCTCATTGCGCGCAAACAGGTTGGGAATACCCCTCGCCGTGACAGGATTGACCGAGAACAGCGTCCCCGGCACATAGATCATGCGCGTCAATATCCCGTCACAGGGCATGTGCAGACGATGGTAGTCCCTTGGCGACAGATATAGGTTGGCGAAGGCGCCGTGACGGAACTTGGCCGCCAGCTCGCCATCTCCGCCGACCAACTCCGTAATGGTAAAGCTATGTCCTTTGGCCTGCAGGATGTGATGGTCGTCGATGGCCCCGAACTGGCTGATCGCGCCGTCCACCGGGCAGATGAAATCCGCCAGGGCCGATGGACGGGCGCCGGGCCGGAGCGCCCGCGTGAAAAAGTCATTGAAACTTCTGTAGCTGGCGATGTCCGCGTTTGCGGCTTCGGTCATGTCCACACGGTATCTTTTGACAAACCACCGGATCAAGCGGGTCGTCACGGGACCTGCGTTTGCGCCGGCGATGCAGCCGGCGAGCCTGGTCAAGGCCAGCTTGGGCAGAAGATATTGCAGCAGTATGTTCAGACGTTCGGACAAGGTCAGCCTCGAAATTATTCCGGCACGTTGCGGTGGACCGGCGATACCCACTACGACCTAAGCGGAACGGCGTCACTTGGCGACGGCAATTTGGCCTCTGCCCCTCATGGAAAAGTCCGATCAGGACTATCGAAACGTCGCTATGCCCTGATGGCATGCGAATAGAAAGTGAGCGGATAGAGACGTAGGTTCAGCCGGACAAGTGCAGCACCGCATTGAGAAATCACCGCGGAGAGCTCGGGCGGGCTTGGCGATCGGCACCCCGGCGCGAATGTCCGTTGGCTCATGGCTATCCATGCCAGCAGAACACGCTCGCCGGCACCCAGAAACTGGACTTCAGGCGCCAGCACAGCATAACCTTCACGTGCTGCGAGGATTCGTAGTTTCCGAAAGTGGTGAACCACACTGCGATCCTGCGATACAGCCCCGCGGCCGCCGCGAAGCAGCGCCAAAACCTGACGCTCCACGCGGGGACGGCGATTGAGCAAAAGAGCCGATGACCCTGCCATCAGACCGACTGTGCCCGGGCCGACCAGACGCTGTCCGCCGCGCCCGACCCGGCACGCCGCTGCGCGGAATGCGCGATGACCAGCAGGCCCAGCGCGAGAATCCCGGCGATGAAGTCCACCATGAGCAACGCACCGCTATCGTAGAGGCCGTGACCGCCCAGCAGGCTCGCCGCAGGGATGGTCAGCATGGATAGCGCGCCGACGATGGCCAGTTCGGCGCCAGCCTTCGCGGCGCCTCGCATAAGTGCCCAAAGGGTGAAGACCACGAAGACCGCGTAATAGATCGCGCTGTGCATGCCGTAGCTGGCCGATTGGCCCAGCACTTTTGCGGCCGCCAGCGTGACGGATATGCCGGCGACGCAGCCCAGCGGAACACCCACGGTCAATGCGCTGAGGATGCGTGTAGCGCGGGTCTGCTCCACCGCGCCAGCCTTCCGCTCCCGCTTGCGACGCGATTCCACCCATAACAGGTTGCCGGTGTAGAACAGGAACGCCCCCGTCAGCCCCAGCAGGAAGTAGGCCCAACGGATCGGGTAGCCGCCGAAACTGCCGAAATGGAGCGTGAAGAAGCCCGTCGTCGTGGCCGACCAGCCATCCTGCATGCCCGGCATGAAGCTGCGATCGACGATCTCGCCAGTCCTGGGATTGAGCCCGGCGATGCCGTAAGTCGGGCCGCGCTGGCCATAGCGGGGATCGTTGCCCTGCACGCGCAGCGCAGGAAGGATGCCGCCGCCCTGACCGTAGACGATCTGATGCGGCTTGAAACCCGGCGCCTGTTCTTTCAATCGCTGAACGATCTGAACCGGGGTGAGCGTGGGCGCCTCGGCAATCGCCGCTTCCGCGCGCATCATCGGCCGGGACCGGCTGGCGGCGTCCGAAAAGGCCAGTCGCTGGGCGCCGTAGAACTCGTCATGGAACGCGAAAACCACGGCGGTCAGCGCGATGATGATGTGGAACGGCAGGCTGAAGAAGCCGAGCACGTTATGCACGTCCAGCCACATCCGCTTCGCATTCTTGCCGATGCGCAGCGCGAACAGGTCCTTGACCAGACTGGGCAGCAGCACCGCCAGCCCCGACACCATCGCGATCACGTAGAGCAGCGAGATGCCCCCCATGATCGGCATGGCGATCGCATGCGAAAACGGCAGTCCCACCTGCTGGTGCAGCACGTCGATGAAGTTCGCCACTTGCGAGCGCTGCTGCTTCTCCACCTGAAGCGAACCGTCCGGCGCCAGAGAGGCGAAGTAGGTGGCGCCGCCGCCATGCTCACCGCGCCGGCCGCCGGGTGCGCGCCAGCTGACCCGGCCCGGATGCGCGGCATCGATCACCAGGTTGACCTCATGCCCGCGCGCTGCCTCCGGATACTGCGCCCTGACTTTGGCGAGCAGTTCGGGCGTACGCTCCAGCGACGGCGCTGGCGCCAGTGTCGATGGCTGCGAGGCCCAGCGTTGCAGCGGCTCCTCGAACATGGTGAGCGCACCGGCATAGAAGGCGACGAACAGGGCAAGGCCGGCGATAATGCCCACCCAGCCGTGAACTTCCTTGTACATCCGCACGACGTCGGTCGGCAGTTTCATGATTGCAGTTCTCCCAGGGCCACCAGCGGTGCCCAGGCCATCAGGTTGGCCAAAGCCAGCCAGAGCCAGGCGCGCGAGGCGGAGCGGAAAAGAAAGGCGAAGCTCAGGATCAATGGCCAGGTCAGCGCCATGATCCACATGCCAAGCTGGCCCTTGCTGGAGAAATAGGCATCGCCATAGCCGGTCGCCCAACGGAACAGACCCGACAGCGCGAGCGCCAGCGTGAAGCCCAGGATGAAGGCCGCACTGATCTTGCCGAACCAGTCGCGGCTGGAAAGCGGCTTGCTCATGCGCGATCCTCCCCACTACGCCGCCACCAGGCCACGGCGATGGGCACGATCGACCATGTCGTCATCAGCAGGGTAAAGGCGATGAAAAAGGCGGTGGCGATACCGGCCCAGCTCAGCAGCAGGGCAAGACCGAGCGCCAGCATGGCCGTGCCGCTCCAGCCCATCGCCCGCGGCGAGAGGGGCAATGCCCCCCAAGCCTGATGCGGAGCGGCAAGGTAGAGCGCCACGGCGGACAGCACGATCAGCCCACCCGCGACAACTGCCATCACCACCGGAACTGCAACCTGGCGGTCAGCGTGCGCCCCTCACCGTAGTAACAGGCCGAAACGGCGATGCAGGTAGCGACGTAGCGCTTGTTGGCGATGTTGCGGCCATTCAGCGAGATCGACGCGCCTTCCAGCGCCGGCGCCAGCTTGCCAAGGTCATAGCGCACAAACAGGTCGAACAGCGTGTAGTCCGGGATCGCCAGGTTGGCGGCGTTGGTGTTGTCACCGAAGCTCTTGCCGGTGTAACGCGCGCCGCCACCGAAATTGAGCCCATTCTCCAGCTTCTGGCTGATGAAAAGCGAGGCCATCCAGTCCGGCACTGCCGCCAGTTTCTTGCCAAGCTGGCTGGCCGTATTGGTATCGGTGATCTTGCTGTCGCTGCGCGTCACGCTGCCGACGATTGCCGTGCCTGTGGGCAATGTGGCCTTGGCCTCGAACTCGATGCCGCGAATGCGCACTTCGCCGGTCTGGATGAGGCAGCTTGCATCGTCGCAAGTATGATCGGGATAGGCCGCCAGTTCCTCGCTGCTGGCCGAAGTGGTCAGGTTCTGCTGGGTGATCTGGTAGGCGCCCAGCGTCAGGTAGATGCTGTTGCCGTACTGATAGCGCAGGCCGCCTTCGAACTGCTGCCCGGTGGTGGGCTTGAACACCGCGCCCGTCAGGTTCGTCGCCGGATCGCTGACTTGCGGTTGGAAGCTCTCCGCATAGCTGAAGTAAGGCACCAACCCGTTGTCGAACAGGTAGACCCCGCCCGCGCGCCAGGTGAAGGCATCGCTCTTCGACACGAAACCGGTCTGTGTGCGCGGGTTGTACTGGTCATCCTTGTACCAGTCCTGACGGCCGCTGAGCGTGACCCGAAGGCGACCGAGCTTGACCTGATCCTGAAGATAGAGGCCCGCCTGCTGGCTGACCGTTTCCACGAAGCTCTGCGGCGCCAGATTGGCAGCAATCGTCGATGCGCCGTTCGGCTGCGGGTCGAAGATATCGAGCAACGGCGTGGTGGCGGTGAAGTAGCGATAGTGCTCCCACTTGGTGTGGAAGTAATCGAAGCCGCCCAGCACCACATGTTCCAGCGCGCCCGTATTGAAGCGCCCTTCGACTTGCGTATCCGTGGAGATGCCGTCGCTCTTGCCGTTGCCCTGCACGGCGCGGCGGGAAATGGTCTGGCCGGCTATGCAGCCGGGGATCGCAGCGGTGCAGCTGGTGATCGTGTCGCCCGTCAGCACCACCACTTTGTAAAGGCTGTCAAGGTGGGTGTAGCGGGTGTTGTTGCGCACCGTCAACGCATCGCTGAACTTGTGCTCGAAGAACGAGGCGGCAAGGTACTGGTTGCGGTCGTAGGTGTTCCAGTCCGGCTCGCCCAGATTGTCGCCCAGCTTGACGTACTGGCCGTTGCTCTTGCGCAAGGCGCCGGAGGCGGGAAGGTACTGGAACGTCGCGCCGCCTTCGTCACGCTGATACTGGCCCAGCAGCGTCCAGCTCGTGCGGTCGTCCGGGCGCCAGGTCACGCTGGGCGAGATGTACTTGCGGCCGACCGTCACATCGTCGACCTGCGTATCGCCATAGCGCGCCAGCGCGACGAGCCGGGCCGAGAGCGTGGACGTCACCGGCCCGCTCACATCGGCGGCGGCCTGATAGTTCCATTTGCCAAGGTCGGTCATGCCCACCGCCTGAAGCATGAATTCGGCGTGGAACTGGTCGGTCGGCCGCTTGGTGACGATATTGACCATGCCGCCCGGCGCGCTCTGTCCATAGAGCGTGCCCGATGGCCCCTTCAGCACTTCCACCTGCTGGATCGCGAAGGAATCGAACGAGGTGCGCGTCCACTGTCCGCCGGTAGGCAGGCGAATGCCGTCCACGAAGTTGTTGTTTGACGAGAACCCGCCCGCCGCGAAACCACGCACCGTCACTTCGTCCACGCGGCTGTCGAGCCCCGAGGGCGCCGCCTGCACACCCGCCGTATAGGCCAATGCGTCCGAGATCGTCGGAGAGGCGCGCAAGTCCATTTCCTCGCGGCTGACGATGGAAATGCTCTGCGGCGATTCGATGATCGGCGTGTTGGTCTTCGTGGTCGATGTGGCCGACGATTGCCCCGTGGCCGTCACCACGATGACGCGGTCCGAGGTCTCGGCCTCGCCGGCGACCTGTGCGTGGGCAATACCGGACGTCCCCGCGAGCAAAGCCGCGGAGAGCAAGCAGATTCTGTTCATGAAATCCCTGTTCGTATCGTGCCCGAAGGAGGATTTCGGCCAAGCTCGGGCAAGAAATGCCGTCCGCTGCCGCCCTCAACCGGGAAGAAGATCGCGTCGCCCCAAATGCGACCCGTTCTCAATAGGCAGGGACTCCGCGCGGGCCAATCGCGATGACTGTCGCGTAAGGCACGAATGCTGTCGCGTCAGGCCACAGCGGCGCGCTGGAGACTCATCGGGGCGCGGCCGAACTTGCGGCGATAGGCGGCGGAGAAAGCGGAAGGGCTGGCGAAGCCCACCTTGTAGCCTGCCTCCGCCGCGCCGAAACCCTGTTCCTCGATCATGATGCGCGCCATCGCCATGCGTTTGTCGCGCACATAGCCGAACAGGGTGGTACCGAACCGGGCCTTGAACCCGGCTTGCAGCACATTGCGGTTCAGCCCAACCTGCCGCGCAAGCTCGATCGTGCCGGGCGGTGCCAGCAGCGTGCCGTCCAGAATGTGCCGCGCCTCCATCACCGCATCGTAGCAACGCGCGCCCAGCGCCGCGCGATATTCGCCGCCCTCGCGGAATTGCCGCAGGGCTTGCAGCATCAGTTGCACGGTCACGGATTCGCGGAACAGGCGGCCGAGCGATCCGTGATAGCGCTCCTCCGTCAGCATCGCGGCCATCTGCGTCATCGCCTCGCTACGCGGCAGGTGATAGCTGCGAAAGCCCGGCGCCATCAGGTAATCCAGAGCCTTCAGATCGGCGTCGGACAAGGCATCCGCATTGGCTTCGAGGAACTGCGTGCGGGCGCCGATCTCCACGCGGCGACACCCCTGCCCTGCCTCCAGCACCCGGGTGCAGAGGCGCCGCTCTCCCAGCCCGACCACATGCACGCGGTCTGCCCGGCTCGATACCGGTCCAGCCCCTTCCGGCGCGAACTGGCCGTTCTCGCCATCCAGCAGGAAGGTCATCATCACCGAGCGTTCCACCGGCTGCGAAATCGCCGCGCCCGATGGCGACGCAAGTTCGCAGGCCGATGCGAACAGACCCGGGCCGACATCCTCCACCCAGAACCATCCCTCGAACGAACCGGCCATTTGCTGGCGGAGCCGCTGCGGGGCCTCGGCAGCTGCAAGAGCCTGATGCACCGCCTCACGCACAAGCGCGTCCGCATCGAAGTCACCCTCGACGAAATGTGCGTTCATCAAATTCGCTCCATCATTCTTCGGTCTGGCTCAATATGCTATTACGTCGCATTCGCAATGAACTCGCGAAAAATTCAGACTTCGACGGCAAGGTCGTCATAATCCGCTAAGGTACCGCCACGCGCCAGAACGCGTTCGTAATCCTCCTTGCGGCGCGTATCGATTTCGGTGTTGCTGACGCCCCGCCGCCAGTAACCGGCGATGGCGATATCCTGCTTGGCCAGCCCCAAGGCGGCAAAATGCTGGCGGATCGCCCGCATCTCGCCCCGCTCACCGGCGCCCCACACGGCCCAACCCGTGGCATCGCCGATCCGCTGGGCATAAACCAGCAGCATGTCGGGCTCATCACCCTCGGCCCGGACCAGTTCCAGCCCATCCACATGCGGCAATTCGGCAAAGACCTGCGCATCCTTCGTGGCGATCCAGCCCTTGCCGGGAACGCCCGCCGGCCATTGGCGGAGCAGCGAAAAGAGCGCGGGTATCCCCGTCTCGTCCACGAACAGCGCAACCTTGCGCCCTGCCGCGTCGGGAATGCCGATGTGCGGCCGCGGCCCCGTCAGTTCGAACGAATCCCCAAGGCGCAACGCAGCCGTCCAGCGCATCATCGGGCTGACGCCTTCATGCAGCACGACATCGAACGTGAAACCGCCCGCGCCATCGTAGTCGCGCACGGTGTAGATCCGCGAAACATCCCCATAATCGCCGCCCAGATGGATGCGAAACGCAACATTGGGCTGGGCCCAGTTCGGATCTTCGGCAGAGGACGCAAGCCGCGTGCGGATGCGGACGATAGAAAAACTCGGCCGCTCTATCGCTTCCACCACGGCGCGGACTTCGTGGAGCCCGCGATCATGGTCTTCGCCGCGCAATTTCGTCTCCGCACCGCGAATTTCATCGGCCATCGTCCAATCTCCTGCTGCGTTCGCTCGATTTAGTTTCATGCCTATAAACTAAATTTCGATCCTGAGGCAATCGCCCTCTCGCCAACCCAGCCGCTTTGCGCGATAGGAGCGGCATGACCACCGCGCCCGAACAGCCCCGGCGAGGCCGCCCGGCCACCATCACGCGCGAGCGGATCGTCGATGCGGGCATTGCCATGGGGCTGCCCGACCTGACTTTCGTGGGCCTCGCCGCGCGGATCGGGGTGAGCCACATGGCCCTCTACAAACATGTGCCGAATCTGGAGGCGCTGAAGCTCCTGGTTGCCGATGCGATCTTCCTGCGCTGGGACATGCCGGCGCCGCAGGGGGAGACGCTGGAGAATTATCTCGTCGCGTTCAGTGCGTCGCTACGCGACCTTGTCGGCCGTCATCCTGGGCTGGCGCTCTACATGATACGCCGCAAGGCCCAGATGCCGGCGATGATCGAGCGCATTCGCGCACATCATGCCGCCATAGCGAACGCTTTTGGGATTACGCCCGAAAAAGCAGGACGGTTGCTCTCGACCGTGGCTTTCCACTGCATTGCACTGGCGGACACCGTCTATTCGCGCACGGAAGATGCGGAACGGCCTATCGATGGGAAGTACCCCGCGGATATCGAAGCAGAATTCGCCTATGGCATGCATGCCCTCATTCTCGGCTTACTTAGCGCACGACCGTCCGCCTGAGCAGGCTGGCTGCGACGTGGACCCTCACGATCCGTTTAGAGTGCTGCCCGGGCGTATTCCCGCAAAAGGCTGACGCCTTGTCGAAGGACTTTCCCGTGACCAGCACCTCATGCCCTGTGACAGCTAGCCGTCAGGCGATGCTCGCCCGGTCGTAGCGCTGAGCAAGGGCATGGGAAGACCCTACCGATCGAAACTTTCTCCGGACATGGTCGGCCCGACCAGATGGCATTGAGAGAGCCAAGCCACCTTACGTGCCGCTCTGCAATCGGTACTGGTAGAGTGTGAGCGGATACAGCATTAGCCCGGCCTGCTGCAGAGCAACGCCACAACGCGTAATGATGGCAGCGAGACAGCGATCCGCTGGTCGCAGATGTGTTGCAGCAATGCGCTACGACGCGGCGAGCCATGACAGCAGAGTCAGTTCGTCGTCTCCGAGATAGGGCACTTCCGCTTCATGAATGACCAGTCCTTTGCGCCGGGCCAGATGACGCAGGCGGACAAACGCGTTGACGTCGTGACCATCCAGCAACGGATCAGTCTCGCCGCGTAAGAGCGCCAGCACGCGGCGCTCGATGCGCGGCCGGCGGCGAAGCAGACGATTGCTGTAAGCCATCGGCCTCACTGCATGAAGAATTCGACAGGCACGACGAGTTCGATCGCGTCGCCTTTGACGTCTTCAGGTGGCTTGGGCAGCGGCTGCGCGCGCTTCGGCTCTTGAAGTAGCGCTCACCATTCATCGTTCCAGTGAACGGCAGTCGTCCGTTAGGAGGTCGAAGGTATATACTTTGTCAAATTCGCCTTAGCAGTTCTCTACTCGCCAGGGCCACGGCCCTGATTTGAGCGCTGTCGACATTCCCGCCTGTATCGCCAGCCACATGATGATAGGGATTGGAACCGATGAATCCGATGACATTAGGATAGCCGGCCCGGATAGCAGTCCCTGCTTCACCTGCTCCGCCATCGGTCACAAAAGCGGGATCGGCCCATCCTTCCCACCCCGCAAGAACGGAACGCGCGAGATTGTCTGTTCCGGCGGTGACGATGCAACTGCGTGGCGCGGTTCCATCAGGAAGGACGCTCAGTCGCCCTTCGTATTCCTGGGTTGCCTTGGTAACGACGCTGGCGCCGAAGAGCAGAAACAGCGCCGTATCCCGAGGCTGGGGGAGCAATTGTCCAATCTGGTGCGACGCTCCCAAATTCTCGTACTCGTGCCCGCTATTGCTGCTGAAGATCACGTTGAGCGCCAAACCGCTGGTCGGCAGCCACCGCATGAGATCGAGCCAGATCGCAATGCCCGGCCCCCGTTCAGCCGCGCAGGTCATCCATCCCGATCGCGGCGTGGTAACAATGACCGTCTTCGCCCCGCCGGGTGCCGACCATCGCCCTGCGATATTGAATGCACCCCGCCTCCCTGCCCGCCCAAGGATGAAGAGCCGTGCAGTCTCCTTCTTTCCGGCAGCTTCGAAGAAAGGCCCGGCATCGCGGGGAGCCAAGCATGCCGTGGGAAGCGAAAACAGCGGCTCGTCGCCCGGTGCATTGAGTGCGATGGCCTCGCCGGTCGGACCGTTGGTGACCAGGATCGCTCCATTTGCACCCGCATCCTCGCACGCCTTCACGGCCTTGCGGATGATCGGCGCAGTGGCTGTCGACCAGCCTTGCCGTGGCAGGTCGACAAGCACGAGCGCGCCGCTCGGGATCTGTTCGGGCTTGAGCGGGTCAAAGCGGAACAGGCGCCCTTCGACGCCTTCACCCGGCGTCTGCTTCACGATGGCTTGTGCAATCAGGCGTGCCGACGATCCCCCAGCACGCAGTTCGACCACATCGGGTTCAAAGAAGGGAGCCTCGAATGTCGAGCGCTCGACTTTGTAACCCGCTCTGGCGAGTTCCCCGGCAATCCATTCGCCAGAGGCATTATCGCCGGCACCGCCCGACGCCTTCGAACCAAACGCGATATAGCGGCGCAGGTCTTCCTCGATCATATCCGGGCTCACGAGCGATCCGTCCCTCGCCAGAGCGGAGGCGGCATCAAACAGAAAAGGCGTTGCGGCAATCGATGCCAGAATCTCGCGGCGGTTCATTGCAAACCTCTTTTTACAGAACGATTGGCGGTCAACGCCGTCATGCGGCATATCGCGCAACCGTTTTCATGTTCAATTCGACGCCGAGACCCGGCTTCTTTGAAAGTGCCAAGTTTCCTCCGGTAACGTCTTCGGGCGTATCCAGCAGATCGGCGCGCCATGGGACTTCGCCATAAGCGAACTCCAGGATGTTGAAGTTGGGAACCGTTGCCATCACTTGTGCGGCCGCTACCGTACCGACCGGGCTTGCCGGTCCATGCGGTGAGACGGGAACGCCTGCCGCTTCGGCGATGACGGCAATCTTCTTCAACTCCAGCATGCCGCCGCAAAGCTTTACGTCGGGCATGACGATATCGACGGCACCCGACTGGATGTAGCGATAGAAGGCGGCGATGCCATGAAGCGCCTCGCCGCCGGCAGTCGTCATCGGGGCCGCTTTGTTGATGGCGGCGAGATCGTCAAAACCGCCTTCTGCCGTAACTTCCTCCAGCCAGTAGAGATTGAGCGGTTCGAAACGCTGTAAAAGCTTGAGCCCCTGTGCGAGCGTGAAGCGGCTATGGACGTCTATCAACAGGCGGCGGTTCGGCCCGATTACCTGCCGTACCGCTTCGGCACAGGCGATGCCGTGATCAGTGCCGGCCGCTACATCTGCGTCATCCGACGGTATTTTCGGCATCTCATCAAAAGGCGCGAGTTTGACGGCATCGAAACCCGCATCGACCGCCCGCTGCGCCATGGCGGCAAAGCCTTCCGGCGTGCGGGGATCGGCTGAGCGGTTGATATTGGCATAAAGCGGAATGCGGTCATGCAGCCTGCCTCCGAAGAGTTGGTGGACCGGCTGTCCCGTCGTCTTGCCGATGAGATCCCACATGCACTGTTCCAACGCGCTCGCCGCTGACCGCGCCTTGCCCGCCGATCCCGCCACGATCTGGTTCGCGGCCTGCCGAAACCATTCCACATCGAAGACCTGTCGGCCACGTAGCAAATCGGTCAGCTGCTTGAGATAGGCCACCGTCTGCCGATCATCGCCGCCGTGCGACGCATCGCCGATCCCGGTCAGACCGTTGGCGGTCTTTAGCCTTGCCAGCACCCAGTTTCCACGCCTGTTCACATGAACCTCGAACACGTCGAGGTCAGCGATTGTGGTCTCCGCCGTTGGGCGCGGCAGGGCCAACGCCGTTGTCGGAGCCAATGCCGCAAAAGGTGCCACGACAAGGCCCTGCAATAGGTTCCTGCGCTCCATCAGCGTTCCACCCGGGCGTCCGTGCCCCCTTGCAGAACCGCCTCGTCCCGTTCGCCCGCAAAGTAGCGGGCCAATAGCCAGGCAACCGCCCGCGGCTGTTCGGGAAGAATCGCGTGACTTGCCCGGCGAAGTGCAACCGTGCGCAAGCGGTCGCCGATATCGGCCTTCAACTGGTCGGCATTGCCACTCGGCGCAACGGGATCCTCGTCAGCCTGCACAAGCAGAATCGGGGCGCTGCCACCGCTCCACCATTGATCGACCGACGATCCCTTCATGGCCGCCCCCTGAAAGGCCAGCGCCTGCCCGTACCATCCGGTCAGCCAAACTCGCGGATCATGGCCCTGCGCGAAAAACGCCGTCTGGAGAGCCTTCAGCCGCACCGCGTCCGAAAAGCCGCTTTCGGACGCAGAAACGGTTATGGAATCGCCCACTTGCGGAAGAGACTTCGCCTTGCCGCCGCCAGCCAGCAGCACGACATCACGGACGGTCCCCGGACTGGAAGTCGCCAGTGCGCGGGCGACCCGGTTGCCGAATGCATGGCCGACGACATGAACCGGTCCATTGCAAAGCCTGGCCGCTGCCACTTCAGCGTCATGTGCCAGATCGAACAGGCTAGCCGGTGCAGGCCCCTGGGTACGGCCGGTTCCACGCGGATCGGGAAGAATCGACATATACCCCTCCCGGGCCAGCAACGAGGCCACCTCGTCGAAATCGGCAACGCCGCGCGCCAGGGAGGGAATGAACAGTATCGGTGTTCCCTTGCCGATTGTGCGGATATGGATGTGCACGCCCTCTCCGGCATCGACATCAAAGCCGCCGGCAGCCTGTTCGCATTGACCGGGTGCCGCGTTTGGCGCGGCCCGGACCGATACCGGCAGCATCGCGAAGGGCAGCACGAGCGGTAACAAGCGATTGATGAACGACAAGACCGTTCTCCCTCTTTCTTAGAAGTTGACGCGCAAGGTTCCGCCGACCTGACGTGGATTGCCGATCTGGGCGGTAATCAGCCCTGTTGCTGCGGTCGTCAGAGTAGTGAGGTAGTTCTTGTCGAGCAGATTGCGGGCCCAGATGGAAAGGTCCCAGCGGCCGTCTTCCAGGCGCACGCCCAGGCGGGCATTAAGCACCCCGTAGCCCGGAATCTTCGAATAGCGCGAATTGGTTTCATCGGTCTTGTAGGAAGACCGGTGATTGAAGTCCGCCCGCAAGTAGAGTTCATCGTCGCTGACGATCCGCACCGGATGCGTCCAGTCGGCCGAGAGCGCGTAAGTGAACTTCGATATGTTCGGCAGTTGCACACCGCTCAGGTCCTGGGTCTGGCTGAGATTCCGGTTTTCCGCAGCCGCCTGCGCGTTGGGGTACTCCTTGTAGGTTGCATCGGTATAGGCGCCGGAAGCCGTCAGTCTGAGCTGTCGGGTAGGCGCGAACGAAAGATCCGCCTCCACCCCGCGCGAACGAACGCCGGGAATGTTGGAGATGTAACGCCGGTAGGAGGTCGTCGTGCCGATCTGCTCGGCAATGGCGGCCTGATAGTCCTGCACTTCGGTCCAGAAGCCTGCAAGATTTGCCGTGATCCTGCGATCCCAGAACTGGGACTTGAGGCCCACTTCGTAGGCATTTACCTTTTCCGGATCGACAATGCCGGAGACTCCGGCAGGAAGCTGGCCAACATTGACCCCGCCGGACTTCACGCCGCGTGCATAGCTGGCGAACGCAAGAATGTCGGGCGCAATCTTGTAGGCGATATTGATCTGGCCGGTAAGCGCGTTGTCGCTGACCTTCCGGAAATAACTGGTGGCCGGATAGAGGGCGTCTCGAAGAGCTTGCGCCGTCGCCTGATCCGCCGCGCTCAGCACGGACAAGTCGTTGCCGGCGACGGCATACTGGTCATAACTGGCCTGCCTGTCCTCGTGTGTGAAGCGCAGGCCCGCCGTCACGCTCAGCGCGTCGGAGGCATGCCATGTCGTTTGCCCGAAGGCGGCATAGCTGTCGGTCTTCGGTTGCGCCGCCGAGTCCGCCTCGAACCCTGTATAGGCATAATTAGCGAGATCCCGCCTCGCGGTGGGATTGTTCCAGGCCGCATAGTCCGATCCCAGCGCATACTGGCTCAGCGCGTGAATGATCTGATGGAAGTAGTAAAGCCCGACGACATAGTCGAGCTTACGCTCTCCTTGCGATGCCAGACGGACTTCCTGGCTGAACTGGCGCTGCCGATTGCCGGTCCCGCCGATCGGATTGATATCGAGTGCGGTGCCGTCCGTGTCATTCTGCGGATACCAGTTCCACTGGCGGTAGGCGGTAATCGAAGTCAGCGTCGCCCAGTCCAGATCGACATCGACTTTGCCCGATGCACCGCCGCTGTTCATATGCGACGTCGTCGGCGCATTGAGGGCAGTGACGCGCGCGTAAGGGTCGCCAAACGCGCCTGGCTGGGCGTAACCGAGCCGGCTCAGGCGATCGATGATGTTGTTGCTGATGGTCGCGCCGTTGTCGTACTTGGTGAAGTACCCGATCCAGGAACTGCCGAAACCCGAGGCCGCCTGCTTGGAATAGTCCCCGATCAGCCTGATCTTCACCCGCTCCGAAGGCAGGAACAGCAATTGCCCGCGAAGCGCGGTGTTCCGGCTGTCGCCTACGCGGCCGCCATTGTAGGCGTTGTCGAAATATCCGTTCTCGAGGGTGCGCGATGCCGTCAACCGCAGCGCCAGCCTGTCGGCCACAAGCGCGGTGCTGCCGCTGGCCCTGAATTGCCGATAGCCGTTCTCTCCGAGCGACACCTCACCGCGAAATTCAGGTTCGAAGCTTGGCTCGCGCGTTGCGATGCTGATCGCGCCCGCCGTTGTGTTCTTGCCGAACAGAGTGCCCTGAGGCCCTCGCAGTACTTCCACATGATCGAGGTCGATGAGGTCGAATTGGGAAGACCCGACGCGCCCGTAATAGACATCGTCGACATAAACGCCGACGCCGATCTCAAGACCATCGTTCTGGGTGGAATTCGAACCGAGCCCTCGAATATTGATGTAGGTGTTTCTTGCATTGGTCCCGCGAATGGCAAGGCTGGGCGTGAGTGTCGAAATCTGGGTGAGGTTGCTAAAACCGGTCGCCACAAGCGCCCGGTCGTCGACGGTGCTGAGGGAGATCGGCACATCCTGCGCACGTTCCTGCCGGCGGCGCGCCGTAACCAGGATTTCGCCATCATCGTGCGGGGCAGCCTCTGCGGCAGGCGACGATGGCGCTTCTTCAGCCGACGCAGGGTCGGCACCAAGCAGCGCAATCGTGGATGCTCCCAGAAGGAACGACGGCAGAATTCGGGCGAGCGACATTACATCCCCTTGAACACTTTGAGGTCGGTGGACGAAACATGCGCGCGTCAAGTCCGCCGGGCGGTCTGCCCGGGCGGCTGTCAGGCCAAAACTGGAAGCGCATGTTTGCGATACAACCTGGCGTCGTCGCCTCGGTCATTGCAGAGCAGCGATAATCAGCCGCCCCACAATGTCCACCTAATAGTTGACAATATACGCGCAACCCAAGTGTTGGTTTTCAGGCCTAAAGCCAGGGTATGGGCCTTGGCCGACACGGCGGTTGCAGGCCACTTCATCGAGGTCGTAGATCGCCGCCATCGGTTCACCAAGTTGCGGATGAACCTGATGACGATGCCAATCCCCTCGCATGCGACTGCGCGCCCACCACCCGACCGCCGCCTATGCCACGAGCGCCACGCCGCGTCGCACATACGGCTCGGCACTGCGCCCGCGCAGAACCAGCAGTGATGGCATGCCGAGCGCCCTCAGGCGTAATGGAACGGATGGCGGCTCGTGGCCCTGCCCTCGCTCCAGTCGCCACATACCTGGCGGAACGTCTCAATGAAGGCGGCCTGCAAGCGCGTCGGGCGCCAATCGGAGCGGGTTGTTATGCCGATCTCGCGACGAAGCGCTGTCCCTGCGTCTGCGATTCGTGTCAGCAGACCTGCCCTGGCTTCTATGAGCATCTGATCGGGCGAAAGGAGCGTGAGCCAGTCGCCCTCAAGCAGCAGGCCGCGGATAACCGCCAGCGATCCGCTTTCGACTCTCAGCTTGGGTGGCTCGATCCCGTGGCTCGCGAACATCCGTTCCCAGCGCAGGCGTCCCGGAGTTCCTGTCTCTGTAACAATCCATGGAAAGTCCTGGAGACGCGCGAAAGAGAACTCCTCGTGTGCGAGCGGATGGTTGGTTCGTCCCACGATGATGGGGCCATCAAGGTACATACCCTCTTGAACGACGTCGGCGATGGGGAGTGGATCGCGCAGCGCGCCGAGCAACACGTCGAGTTCCCCGTGGCGAAGGTTGTTGAGCAGGTCAGGGTAAGACCCTTCGACAACGCGCACTTGCGCATCGACGTTCGCGACCGTGAAACGTGCCAAGGCCTGCGGAAGAAGGACGGCGCGGGAGACGGGCATCGTCCCGATCCGAATGCGGCCGCCTCCCCGCGAACTGAGCCCATTCAATTCATCGATTCCGGCCTCGAGTTCAGCACGGACCAGCCTGACGAACCGAAGGAACCGCCGCGCGGCAGGTGTTGGAACCACCGTTCGCCCTTGCCGCGTCAGAAGCGATACGCCAACGACATCTTCCAGCTCACGCGCCGATCGATGCAGCGCAGCCTGCGAATGCCGGGAACGGCTTGCGGCCAAGGCAAAGCTCCCCGCCTCGTCAACAGCCATCAGCGTCTGCAACTGGCCGAGCGTGATGCGCCTCTCGATGTTGGGGATGGCCGCCAGCCGGGCGCTGCGCCGCAAGCGGAGGCCTCCGCGTTCAAGCAGGGACAGCGCACGCTCGATGCGCACGATCAACAGCTGTCCCGCCTCCGTTGGCTCGATGCCGGATGGCTGACGATCGAGCAAACGATGGCCAAGCTGCTTCTCGATACTCACGATCGCTTGCGTGGCCGCAGGCTGCGAAACGTGAAGTGCCTTGGACGCGGCGCTGATCGTGCCGAGCCGGGCGGCGGCAGCCACCGTTTCCAAATGGCGAAGGTTCAGGCGCATCGGGTCAATCATCAGAACCTCAGCTTTTCTTATACTACGTTCGAAAATCAACGTTGCGGGGAAGCGCAATATCCCGTGTACATGGCGCAACACAAGGGTTGAGGACGTGAACGAATGAATGCCTAACCTTATGGTTAGAAGTGGATAAAGGGCGAAAGATCTCCGCTGGGATTGATCCCAACGATCATTCGATTCTCGCTCTAGCCACTCCAAACGGGTGTTCAGACGTTTCCTGCGAACGCGATTCTTCGCGAATGGCCAAGCCTCAAGCCAGTGGGTCGCCAAACGACAAAGATAAAAGCTGGATGATGAAAACTTTGGAAGAGAAGAAGCCTGCCGGGCGTTTCGGCATATTCGGTCAACTGTGGTTCCAGGTTCTCGCCGGCACCGTTATCGGGATCCTGCTGGGTCACTTCGTGCCGGACGTGGCCGTCGCCATGAAGCCACTCGGCGATGCGTTCATCAAACTGATCAAGATGATGATCGGGCCGATCGTCTTCGTGACCGTGGTGCACGGCATCGGCAGCATGAACGACATGAAGAGCGTCGGCCGCGTCGCTCTGAAATCGATCATCTACTTCGAGGTCGTGACGATCCTCGCGCTGATCATCGGCCTCATCGGAGTCGACCTTTGGCAGCCGGGCGCTGGCATGAACGTGGATGCCGCTTCGATCGACACCGCCTCGATCCAGGGTTATGTCGCCAGCGCGCATGATCAGTCGATTTCCGGTTACCTGATGGCGATCATCCCGGACTCCTTCGCAGGTGCCCTTACGGAAGGCCACGTCCTGCAGGTCCTGCTGATTGCAGTGCTGTTCGGCCTTGCCATGGCAGCCGGAGGCGAACGCTCGAAGCCGATGATGACGGTGATCGACAGTGCCTCGCAAGGCCTGTTCCGCATCATTGGCTATGTCATGTACTTCGCGCCCCTCGGTGCCTTCGGAGCGATCGCCTTTACGGTCGGACAGTTCGGTACGGCATCGCTGCTGTCGCTCGGAGAACTGATCCTGGAGTTCTTCGTGGTCTGCGCCGCTTTCACCGGTATCGTGATGGGCACTATCGCCTGGTGGTGCGGCGTCAGCCTTATGCGCCTGCTCGGCTACATCTGGGACGAAATCGTGATCGTCGCGGCCACCACGTCCACCGAAACGGTTCTGCCGCGCCTGATCGAAAAGCTGAGGGCGCTTGGCTGCGAGGAAAGCGTGGTCGGCTTCGTGGTGCCGGCCGGCTATTCCTTCAATCTCGACGGAACCTGCCTCTATCTCACCACCGTCGCCGTGTTCCTCGCTCAGGCTACCAACACGCATCTTACCTTCTGGCATGAGCTTGGGCTGATCGCGGTCCTGCTGCTGACCTCGAAGGGTGCTGCGGGTGTCGCGGGGGCAGCATTCGTCGTACTGGCCGCCACGTTGAACACCACAGGGACGATCCCGGTCGCCTCGATCGCGCTGATTCTCGGCATCCACCGCATCCTTGCGGAGGGCCTGACCTTCGTGAACCTGGTGGGCAATACGATCGCCACGATCTTCATTGCGAAGTGGGAAGGCAAGCTCGACGAGCACACTTTGGCCACCGCCGTCGGGACCAACGCCGCCCGGCGCCGGTTGGGCATCGCCGCCTAACCGCCCTTCCCACCCGAAGAACACCAAAGACGAATAACCGGCCGCGCAGCGACGCGGCCGGAGAGGAGAGCCTTATGTCCGTTACCCGCGTTCTCGCCATGCTCATGGCAGCGCAAATTCTCCCCGCCGCGGCTCATGCGCAGGACGAGGCTCCCACTGCCCCGGCGGAAGAAGTAGCGCCGTCGGCACCGGCCCAGCCTGACACTTCCAATCCGGCAAAAGCTCTCACCGGTTTCGCGCGTTTCCAGCACGACAACCCCATCGGCAAGACGCTGCGTAATCTCAAGAAGGACGGCGTAGACCTGTCGCTGGACTTCGTGGGAAACATCGCCGGCAATCCGATCGGCGGCAACGATAAGGGCTTTGCAGAATCCCACTGGGTAAGCGGTGCAGCCAATGTAGATCTCGAGAAGGTGCTGGGCTGGTCCGACACCAGACTGCACATCCAAGGCGCCTGGTTCAGCGGCGACAGCCTCGGCCGCGAATATATCGGAAACTCGATCAGTTTCCAGCAGACCTGGCGCCCCGTCTCCGGCCCGCGGCTGACCCAGTTCAACATCGAGCACGACTTCGGCCGCTTGAACGTGATGGCGGGTCGCGCTGCCGTGAACAGCTACTTCAACAACTCCCCGCTCAACTGCGTTTTCATGAGCAATACCTCCTGCCTGACGGCCTACGGCGGCATCAGCGACATCGGGATCACGGCTTTTCCCAACTCATCCTGGGCGGCAAAGGCAAAATATTCCTTCCGCAACGGACCTTACGTTCAACTCGGTGTCTTCGACTACAACAACGCGCTGAATGCCAAGGGCAAGGGCGGCCTCGATCTCTCGCTGGGCCAAGGCACGGGCGCGCTGGTGGCCGGCGAAATCGGCTATGAGAGCGATCCTGCCAAGACGCGGCTTCCGGGACGCTACAAGCTCGGCTTTTACCTCAACACGGACGGCGGACAGAGCCCTTACTACGACGCCAACGGCAACTCGGCCGCGCTAACAGGCCTCGCGCGCACCAGGTTGAGCGGCAACCGCCTTGGTCTCTATGCCATGGTCGACCAGACGGTCGCTCGCGCTCCGGGCAAGAGCAAACGCAACCTCGCCGTGTTCGGCCGCCTCTTCGTGAACACGGGCAATGTCCAGCAGCTCGACTGGTTCGCTTCGGCCGGCCTGGTCAAGACCGGCACGTTCAAGGGCCGCGACAGCGATACGATCGGCTTTATCGTCTCCAACACGCACTTCAGCGACCAGCAGATCGCCTACTTGCGCGATTTGCGCGCGAAGTCCGGCGGACGTGGATCGCCCAGCGCCAACGAGATCATCGCCGAGCTGAATTACGCCATTGCGGCCCTGCCCGGCTTGAGGATCATGCCGAACGTGCAATATGCCATCAACCCGGACCCGATCTACGCAACCAGTCGCAAGACCGACATCCCGGATGCTGTAGTATTTGGCGTGCGGGTCGATCTGAAATTGGCACAGTTTTTCGGGAAATGACACGCAAGTTCGGAATAATCGTCCACTTATCGATGATCGACAACTCCACCAGATCGGCAGCGACTTCGGTCCCATGTCGCACGAAGGTCCATACCATATTTGGCATCGATCACTTGGTCAGCCGATCATGCCAAAATAGCGTGTCGGAGAGCAGCCGAAGGCCCGGCGGAACATGGCGATGAAATTGCTCGGCGTGGCATAGCCAAGGGCGTCGGATACGGCGCCTACCTGCTGCCCTTGTGCCAGCAATTCGAATGCCAGGGACAAGCGCGCCTGCTGCCGCCATTGCTGGAAAGTCATCCCGGTCTCGGCCTGAAAGCACCGACGCGCCGTGCGTTCGGACATTCCCAGTTCGGATACGAGCTGCGCGAAGGGCCTTTCTTCTCCAGGCTGAGCCAGAAGGTGCATCGTCAGCCGCAACAGGCGCGCATCGCTGGGCATAGGCAAATGCAGCGGCTCCAGCGGCGCTGCGCGAATTTCGTCCAACAGCACTGCGGTCAGGCGCTCCTGCTCGGGCGAGAGTACCTCTACCTCGGCAAACCTCATCGCCTTGTGAACCAGGCTGCGCAGAAGATCGTTGGCTGCCATGACGCAGACACGCTCAGGCAATCCACTGCTTGCGGCGGGAGAGATCATCGCCCCCCAGCCGCTGAGCGAACCACTGATACTGACCTCATGCAGTTCGCCAGCAGGAACCCAACCGATGCGGCGGGGCGGAAGCAGCCACGATCCGTCATGCGTTCTGATGCGGACCAGCCCGGACTCCACGCTGAAAAGCTGGCCGCGTGCATGTCCATGCCAACCGAATTCACGCAACTGGATCGCGCTGCCGTCTCCGGGTCGTTCACTGCCCCAGAAGGCAATGACCGGCGGCCCTTCGATCCGATCGGCCAGTTCCGGCAATTGCTTGACGATGTCGGTCATGGGACCGGAGATAACCCGATCTGTTCGAAACGGGTAGCAATCCAGTCCAGCCCCTGATCGAGATCACTGCACGTCAGCGCCGGCACTCCAAACAACTTTTCCGCATCCATGCGGCTGGCGGCCTCCAGGCATTCGGCAGGGACCACGGTGACGAGGCCCACCACGTGCGATCGGATGCGGGCGCCATTGTCCTGCAACCATTTCTTCGCCTCCTTCGCGCTCCCCTGCGGATGAACCAGTGAGGCGGCATCGGTAAAACGGCGCAAGGAGGCAAAGCGCTCTCCGCGATCCAGCCATGTGCCCCAGGCGGCCAGAAAATCGAGGTATTCCTGATTGGTGACGGTGCCGCTCATCGTTGAAATTACAAGCGGCCAACGGCAGAGATCGTGGATGACCATGGTGATGCTCCTTCGAAGCTGGCGGTGGATTCAAGCTGCCGCGGCAAGACGGCTGCCGTCCGCAGAAACAGCGCGTACAGCGTCGATTGCCCGCTCCCGCATCGAGACGGCATAGGCCTCCAGCATCGCGGCGCGGCCTTCGCCCCTGCCCGCTCTTGCCAGACACCCGGACAGATCCGCAGCATCGCACAGCGCCGTGACCATCCCCGAGCCGTTCGCCGGGCTCATGGCATGGATCGCATCGCCCAGCAGCGTCACCCGCTGCGATTGCCATGCTCGATCGGGCCACAGACTGCAGACGGGATGGACGGCCCATTCGGCTGGATCGCCCCGCAGGAACACGGCCTGCAGGGCCGGATCCCAATCCCGAACCAGTTGGCGAACGATCCCGTCTAACTCGCGCGGCGTTCCCGGCAGGGTCTCCACGCCCAGACGCGCACGCGTTCCTGTAAGGGCCCAATGGAAGTATTCCGGCACGTCCGTGATCAGGCAGGCCGGCACGATCTGGGCCGCCAGCCCGGGCATCGGATCGCGGAAGAACATCAGATCGATGATGGCCAGGAAACCATCGGCGACGACGGCGGAACTGCCGGCGCAGATTTCCGGACCGATCGCGCGACAATTGGCAATCGTGGCCGCAGTCCGCCCGTAGATGCAGGCCAGACCGGTATCCTCTGGGACGACGCCGGGAAGCAACTGGCGGCGCACGGCCGATCCGATGCCATCCGCGCCGACCAGCAGCGTACCGCGCTCTCCATGCCCATTTGCGAACCGCGCGGTTACGCCTTCGGCACTCTCCTCATATTCGATCAGCGCGTGGTCGAAGCGGATGTGCTCCTCCAGCCCGGACGCGAGGATTTCACGCATGGTCGGCCCATGCACGCAAATGTCCGCAACCGCATTCCCACGCGTAGTCCAACCGCCGGAAATCGGCCATTGAACTGGCCGCAATCGAGAATCGACAAACCAGGGGCCGGGTTCGGCAAGGCTGGCGGTTCTGTGCACGAGATATAGCAAATCGACCGGCACGCAGCGCGCCAGCGCATCCTGTCCCGTCGCGTCGATCCTCAGACGATGCCCCCGATCGCGCGCGCCAAGGGTTGCATCCTGTTCGAATAGCACAAAGGGCACGCCAATCCGCTTCAGGGCTTGCGCAAGGCAAAGTCCGCCGATGCCGCCACCGATAATGATAACCTTCTGCGTCTCCATAGCCGGTGCTCCCCGAAATCTGCGATGCGGTTTCGATAACCATTCGCAAAAATGAGCGGTAACGCTATAAAGCCAAAATGTAATGATTTTCGGCCAAAATCGGCCAGCCCCCGCTTAACCGATCGGTTTTAGGCCGATCATCGATCCGCCCCGCTCAGCAACCTCGCCCCCGGGCCTTGGAAGCCGAGACTGTCGCCAGGATTTCGAAGCGGGCAGTCCACCAGTGAGAGGCAACCGCAGCCGATACAACTGTCAAGTTGATTGCGCAGTTGGATAAGGCCGGTGATCCGCTCATCCAGCATGGCCCGCCAATCCGCGGTCAGCGTGCCCCATTGCGCCGAAGTAATGGGTGTCTTGGCGAAGCGGTCGAGGTGTTCCTTGATCAGCGAGAGCGGCAGCCCCGCACGCTGGGCAATGCGGATGATCGCCACGCGCCGCAGGATGCGCCGTTCGTAACGCCGCTGATTTCCCTCGGTACGCCACCCCTCGATAAGGCCCTTTCTCTCGTAGAAATGGATCGTGGAAACCGGGACGCCGCTGCGCTGCGCCACTTCGCCCACGGTAAGCGCCTGACTGCCTTCAAGAACCATCTTTACCTCAACAAACGTTCAGGATTTCTAACCCGCCCGCCCAGCGAAGCAACCCAAGAAAAATCGCAATCCCTTATCTTACCGATCGGAAAATTCGATCTTGACCTGAACTATGGTTGAGGTCGTAAGAGACCTGTCGGCTTGCTTCCCCGCAAGCTCCCAATGATGGAAAATCCATCCGAGGAGCCGACATGATCCTGTTCTACGAGCCTTTGAATCCTGCAATCCGGCCGACGCCGAGAAAGCATGCAGCAACCCCGTCGCCGGATGATCGGCTCGATCCGCACTTCAGCAGTTCGCCTTCGCATTGGGTCCGTTCCTCGTCTGGCACCGGCATCGCGCGGTAATGGTGATGGAGGGAGAAACCAAAGCCAGGTCGCGCCCGGCCCAGCTGCGCACGATCGCCATTACCACAGTGGCACTGGGGGCTCTGCTCGGCGCTCTGTTCCTCTGGCGCGCCGAGCGAAACGGCGGAGGCCAGGAATGGCCGCAGCAAGCCGTGCCGGTCGCCGCCGTCGTCGCCACGCCGCGCGATGTGCCGCAGGCGATCGATGCAGTCGGCACCCTGACGGCCGTGCGCGAAGTGACGCTCTCGCCCGAAGTGGCCGGCCGCGTCTCCGCGATCCGGTTCGAGGCAGGGCGCCAGGTTTCCGCAGGAGACCTGATCGTGCAATTGTTCGACGGTCCCGAACAGGCCGACCGCCAGGCCGCGACGGCCAAGGCGCGGTTCTCCCAGCTTCAGTTGACGCGGTCCAAACAGCTAGCGCCCACCGGCGCGGAACCGCGCGAGTTGCTCGAACAGCGCCGCGCCGAACTCGATCAGGGGCTGGCCGCCGTCCGGCAGATCGATGCGCGGCTGGTGCAGAAGCAAGTCCGCGCGCCGTTCGCAGGCCAATTGGGCCTTCGCCGCGTTAACCTGGGGCAGTATCTCAATCCCGGCGATCCGGTCGTCACCTTGACGGCGCTTGACCAGCTCTATGTCGAATTCGCGGTGCCTCAACAGCAATTGGCGCGCCTTGCGCCGGGTTCCAGCGTAGCCGTCTCCAGCGATGCCTTTCCCGGTCGCACTTTCACCGCCCGGGTCAACGCGGTGGAACCGCAGATCGGCAAGGACACCCGCAATGTCACGGTGCAGGCCCTGCTCGCCAATCCGGACCGCGCCCTACGTCCCGGAATGTACGTGAACGCCGCGCTGGCGCTGCCACCCCGTGCCAACGCACTGGTGCTGCCGGCGACCGCGATCCAGACTTCCGCGCAAGGCGACAGCGTGATCGTGGTGCGCGGCAAGGATGCCCGCAAGCGCGGCACGGCCGAGGTCGTGCCGGTCCGCACCGGCACACGCGTCGGCGATGCCGTGGTGGTGACGGACGGCATTCGCCCCGGCGACGTGATCGTCGCTGATGGCCAGCTTCGCGTGCAGCCCGGCGCGCAGGTCACAATCTCGACGCTCGTTCCGCAGGAGGGGCGCTGACATGGGCTTCACCGACATCTTCATACGCCGTCGGATCCTGGCGATCGTCGTCAGCCTGCTGATCCTGCTTGTCGGCCTTAGCTCGGTCTTCGCCCTCCAGATCCGCCAATACCCGCGCATGGAAAGCGCGACGATCACCATCGACACTTCCCTGCCCGGCGCCACGCAGGACGTCATGCAGGGCTTCGTGACGACGCCGATCGCCCAGTCCATCGCCACCGCCAGCGGCATCGAATACCTTACCTCCACGTCGACGCAGGGCCAGAGTCACATTGCCGCCAAGCTGGTGCTCAACGCCGATGCCGATCGCGCGATGACCGAGGTTCTGGCCAAAGTGCAGCAGGTGAAATACCGGCTGCCCGAGGGCGTGACCGATCCCGCGATCGCCAAGATCACCGATGGCGCCTCTGCCATCCAATATATCGCGTTCACCAGCGACCGGCTCTCTGCCTCGCAAATCGCGGACTTCGTGAACCGCGTGGCGCGGCCGCTGATCACCTCCGTGCCGGGGGTCGCTTCGGCAGAGATCAGCGGCGGCGCCCCGCCGGCAATGCGCATCTGGGTCGATCCTGCCAAGCTCAGCGGGCGCGGCCTTACCGCAAGCGACATCGCGGCCGCCTTGCGCGCCAACAATGTGCAGGCCGCTCCCGGCCAGCTCAAGGGCGCCAGCACCGCCATCAACATCACCGCGGGAACCGACCTGCGCGATGTGGAATCCTTCCGCCAGATGGTCATCAAGGGCGGCGATGCCGGGGGCCTCGTGCGCCTGGGCGACGTCGCCACCGTGGAGCTGGGCGCCCAGAACTATGATGCGCGGGCGCTTTCCGCCGGGCACAAGTCCGTCACCGTCGCGATCGCCCCGACGCCGGATGGCAACCCGCTGGATATCGTTGCAGGGGTCAAGGCCTTACTCCCGCAAATGCAGCGCGTCGCCCCGCCGGGGCTGGAAGTGCGCAACCAGTTCGACACCGCCCACTTCGTGGAAGCCTCGATCGACGAAGTTGCGCACACCCTCATCGAAGCCGTGGCCATCGTCATCGTCGTCATCTTCCTGTTCCTGGGTACTTTCCGCGCGGTGATCATTCCCGTCGTCACCATTCCGCTGTCTCTGCTGGGCACTGCGGGACTGATGCTGGCCTTCGGGTTCTCGCTCAATCTGCTGACGCTGCTGGCCATGGTCCTCGCCATCGGCCTGGTCGTGGACGACGCCATCGTCGTGGTCGAAAACATCCATCGCCATATCGAGGAAGGGGCCAGCCCCATCGAGGCGGCCCTGCTGGGCGCGCGGGAGATCGTCGGCCCGGTCATCGCCATGACCATCACTCTGGCAGCCGTCTACGCCCCGATCGGCCTGATGGGGGGCCTGACCGGGGCCCTGTTTCGCGAATTCGCCTTTACCCTGGCGGGTTCGGTGATCGTGTCAGGCGTGATCGCCTTGACGCTCTCGCCGATGATGAGCAGCCGGCTGCTCCATGCCCGGATGGGCGAAGGCCGTCTGGAAAAGGCCCTGGAACGCGTGATGCACGGGTTGACCGGGCGTTATGTAGGGCTGCTCGGCCGCACCTTGACCACGAGGGGCGCGGTACTGATGGCCGGGGTGCTGATCCTGGGCGCCAGCGTGGTCTTCTTCCTGGGTGCCAAGCGCGAACTCGCGCCGCAGGAGGACATGGGCTACGTCTTCGTCCAGACCAAGGCGCCGCAATACGCCAATGTCGATTACACCGCGCGGTACAGTGCGGAAGTCGAAGCGCTGTTCCACAAAGTGCCCGAATATGCCGACAGCTGGTTCGACGTCGGTGGCACCGGCGGCGCCAATATCGGCTTCGGCGGCATCATCATGAAGGAATGGGCAGACCGTACCCGCAATGCGGACCAGATCCAGGCAGAGATCGCCGGATCGACTTCCGCCGTGACCGGGGTCTATGCCACCGCCTTCCAGGACAGTCCGCTCCCGGCAGGCAGCGGCGGATTGCCGGTGCAGATGGTCATTCGCTCGGCAGACGACTTTCCCGAAATCTACCGCACGCTGGAGGCCATCAAGGGCGCCGCCTGGGGCAGCAAGCTCTTCGCCTTCGTCGATGCCGATCTCGCCTTCGACAGCCAGGAGGCCCACGTGTCCATCGACCGCGCCAAAGCAGGCGAACTGGGCGTGAGCATGGCCGAGATCGCAGACACCCTCGCGCTCATGGTGGGCGAGAACTATGTGAACCGCTTCAACTGGCACGACCGGTCCTACGACGTGATCACCCAGGTCCCGCAGGATCGGCGCCTGACGCCCGACAACCTCGGCGCCTTTTACGTGAAGACCGGATCGGGCCGCCTCGTGCCGCTTTCCACCGTCGCCAGCATCACCATCAATCCGCAGCCCAACAAGCTGCCCCAGTTCAACCAGATGAACTCCGCAACCATCTCCGCCGTGCTCATGCCGGGGGTGACGATGGGGCAGGCGGTGGACTTCCTGAAGGCACAGCCGTTGCCCCCGGGCACCACGGTCGATTGGCTCTCGAACAGCCGCCAATACGTGCATGAGGGCAACCAGCTCACGGTCTCCTTCGCCTTCGCCCTCGTCGTGATCTTCCTGGTGCTGGCCGCCCAGTTCGAAAGCTTCTGCGATCCGCTGGTGATCCTCGTCACCGTACCGCTCGCGGTCTCCGGCGCGCTGGTGCCGCTCTATCTCGGGTTCACGACGCTCAACATCTACACGCAGATCGGCCTCGTCACTCTGATCGGGCTGATTTCCAAGCACGGTATCCTGATGGTTTCCTTCGCCAACGAAATGCAGCACACCCACGGCTGGAACCGGGCCGAGGCGATCGCCCACGCCGCCGCCGTGAGAATGAGGCCGATCCTGATGACCACCGCGGCGATGGTCGCCGGGCTCATTCCCCTCCTCTTCGCGGGAGGCGCCGGCGCCGCCAGTCGCTTCGCCATCGGCATCGTGGTGGTCATGGGCATGCTGATCGGCACCCTGTTCACCCTCTTCGTGCTGCCGACAATCTACACCCTTCTCGCCGGCGACCACCGCGCCAAGGCGCAGGCCACATCGCACCACGCGCCTTCAGACGGAGAACCGGCCCATGCGTAAGCGACAGATCGCCAGCGCCCTTGGCGCCCTCTTCACCGCCGCCTGCGCCGCGGGGCCAGACTATCATCGGCCCGCTTCCTCCGCCTCGGCGGAACAGGCATTCGTCACCCGTGCCGAGGGCATAGACCCGGCATCGCCGCTACCGGACGATTGGTGGCATCTCTACAACGACCCCGCACTGGACGACCTCGTCACCCGCGCTTTCTCCGCGAACACCGACCTTCGCGTGGCCTCTGCCAACCTGGCGAAAGCGCGCGCGGTACTCTCCGAAGCGCGCGTCGGGCGCCTGCCCTCCACTTCGCTCTCGGCGGGCGGCGGTTATGGGAACTCCGTTCAGGTCGGCGGCAGCCAGGGTGGCTCCGCCCAGTTCGCCGACGCCCAATGGTCAGGCAATGCCTCGGCATCGATAAGCTGGGAGGCCGACTTGTTCGGCCGCGTCAGCCGCTCCATCGAAGCCGCGCGGGCCGATGCGGAAGCAGTAGAGGCGGCACGCGACGGCGTTCGCGTGCTGGTGGCCGCGGAAACGACCCGCGCCTACCTCAATGCCTGCGCCAATGCTTATGCGGTGGACGTAGCGGGCGATTCCGCCTCCGTCGCGGCCCGCAACCTCGCTCTCGTCACCGCGCAGGAGAAGGCCGGATCGGCGGCGCGTTTCGATGTCGAACGCGCCGCCAGCGCGGCGGCCACCGCACGTGCGGCTATCCCGGAACGCGAAGCCGCGCGCCAAGTGGCCCTGTTCGAACTGGCGGCATTGCTGGGGTCCACACCCGATTCCATCCCGCAGTCAGCGCAAGCCTGCTCCCGCCCGCCATCCCCGGTCCAGGCGCTACCGATCGGAGACGGCGCCGCACTTCTGCGACGGCGTCCCGACTTGCGGGAGGCGGAACGCCGGCTCGCCGCCGACACCGCCCGCATCGGCGTGGCAACGGCGGACCTCTATCCGAAAATCAGTCTCGGCGGCTTTGGTGGCTTCCTGCGTAGCGAGACGGTGAAGGGCAGCGATTCCCTGTCGTTCTCGCTCGGCCCACTCGTCACCTGGAGCTTCCCGAACATCGCGGTCGCCCGCACGCGCGTGCGGCAAGCGAAAGCGCAGGGCGATGTCGCTCTCGCCACGTTCGACGGCCGCGTGCTCACCGCACTCAAGGAAGTGGAGCAGGCCCTAACGCGTGTTGCCCAGGGACAGCGCCGTCTGGAAGCGCTGGCCGACGCGGAAACCAGCGCCGAAAGGGCCTGGATCCTTGCCGATCAACGCTACCGCGCAGGTTCGATATCGCTGCTCGACATGCTCGTGACGCAGACCGCCCTTCTCGACGTCCGATCCGCCCATGTGGCAGCCCTTACCCAAGTGTCTTCCGACCGTGTGGATCTGTTCAAGGTTTTGGGCGGCGGATGGCGGCAAGGCTCCGAACCCGCACAACCCGCGTCGTAAGCGCGCCCACACGCATCACTGCCGGGGCACGCTGCCCACCTACTGAAAGAAATTCGTATGCCTCATGCAATCACTGCGCTGGTGCAGAAACGCTGGTTCGGCCTTTTCGCACGGCTTGTCCTGACTTTCGTGTTCTGGAGTGCCGGCCTTGCCGGCCTGTTCGATTTCCCGGCGAAAGTGGCGGAAATGCGTGCCGTGGGCCTCCTGCCCGCTGAAGCATTCGCCTTCGCCGTGACCGCCGTGCAGCTGGGCGGGTCCCTGCTTGTCCTGAGCGACCGCTGGACCTGGCTTGGCGCCGGCATGCTGGGCGTTTTCCTGGCTCTGACAATCCCGATCGCGCACCCGTTCTGGACGATCGACGACCCGCTGCAGACGCAGGAGTTCTACATCGTGCTTGAACACGTCTCCCTCATTGGCGGACTCATGACCGCGGCATGGGGCGGCAGGGAGGGATCATTTCGAAGGGTTCGGTGAAACGAAGAGCGCGCTTCGCGGTCGCGGGTAGCAACATCTATTATTGCGCATGATTGTCATTAGCATTTGGCTTCGCGAGTGCGCTCCAATTCCGTTTCCCTGTTTCGCCTGCTGGTCGCAGAGCGCTCGGCACTGCTGAGATATCTGCGATCCCTGATCGGCAGTGGCGAAGCGAAAGATGTTGCCCAAGCGCTTTATCTGAAGATCCGGGCGGACGACGATCACCCCCCGATCGCCAACAAGCGCGCGTTTCTCTACCGCGTGGCGCACAATGTAGCGGCAGCCGCCTTCCGGTCGGCCAAAAGCCGGGCGAGCCGCTTTTCCTCGGAAGAAGACATTCTGGCGCAAGCGCCCCTCCCTGCGCCTTCGGCCGAGACCGTCCTGCTGGATCGAGAAGCCCTCGCCCGCCTTACCGCCGCCTTGTCCGAGCTATCGCCTCGCTCCCAGGAGATCGTTCGGATGCACAGGGTCGAAGGTATCCCGACGGGAGACGTGGCTGAGAAACTCGGCATCAGTCGGCAGATGGTCGGGCGTTACGTCGCGCAGGCGATGGTGCATTGCCATGCGCGGATGGAAGACGAAAACTGGATACCCCCGGTTTCGGATCGCAAGGACAATCCGTCAGACAATGGGCACAATGCAGACCGGGGGGCAGAAAAGTGACATCGCCGATGGATCCCACGCCTCCGGCGGAATCGATCATCACTCCCGCCATCCGGGCAGATGCTGCACGCCTGTTTGGAGAGCGCGCGGCCGGGGCGATGACCGGAAAGGATGAGGAAGACCTTTCCGTCTGGCTGAACCAGGATTCCCGGCACGCGCAGGCCTACGCCGAGATGGAACGCATCTGGACGGCAACCGATGCTTCGACCATGCTGCCGGCGCCTGCGACGGATGGTCCGGCGCCGCTGCCGAAGATACGCCCGAGTACAACAGGCGGTATCCGCGCTGTGAAGCAAAAGCCTGCCGCCACGCACCATCGACGGGGGCGAAAGTCTCTGGGACGAACAGCGTTGGCGGCGTGCCTCTTGATGGCCGTGTTCGCCCAATCCGGCACGGTCTTTACGTGCTTGCGCGCAGATGCCGTCACCGGCGTGGGTGAGCAGCGCAATGTCACCCTGCCGGACGGGTCCCAGGCATTTCTCAATACCGACAGCGCCATCCCCATCGACTATGACGCTGGGCGGCAGGTCCGTCTGCTGCGGGGAGAAGCTGCTTTCACTGTCGCCCCGGCCGCCGGCGAACCTTTCGTCGTCGCCCTGGGAGACGGGACGGTTACGGCGCTCGGCACCCGCTTCATCGTCCGCATGGCGAGCGAAGAAACGAGTGTTGCCGTTACCGAGCACAGTGTGCGCGTCCATAACACTGAAACGCCCGAGACCACGGCAGCCTGCGTCGCGACAATGGGTTTGGACTGGATAAACCCATTCAAAGCGTTGCTGCCATTAGAGCGCGAACTGCCACAACTCCGGAGAGCGCTTGATCAGGCCGGAGGCATTGTTGGCATATTGAAAAATCAGGAAATTCCGATTTTCTCTATCATTCGCATGACGGCATGAACCGTCGAAGTGTAACTCGGGCCGGTCGCGTAGCCAGCCCGGGCCACCTCTGCAACAAATGCGAACGGATCGTTGAGATGTTCGAAAGCGCCGGCGTAGCGCTTTGCCGTTGAGAGGAGGCGGCCGTGGTCATCGAACGAGGCTTCGGCGCTGGAATATGCCCGGAACCAATCGCGCACGATGTATTTGAACTGGCCGTTCGGAAGCTCGGTGATGGAAATCACTTCCGGAAACACCGCGTTGCGATGGGGAAGATATTCCACGGTCCGGAGCAATTGACGGGTCTCTTCGGGATCCGACGCATGAGCCTTGATACCGAAGAAATTATACCGGGGCGCCCGTTCGGCCCATCCTGATTCCAGCGCTGCCTGGCCCAGCGTCACGAGCGAAGGCACGCGGTGAATTGCCTCCGAGGCACAGGCGGCGGGCGCAAACATGGTGACGAACTGCTGGGGCGAGAGCTTGTAAGTCCCCACATTTGACGGCACCGGCCCCGGTGTGGACGACGGAGGAAGCGGAAGTGGTTGCGGGCTTTCTCCCAAGGCTTTTGCCAGTGCCGCCTTGGTCGCAGGTCCGACGATGCCATCCACCGTCAACCTCGCGCGCTCCTGGAAACTGCGCACCGCTCGATCTGTATTTGGCCCAAAGGCACCGTCTATGGCCAAGTCGTGGCCAAGCTTCACCAGCGCGCGTTGAAGTGCCGCCACTGCCGGTCCGGCACTGCCTGGGCGCAATGGCGCGCCAAGAAGGAACTCGGCCGTTCCCTTTAGGCGATCGCCTACGGCCGAATTGCCGGCGGACTCGTTGTCGATCATCGTCCGGAAGGCCGGGAGCAAGGCGCTCTCGAAAGCGCCACTCATGCTTTCGTGCGCGTGCCAGCTCGGTTCGATCAGTCCTTCGCCGGCGCTCTCGAATTCGGTATCGTTTTCCCACTCTGAATCGATCCCGGCCGCAACCGCAAGGTCGATGTGGACATGAAGGATCAGCGGATTCGGCCCATGCCAGTTAAGGTTGGTGCCCCGCCCTTTGCTCCTTGAAGGGCTACCGACAAAAATGACATGCCGCCGACCAAACTCCCGGTTGATCGTATCAGCGACGCCAAAGTCATTGTAGATCGCCCGCCAGTTCGCACCCGCTGCCTTGGCGGCGACGTCTACAGCGCGCAGCAGGGCTAGAGCGTCGTCCGCCCGGTAGAAGCCCCGGCCGTCGCGACCGGGAATGAACAAGTCCACCGAATAGCCCCGGTCAACGAAGCCCTGGCTGCCGTGGCGGCGATAGGTCGAAACCGATACGCGCGGTATTCGCCTCTTCAACTCGGCAACGAAGCGCGAAGTAGCAGGCGCAACGGGCGCTAGATTGCTGCCGCCAATCGCGGGATCGGCCGCAAGGGCCACCATGGCCGCCGGAGGCGCGAAGGGTCCGAGCGCAGCAATCCCGCTCGAGCCCCGTGTCTCGAAGCGCATCTGTTGATCCCTGCTGATCTTCCACGCCTGAGTGACCGCAGATTCGGTTACCTTGCCCCCGTACCGTGCTCGCGCGCCTTCAAGAGTGGCAGCATGGTCTGCAATCAACGCAAGTCGTTTGGTCTCCGCATCGACACGGCCCCCGCTACTCCGGCTCCATTCCGTCGCGAGCGCGCGCGAAAAGTCATCGATCGTCGACGAATCCTGGGGGGTCGGTGGCACTGGCGACGGGCCAGGTGGTACCGGCACTGGACCGTTTGGGATGCTGCCGCCAAGCGCCGCGGCGATCGCCGCTTTGGTCTGAGGTCCGACCATCCCGTCGGGGGTAAGCCTGGCGGTCGTTTGAAATCGCCGCACGGCAGCTTCGGTTTGCTGGCCGAAGCGACCGTCAACGTCAATAGGATGGCCTAACGAGCGAAGTGCGCGCTGAAGCGCGTTGACGCCCTCCCCCTGATCGCCATGGCGCAATACGGGACCGAGAAGGAATGCGGCAGCGTCACGCAATCGATCGGTCACGCCGCTGCCTTCGTGGTCAGTCAGCTCCAATGTCTCGAACAACTCGGGGTCGCTAGATTCCTCACCCATCAATTCGGTCGCATGTCGTGAGCCGCAGTGGCAGGGGCCAGCGCGCTCCTCTTCCCATTCGCTCTCATCGGCAGCCAGGCTGCCGAACTCATCGGCGAATTGTTCGTCCCTGACGCCCTTGAAGTCCAGCCAATCGAGTTCCTCGGTTTCGTTCTCATTCTTTGGAGCGATGAATGGCTCTTGCTCCCCGAGCGCTGCCTCGGTCCATTCGGTCGACGTGCCACCCGCCGGGTGCCAGGCGCTTTCGAAAATTTCCGGAGCCTCCGACAATGTCGCCCGCGCCTCGGTCGCGAAGAAGGCATAGCTATCGGCATTGTCGAGCGCTTTGGCCGGCAAGAGGCGAGCATAAGCGGCCTCGTGATGATAGGCCTGATCGCCTATTCCGACGTACCGATGCGCCACCTCGTGAATGACAATCTGCTCCTGCGCATCGCTTGATCGCATGGGGAAGTTGCAATGGTTCGTTCGTGCGTCGAAGCACACGTTGACGTAGCCTCGCCCCCCGAACAGCTGCGTGTCGTACGCGAAGCCGCATACCATGCCATTGGCATCCGCCTTGCATGCGCGGGCCGCGTTGAAGCGTATGCCCCCGACGAATGCCTTGGCGATACGCATAAGGTTCGTCAGTATCTTGCGCAGGTCATCTCGACGGACCGTATGGAAATGATCGAGGAGGAGTTGCCGCGTTGCCGGCGACATGCGGTCGGGCCTGCCATAGGCACTGCCAACGAACGAGGCGGCGTGGCGCAGGGAAGTCAACGAGCGCTCGGCTGCATCGGTCAGCAGAGTCCTTTCTTGCGCGGAGCAATTGTTGAACGAATGGGGCGTGCCGGTTTCATTCTCCAAAAGTGCTTCATCGAAATTGTAAGGCCCCGCCTCCTGCCCGGAGAAGATGTTCTCGCCAGCTTGCCGGTTGCCCGCAGGGACCGGCGCGAATGGCAGCTCGAGGCCGATCGGATCGTAATCGTGCATGACCTTGCTCATCGCCCACCTCCACTGTGGGGCGCCGAATTCAGGAGGCGCCAACCAATTTCCGCACCGGGGCCGTCGTAACAGCCCGCGCGCGCGCCTTCAGATCCTTGCCCGTGGCCGCACTCCACTCCGTGATCACGCGGCGCGCCTGGGTCCCGTAGACTGTCGTTGGTCCCACCGGCTGATCGCGATAGAGAATGTAGGACAACGTGGGGTCCACGATCACGCCGGATTCGATAACGCGCATGACCTTCGACATGCTTTCGGCCATCTCGAACAGCGCTGTCGACTTGCTGTGCGCGGCAAGTCCGACTTTGGCGCCCAGATTGGTCAACCGTCCTGCCGCGCTGGTCGATTGCGCCGCCGTATCGAGTATCACGGGCGAATCGAAGCTGAAGGTGAGATCCACCCATCCGAGCACCGTGGCGGCTGCGAGTTCCTCCCGCGCCAGCAAGCTGCCTTCGCCCTCCCCTTTGCGGCGGGCGCGAAGCATGTACATCAGCGCTTCGGTCAGCCGGAATATGCGATCATCGTCCGACGCATTGACGCCCGAGAAGTTCTTGAGATTGGTGATCGCCTGCCACAGTTCGAACAGAAGCTCCTCGAACAGCCCCACAAAGCCCGTGTTCGCGGCAGTGGCGCGATCGAAGACCGGCGGGCGATTGTCGTCGGCGCCAAATGCCAGATCGAGACCGAACAACCGCCAGTAGGCCCTTCGGCGCGCGCTTTCGCCATCGCTCGATGCCGGCGCGGTCGAAAGCCAGGCGGCAAAGGGATTTTCCGCCCCGAACAGCAGCGCCTCGGTGACATCGAGCCAGCGAAGCGTTTCCCGGCTCGGGATACCCAGTGCCTCGCCCGAGCGGTACTCTCGCACGACCCGTTTCAGAATTTGCACTGCGCGACTATTCTCGAGCGCGAAACTGTAGCCCAGGTGGTCCCAGGCCTGATCGCCGGCAGGCGGAGCGAAAATGCCAAACTGGCCCTGTGCCGCCAGATTGCGCCGAGCCGACGGTGGGAATGTCGGGAACAGGACGGACGTATCCCATGCTGTCCAGACCTGCTCGAAATGAAGCACCAGATCGAGTGGATCGGCCGTCAGAACTGCGGTGCGCACGGAATCGAGCGGCAGCGCCGAGAAGGATGGGTCGGTGTGGATACGCTCCACCAGCTGCGGGATCATGAGCGGCTCCTCCTCTGCTCTAGGGAACTGGGCGGAAAGGTTGGGTGGGTCGCGCGGAACAGGTCGGTGTTGGGCGGACGGCTGAGTTCGCGCTCTATCTTCGCAAGCAGCATGTTGCTTGCATCACTGGCCGGTTTGGGCCGGCCGGTAAGGTCTCCAAGGCGGTCGAAGACGTCGCCGATGCCGTTTTCGATCACGCGCTGAAGAACGGCGGTGCCCGCCACTTGCTCGACGAGTCCGCGCAGGCTTTCGATCTCTCTTTGCAAGTGGGCATCGCGCCGGTTCATGGTGTCTATAATCAGCGCGTCGACCAACGCTTCCTCGCTCGGCGCGCCTTGTTCCGCCTCGCCCGGATCGCTGCCGCGCCCGCCGGTCCTGGACTTTCGGGGTGCTTGCATGTCTCAACTCCTTGCGTTTGCAATTCCGGTAGCAGGTTCGGCAGTCAGCCAAGCGCGGGCCCGGCTGATCCAGTGTTCGGCACTCGATGGTTTTTCTGCTTCGCGCAGCCCGGCGAGTGCGAGGATGCGGATGCCATCCGAACGCCGCCAGTGAGGTGAGCTCCACAGCGCGGGACCGGCCGTACGCTCGAGTTCGGCAAGCGCATCGGGACTGACGCGCGCCGGATCGAGCACGCTCGTCATCGGCCGTCCGGACAAAACCGGGATCGGGGCTGCCAGGCATGCACGGGCAATCTTGCCGATGGCACCGAGCGAACGCGCCAGCAGCGGCCGCAACGATTCGTCGGCACGCGAGAGCGGGTGATGAACGCGCATGGCCCGCATCAGCGTCGACCATGGCCCGGTCTGGCCGAATGCTTCGGCGGACATCGCACAGCCGAGCGCGGTGCGCAGCCAGCCGATCGGGTGCGGATCGCCCACCGGCCAGCGAAGGATCGTGCGCGCGTCGCCGACGACGTCGTAGAGAGCCGCTACCGACGCATAGCCCGTGTGAAGAAAAGCAAAGACATCCGCAGCGATCTCGGAGCTCCACGGCACCCACATGTGCTGCAGCTCTGCATCCCCGGCAAGTGCCTCTGCAATCGCGGCGCGCATCTTCGGCACCCAGCCCGTCAAATGCGCAACCTGGTGGCCGCTTTCATGGAACAGGGACGTAGGACGATAGAGGTTGTGCCGGACAATCTTTATCGCAGCGACCGGCATGACTGCACCAGGCACCCAAAGACGGATTCCGGCTCGTAGGATCGACGCTCCGGTGCCTTTGTCCTGGTAGACCAGAACGGGCGGAACCGACTTGCCTGCGGCAGTCAGCACTGCCGACATGCTCTCCGCCGCCAGCCGATCCAGTTCCGAAAGCGCGGAGCGCAGTTTTGGGCTGGTACGCGTATTGACTGCGTCGCCGAAGAAATCGAGTGTCGTGTCGACCTGCACGTATCGGTGCCGGAAATCCTGCAATTTCGATTGTACTTCCGGCACCCGCGCGGGATCGCTCCGCGCCGCCCCGATCATCTTGAAGCAGGCCTCGCCGTGGCGGATAAGGTCCTGGACAATTTCGTGCAGTTGTTGGCGCAGCGGAATGCCCACGCTGCGTTCGACCGATCGCCAGGCATCGAGAGAGGCAAATTCCTCGGCGTCACGAAACGTCCGCGCAGCCGCAAGCCAGTGCGCCAGTTGGCGCTCCAGGTCCTCGACGAGGATGTGATGGTCGATTGGAATTGCAGCGTTCATGACCTTTTGGTCCCAGGGTTGACGCTGATGTCGATCGCCGGTTTGGTGCGGACGCCTTTGAGCAGCTTGGCAACGGCGCCAAGCCCACCGCTCTGAGCGAGCTTCCCGATTTCCTTGAGAAACGGGGCCTGCACATGCACGCGAACGGTAACACCCTCATCGGGATGACCTGCCGCGCGTGCAAAGCTCTCGCCGCCCGTCCTGGCCCATTGTCCCAGTGCCGGCAGAATCCAGGCCGCCAGTCGGCGCCTGATCTTGTGGCGGATTGCGGTGGGCATCAATTTCCCAAGGTGGGGGGCGAAGTCCTCGTGATCTTCCTGATCCTCATTGTCTTCGCGGCGAACAGCTTTGGCGGGAAGTCGCAGCCCGATCTGACTGCTTGCCGCCACGAGCGCGCGCAGCAGCGGCGCCGCCCCTTCGCCTTTGCGGATCGATTGGACGATCTGCTGCGCCTCGGCTTCCGAAAAGAACAGGCTGATCGTAATGAGACCCTTCAAGTAGTCGGATCGAATATGGGCTTTTGTTGGTCTCGCCCGAGTTGTCAGGGGAGCGCCTACGGGCTGCAGCACATAGACGCGCTGACCGGCCGCTATCCGACCCGGCGAGCGCATGAAGCGCGAAGGAACAGCGCCGCCGAGACGCGGCTCGCGCAGCAGCATCCCGGCGGCCGCCGCAGTCAGCGGATGAAAGCTAGCCTTGCCACCGCGGGCTGCCCGATCGAAACGTCCTATTGCAGCAAGGCTCGTGCCCGGCGCGGCCTGGTAGATATGCATCCGCGCCTTCATGGGAAAAGCGGTACCCGAAGCACGCAAGACTTCTCCCAGGGTGCTGCCGCCAAAGGTAGGGATGGAGTCGGCGATCTGTGCCGTCAGATCGACGTCGGGCACGCGGCTGTATTTGCGGTAGGTACGCGTATGCCGGGGGCGGCGCGCCACGAATGTTCCACCGAGCGACGGCGCGCGCTGTAAGTCGACCCGCACCAGGTCTTGAGGGAAATGCGTCGCGATCGCCTCACCGAACGCCTCCGCCGTCGCAAGCTGCAACAGTTCTTCGCTCTCGAAAACAAACTCCTCGTGCTCGGCGAGACGGCGAACGGTATCCTCGATCACCGCAGCGAGCGCGACAGGGGCCGCACGGCTTTCGCTTTCGCCAGCGGTGCCATCCTCAGCCTCGAGCGTCATCAGCTTGAGACCCGTGTCAACAATGGCATTAGAAAGCGCCTTTGCCATTTCCGGCGAAACCCAGCGGCGGATAACCTTACCGAGATAGCCAGCCAGAAAACCAACCACCTTGGGCCTGCCGACCAGATTGATCCCGAGGCGAACCGCGCCAAGGAGCGCCGGCACGAACTGTTCAACTGCCGGCGTCAGGTCCTCGCCATCGCGCGCCTCCGCCAATCGGTCGATCAGTGCACCTCTTGCACGGGCCAGTTCGATGAGACGGCCTTCCTCATACTCGCCTTCATGATCCTCGCTCTCTTCGTTTTCGAAACTTTCGGCGCCTGGCGAGACGATCGCTTCGGCCAGCGCAACGTCGAACTCCGCAGCCAGAGTTTGGGGATCTGCAAGATTGGTTGGCGAAACCCCGTCGCTCTCGTCCTCTTCCTCACTCGCCTCGAGCTTGATCTTGCTGGCAAGCTGGCGCGCGGCGGGTCTTAAAGGCGCAGGCAGCCTACCGACGGCGAAGGACAGCACACGCTTCAAGAGGGGATTGATCAGGCGCTTGAGCTTGTTGAGCACCGGTGCGAGCAGAGGACTTGCAAGTGAGCCGACTTTCTTGGCGACGCTGACGACTTTGCCGACGACATTTTTGGCCTTGCGGATAAGGGAGCCGATGAACTCCTCCCCGACAGGACCGAGTTCGGTCGACTGCGGGTCGAAGCGATCAAGCAATTCCGCAAGAGTGTCTTCACCAAGCGCGCCAAGATCCATCCCGGCGAGCCCTTCGCTCAGGGAATCGAGATAGCGTTCCGCCTCGTATCGCACTTCAGACAACCGGGCCTCACCGTATCGTTGTCGCTCGGGTCCGTAGGCACCGTCCTCGCCGGCGAAGCGCTCGGATATGTCGCGCTCCAGATCGTCGGCCAGCGCAGCAAGGGATTCGTCGAAATTTTCATCCCGAAGTTCGGCCAGGGCTTCGGCAACGCGCTGGGCGGTGTCGTCTCCAGCGAAGTGATCTTCCCAGGATTCGGCGAACGGAGAGCTTTCCGTATTCCAGCCGGCAGTCGGCGTGCTGGGCGCTTCCGGTTCGGAAAACACCTCGGCGAACGGGCTTTCCAGGGTCTCACCGGACGTCCAGCGAGTTCCGACTACATCATGGGCATCTGACATCGCGCAGCTCCATCGGCTGAAGGGCTATGCGATTAAACAGCATCGACCGTCCCAGATCGTCTCTCCGCGCTCCACCTTGTGTCCACGCGCCGAACCGCAAATGTCGAAGAGACGTCCCCGTCCCCATCGCGATGGTTCTTCAAATGCGTCCCGATTACGTCCGTCCAGCGTCCAGTCGCCGGCAAGCCTTGCGATGGTCAGCTCCGCAAAAGACCGAAGATGGAGATGACTAGAGTGCCAAGTCGGCGAGACGAGCCCGCAACTTGGGATCTGGCGCGACCCCCAGTTCGCTTCCCAAACGCTTTTCAAGCTCACGGAAACATCGCACGGCCAGAAAACGATTATGCTGCGCCAGGAATGCATCGATGAGCGCCTCTGCGGCAGATTCGCAGAGTGGTTCGGCAGCGAGTGCAGCGGCTCCTGCCTGTGAGGCAATCGTGGACATTCCGCTCGCCACCATCGTTCGGCAAGCAGCCTCGAGCGCTTGGACCCGCAGCAGGCGAAAGGAATCCTGAACTCCGATCGTCCAGTCCTCATGCCAACCCGGCAAGATGTCCTCGGAAAGGAGCCTAATCTCCTCGATCGATAGCGCGCCGCCGCTGAGCGCGCGGTTTACTGCCAAATTCGCCGCACTGAGATCTGTTGCCGCATCGAGTGCGACGTCGTCGTTGCAGGCTTGAATCCAGCTTCGCGGGACATGCCACAAGGCCCGACGCAAATTCGCGCGGCCTGCCTCATCGGGAAGCTCCGGCCACATTTCCGCGGCCATATGGGCGCGCGACACCGTGCGGCATTTGATGGCAAGATAAGCGAGTATACGTTTGCTGGAAGATGACAGCCGCTCAGCCGGCAGTGTGCTGAAACCGCCGATGACATTGATTCTGACTCCCCCAAAACCCTCTACCTCTTCCACCCCCCGACTCCGCTTAGGCAACCCCCTTAAGTGGGTTGCGAGGTTTCGGCCGTAATTCCGGTCCGATCGGATTGTAAAATAAGTCTTTTTCAAAACTATATATATTATAAAAAAGTGCGTTCTCTGGCCCACCGACAATCGTCAGATTCATCATAACGATTTAATCATATCATCGCGGCAAAATAATCCCCAAATCCTATCTGGGAGCATTTAACAAACGCCTCATCCAATACGGAGGATCAGATTTCATCAACGAAGAACACTTACGCGGACAACCATTGCAAGTATCTACGATCCGGCGCCTTCGTTCGGCAGCCAGGTTAATCCCCACCAGTTCGAACGCCAGCCCCGACGGCCCGCGCACTTGCACAATGCCTTCCGCAGCTGCGGCATAGCTCAACCTTTCAGGCATCCTCTCCCAAACTATCAGGCCGGCTCATTCAGCGTTTTTTTGGATGGACTAAGCATTGTTCTCCATTAGGTCCGGCAACATCTGATCAGTGCGGCTTCATCCGCGGGTCCCATCAAACCAGCGTTCTTGATGGTTTGTGATCTGCTGACCGATCAGGCAGCATTACTGTCACAAAGGGTCCTTAAGGCGCCGCGACATGGGTGCCACCACGTCTCTCTTGCGCGCGCAACGAGCAAATCTCCTGCAATACGTGGGACGGCAGGTTCGTGACTCCATGCTGAGCGAGGATATTGTCCAGGAGGCGTACCTGCGCTTGCTCAGCTTCGAGTCGAAGCCCGGCGGCGTGGTGAACGATCCCCCAGCTTTCCTTCGCCGGATCTCGCTGAACCTGGTTTGCGATCATTTTCGCCGGACGAAGACCGCCCCTCATGTCGAACTGTCAGTGACGATCGCTTGCCCGATACCGACCGCCGACGTGCAACTGGAGCGCAAGCAACTCGTCGACCTGGTTTTCGAGATCCTCAAGGCGATGCCGAAGCTGCGCCGGGACGTCTTCATCCGCCGCCGGATCAACGGAGAATCAGCAGGTGAAGTTGCCGAGGCGCTCGACCTGTCGCCCAGCGCCGTTAGCAACCACGTCGCCCGCGCCGTGCTGGATCTCGACGCCGCCATCGAAAAGATCGAACAGCGTGCCTGCTAATCACGTCGATCCGATCAAGTGGGCAGCCGCTCAGTGGGTGGAACGCCGGATGGACAATGATCCGTTCGAAGAGGACGCATTTGACACCTGGATTGACCAGGACCCCCGCCATCAGACCGCGTTCGACGGGATGTGGCGTCGTATCATGGGTCCCGATATGGGTGCTGCCCTGCACGATTACGAGCTGCGCAGGAAGGCGCGCCGCAAGGCTGTTGCCAGTGCGGCAGCGATCTTTCTCGTCGCAGTTGGCGGCTACAAGGCCATGCCGCTGATCGAGATGCGGATGGCAGATGCCCATCAGTTTGCAGCGGCCGACGGCACGGTGCGTGAGGTCGTCCTGGAAGATGGCACCCGTTTGACGCTGGGCGGAGGCACGAATGTGACTGTCCGCTATACCCGCCATGACCGTGTGATCGAGCTCGGTCAGGGCGCGCTGTTCGCCAATGTCCACCATGACGAAGACCGACCGTTCCGGATCGAGACCGGTGACGCCGAGATCGTCGATATCGGCACCAGTTTTGAAGTGGTCAGCAAGGCGGCACATGTCAGGGTGACGGTCGCCGCTGGTATCGTGGACTTCGCAAAGCGGGGCTGGTTCCAGAAGCCGACGAGGCTTGCTGCCAATCAGGCTGCCGTCCTTGATCGGAACGGCGTGAATCGCAGCGCCGATGTACAGCCCGGTGATGTGGCGCCGTGGCGCGGTGAATGGGTCGAGTACAAAGCGAAGCCGCTGAAGGATGTCGTCGACGACTTGCGAAGCCTGTCACCAGTACCGATTGAATTCGCGCGCGAACAATTGGGCGCGCAGTCCGTGAGCGGCCGGATCCGGCTAACTGATCCGATGGGTCAGCTTGAAAATCTGTCCGTTGTCCAAGGATTCAATATCCGAAAGACAGACGACAGGATCATCATATACTGACCTATTCTCATTTCATGAAATTGAAATAAAAATGCCTTCAAAACGTAAAAACAAAAATTGTGAAATTCTTGGTGAAACCCCGTCTTTGGTCTGAACTCGTTTATCGAAACGCAGGGGGAACACCAAAGTGACAGCTTTCAAGACCGCGCTCCGTACGAGCGTTACTGCCTTCGCACTGACCATCGGCGCTGTATGCGCAGCCTCGCCCGCCATCGCACAGAGCAGGATTTCCCTGCCGTCGGCCAGCCTCGAGGATTCCATCAACACGCTGTCGCGCCAGGCAGGCGTCCAGATCCTCGTCAATCACACGCTGGTGCAGGGCAGGAAGGCGCCCGCGATCAAAGGCGCTACGTCGGCCGATGCGGCGCTGAACGAACTGCTGCGAGGGTCGGGCCTGACTTACGAGAAGCGGGAAGGCACTTATCTCGTCGTCCGTGGCTCTGTTCCCGCTCCCGCGCGTGCCGTTTCTGCGGTTCCGGCGCGCAAGGTATCCGTAGCCGCGCAGACCACGCAGGCTCTGGCCGCCGACAACAGCGCCGTTGCCGAGGATATCGTCGTCTCCGGCTACCGCCGAAGTCTCGACGAAGCGATCGACATGAAGCGCGCCACAGTGGGCTTCTCGGATTCGATCGTCGCTACCGACATCGCCGATTTTCCCGAGCAGAACCTTTCCGAAGCGCTGCAGCGCATTCCCGGCGTGACCATCGAGCGCAACAAGGGCCTCGGCACGCGCGTCAACGTGCGCGGTCTGCCAACCGAATTCACGTTCGTCTCGATCAACAAGCTCGCCACCGCTACGGGATCCGGCGGGCGCGCCGTCGAGTTCGACATGTTCGCGTCCGAACTCATGCAATCGGTCACTGTCCAGAAGTCGCCCACCGCGGCGGACGAAGAAGGTGGCATCGCCGGTTCGGTCTACATTCGCACCGCCCGCCCGTTCGACACGCCCGGTCGGCGCCTCGTTGGCAGCGCGGAAGGCGCCTACAATTCCATCTCCGAGAAGATCGACCCGAGCGCCTCCTTCCTCGCCAGCGATACCTTCGGCGATTTCGGCGTGCTCGTCTCGGTTGCCAAGCAGCAACGCACCAATCGCACGGATTCAAACTCGGGCATCAACTTCCGCCCGATAGCACGCTGGACCGATCGTACGGGAACGACCTATCGCAACCAGGCGATCTCCGTGCTCCAGCGCGACGCGGACATTACCTTCTCGAATGCCGACAAGAACCGCATCGTGTTCCTCGATAAGGTTGGCGACAGGGTCTATCGGAACGATCAGGATCGCCTTGGCCTTTCCGGTTCGGTGCAGTACCAGCCCAGCAAGAATTTCAACCTCGTGTTCGATGCGTTCGTGGGTTCCTACAAGACGCACGAAGACGAATATGACGCCGCAGGCTATTCTGCGTCCAGCAACTCCACGCTCGATACCATCCACGAATTCGATGCCACGACGCTGTCCGACGCGGGCATCGTGGTGCTGAAGGACGTCTCCCACACCAACACCCAGCATGAATTCCTGAGCAAGGAATATATCAACAAGACCGACTATCGCCAGTTCGGCGGCGAGATGAACTGGAAGCTCGGCCAGCTGTCGGTCAATGCGCTGGCCGGCTATTCCGGCGCGACCAAGACGCTCGACTTTGCCAACCTCAAGCATGTCGCCTATGCTCCCTCGCGCACGCGCTACACCGAGACCGGCGGCGAGACGATCCCCAGCGCCGCGGCGGGCACGATCGACATGTACGATGCGCCGGACTCCTATCTGTTCGAAGCCTATGAGACGACACGCGAGCGGATCAAGGACGACAAATATGCAGCGCAGCTCGATCTGAGCTACGAGTTCGGCCCCTCCATCTTCAAGCGCTTCAGCTTCGGCGGCCGGTACACGAACAAGACCAACGAGCGCGAATATGGCGAAGAGAAGATCCAGGGCCCCACGCGCGGCAGCACTGCCTATGTGAACCTGCGCAGGCTTTCTGACAGTCCGCTCACCAGCGTGACGGACATCGTCGGCGGCAAGTCCTATCAGGCGCGGGACATCGACTGGGCGCAGGTCTCGAACGAATATGCCCGCCAATTCTTCCGCCCCGACGATTTCGTAACGCCCTTCAGCGACGCGAACTACTACAAGGTGAAGGAAGAAGTGCTGGCGGGATATGCGATGCTCGATCTCGAATTCGACGCGCCGGTCCCCATCTTCGTCAATCTCGGCGGTCGCTACCTGCACACCGCGATCCATTCAGAGGGTTTCCACCAAGTCCAGAACGCAAACGGCAGCACCGGACTGACCCCCGAGCCGGTCTCCAGCAAGGGGAGCTACTCGAAGTTCCTGCCTTCGTTCAACGCACACGCCGAACTGACGGACAGCCTCATCCTGCGCGCAGCCGCGTCGCAAACGCTGATCCGTCCTGCCCTCACCGACCTCGCCTACAAGCGGACCGCGAGCTATAGCAGCTATCGCTACACGGACGGCAATCCGGGCCTCAAGCCGACTTTGGCCGACCAGTGGGAAGTGGGCGCCGAGAAGTATTTCGACCGTGGGGGTATCCTTGCCGCGTCCTACTTCTGGAAGAAGATCAAGGGCGTCGTCCAGAACGAGCTGACCGGCGTGGTGCCCGGTGTGACCGTGCTGAACGCCAACGGCACGGTGAACGGCGTCTACGACTTCGACGTCTATCAGCCGGTAAATGCCGAAGGCTCCTATGACGTCAGCGGCATCGAGCTGAACGCAGTGATCCCGTTTGTCATGATCGCCGACTGGGCGGACGGTTTCGGCGTCAATGCCAACGTGACTTTCCTCGACAGCTCCCTGACCGGCGAGTCCGATCTGGGCATTCCTACCTCGCCGATCGGTCTTTCGAACAACACCTACAACGCGACCGTATTCTACGACAAGGGGCCGATCTCGCTGCGCGTTTCCTACAATCGCAAGGGCAAATATGTGGAGCGTATCGAGCGCAACATGTATCCGGTCTATCGCAACGCTTATGGCCAGTTCGACTTCTCCGCAAGTTACCAGCTGGCCCCCAACTTCCGGGTGGAACTGCAGGGCATCAACGTCGGTAATGCCAAGACGACCGGCTATACGATGGACCCTGCCTTCCCGACTACCTACGAGTTTTCGGGAAGCCGCATCAGCCTGGGTGTACGCGCGCAGCTCTGATCCCATGACCTTACCGGGCCGGCGCGTGATCGATTTGCGCCGGCCCGCTTTCATCCGCCTCACGCTTTGGAGTGCCTAACCCGATGATCTCGCGCCTCGCCATTGCCGCTACTTTCGCCCTTTCGTGCCAGCCTGCGCTCGCGCAGGAGGCAGCACCCGATCTGTCGCGTGCCGCGCGCGGCGATGTGCGCGCGCCGGGCGGCGCCCGGCGCCTCCCCGGAGACATGCGCGCGACGTACGCGAGGCTTGCGGCGGAGGGCGATGTGCGCAACGTCATTCTCCTCATCGGCGATGGCATGGGCGATTCCGAGATCACGCTCGCGCGCAACTATGCCGAGGGCGCCGGCGGCTATTTCAAGGGCATCGACGCTCTGCCCTTCACCGGCCAATACACCCATTACTCGCTCGATCGAGAAACCGGCAAACCGGACTATGTGACGGACAGCGCCGCCTCGGCAACGGCATGGGCCTCGGGTGTCAAGAGCTATAACGGCGCGATCGGGGTGGACATTGACGGCAAGCCGCACAAGACGCTGCTCGAAATGGCCAAGGCATCGGGCTATGCCACCGGGGACGTATCGACCGCCGAAATTCAGGACGCGACACCTGCCGCCCAGATCGCGCACGTCACGCAGCGTAAATGCTACGCGCCGACATCCACACTGAAGGCCTGCCCGCAGAATGCGCTGGAGAATGGCGGGGCGGGATCGATCACCGAGCAGATGCTGAATACGCGTGCGGATCTCGTCCTGGGTGGCGGCGCCGCCAGCTTTGCCGAGAAGGCGGCCGTGGGCAAATGGAAGGGCAAGACGCTGGCGCAGCAGGCCCAGGAGCGCGGCTATCGCATCGTGCGCAACGCTGCCGACCTCAATGCCGTGACCCGCGCGGACGACAGGCAACCGCTAATCGGTATTTTCGCGGAGGGTAACATGCCCGTGCGCTGGACTGGTCCGAAAGCCAGCTTCCACGGCAATATCGACAAACCCGCGATCACCTGCCAGCCCAATGCCGAGCGCACGGAAACATTGCCGACGCTCGCAAACATGACGCGCAAGGCGATCTCCCTGCTCAAGAGCAATCCTAAGGGCTTCTTCCTTCAAGTCGAGGGCGCATCGATCGACAAGCAGGACCACGCCGCCAACCCCTGCGGCCAGATCGGCGAGACGGTCGACCTTGACGAGGCCGTGCAGGCCGCGCTCGCTTTCGCCCGCACCGATGGACACACTCTGGTGATCGTCACGGCCGACCACGCCCACACCAGCCAGATCGTGGGCAACGGCACCAAGGCGCCGGGGCTAACCGCAGCGCTCAATACGCGCGAGGGCGGCGTGATGACTGTAAACTACGGCACGGCTGAAGAAGGGTCACAGGGCCATACCGGCACACAGCTACGGATCGCTGCTTATGGCCCGCGAGCGGTGAACGTGAGCGGCCTGCTCGACCAGACCGACCTGCACTACATCATCAGGAACGCGCTCGGACTCGACTGAGCGCGCTTGTATGCGCTGAGCAGGTATTCAAGGTCATCCAAGACCAGATAGTTCGGAAGCCCTCTTCCTGCGATCTGGTCTTGGAGCGTGCAAACACGCTGATTGCCGTGCACCTGTCAGCGTTACAAATGGCTGGTTCCAGAAAGGGCTGACGTTCAGATCACCAACGCCGAATATCTTGAGCCGGTCGCGAGCTGCCAATCCCGCCCCGCCAAGAGGCTTCGCCGATAGGAAAGAAATTCCAGATTGGTCGAATGCGGCCGGTGTATGACTACCATTCACATCGTGCAATTTGGCGATCCTGATCGGTGGATGCATTCATGGAGGGCACAAGAGCGCTTTGTGAGGGTCTGCTTGCCTCACGATAGGCCAACTTGTGGAACGCCTCCCGCCATTACCCTTTCAACGACGCAGCTTCTTCCAGGCTGAGCGATGCCGTTTCCGGTGCCAACAACAGCGAAACGATCAGCCCGAGGAAGGTGATGGCGGCCGCGACGAGCATAGTGTTGCCGATTCCGATCATTTCCAGCGACACCGGCACCAACCATGTTCCCGCCGACGAGCTGAGTGCCGCCAACGATGCGCCTACGCCGACGGCGGCCGTGCGAATCTCGGTGGGAAACAGTTCGTTCGGGTAAACGATTTCCAGAACTTGCGCGCCGCCGATGAACAGGGCGTAGAGGCCGAACAGTGCAAGCACAAGCCATCCGGGCGCGTTGGGGAACAGGCCGAGCCCCAGCAGGCCCAGGCCGGACCACAGGAAGCTGTTGATGATCAGCGTCCGCCGGCCGATGAAATTGATCAGCCAGGTCGCGATCATGCAGCCGAGCGCAAGCAGCAAGGTGATGGCCATCGACCCGTAGGACGCCATTGCGCCCGTCAGGTGCAGGGCCGCAAACAGCCTGGGGACGAAGGCATAGAGCGCGAACATCGGCACGACGGCGCAGGCCCAGAAGACGATCACGAACAAGATCCGCTTCCCATATCCCGCGCGGATCGCATTCAGGAAGGTCATCTTCCGCATCGAAGCTTCCTCGCCGATATTGCGCAGCGAGAAGGCCGGCCCATGGATCTTCCTGATGACGCGTTCCGCATCGTCCCGACGCCCCTTGCTGAGGAGCCAGCGCGGCGATTCCGGCGCGCCCAGTCGCAGGAGCAGCATGGTCGCCGCCAGTATCGCGGGGCTGGCCATGATATGGCGCCAAGCCCCCTGCCCCCAGGTTTCCAGTACGACGTTACCGGAGATGTAGGCCAGAGCGGCGCCCACGAACCACATGACCGTCAGCAGCGACAGCCTTGAGCCCCGGCTTTTCTGCGGCAGAAATTCCGTCAACAGGGAGCCGGCAGAGGTATATTCGATACCCACAGCCAATCCGGACATCACTCTCAAGAGAGCCATCGCGTGACTGCTATCCACCCAGTACATGGAGAGCGAGACGAGCAGGATGATCGACGGCCCCATGAAATAGGGCTTTCGGCGCCCGAACCGTCCCGTCAGCCATCCGCCGACAAAGCCGCCGAAGAACACGCCGAGCAGTTCCATCGCCGCAACCATGCCCTGCTCGTTGCCGCTGAGGCCGAGGGCGGTCGAAATCGGGATCGTCGCAACGCCGATGACGCTGACGATATAGCCCACCATGGTCCAGCCGATACAGGCGCTGAGCGTCAGCTTTTGATGGAAGCGGTTGATCGCAACGTCGTCGATAAGGATCGGAGTTTGGGGGGAATGCATGGGCTCTCCTGACTGGGGAGTATCGCTGGTTTCAGCTTTGGACCGGATCGGCAGGCGGCTCATGGCAGGGCGATCACTTTGGTTTCGACGCCTTTCGCGCGAAGCCATGCTTCCAGCGCGCCGAACGACAGGGCGATCGTTGCCGTGTTGCGCAGCGGATGGACCGCGATCCGCTGATCCTCCGCAAATGCTGCATCGAAAACGACAGTGACTTCGCCAGCGGCGTTCGCGGCGGCCAACGGCGTCACCGAACCCGGCGTGACATGCAACAGGCGCTCCATGTCCTCCGGCTTGGCGAATGAGAACTTGCCCGCGCCCAGCAACAGGGCAAAAGCCTTGAGATCCGCCCGCCGATCGCTCGGCAGCGTCACCAGCCAGAATTTGCCCTGCTTGTCCTTGAGAAACAGGTTCTTGGTATGGGCCGCCGGCAACGCCTGATGGATCGCCGCGCTTTCCTCGACCGTATGCACGGCCGGGTGCTCCAGCCGTTCGAGCGCGACGCCCTGCTGCGCGAATTCTGCATAGATATCGTCTTCGCTCATGGCGAATGTCCTCATCCGTTAGAAATAGTAGCCGAAAACGGCGAGAAACGAGACCTTGAGATGGTCGTCTCCGCCCTGCGCCGCGCCGGTCGCGTACTGCCCGGCGCCGATGAAAGGGTCGTTCCGGCCAACGAGCAATTCCGACCAGATCCGGATCCGCCCCGTCGCCTTGTCAGCCCAGTAGGCACCCAGATCGAGCCGCTGGCTGTCCTTGAATTCGGTGCGCGCCTTCGCGAAGTAAGCGTAGTTGGCGAAGACCTGCAGCGAGAACGGAAAGCTGCCCGTTTCTACCTTCCGCCCCACTTCACCGAACAGCAGAGTGCCATCGGCGGCGATGTTGAAGGGCGCGTCGAAGTTGCCCACGGTAACGGTCTGCTCGCTGCCCGGATTGCGCAGCGACATGTCCTGCCGCGCGGCCAGGAGCTTGGCATGCCATGGCCCCTCGATGGCCTTGACGCTCACGGCGAAAGCGCGCCTCCACCCATCCCGATCAGTGTCGAAGTTGTGGACGGTGGAGAGCCACGCCGAGCCGGAGACCGAGACTTCGCCGGTCGCGGAGGACGACAGCCGGTACTGCGCATGGCCGACCATCATATTGCGCTCCGCATTGCGGCTGGCGAGCGGATTGGCGGGATCGCCTTTGACGATGTTGACCGAATAGCGCGCCGCATCCTCGCTGATGCCGAAGGCATTGGGCGCGGTGGTCGGGAAGAACCCCGCCTCGACCTTGAAGGCGGGCTCCTCGTGCGTGTAAGTGATGCCGGCGTTGTAGACTTCCTCAAGGCCGATGACGAAGCCCATGGAGTTGAGGAAGGCAGATCCCCAGAACTGATCGTCGAAGGGAACCGGCTGGATGCCGACCGCGATTTTGTCCTGGTTGGACAGCTTCGCCCCGGCGTAGGCGTAGACCGGAAAGCTGATTTCGCCCGGATAGTTATGGTAGCCCGAGGCCTTTCCGTAGAGGAAGCTGCCGCCATAGAAACGGTACTGCGCGGCGCCGAAGAAGGTCGGGGAATCGTAGTCCGCCTTCAGGATCAGCGTGTCGAACGAGAGATTGCTGGAGGTCCGCCGTTGGCCGTCGCTGCCGACGTTGTTGAAGCGCAAGTCGTAACGCCCGCGAATGGCTCCGCCGAGCTTGAGACCTGAGGACGGGGCGGCCGGCGCGGTTTCGAACGGCGGCGGGGTCGGCTGGCCCATGCCGCCGGGATCGCCGGCTGCCGGATCGAGGTTGGCTGCCCCCGTTTCGGCTTCATCGGCCTGCGCAGGTGTGGCCAGCGCGAAGACCAGAACGACTGACGCGGCCTTCATGGCCGATCCGAACAGCGACCACCTGCATCGGCCCCTCGATGGGCAATACTCTCCCGATCCCCGCGGCGCGGGGGCAACTGGTTTCATGACATCCTCCGGTGCCGCGCCCGTTAAACCGGGCTTTCGGCCATTTTCCGCTCATGCGGTGGTGGGACCCTCACCGTCCGCCAATCCCGCCGAGGAGTGGCCTTATGGCGGACGGTGAAGCGAGCGCCGTCAGTTCGACACGTCGATCCAGATGGTCTTGATCTCGGTGTACTGGTCGTGCGCCCATTGCGATTTGTCACGGCCGCCAAAGCCGGATTGTTTGTAGCCGCCGAACGGCGTGGTCGCGTCGCCCTCTCCGAAGCAGTTGACCGTCACCACGCCGGCGCGGATCTCACGCGCGAGGCGCACGGCGTTCTTGAGGCTGCCGGTGTAGGCGGAGGCGGCCAGGCCGTAGATCGAGTCGTTGGCAAGCGCGATGGCCTCCTCGATCGTCTGGAAGGTCGTCACTGCCAGCACGGGGCCGAAGATTTCCTCCCGGAAGAGGAGATTATCCGGCGTGACGTCATCGACGATGGTGGCTTCGACGAAGATGTCATCCTTCGTGCCGCCGCCGCTGACGACGTTCATCTGTTCGGACGCAGCGTGTTCAAGGTAGGAGCGAACCTTGTCGAAATGCGCGCGGCTGACCATCGAACCCAACCGGTTTTCGGGGTCGAGCGGATCGCCCAGTTTCCAGTCGCGCAAGTGGTGCGCGATGCGCTCCAGCAGGGCGTCCTTCACATCGGCGTGAACGATCAGGCGCGACGAGGCGGAGCAATTCTCGCCCATGTTCCAGAAGGCGCCATTGACCACGTGCTGCGCCACCGCGTCGAGGTCTTCGGCGTCCGGCATGACCACGGCGGGGTTCTTGCCGCCACACTCCAGCACGATCCGCTTGAGGTTGGATTCCCCTGCATAGGCCAGGAAGCGGCGGCCGGTGGCGGTGGAGCCGGTGAAGCTCACCATGTCCACGTCCATGTGGCGCCCGATCGGCTCACCCACATCGCGCCCGCTGCCGGGAAGGACGTTGAACACGCCTGCCGGAATGCCCGCCTCATGTGCCAGTTCGGCCACGCGCAATGCGGTAAGCGTGGTTTCGGCCGCGGGCTTGACCACGATCGAGCAGCCTGCCGCCAGCGAGGGGCCGATCTTCCACGCCAGCATCAGCAGTGGGAAGTTCCAGGGCAGTACCAGCCCGACGACGCCGATCGGCTCGCGCACCACCAGCGTCAGCGTGTCGGAGCCGACAGGGGCGGTGCTGTCGTAGACCTTGTCGATCAGTTCGGCATGCCAGCGGATGGTGTGGATGCTTTCCGGAATATCGACCGTTTCGCATTCGCGGATCGGCTTGCCGCTGTCGATGCTTTCCATCACTGCCAGTTCGCGGGCGTTCTGCTCTAGCAGATCAGCGAAGCGCAGCAGTGTGTGCTTGCGCTCGCCGGGCGAGAGCTGGCGCCAGCGGCCGTCTTCGAAAGCGGTGCGGGCGGCGGCGACCGCCGCCTCCACGTCGCTATCGTCGCAGGCGGCGATGTGCGTCAGGGATGCGCCCGTTGCCGGGTTGGTCGTCTCGAACGTCCGTCCGGCGCGTGCCGGACGGAACGAACCATCTATGAAAGCCTGCGTCGGCAAGGTGAGCCCTTCCGCAAGGGCGGCGTATTCGGCCTTGGAGAGAAGATCAGGCATCGACAGTGCTTCCGGCGACGGCGGCGACCTTGCTCTTCAGCTCGGCGACGACTGCGGTCAGGGCGTCCTTCTCGTTCTCGTCGAGCGGCAGGAGCGGCGCGCGCACGCCGCCGGTCTTGAGGCCGATGATCTCACTGCCGGCCTTGATCGACTGCACGAACTTGCCGTTTTCAAGGAAGTCCATCAGCGGCAGCATGGCGGCCATGATGGCGCGGCCCTTGGCGAAGTCCTTCTCCAGCACGCAGGCTTCGTAGAGCGCGACGTGTTCGCGCGGCACGAAGTTCGAACCGGCACAGACCCAGCTGCGCGCGCCCCAGGCAAAGAATTCCAGCGCCTGATCGTCCCAGCCGCAGGACAGCTGGATTTCGGGATGTTCGCTGGCGATGCGGTGCAGGCGCAGCGTGTCGCCCGAGCTTTCCTTGATCGCCATGATGTTCTTCGTACCCTTGATGGCGCCGAAGAATTCATCGCCCATGCTCACGCCCATGCGCGCGGGGTAGTTGTAGAGCATGATCGGCAGGTCGGCCGCCTTGTCGATCGTCAGGACGTGGTGGGCGATTTCCTGTTCGGTCGGCAGGGCGTAAGGCGGCGTCGTGACGAGGATGGCGTCCGCGCCGATGGACTTGGCATGGACGGCGAAGTCCACCGCGTCTTCGGTACGGGTGGCGCCGGTGCCGACGACGAGCGGCAGGCGGCCGCCGATCACGGCATGGGCACGCTCGGCCAGATCGCGGCGTTCCTGAGGGGTCTGCGCATAGTATTCGCCGGTCGAGCCGCCGATGACGATACCGTGGACGCCGCTGGCGATCAGGTGTTCGAGCACCGCGTCGAAGGCGGCGTAGTCGATCGAGCCGTCCGCTGCGAGCGGTGTGATGGCGGGGGTGAAGATACCGTCAAAGTTCATGGCGAAGTTCATGGCAAGGGTCCTTTCGTGATGGGGAGGATCGGGAGTTCGAGAGTGATCAGGCGAACCCGGGGCGCAGCGCCGCTGCATCCGCAAGGTTCAGGGAGCGGGTTTCCGGCGCGAGGAACCAGGAGACGGCAAGGCCGACAAAGGTCACGGCGGCGGCAATGTACATGGTGTCGGCAATGCCGAGCCGGTCGAGCGACACGGGCACGAGATAGGTGCCGATGGCCGCACCGATCCGCGAGAACGAGGTGCCGAAGCCGACCGCCTTGGCGCGGATTTCGGTCGGGAACAGCTCGTTGGGATAGACCAGCTGGAGCACTTGCGCGCCGCCGATCAGCAGCGCGTAGCCGCCGAACAGGATGAGGATCAAGGCAGGCGCGCCGTTGGCGAACAGGCCCAAAAGGAGCAGTGCGAGGCCGGACCACAGGAAGCTGTGGATCACCATCGGGCGCCGACCGATCGCGTTGATGAGCATGGTGGCGCCGATGCAGCCTACGACGAACAGCAGGGTGATGGCGATCGAGCCGAAAGCAGCCCACTTGTCGTGGAGGTTCAGCGCCATCAGCACCTTGGGAGCGAAGGCATAGACCGCGAAGACCGGGATCACCGAGCAGGTCCAGAACAGGCTGACGAAGGCGAGGCGCTTCCCGTAGCCGGCCTTGAGCAGGCCCCAGAGCGAGACCTTCTCGCGCGCCGGGTCCTCGGTCAGGTTGGCGGTGGAATAGTTACGGCCGTATACCTCACGGATGACCTGATCCGCTTCGGCGCGTCGGTTCTTGCTGAGCAGCCAGCGCGGCGATTCCGGCGTGCCAAGGCGAACGAGGAACAGTGCAAGACCGAACAGGGCCGTGCTCGCAAAGGCCAGTCGCCAGCCCTGGTCGCCGCCGAATGTCAGGATCGCATTGCCCAGGATATAGGCGGTCGCGGCCCCCGCGAACCACATGATCGTCAGCGTTGCGAGGCGCGGCCCCCGACTGGCTTTGGGCAGGAATTCGACCAGCAGCGCGGTCGCCACCGGATATTCGATGCCCACGGCAACGCCCAGGAAGAACCGGCAGGCGAACAAGGCGAAGGGAGTATCCACCCAGAGCTGGGCGAGCGAGAAGAGAACGAACAGGATCGGCCCGACGAAGAATATCCGCTTGCGACCGAACCTGTCGGTCAGCGCGCCGCCGACCATTCCGCCGGCAAAAATGCCGATGAGCGCCGATGCCGCGACCAGGCCCTCCCAGAACGGTGTCATCCGCAGCGCGGCCGAGGCCTGGACCATCGCGACGCCGACCACGCTCAACACGTAGCCATCGACGAAGGAGCCGCCGCTCGCGCGAACCGTCAGCATCTGGTGGAACTTGTTCAGAGGAACGTCCTCTAGTGTTTGTGTGATCCTTTTCATGCTTCTCTCCGGGTGTTCTGATTATCGCCCCCAAAACGGCTTTTGCTCTTTGATGGGGATCAGCTTTCGAGGCCGGCCTTGTGCTGGGCCCAGGCCAGGTTCACGTTGACGCCGATGTCCAGAAACGGATGCGGCGGATTGCGGTTGGGGCCGGGCGAGGCCAGCAGGAAGTCGATGACTTCGCCGCGCCGTCCCGCCAGCCAGTCGGCCAGCAGCACGCCGGTCGCGGTGCCACGGGTAATGCCAAGGCCATTGCAGCAGAGCGCGCCGTAGACGTTGGGCGCTAGCTCGCCGAACTGGGATTCGTGATTGCGCGACATGACGATCGCCCCGCCCCAGGTATATTCGAAGGGAACGCCCGCCAGCATCGGGAAGCGCCGTTCGAACGAGCGGCGGTGACGCCTGGCGGCGATCGCACGTTCACGCGGGTTGCTGATGCCGCCCGGATGGTAGCTGAAGCTGTTGCGCACAAGCATGCGGTTGTCATGGGTTCGGCGCAGCGTGGTGCCCGCGGGATCGGCCGGGATCAGGCCCCAGAAGTCCCTACCGCCGAGGCGTGCCTGTTCTTCCTCGCTCAGCGGACGGGTGAGGCTGGCGTAAGTGAACACCGGAAGCATGCGGTCCTTGAGGAACCCGAACGCCATGCCGAAGCCGTTGTTGGCAAGGATCAGCTTGTCCGCGACGATGCGGCCGGTCGCATGGGTGAGCACGATCTGCGGGCCGTAGCTGACGCCGGTGATCGGCGTATGCTCATAAAGCGTCACGTTGGCGGGAAGCGTGTCTGCCAGTCCCTTCACCAGTGCGGAGGGCTGGACCAGCATCGTTCCAGGCGTGAACAGAGCCTTCTTGTAGAAGCCGGTGCCGATGTGGTCCGGGAGGTCCTTGCCCTCGATCACTTCGTAAGGCTGGCCAAGGCGGTCCAGACCCCCGCGATAGGCATCGAGAACCGCGATGCCCCGCTCCTCCACCGCCGCCTGATACTTGCCCGAAGCGCGCATCTGGCAGTCGATGCCGTAGAGATCGACGATGTCCTTGAGATAGGTCTGGCCAAGCTTGTTGAGCTTGAGCACCAGATTGGCCGTGCCAAGATCGCCGATGTAGTCCGCCGCACCGATGTCGTGCGGCAGATCGATGGCGAAGCCGGCATTGCGTCCGGCCGTTCCGAAGCCCACCTCCTGCGCTTCGACGAGAACGATCTCGTCGTTCGGGAAGTTCATCGCCAGTTGCCGGGCCGCTGCTAGACCGACATAGCCGGCACCGACAACGACCCAGGGCGCCCGCACTTCTCCGAATGCGACGGGACGCGGTGTGCGACGGCGGCTGAGGTGATACCAGCCGCAAGTGGCATCATCGGCCGGCAGCGACGTCACGCTTCTTGCCGAAGGTGCCTTCCGCGCATGGGCCGCAGTCGAAACCTCATGCGATGTCGCCTGCGACCGAACCATTTCCCGATCTGCGTTTGCAGCCTCGGCGCGACCCGAAGGCTCGTTCGTCCAGCGATGGCTTTCGCCAAGCGAATAGCGGCCAGCAGCGCGCCCAGCGCCCGGCATATCCGGCTGCCCCGCGGAGCCAGGCGCCGGCTGTTCCAAAGTGTCTTGAAGCGTTTCCACGACCACGGTCCTCTCCGACTCGCGTTATGTCTATTTTCTGTATACTCATGATAGGCATTTAATCTGTCGAGCGTCTACAAAGAATTTCGACAGGCGCGAATGCACAGATTTTCTCCCGTTTTCAGATACTTTTGGCGATCGATCTTCGCATCTACCCCCTCCCTTTCTCATCGGAGGGCAAGACGAGAAGGCGCGCGGAAACACTCCGACCCCATGCAGAATCGGAGTGTCTGAGGGCCGCGAAGTCAGACGGTCAGGCTGGTCGCAATCTCGCGGCGCAGATCGCGCTGCCGCATGAGGCGGCCACAATCGATACGATCGCGAGCCATTGCACCCCGGTCAGCTTTTCCCCGAGAACGAGGAAGCCCGCGAGCGCGGCTATGGCGGGCGCGGCGCTGAGAAGGATGCCGAAGACGTGCGACGGCAAACGCCGCATCGCTTCCATTTCGAGCGTGCACGGCAAGACGCTGGTAAGAAGGGCGAGCCCAAGGCCCGTCAGCAGCACCCAGGTGTCCAGAAGCGCGCGCCCGGCAAAGGTCACCGCCAGCGGCGCGTTGATGCACGCTGCAACGACCATCCCCCAGGCAACGGCATCGGCGCCGAGCTGAGTGGCGACGCGCTTCCCGAATACGATATAGAGCGCCCAGCAGGTCGCCGCTCCGGCCGCGAACGCGAGACCGACAGGATCGAGGCCTGTCCCCACCCGAAGCGGCAGCAAGAGCATCAGGCCAGCCACCGCCGCCGCGAACCACACGAGATCGAGCAGGCGGCGCGAACCGGCGAGGACGATCGACAGCGGGCCAAGCACTTCGATACCGATCGCAATGCCGATCGGCAGGCGCGCGAAGGCCTGGTAGATCAGCAGGTTCATCAGCCCGAGCATGCAGCCATAGAGCAGGACCCAAGTAAGGATCCTGCCTGACAGCGGCCGCCGCCACGGTGTCCTGAGAGCCATCAGGATCGCCGCCGCCAGGAATACGCGAAGTCCCGTCGTCCCAAACGCGCCGACGGCGGCGAACATCTGCTTTGCCAGCGTCGCCCCGAAGTTCTGCGCAATCATCGAGGCGATGACCATGCCCGGCCCCAAGAGAGGGCCTGCATGCACCGCTGCGAACGGCGGCCGTGTCTGCGCAAGGGTCGCCATGGGAACGATCAGTCGTGCGCGGCTGCCAGCGCGCGATCGGCCTCTCTCGGGCGATGCGCGGCAAGGCAGGTCAGCACCGATGCCAGGACGAAAAGGATCGCCGCGCCTTCCAGTACCGATGGCAAGCGCTGGTCCCACAGGAACCCGTAGAGAAGCGCGAACAGCGTTTCGAACAGGATCATCTGGCCGACCATCGTGAGCGGCAGCAGCCGCGACATCCGGTTCCACAGGCCATTGCCGATGATCGAGGACAGCAGCGCCACCGCAGTGGAAACGCCGCCGAACAGCAGCCATTGCGATACATTCTGGCTGGTGGTCTCGAACAGCAGCGCCGGCGGGATCAGCAAGAGCGCCTGCGCGCCCGTCACGATGCCGAGCAGCAGGCTCCAGTCATGGCCGGACACATGTTCGAGGCGGCCCAGCCATCGGCTGTTGGACACCGCAAAGGTCGTCCAGGATGCCAGCGCGCCGAAGGCACAAAGGAGGCCCAGGGCCTGCGAAGCAAAGGCGCCCTCGCCCGCCTTGCCCAGCGATTCCCAACCGATGCACAGGATCCCGGCCGCGCTCAGGAACAACGAGGGCAACAGGCGCCCCAGCGGCACCGCGTGCTTGTCGCGGCTGCCGATGATCGTCACCGCGACCGGGAGAAAGCCGATCACCAGCGAAGTCATCGCCACGCCGCCCATCTGCACGGCAGCGGAAAGCAGGACGTAATAGAGGATGTTGCCCAGAACGCTCAGGTATCCCAGAGCGATCCACTCGCGTTTGCCGAGCACGGAAAGATAGCGTTTCCAGTGCGGCCAGACCAATGGCAGCGCGAAGATCCCATAGGCAAGGTAACGCCCCGCCGCGAGTTGCAGGGGTCCGAATGCCGAAGCGATCCTCGGCGTGACGAACACCAGGCCCCACAGGGCGCCGGCGATCACGCCGCAAAGCACGCCCGTCATTGTGTTCTTACCGGACATCGCGAATCCCGCAGGGCTGGAGTTTCGCCGCGCCCTAACGCTTGAAATCAGAAATGTCTATCACTTGTCTACAATACGAATGCAATCTGCCTATGAATTGCCGCACCCAAGTTGATGTGCCGCGCGAAAACCGTTAGGAACGGGGTTGTGAGTGGAACCGTAGATCGCAAAGTCACCCTGGGCGAAACGCTGCGTCGCAGGATCGTGAGCATGGAACTGGCGCCTGGTGCCGTCGTTGACGAGCAACAGATCGCCGAAGAGTTCGGGCTGTCGCGCCCGCCCGTGCGCGAATTGATGCGCCAGCTCGCCGCCGAAGGGTATCTCGAACTCGAACCGAACCGGCCGGCGCGCGTCACCTCGATGGACCTCCAGTCGCTGCGGACGTTCTTTCAGGCGGCCCCGCTGATCTACATCGCGACCACCCAGCTTGCCGCCACCAGCGCAACGCCTGCGGAGATCGCGAAGCTCAAGAAAGTGCAGCAGGATTTCCGCGCGGCGATCGAGGCGGACGATATTGCGGCGCGGGTCTACAATAACGATCAGTTCCATCTTGAGATCGGCAGGATGGCGCACAATCCCTATCTGATGCCAAGCCTGCGCCGCCTGCTTATCGATCATGCCCGCCTGGGCATGACCTTCTATCACCCGACCTCACCCGAAACGCAGGAGAACCTGGCGGAAGCGGTCGAGCAGCATGATGAAATCATCGATGCGATCGAGCGCCGCGATCCCACCCGCGCGGGCGAACTGATCCGCGCCCATTGGGAAATATCCCGTCGCCGCATGGCCGATTTCGCAGCGCCGGAAGGTCTGGAAGTTACGGTCTGAACCGAGCATGGAAGCGTAATCCGCGCATTCATGCCTGCGCGACCGGGGCGCTGCACGGTCGAGCATTTCATGGCTGAAGTGGTGAAACTGCCAGAGGTCGTGGAACGCTATCTCATGCCGGGAGCCTGTTGCTAACCCAGCTCAACAACGGCCTGATGCTCGTGTTCGCAGCCGCCGTGCTGGCTGTCTATTCTGCCCGTTGGCCGCTCGGCGGCGTTGGGCATCGCGGTCATCGGAGCCCTCATCCTGTCCGGAGCGCAGCTTACCAGCGAGTTCGATACGACCCGCCAGAGCCCCCCGGCGCGGTGTACCTTCCGCCGGTGGACCTGGTGTGCCGATGGCTGCTCCGCTGACGATCGTCGTGTTCGTCATGACCAAACGAATCTACGTCAAATCCATTCTCGGGAAGGATCAGAAGATGGACGGCGAATGACGAAGTGACGGAACCGGGCGTCCGAAAAGTTCAGTCCTCTTCTTCATCACCCTCCCGCTCGAGGGCGTCGACATCTTCGCCGATGTCCTCCAGCGCTTCGCGGTGACGCATGGTGGACTGCGCCTCGATGTAGACACGACGGACTTCGGGGAACTCCTCTCGAATGCCATCTTCCACGTCGGAAACGATACGCTCGACGGTGCCGGCGAGCGTATCGTCCACGAAGTCTGCCGAGGCCAGTACCAGGACTTCAGAAGGCCCGAAATGCATCGTGCGGACCTCGTTCACCTGCTCAATCGGCTTCACTCTTGCGAGGATTTCCCGAAGGCGCTCTTCGATTGCCGGGTCTGCCGATTGGCCGGTCATCAGCACATAGCAGCGCCGGGCCAGGCTCAAGGCCGTGATCGCCAGGATCACGCCGATTGCAATCGACGTCCAACCGTCGATGACCGGCATGTCGAGCAAAACCGCCAGGCCGATGCCGACAAGCGCTGCGCCAAGACCGGCAAGGGCAGCAGTCTCTTCGTAGACGACAGCGAAGATCGTGGGGTCTCGGTGCGTCCGGATCGTTTCCCACATGCCCAGCCCGCGACGCTTCGCTTCGGTCCGCACTTCGCCAAGCGCGACCCCGAGCGAAGAGCCCTCGAGGGCAATGGCGACCAGCAGAATAACGATGTTGACCCATGCGCTCTGGATCGAGGTCGGATGAACGACCTTCTCGGCGCCCTCGTAAATGGCAACCCCTGAACCCAGGGCAAACACGGCCATGGCCACCACAAATCCCCAGAAATAGAGCCGCAGGCCATATCCGAAGGGGTGCGACGCATCTGCCGGGCGGCTCGCATCCTTGATGCCGTAGAGCAGCAATACCTGATTACCCGTATCGACGAGGCTGTGGATGCCCTCCGAAGCCATGGCGGATGATCCGGTGTAGACGGCGCCGCAGAACTTGGCGATTGCGATCCCGGCGTTAGCTGCAAGGGCTGCATATAGGGTGCGTTTGGAAGCGTGTGCTGACATGATCGCCGCTATGGCCCACATGGACCCATCTCGCCAGCACTACGACTGCTGCCCGTTTGAAGGCCCTATCGGGGATGTTCGTAAATCGGCGACAAGACCTGAATTCAGGATCGTTGGGCAGCTTTTGGAAAAATCGCCCGCTTTCGGCCGCGTCAAAAACGACAGGGTGTGGTTGCAAGCCGCAGCCGTCTCACTGATCCTCGAAACCAACCGCTGATCCATCAAGCTAGTGCAAGAAGCACCGCTTGATTGGCCGCCAACAACGGCTAAGCAGTGGCTATGACGGCATCCGATCTCGAACAGCTGCTTATTGCCCGCCTTATCCGGGAAAAAGGCGGCTCTTCGCAATCATGGCGGCGGGCGCTTGGCAAGGTCATCGTGCGCGACACGAAAACGCACCCCCATTGCAATTGGGATGTCAGGCTTGGCGGAACCGATACGCAGCGCGCTGCGATCGAGCGATTGCTCGACGACGTGCGACTTGAATACTCGATCGTGGTAGCCGGCTGAACCCAGAGCGAAAAAGCGCCGGCGGAGCGGTCGTAGAACAGCGCATTTCGGTGCCGCGATAGTTGCTGTCCGTTCCCGCCGCCCAAATTCAGAATTGTGAACGACCTCTTCAACCAGAATACGACGCCTTCGGCCCTTGCTCCGGCTGAGCTCGGGGCTGCAGAGGCTGCAAATCGCTAGGGCTGGTAATAGCGAAGTACTGGGCCGAGTTGCGGAATTCGGCCAGGCAAATCGATCATTTCGTCGATGCGGCACCAGACTCACCCGTCCGGCAGGTCATACCCTTCGATGATCGGGTGGTCCATTGTATCGCAGCCCCGCGCTGGGCGTTACGCGCTTTATGGTGCTGCTGCGCTTGCACGACGTCATGGCCGTTCTCCCTTCATTTCAGCGATTTTTAGATGGATCTGGGCGATGACGGCGGCCCCTTCGCCGACGGCCGCGGCGACCCGTTTCGTCGAGCCCTTCCGAACGTCGCCAATCGCGAATACGCCAGAAAGGCTGGTTTCCAGCGGCAAGGCGCTGCTGCCGGTCTCCACGAATCCTTTTGCATCGGTTACGACGCAGTCGCCAAGCCATCCCGAATTCGGGTCGGCGCCGATGAACAGAAACAGGTGCCGGATGTCGCGGCGATGGAGAGTACCGGTCGCAAACTGCCTGAAGGTCGCAGAGGCAAGCCCTTCCCCATCGCCCGAAAGCGCGACCACTTCGCTGCCCACATGGATCTCGACATTGGGCAAGGCCGCGATCCGTTCGATCAGGTAGCGCGACATAGTCTCCGATAGGTCCCGCCTGACGAACAAATGCAACCGCTTCACTTGCGGCGCCAGGAAGACGATAGCCTGTCCGGCCGAATTCCCGCCTCCGACGAGCGCCACTTCCTCTCCAGCACAGAGCCGGGCTTCGACCGGCGATGCCCAATACGACACGCCGCGCCCCTCGAACCCGGCAAGATCGGGAATGTCCGGCCGGCGGTAGCGTGCGCCCGACGCGATCACGACAGTGCGTGCCTGGAGGCGCCGATCGCCGGCAAGCTCCAGCGCCGGCACAGCGGAAGAGCAGTCCAGCTTCTGCACGCCAACCGGCACGGCAATCTCTGCACCGAACTTCAGCGCCTGGTTGAACGCGCGACCGGCGAGCGCCTGCCCGGAAATCCCGGTGGGGAAGCCAAGATAGTTCTCGATCCGCGCTGACGATCCGGCCTGCCCACCCATCGCGCGCTCGTCCAGCACAATGGTCGACAGCCCTTCCGAGGCTGCGTAGACGGCTGCAGCAAGCCCCGCAGGACCGGCGCCTACAATCGCAACATCGTAGACCGTCGAAGGGTCCAGATCGGGGGTCATGCCCAGGCACGCAGCAACCTCCACATCGCTGGGCCGGCGCAGCATGTTTCCATTGGGGCAGACGACCAGCGGCAGTTCTTCGGGCAGCACGCCGATCCGCTCCACCAGTGCCTTGCCCTCCTCATCGGATGCGGCATTCAGGACAAGGTTGGGATAGCCGCTACGCGTCAGGAAGCCCTGAAGCCGCACGATCTCTGCGCTGTCGGGCACACCGATCAGGATCGTTCCGGCGCCCCCTTCGGCAATGAGCGCAACCCGCCGTAGGATGAGCGCACGCATCACCGTCTCGCCCACATCGGCAGAGCCGACCATGAGTGCGCGGAGATGCGCGGCATCGAACGGCAGTGCCGTGCAGCCGTCCGGCCCCGCGCATCCGGCGGCGATCGATGGACGCCCGGCAAGCTGGTTCACCTCTCCCGAGAACTGCCCCACACCGTGCGTGGTGATCGGCGCCTCGTGACTGAGACCATCACGTCGCACGACCTCGATCGTGCCCTGGAGCACGAGCCAGGCCGGTGCGTCATCGGCGCCGATCGCATAGATTTCCTCGTACGGCTCGAAGCGGCGTTCCGGTCCGCTGCAAAACCGGCGCGCAATCGCGATCTGCGCATCGTCCAATACGGGAAACATCTGATGTTCGCGGGTACCCAGCGTGTTCATGTCGCGTCTCGCTTTGCAATGGCCTGAACCCGACGGCGCAGTATTGCGCCGCCGGTGCGACGATCAACTCCGGACGAATGCCAGCAGGTCGGGATTGATGACGTCGGCGTGCGTCGTCAGCATTCCGTGCGGATAGCCCGCATAGATCTTCATCGTGCCGTTCCGCAGCAATTTGATCTGCTGCAGGGCTGCATCCGTATAGGGCACGACCTGATCGTCATCGCCCTGGAGAACAAGCGTGGGCACGGTCATGGCCTTCAGATCTTCGGTCTGATCGGTCTCCGAGAACGCCTTGATGCCCTCATAGTGCGCCAGCGCGCTGCCGCTCATGCCCTGGCGCCACCAGTTGCGGATGACCGCGTCCGAAACCTCGGCGCCGGGACGGTTGAAGCCGTAGAACGGACCCGATGCGACATCGAGGAAAAAGTCCGCGCGGTTCGCGGCGAGGGCACTGCGGAAACCGTCAAACACGGCGATATCGGTACCCCCGGGATTTTCAGGGGTCTTCAGCATCAGCGGCGGAACCGCGCTGACCAGCACGGCCTTGGCGACCCGGCCCTGGGGCTGGCCGAAGCGCGCGACGTAGCGCGCAACCTCGCCGCCTCCGGTCGAATGTCCGATGTGGACCGCGCCGCGCAAGTCGAGATGCTCGGCCACGGCGGAAGCGTCCGATGCATAGTGATCCATGTCGTGACCAGTCCCGACCTGCGCCGAGCGGCCATGGCCCCTCCGGTCATGCGCGACGACGCGGTACCCCTGCTGCAGGAAGAAGAGCATCTGGGCATCCCAGTCGTCCGAGCTCAGCGGCCAGCCATGATGGAACACGATTGGCTGCGCGTCCTTGGGTCCCCAGTCCTTGTAGAAGATTTCAACGCCGTCGTTCGTCGTGATGGTAGCCATGTTGTCCTCCATTGGCAGGCGGACACTGGCGGGGGCCGGTCCGACCGTTCCGATATCGGCGCGGCATGAACGCCCTCATATCATACGCAGGTTTGGGTGCTCCCTGATCGCCCTCATACCTGAGTATGATGGCCCGGCGGACTGCGATCGGGGATCAGCGGGTCACCCAATCGAGGAAGAGACGATGACCACCGCGCATCACGCCGCTTTCCCAGACGCCGCAGCCGTAGCCGTGCTTCCGCCCGTTCCCGAGCCCAGCGCGATGGACGAGGTCAATCACCGCGTAGCCAACAGCCTGCAGCTTGTGGCGGCCATGATGACGCTTGAGGCGCGCCGGATCGCGGACCCGGCCGCCCTTGCGGTGCTGGCTACGATGACCCTGCGGATAGCGGCGATCGCCGGGGTTCACCGTCAGCTCTGCCGGGAACGGTCGGCCGGGCAGGTCGATCTGGGCGAATATCTGGAGCAGCTTGGCGCAGGTCTCGAGGCGGGTTGCGGCGATGCTGGTGCCGGCCGCCCAATCCGCGTCGCGGCGGAGCCCGTGACCGTCGCGGCCGAGACGGCCAGCTCGATCGGCGTGATCGTCTCTGAACTGGTCGGCAATGCTTGCAAGTACGCCTATCCGGTGGGCTCTCCCGGCGCGGTTGACATCTCCCTCTGCGCGAGGCCGATGGGCGGCTTCGTGCTGGAAGTGGTCGATCGGGGCCGAGGCCGCGCAGCGCGCGCGGCGCCGGAAGGAAGCGGACTGGGCAGTCAGTTCATTGCCGCGATGGCGCATCGTCTGGGCGCCCGGTACGGCTGGTCGGATGCGCGGCCCGGCACGCGCTTCACGTTGTGTGCCTGATACGGACGGGCGCCCGCCTCCCCCGAAGCATGCCAGCTTACCCGTTGCGATCATTGCCGTTCTCGTCCAGCTTGGCCACGCTCCCGGTCGCCTGGGCCGTGGGGCTACGCGAGGCGATCATGCGCGACGATGTGGGCGGTAGAAGGTTGACGGGAAGACTCCACGGCGCGGCGGCGCTGGCGCTGGCGCTCGCCGTCTTTGCCCTCGATGTTCTGAGCCCGCTTCAGGGTGCTGTTGCCGTCTTGTACACGGTTGCCATTGTCATGTCCTCGCGCAGCCATGACCGCCGGGTGATGCTGGCGACCTGTGCGGCCGTGCTCGCGATGGCAGTGGCGGGTTACTTCATCAGCCATGGGGGAGAGCCGCTGGGTTCGCCGGCCATGCGGCTTGCTGTCAGCCTGATCGCGATCCTGATCGCCACACTGCTCAGCATCCGCAACCTCGCCGTAGCCGAACAGCAGCGGAAGTCGGAGGAGCGTTACCGCACGATCTTCAATGCGGCGGGTCTTCCGATCTGGGAGGGCGACTGGTCCACGGCCCATGCGCTGCTGGCGAATGGCGGCTCCGCAACGCCGGAGCAGATCGATCACATCGCCCGTACCGCAACCATCCGCGCCGCCAATGACGCTGCGGGACGCCTGTTCGGCCTGCCCGATGCCCGCGCTTTGATCGGCGGCACGCTCATTCCCCACCACACGCCCGCCGCCGAGGCGACGCTCGGCCGCATTCTCGCTGCACTCGTGCGCGGCGATCCGGCGATCGAGGAGGAAACCCAGTTTCTCGCCGCTTCGGGGGAAACGATCGATGTGGTCCTGCGCGTGACCGTTCCCCCCGGCGCCGATGGCTGGAGCCGGGTACTGATCATGGCCATCGACGTTACCGAGCGAAACCGAACGCAGGCGCGCCTTGCCCAGTCCCAGGCCGAACTTACCCATGTCTCGCGCGTAACGACGCTGGGCCAACTGGCCGCATCGATCGCCCACGAGGTCAATCAGCCGCTCTCCGCGATCATCACTTATGCGAAATCCGGTCGCCGCTGGCTGGCGCGCGAAGCTCCCGATGCGAAAGAGGTTGGCGACTGCCTGGACCACATCGCATCGAACGGCACCCGTGCAGCAGACGTGATCGCCCGCATCCGCGACCTGGCCCGCAATGTCGAGCCGCGCCAGGACGTGCTGGCCTTGCCCCCCCTGATCGAAGAGACCGTCGCGCTGCTCCGCCGGGACCTCCAGACGAACGACGTCGCGATTACGCTCGACATCGGCGATAGCCTCCCGCTGGTGCGAGGCGATTGGGTGCAGATCCAGCAGGTGCTCATGAACCTGATGCTCAATGCCGAGCAGGCGATGGCCGAGACCCCGGCCGATCAAAGACAACTCTGCGTCAAGGCGGTACATGCCGGCGCAACCGTCAACGTCGAAGTGCGTGACTGCGGGACGGGCATTTCCGCCGATCCCGAAAGCCTGTTCGCGCCATTTTTCACGACCAAGAGTACGGGCCTGGGAATGGGCCTGTCGATCTGCCGATCGATCGTCGAGCGGCACGGTGGCACTCTCGTCGCATCGAACAATGCGGCACTCGGCGCCACTTTCCGGTTCACGCTTCCGGTCATTGCGGCCGAGAGGGAGGCAGCATGACCGTCTTTGTGATCGATGACGACCCCGAAGTCCTGGGATCGCTGGGCAGCCTGTTCCGCTCGACCGGGCTGGATGTGGCGCTATTCCAAAGCCCCGAGGAATTTCTGGCCGCAGAAAAACCGACCACTGCGTCCTGCCTCGTCCTGGACGTGCGGCTTCGCGGGCAGAGCGGTCTGGACTTTCAGGAGCGCCTTGTCGCGGAAGGAATAACGCTTCCGGTGGTTCTCATTACCGGGCACGGCGATATCCCCATGACCGTACGCGCGATGAAAGCCGGTGCGGTGGATTTCCTGCCCAAGCCATTCAGTGAGGAACAGATGCTTGCCGCCGTCGGCAGCGCGCTTGAACGCGACGAAGAGCGCCGCGAGCAGGCCGCCGGTTCGGACGCACTCCAGCTTTGCTATGACCGGCTCACGCCAAGGGAGCGCGAAGTCATGAGTCTTGTCGTGACCGGTCTGATGAACAAGCAGGTCGCGGCGCGGATGGAGCTTTCGGAGATCACGGTGAAGATCCATCGCGGCAACGTCATGCGCAAGATGGCGGCGCAGTCGCTGGCGGACCTGGTGAGAATGGCCGAGACACTGGGCATTCGCGATGACACGATTCACCGCTTTAACATCTGAGTATGATGGCGCGGCACACGGTGCAGGCCCATCTGGAGGATGTGAACCAGGAGAATTGTGCGTGCCCGCTTCCCCCATCATCGCCATCGTGGACGACGACCCCGGCGTTCGAGGGAGTATAGACAGCCTTGTAAGATCGACCGGCATGACCCCGTTCAGCTTCGCCAGCGCCGGCGAATTGCTGGCAGCGGGAGATGAGGCTCTGGCGTGCATCGTGACCGACCTGCACATGCCGGAAATGACAGGTCTCGAACTGCAGGCGGAGATGCTGCGGCGTGGCTGGGCCGTGCCGCTGATCGTCATGACTGCTTTTCCCACCGATGCCGCCCGGGAACAGGCGATGGGCGCCGGCGCGCGGGCATTCCTGACCAAGCCGGTCGATCCGGATTCCCTGCTGGACGCCATCGAGGCGGCAATCCGCTGAACAAAAAGGAAGGCGCCACCGCGAGGTAGCGCCTTCCTTGTCTTGTCGTTTGGTACGGGCTTCATTGCACGGCGGCGACCCGGGGATGGAGCGCCGCCCTGTCCGTCAGCGGATAGCGGGGCCACGGCAGCTTTCGTACAGGAACCAGCTACGGCGTTCGGTTTCGTCGATCCACACTTCCAGCAGGCTTGCCGTGGCGACGTCGGAATACTCGTCGCACAGTTCATGAACCCGGCGCATCTCGGCCACCAGTTGCTTGTTGTCGCCGTGCAGTTCGGCGAGCATGTCCTTGGGCTCCACATAAGCCGCATTGTTGTCGAGGATGCGCTGGCGACCGGCGATGTCCGAGATCGAGCGGATGGTGGTGCCGCCGATCTTGCGGGCGCGCTCGGCCATTGGATCCGTCATTGCGAAAATCTGGTCGCCCTGGTCGTCCAGCAGCAGATGATAGTCCCGAAAGTTCGGGCCGCTCATGTGCCAGTGAAAGTTCTTGGTCTTGAGGTACAGTGCAAACACGTCGGCGAGCAGGCCGGCCAGCCCGGCCGAAATGTCACGCGTCGCGTCGGCCCCAAGATCGGTCGGCGTGCCGAGAAACCGGTCGGCGATCGAGACGGTGGTGGTGTCGGTGGTCATCGTGCTTCTCCAGGTCGGGGCGGCACAGCGCCGTCCGATACCCTAGAGTTACGCATCTCGTCATCGCCGCCTATCCACACCAAGGTTTGCATATCTTGGTATGGATAGGCGCGGCGCACGCCAGTCCATAGGTTTCGAACGTGTTCGACTTCTCCTAAAGGACCCGTTCCATGACCGCATCCCGCCATGTCCGCTCGCTGATCACCACGCCGCCAAGCTACGAAGGCAGCCTCGGATCGGTACGAGGGGCCGACGCCGGCAATTTTCCCATCCTGAAGGGCATGTCGATGCGCCGCCTGGTCCTGGCGCCGGGCGCGATCCGCGAGCCGCACTGGCACGCCAATGCCGATGAATTGGCGTGCTGCCTGTCGGGCGACCTGCTGGTCTCGGTGCTCGATACCGGCGACGTTTTCGGCGCCTTTACGATCTCTGCGGGAGAGATGTTTCACATTACCGTCGGCTCGCTCCACACGATCGAGAACGTCGGCGACGTCGATGCCGAACTCATCATCGTCTTCAGCCACGAACGACCCGAGGAATTCTCGCTGCATGGCGCCTTCGGGGCAATGACCGACGCAGTCCTCGGCAACACGTTCACCCTGCCCTCTTCCGACTTCGCCGCGCTAAAGCGCGATACCTCGTCCGCGCTGCTGGTGCACCGGACCGGCCCCGCCAGAGTGCCCGCAAACGCGGCGTTTCCGGATCCTCACAAGTTCGGCATCGCCAGCGAGACCCCGCCGATCGACCATCCCTACGGCACAGCGCGCGTTGCGCGCTCACAGTTCTGGCCGGCTTTGAAGAACCTGGCGATGTATTCGATCCTGATCCCAGAAAACGGCATGCGCGAGCCGCACTGGCACCCCAACACGGCGGAGATGGGCTACGTCCACAAGGGCCGCGCGCGGATGTCTATCCTGGACCCGGACGGCAGCGTGGACACTTACGAACTGCAGGCGGGCGATGCTTATTTCATCCCACGTTCCTATCCTCATCAGATCGAGGTCATTGGTGATGAGGAAATTCATTTTCTGGTCTTCTTCGACCAGCCGATGCCCGCGGACATCGGCTACCGCACATCGACGTCTTCGATCTCGCGTGAAGTTCTCGCCGCGACGTTCGGATTAACAACCGGCTCCCTTCCTTCCCTGCCTTCGACGGTTGATGATCCGCTCATCGTGGAACGCGTGAATCCTCTGGATCGGCCGTCGTGAGTAATTCACTTTCCATGCCGAACGAGAATGCAACGGCAGCCGATATCGTGCCCAAAACGATCGTTCCAATCTGGATGCCACCGCTGCCGCAGGCTGCCCCGCTTATGTTTGGGGCACCGCTCGCCGGAGCAATCTGCAGATACTTGAGACAGCTTTTGTGCCGATCATTGGAACAGGTATCGGGCGACAGGCCTCAAGACTCAAATTAACTCATGCGTCGATTGCCCATAACTGAAACGTCATTGTCAGTTGTCAATTGGCGAACGCTCGATGAGCGACGATCTTAGCCGCCCGCCACTATGGCACCGACCGCGAGGAGTTCGCCATCGCCGCCGAGGAGCAGGATGCGGATCACAGGATGCGAGCCGCGTGCTCGGCCGTCGGTATCCAGCACGCGGACCTCTTTCCGAACAAACGGTAGCGATGCCGCGCCACCCAGCGATAGATGGGGTCACGCAACTTGCGCGGTACGATCCGCAGCGCCGCCAGGGCGTTCCAAGGACGATCGAGGCCCGCCCATATGGCCAGCATCGCATCGCTGTCCCGCAAGACGTTGTCGCCCTCGACGACGATCAGTGTTTCCGGATTCGCCGGGTCGATCCCGAACCGGCGATAGAGCGCGGCCCCGGCCTCACCCTGCATCGACGCCAGCCGGAAACGCCCGGCCCTGTCATGCCGGAGCACGAAGGCGGCATTGGCGGAGCAGAGCACGCACATCGCGTCGAAAACGATGATGGGTCCGGAAGCGGCGTTCATGCCGCTTCCGCGCCGCGCCGAGCCATCTGACGGTCGTCCTCCAGCCCCAACGGTCGCAGCGGATTGCCGACAAGTCCGCTCACCATCGATGCCTGTATGGCGGTGGCCGGCCATAGCTTGGATAGAGGGCCGACAATCCGGTCGCGGATCAGCGGCAGCAGGCGGCTGTCGGACTGATAGACCGGGGTGAACAGCGCAGTGAGCCATTGATAAGTGAGAACGTGGCGACGGCGTAGCCGGATGCCCTGCCGAACACCCTCGTCGACGCTGCCCGCATGGTCCAGACCGCGGGCCAGCGCCCAGGCATCGAGTAGCGCCATGTTGGCGCCTTGCCCCAGTTGCGGACTGGCGGAATGCCACGCATCGCCGATATGGACGAGCGCCGGTTCGGCCGGCGAAGCCAGGGTACGATGCGCATAACGAGCGAAGGTCAACTGGTTTGGATCGGTGATCTGGTCGAGCAGCGTCCCGCAATCAGGCCAGAGTGCGCCGACCCGCGCCTTCCAGGCGGTCAATCCAGCCTCGCGCCAGTCGTCCAGCCGATCTGCCCGGAGCGACCAGAAGAAAGCTGCCTTGGACACGGCCGCGCCGGGCGGGGTCCCGATGGGCAGAACGCCGGCCATGATACTTGCCCGGTCGTAGCGCTGCGCAAGGGCGTGGGGATCGAAGCCGGCACCCCCGGGCCAGTCGAGGCTGGCCCATAACGCTCCATATGCCAGTTCCCGGCCCGTCGGCGGAGCGAGTGGTGTCCGCGTGCCGAGCGCGTCCACGACGAGATCGTAGCGATCGCCTTTCTGTCCATCGGCAAACCGCAACGCACGTTTCGTTCCCAGCAGCGTCGTTCCCACCAGTGTGCGCCCGCAATGCAATGGAATGCCTGACCGCAGCACGGCTTCGTGCAGAACCGCAAACAAGCTGGCGCGGTGTATCCCAATGCCGAAGGTGTCCGGACGGCCCAGCGAGGCATATTCCACGTCGAGCACGACCCGCTTGCCCGCCATGCCGAACAACTTATCGATGCGCGCGCCGCGTGCCAGGACCGCGTCCAGCAGGCCGAGCTTGGCGAGAACCGCCATCCCCGTGGGCTGGATCATCAGTCCGGAACCGATAGGCTGGGGCTTCTCGAACCGCTCGAACAGGGTGACATGATGCCCCGCCTCGTGAAGCAGCAGCGCTGCAGCCAGCCCGCACGGCCCACAGCCGGCAATCGCGATGTTCAGCCCCCGCATCCCTGCTGCCTAGCCCATGATGGAGGTCGGTCCAAGAGGGCGGGCTTAAATGGCCGCGCAGAAGCCGGCGATGTTCGGTGAGCCGAGGCTGCGAAATGTCCGAGCGAGACGATTTGAGCGCTCCGAAAGCGACCACCTACAAAGCTGCCGTAGAGCACATAATCTCGGCCCTGACAGCTGCGGTCGGTTCACCCAGTCGCTGATGAACCTGAAGAACCGGACGTGAGTCGATCCGAAGCGGCAACTTCGTACTCGCGAAACAGGATAGCTCACGATCGATTGCCTTGCTGTCCGCTTCCATGACTGACCCTAACGTGACGTTTAGGCGCGGATCTGCGTTCCACCTGCAGACGGGTCCAGTTATAGCGGATGCTGCCGCCGATAATCCGAATGGGTTGTAAGTGTTGCTATCGGCGAAACCCCTTGGTCGGGCTTAGGATAAAGCAAATAAACAGCGCCGATTCTTCCTTCAGCGCTTTAACATACGATTTCCTTCGCCACAGCGCGACCTATGTTGCCACGCTGTTTCGGCTCGAGATCATTACCTTCTCTAAAGTAAGATCATATTTCTCAGGCGTTTCCTCTTCGCCAAGCGATTGACAGGCGAATTGCCCGCTCTCACTTGCCTCGTGCAAATGCGAGTCAATCGCATTTTTGGGCAAACCGGGGGAATTAAGCTTGTTCGAAATCATACATCGTCACGCCCGCCGCATGGGCGGGGCCAGTCTTGTCGCATTGTCCGTGTTCGCCGCGCAGGCAGCACTTGCCAAGGAAGCCGCAGAAGAGGCCGGGGCAGAGGAGGCAGGGGCGCCGATCGTCGTCACTGCTGCCGGCTATGCGCAGGACATCACCCAAGCCCCCGCCAGCATCACCGTGATCGACCGCGCCGATCTTCAGGACAAGCGCTTCGTCAGCCTGGCAGAGGCATTGCAGGACGTTCAGGGTGTTGACGTCGGCGGCGAGGCGGGCAAGACCGGCGGGCTCAACATCTCGATCCGCGGCATGCCCAGTGAATATACTCTGGTACTGATCGATGGTCGCCGCCAGAATGCGCCGGGCGGCGTCACTCCCAACGGCTTCGGCGAGACATCGACCAGCTTCATGCCGCCCTTCGCCGCGATCCAGCAGATCGAGGTGGTCCGCGGGCCCATGTCCACGCTTTACGGTTCGGATGCGATGGGCGGCGTCGTCAACATCATCACCCGCAAGGTCGGCAACCGCTGGGTCGGCAGCGCCTCGGCCGAGAGCACGATCCAGGGCGATGAGCGCTTCGGCAATATCCAGTCTGTCACCGGCTTCGCGCAGGGCCCCGTGGTCAAGGACCTGGTCGGCCTTACCCTGCGCGGCAGCGTGTTCCACCGCGAGGGCTCGAACATCGAGATCCCAGGCGACCCGGCGCTGACACTGGGCCGCAATCCGGTCCGCTCCGACATCTACACTTACGGCGGTCGCCTGAGCTTCACGCCCCACGCCGATCACGACTTGTGGCTGGAATTCGACCGCAACGAGCAGACCTACGACAATACCGAAGGCCAACTCGGCACGCTGGGATCAGGCGGCTATTCGCCCACCCAGAAGTTCAACCGCACCAACTACGTCGCGGCGCATACCTGGCGCGCGGGCGACTTCGGCCAGCTCGACACCACGTTTACGCTTAACGAGACCGAGACGATCGGCCGCCTCGTCCCCAACGGCACTCCGGGCGCCACGCCCGGCAGCGCGCGCAATCTGGAGGCGCGCAACGACATCCTGGACTCGCGCTTTGCCGGCAAGGCCGGGCCGGTGGCCTTCACCGTCGGCGGGCAGTACTGGTGGGCGCGCATGGTGGACGGCGTAGCCCCCGCCCCCTTCAAGTTTGAACAGTGGGCCGGTTTCGCAGAAGCCACGCTCACCGTGGTCGACGGGGTCAACCTGACCGGCGGCGCACGCTACGACGATCACTCGACCTTCGGCTCAAAGTGGTCGCCCCGCGCCTATGCGGTGTGGAACGTCAACGACGACTTCACCCTCAAGGGCGGCGTCAGCCGGGGCTTCAAGACCCCGAGCGTAGAGCAGATTGCCAGCGGCATCATCGGCTTCGGCAGCCAGGGCCGCGTGCCTCTGATCGGCACCCCGGGCCTGACGCCCGAGACCAGCACCAGTTACGAGGCGGGCATCTACTATGACAGCCACGGGTTCTTCAGCGGCAACGTGACCCTGTTCAACAACGACTTCGACGACAAGATCGCCACCGGGCCGGGCATCCCCAACTGCTCGTTCGCGGGCAATCCCAACCGTCCCGGCTGCCTCGACGTCGGCAATTTCCCGGCGGTCGACCTGTTCGGCCAGTCGATCAACATCGACAAGGCGCGCACACGCGGCGTCGAGGTGGCGACCCGTTTCTCTTTCACGCCCACCGTCTCGCTTTCGGCCAACTATACCTATACCGACTCCGAGCAGCTCAGCGGCGAGGACGAGGGCCTGCCGCTGGTGGGGGTGCCCAAGCACATGTTCAACGGAAACCTGCGCTGGAGCGTGACCGACGCCGCGAACCTCTGGGTCCGCGCCGAAGTCCGTTCAAGCCGCTGGCGCGGCAACAATGCCCAGCAAGAGGCTGTGGGCGATTTCCGCAGCTACGAAGTGTTCCACCTCGGCGGGTCTTACCAGTTCACCCCCGCCTTCCGCCTCGCCGCAACGGTCTACAACATCCTGGACACCGACTACGCCGTCTATGTCCCCTATGCGAGCGGCGCAGTCACCGCACACACGCCGGCCTATTCGATCAACCAGGAAGGCCGCCGGCTCTGGATCTCGGCCAACGTCGATTTCTAAGCTCTCCAGGAGCCTGCCGGTCGTTTGCGACTAGAGCCGCAAATGATCGGCAGGCAATGCTTGGCAGACCGTGACCTGCCCCTCGAAGGGATTCCCGCCGACAAAGCGGCCGGAGGGCTCCACATCTTGGCTCCTTGATAGCTACCTCCGTTCATCCGGGCCGGATCAACCTGACTGACTTGGCGTGAGACTTTCCGGTCGTCCAACCGCAGATCAGCGAAAGACTATTCGGCTCCAAAGCTGGACTACCATTAAGGGCCGATAGCCGCGCCCCAGACAGCTCAACTGCGTTCGTTCTTGCAGATCGAGCAGCAATCCGTCCTCCGTTTTAATTTGCAAATCGCGTCCGAATTCGCTGAGCCATCTCTAGAGACGCTGGGGAGCGAAGGCCCGAAGCAGGCGACAGCAGGCACACCACTCTCTCCGGGGGCGCAGGGTCGAGAGGTATGAAGCGCAGGTCGCTGACGCCCGCGCCTCTGCTGATGTCTGCGGGCATGATCGCCGAATGTCCGCCGAGCGATACGGTCTGGAGAATTCCAGCGAACGTATTGAAGGCGATCACACGGCCAGGGGCCACATCCTGAGCATCCAGATAGGAATCTGGCCGCAGCGCGTGTCCGATATCAATGATCTCTGCCCGTGCCGGATACGCCGCCTCGAAATAGGCGTCGAGACTCTTGAAATTTGCGCTGACTGCCCAGGGCATGAACGTGAAGACCAAGGTCACCAGACCGGTGCACGTGATCATCAGGTGAAACGGCAGCGCCAGCACAGCGCTGACGTTATGGGCATCGAGCCAGCTTCACGGTCCCTTGTTGAACCGCAGGATGAAGAAGTCAGCGAAAATCTTCTTGTGCGTCACGATGCCGGAGATGATCGCCACCAGCATCGCGAGCGCGGCCATGCTCACGATCATCCGTGCCCAGCTGACAGGCATCGCATGAAGGTCGAAATGGAAGCGATAGAGAAAATACCCGCCTTCCGTATCGCGCACCTGCAGTTCGCGGCCCGTCGCTGGATCGAACCGAACTTCATGCCGATCGCGCCATGACTGGCCCGGCATCAGCCACGAAGCCAACAGGGCATCGCCGCCACGCTTGCCGGGGATCGTGACGGTCCAGCTTTCGGCGCCCACGCCGCGCGCGGCAAGCACGCGCCCCGCTGCATCGAGCGCTTTAGCCGACACCGGCGCTGAATGCACTTCGGGACGCATCCATGCACTGATCTCGCGCTCGAAATAGGCGCTCGTTCCGAACAGGAAGATGACGAAGACAATCCAGGCGGGGATCAACCCCGCCCAGGTGTGCAGCCAGGCCATCGATTGCCGGAACGACTGCGCCATCAGAACTTTCCGCGCAGCGAGACGAGGAAATTGCGCGGATCGCCGTAGAAGTTGCCGTAGCCCGGGCTGCCGATGGTGACATAATAGGTCTTGTCGAACACGTTGTTGAGATTGGCGCTCACCGAGAACTGCTCGCTCACCTCATATTCCGCCCGCAGCGACCAGACGGCGTAGCCCGGCATGCGGAACTGATACAGGTAGTAAGGCCCGTCATAGAGACCCGACACCGGGTTCAGCTCCTGCACGTAACCCGAACGGAAATTGCTGCTCTGCGCCGTCACGCCGCCGCCGATGCTGAGGCCCTTGAGCGAGCCTTCGCGGAACCTGTAATCGGTGAAGAGCTTGAACAGGTGCTTGGGCGTGATCTCCGCGAACGTGGCATCGTTGTCGCGCCGGTTCTCGTTGTCATTGTAGGTATAGCCGAGCGAGAGCTGCCAGCCGGGCAGGATCTCGCCGTTGATCTCGGCCTCGAAGCCCTGGCTCCTGAGTGAACCGTCGCGGACATAGCAGCAGTTGTCGGTGGAGCCGGCAGGCGGATTGCTAGGATCGACAGCGAACGCGCCCTGCTTGCGCACGCGATAGACCGCAAGCGATCCGGTCAGCTTGCCGCCCATCAGTTCGCCCTTGAGCCCGGCTTCGTAATTGGTGCCGGTCACCGGGGCAAGCGGTGTGCCCGGACGCGGCCCGGACATGTAGTTGGCCTGCGACTGGTAGATCTCGGAATAGCTTGCATAGAGGCTGACCGCCTTGGCCAGATCCAGCACCGTCGCCATGTAAGGCACGAACTTGGTCTTCTGGTCGATCAACGATGTGACTGCGCCCGTCGCGAGATTGCTGCCCTCGCTGCGGTCCTTCACCACCAGGCGCCCGCCGCCGATGAGCGAAAGCGCCGCGACGGGCCGGATGCGAAGCGATCCATAGAAGCCGAGGCGTTCTATGTCGGTGCGCCCCTGATAACCGCCCTGATCCCATGCCGGCGGATAGGCGATCTGCGGCGGATAGACGGGATCGAAGACGTCTCCCGGTTCGTAGTAAGTCCAGAGACTGCGATTGTCAGTCTTGTTGCGGGTGTAGTCCATGCCAAGGACCACTTCTTGCTTCTGCCCGAACGCCTGGAAGCTGCCGGTCGTGTTGAAGTCCAGCGTCAGTTCGCGAACCTTGGCTGCCGATTGATAATACCACCAGTCGATCCCGGAATGATCGATGGGATCGACGGCGTTTTCCATTTCGGCGGCATTGGTCTTGTCATTGGAACGGCTGTAGTTGGCATTGAGCCGCACCGTCCACTTGTTGCCGATGGCCTGCTCGACCCGGCCATAGGCGATGTCGATATCCCGCTCGATCCAGTTCCACGGAGCGCCTGTATTGGTGCTGCGCGGGAAACCGATATCCTCGCCGCTGCGATAGCGCGGCAGGCTGACATTGAAGGCTTCGTGCCGGTCGGACTGATGGGTGTAGCCGGCAAGCAGAAGCGTATCGGGCGCGGGATTGTACTCGATCGAGCCGTGCGCCAGCCAGCGATCGTCCGATTTGTAGTCCTGGAAGGAATTACTCATGTCGTAGACGCCGATCGCTCGTGCGCGCAGATTTCCGTCCCTGGTGAGAGCACCGGTCACGTCCGCATCGATACGAGCGTGGTCCCAGCTTCCGAACGTCATCGCGGCCCGCGCCTGCGGGTCTGCCAGCGCGCGCTTGCGCGTGAAGTTGATGACACCGCCCGCTTCGCCGGCACCGAACAGGCCGTCAGCGCCCCGGACTAGCGCGATCGAGTCGAAGATCGCGGTATCGAGATCACCGGTGGTGGTGGACGTCTGGCTGCTGGCGCCGCCGTCCAGCCGGTAATTGGTGATGGTCAGTCCGCGCGAGGTGTAAGTCGAGGAAAGCCAGGCCCTGTCCACGGTCACGCCGGTCATTTGCTGCATGACGTCCTCGACGGTCAGCAGGTTTTGATCCTCGATACGCGCCCGGGTCATCACCGTGACTGACTGAGGGATTTCGCGCAGAGCCTGTGCAGCCTTGCCGACATTGGCTGCCGCCGGGGCGTAGCTGTCGCGGCCCTCCGTGAGCGTCGGGTCGTTCGACGCGCGCTCACCGGTGACCGTGATATTGTCGGTTGGCTCGTCCTCGACCGAATTCGGCTGAGCCCACACCATCTGCGGCATCGCGCAGCTGGCGGCCAATGCCGCAATCAAGGCTGTGATGCGCGCAGGCGCGGTTGCGCAGTGTGCGTTGCTGTCCCTCATTATTACCCCTGCAGTGATATCGCGATCATGGAATTACGGAGATACCCGGAGAACCTTCGCGATTGTTGCGGGCGCCGCTTAATGAGAGCGCTATAGATTCGCAATAGCATTATCATCGCAGTTCATGTCAGATGATCACGCCGCAAGGGGAGGTCGGTGGAACTACGGCCCCCTTTGGCAGAGCCTTTCAGCGCCATGGGTCGTCATAAATGGCGAAATTGCTTGGCAATAACCGGTCATGCCGTCCCAGTCTTTGTTGGAGACCGAAGATCGATGTGTTTCCGATGCAACACTCTCAGCGAATCTCGTGACCTAAGCAAATGCCTCGAATTCAGGGCGAAGGCAGTACCACGGTGGTGCGTGCGAGCGATGCTGCAGCACCGCATGCTATTGTGATTGATTCGCATTAGCGTCATCCCTATCAGCACTTCCAATCCGGGGAGGAATTCAGAGTGCTAGGTCGATTGCTTTTCACAGCTGCGGTTCCGGCCTTGGCCGCATGTCCAGCCTACGCCTCGGATGCTCCTGCACCCGCCGATCAACCGCTGTCCCGGACGGACATCGTCGTCACCGGAGCAAGGTCCAAGCAGGTTGACTTGAACGAAAGCTCCTCGGCAACCGGCCTCGATCTGTCGATCCGGGAAACTCCTCAATCGGTCACCGTAGTCGATCGCCAGCGGATAGACGATTTCGCGCTGACGAACGTCAACGATCTTCTCGAACAGACCGTGGGCGTCACCGTCCAGCGCAATGAAACCGACCGCACCGAATACAGTTCGCGCGGCTTCGACATTACCAATTTCCAGGTCGACGGTATCGGGCTACCTCTGCTCGGCGCGGTGGATGGCGATCTCGATACGATCTTGTACGAACGCGTCGAGATCGTGCGCGGCGCGAACGCGATCATGACCGGCGTGGGCAATCCGTCCGCGACGGTGAATTACTTGCGCAAGCGCCCGACCACGACGTTTCAGGCGAACGCTTCGGCCTACGCGGGCTCGTTCGACATGTGGCGACTGGAAGGCGATGTATCCGGCCCGATCAACGCCAGCGGCACATTGCGGGCGCGCGTCATCGGCGCGCACGAGGAACGCAATTCCTATCTGGACTACAACCAGGTCAACCGCACGGTGCTGGGCGGTTCCGTCGCGCTGGACATCACGCCCTCGCTTACCGCTACGGTTGGGTACACAAGGCAGAAGAACAAGGCGGACGGGATCCTGTGGGGCGCCCTGCCGCTGGTTTACAGCGACGGCACCCGCATATCCTATCCCCGTTCCGCTTCCACTTCGGCGCCCTGGACTTACGCCAATGTCCTCAACGAAAGCGCGTTCGGCGAACTGACCTACCGGGTCGGCGGCGACTGGTCGCTACGCGGTGTTTTCACGTACAACCACGTCGATTCCGACGCGAAGCGGCTTTACGCTTCGGGTACGCCCGATCCGGAAACCGGCCTTGGCATTGCTGGCAGCAGCGGCATCTACCCCAGCCACAACAAGCAATACCTGATTGACGGCTATGCATCGGGCAGCGTAAATCTGTTCGGCCGCAGCCATCAGCTGGCCTTTGGCGTATCGAACGGTTGGCTCCGCAGCAGCGAATATGAGGCCTACTCCGATACCGAAATCGACTATGGCGACATCCGCCAGCTCAGTTCCTTCGTGCCCCCGGAACCGGACTATCCCGAGATCACGATCCAGGGGCAAGAACGCAATCGGCTGACGCGGGTCTATGGTGCGATCCACCTCAATTTTACGGACCGATTGAAAGGCGTCGCCGGCGCGTCGGCCGTGTGGCTGAAGACGAGCGGCGATTCCTACGGGTCCGATCTTGCGCGAGACGATCACAAGGTCAGTCCCTATGCCGGCCTGCTGTTCGACCTGACCCGCAACCTGACACTCTACGCGAGCTATACCGATATCTACGCGCCGCAGAGCCAGGTGGACATCGACAACCGCCGCCTCGCCCCCGCAAAGGGCACTTCGCTGGAAGCCGGGATCAAGGGCAGCTGGCTGGACAACCGCCTCTCCGCGACGGCCGCCATCTTCAAGGCAAAGCAGCGCGGGCTTGCCTGCTACGTTGGCACGTTCGACGGAACCGATGGTCCGCTGGGCCTCGACTATTACGAAGCCTTGGACACCACCTCCAAGGGGTTCGAAGTGGAGGTTTCAGGGCGCGTCACCGATCATTGGCAATTGAGCGGAAGCTTTACCCACCTCAAGATCGAAGACAACCAAGGCCTGCGGACACAGAACCAGGTCCCGCGCGACAGCGTGAAGCTGGCGGCAACGTATGAGGTTCCGGAATGGCGCGATCTCAAGCTGGGCGCGCAATTCCGCTACCAGAGCGCGATAAGCGGGACCGATGATAGCGCCGGCCTGCCCATCTCCCAGAAAGGCTACGCCGTCGTGGATGTTTTGGCAGGCATCAAGGTGGTCGACCATCTCCAAGCCAGCGTGAACGTGCGCAATCTGACCAACGCCAAATACCTGAACTCGCTGGCGTGGGGTCAGGCCTTCTATTCTCCCCCACGTAGCGTGATTGGAACGATACGCTTCGATTACTGAATGAAGCGAATCGCGAAGGGCCCGACGGCGGGCGCCTCCACCGGCAAAGTTGGCTTAGGCGAAGCAGCCGCGATCGCACTGAAAACAGGATATGCTATTTGCGGACGCGACTGCCCATGCCGCCCTGTCCTGCCGAGAAATTTCAACCCTGGTCGGTCGCTCAGGGGGCGATTTAACGTTTCCGAAACCTGCCGATCCGGTATCCTCTGCCCACCAGACTCGTCCGCGACGAAATGGGTGGGAAGTCGTTATAGGCTTCTCCCCTTTCAGGGGAGCGAGGAGCCGCCGCTCCGGGGCGTTTTCAGCCCGAGTATCCTGCCGCCGTCACCCGTCATCTCAGGTGAGGCGGCGCAGCGTCCGCCTCAGTTTAACGATCGACCATCAGCACTGCTTGATGTTGATGTTGCTAATCACGTCGTTGTAGTTCTGCAGCAGAGTCTCTCCATCCTGAGTCTGTTGCGGCTTCATCAACATGAATGATGAGTTATTCTTGCTCTCCTTGGCATATGTGCCGTCCTCGGTCCGCTGAATGATGTTTCGTCCGGCGGCGAGATAGGCGTTTACATGCAGCATGAAGCCAGGGCACCCATCCTTGTTCGTCTCGCGGATCTTGTTTTCGAACTTTATACCCATGATATTGAACTGATCGAGCGATGCCTTGAAAGCGTCCTTCTGATCGCCGAGGCCCTTGCCGTCGAGAACGCCCGATGCATGGTCAATGCTTTCCTTGATATGGTAGACCATACCCATGCGGTAATAATCGAGGGTGTCTTTCTTGGTGGCCTCGAACTCCGCCTTGATCCTGGCCCGGTCCTTGGCATCGATACCCTTCATGTAGGCAGACTGAGCAGTAGCTAGGTTCTCGAGGGCGGCGATGAGTGAAGGCTGGATTTCGCGGCCGTGCGCACCCTTATCGCTGGTGTAGGTCTTCGCCTCGATATAGTTCGCCATATCGCGATAAAGCGGATCGACCTTGCCAAGTGCGTCGCTGTAGGCGCGGCCAGCGCCATCGAGTTCCGCCATATCAGGCTTCATAGCGATCGCCTTGTCCAACTGCTCCTTGATCCTTCCGATTCCAGGCTCACAAGGGAAAAACAGGTTGGTCATATCCTTCCTGCCATCGAAAGCAGGCTCGATCGATTTTCGGTACGTTTCCAATGTTTTCGCGAATGAAACCTGCCCCATATTGGCGGCTTCGACATAGGCATTATATTTCTGCAGTTCGCCCTGATCGGCGGGCGTATGCGCCTGATGCGATTTGTCATTATCCTGGCTACCGCAGGCGGAAAGCGCGAGCACACAAGCCGAGAGAGCCAGCGAGCGGATCAGCATTTTCGTAATCACTAAATTACCTCAGGTGAATTGATACCAAGAGTTGGCGAGGCGCCCGCCACAGCGGGATCGAGGACGCTTCATGCCTCCCATGCCCTGAACGGCGATAGCATTCAAATTCAATGAGTTGAGTGGATGTCGAGAACGTTGGCTTCGCTTTCAAGCTCATCTTCATCGCAGACACTGCGCTGAACGATGTGCGAGCCTTATGTGACGCCGTGGGCTTCGGGTATGTTCGAAATCGCCCCCTCAGGCCGAGCAATCAGTTCCTCGTGGGAAGCCCCGTGGCGATATCGCTGGAGCAACGCTTCGGGGTCCACGCCGACGCCGATGGGGTTTCGAGCAAAGACATCGCTCTTCATGAATGCGATCGAGCCTTCACTGTCGAAGCAATCGACTTGCAGTTCGATGCGATTACCGTCCGGGTCCATGTAGTAGAAAGACAAGGTCACGCCGTGATGGACCGGCCAATAGGGGGTGATGCCGAGGTCGCGCAGCCGAGCATAGAGGTCCAGCAGGTCACCTGCGCTTGCGTAGGTATACGACAGATGATTGACGCCGCTTTCGGCTTTTCCTGCGCCCTGGATCGGTTCCGGCTGCAAAACTTCCAGATTGGCGAAAGCGAACCGATGGTATTCCTCATCATATCGCAGGAAAGACAGAACTGCGTCGCCATGAACGACCACCGCCTCGAAAACGTTCTGGTACCAAGCCAGCATTTCCTCATATCGGCGCGTCTGGAAAAGCACGTGCGAAAACTTGATTGGAACTGCCATGTTCGTCCTCCGCGGACATCTTGTATGGAGAGAATACACGGTGGAACATAGACCGAACAGGCGAAATGCTATCGCCCGCTAAATCTTTGCTTGCCCACTGGCCGGAGAAACGCTTTTGGAAGGGCGATCCGCCGTTTTTGAAGCTTCGCTCCCGCGCTAGCGGGAATTACGAGAACAAGTGAATGGAATGTCCACTATGTCGTAGACAGCTACCGGATTATTGCCGGTCTGCACTTGGGGACTGGCGATCACTCTTTGAACGGCGACAAAGGCTCAGGGATTGCAAGGTCGTCGCCCTCTCGCGAGGCCAATAGGGCGATGGGGCATTGTAGCATGCTAATTTCAGCCTAGGGTTTCGTAATGACGCGAATTCACTCCCACCTTCTGCTCGCTCTCCTTGTCTGTTGGGCGGCACCGAGCAACGCTGATAGTTGGCTCCCCGCTGAGCCGAAGATTTACGTGTCGCCAGACCAAACCTATCGTGTCCGAATTGATCCGCGCCCGATCACCAGCCCGTTGGCTTATTTTTCCGACAAGGTGAAAGGGCGCGAGCCAGCGGGGGCACCGAAGGGGCATAAGGACTCCAAGGCGACAGCGACGATCGAGCATCTTGAAAATGCTGGTCAATGGATTCGTATATGGTCCGGCAACTTGTCCAACCAAGTGGCTCCGGTCGACGCGCTGATCGCCGATGGCGGAAAATATCTGGTGACCTTCGATAACTGGCATTCCATGGGATATGGCCAAAACGTCGTGGTAATTTACGATGGCCATGGGCAACTGATCCGCGCACTGGCCTTGAGCGACATTGTATCGACGGACCACATTGCTGCGTTGCAGCATTCGGTCAGCTCGATCCAGTGGCGCGGTGAGCCACATCTTACGCCGGAAGGGTTGCTGGTCATCCCGATCGTCGTTCCAGACGAGCAGGAAGAGAGCAAAGAGGAAACTTACCTAGATGCTGTGCTGCGGCTGTCCGATGGCTCGGTAATTTCCGGCTCATCGCCTGATTGGCAGAGGGCGGAGGCGACAGCACAATTTGTGGCCCGCCAGAAGCGGGATTATGAAGAGCAGGCCAAACAGGCGTTCATCGCGCCGTTACTCGGCCCCAGCGAGAACACCGAACGAAACTGGCACGGCTATCTGAACGAGGCATTCAATCGTTCGTCATCAGACTGGAAGGACGAGACTACATCCACGACGGTTCTTCGCGACCCAAATGCCCCTGACTATGCTGCATCGGAAGGCTGGCTACGCGACGCACTACTGCCGCTTGACTATGAGCATGGCACGATGAGCTTTGCCAGCATTGCGCCATTTTATTTTTTCGTGGCACGCTTGAAAGCCATTTTAGCCGATGCCGAACCGGGTCAACTTAAAGGCTCAAAGGTCCACGTCGCCGCACCCACGAGCGCGCTTCCCCTATTGCAGACTATTTTCGCCAAGACCGGTGCAAAAGTGTTCGTCTTTGATCCAAATATCCCGATCCCCCAGCGTCCAGATCGCCTGAAGCGCTATCTCTCCAGAGACTGAAGGTTGAGTTTCGGCCTAGCACTGAAGCTTGGAGTGCCTGCAATTTAGGTGGATGCCGCCAGTCCGCTCGTGGGGAGCGGAAATCGGCGGCTGAGCGTCCTGGAACGGCCCGCACCGGAAGGCGACGCCGAAGCGTTGGAATGTCCGCTATCCCGTTCTCGGATCTGCGAAGCTGCCCTTCCAGACTGCCCCCAACTAATGCCCTTCCATCGCCTATGCAGAATCCCATGCGTGGACGGCCAATCATGGAGCGACAGCAATCGATCCCACCGCGGTCGACATCCGTAGTCAGCGCCTCCGCATCAGCGGGCGGTTCACGCCCACCACGAGGATGATCAGCGACACGCCTAGGATACCCGCGCTCACGATAGGGAACGATCCTGCCCCGGAGCGATCCAGCAGGAAGCCCCCTGCGACCCCGCCCAGCGCCACGGCGCTGTTCCAGGCTGTCGTGCACATCGACTGGGCGACGTCCATGGAATCAGGTGCCAGCCGCGCTATCGCCGTCTGGGTGACCGCGCCGAAGCCACCAAAGGAGATGCCCCATATGACGGCGGACAGATAGATCGGGAGCGTCGCCGTAGCGCCGAACATCCACATCGCGAGCGCTGCCATGAAGAAGCCGAGCTGCACCGGCCCCATCACAGTCAGGTGTCGATCCACAAGCGCGCCGACCAGGGCGAGGCCGCCGATCGACCCGATGCCGAAGAGGAGCAGGATCAGGTCGAGGCTTCTGGCCTGGCCGATCGCGCGCAGGAAGGGCTCTACGAAGATGTAGATGATGTTGTGGCCTATAATGTAGGTGAGGATCACCGCCGTTGTCGCGGCGACGCCGGGACGCAGCAGGACCGTAAGCAGCTTTTCCCGCTCGCCGCCCTGCTCGCCAGGGAAGTCCGGGATGATCCGCTGGACCCAGATCATAAGCACAAACGCCAGCCCCGAAACCATCCCGAACGCGCCCTGCCAGCCGAGCACGTGTCCCAAGGCCGAGCCCAGAGGCACGCCGACCACGAGCGCGGCCGTTGCGCCCGCGCCAGAAATCGCGATGGCCCTGCCGCCCATGCCCGGTGGGGCCATGCGCACAGCATAGCCAGCCAGCATTGACCAGACTGCGCCGCCGAAGAGGCCAGCCACGAAGCGCGCTGCAAGGGTGAGATAGATGTTGCCAGACAGCGCCGTGATCAGATTGACCGCAGCGAACCCACCAAGAAGGAAAAGCAAAAGGGGCTTGCGTCGCAGGCTGCGGGTCATCGCGGTGACCGGGATCGCCGAAATGAGCGCGCCGACCGCAAACGCCGTGATGAACTGGCCCGCCACGCTTTCCGAGATCGACATGCCGGTCGAGATGGCGGAGAGCAGACCGGCCGGCATGATCTCCGTGAGTAGGGTGACGAACGCGGCCATCCCCAATGCGAGCAGACCCGCCAGCGGGAGGCGTTCGGCTTTCTCGCGGTTGGGAGGAACCGAGCCCCTATCCCATCCGACTTGCTTCCGACCACGTCGAACCACGCCACTCACTTGCGTCACCATCCATCACTTCAAAGGTCCGGCGATCGTTAGGCGGCTGGAGATCGGATGGCCACCCCGCGCACCTTCGGGACAAGTGACATTTTCCATCATCGAGATCGAGGCCATGATGCAAACGTCCGCAGCGCGCATGCCAGAGCCTAGCGGCGAACGTCAGATCGGTGGGCCAGGCATCCCGCCATTCGCAAGCGGAAATGCTGCCAGGCAGCGCTGCGGGCAGCAGCGGAACTGCGGCTATAACGGCTGGGCTCCGCTTCCATTGGCCACGATTAATTCCTGAGCCCACCACGTCACCGATAGGCGCCTAAACCGTCCCACTCCCCGAGATTAACTCAGGCCCCCGGCCTAAGGATTCCCGTCTGTTATCCTGCCAAGGCGCTGCGCAAAGGGCAGCGCCGGGACTGGTAATCCCGTCAGTAATCCAAGCTCGGAAAACACGGTTTTCCGGGGTGCCGTCGCGCATGTCCAAACCTTCGGGTGAAAGGCGGCGGCGCATGTTACTGACATGTTACCAGCTCCGGCGGCTCCCGCGCGTTAGCGTGCGGGAGTTCGGGACTGCTCCGCATGGTCCTCGGCCTTCCGCCAACCCGCCCTGATGCGGACCCGGAGGTGCTAAATGAACAATCTTGTTCCTGCGACTTCACCCGATGAAATGGCCGCCGTGTCGGCGGCGTTGGACTCCCTGCCACACGACAATTCCGCGCTCGCTGTGCTGTGGAAAATCTATGGCGCCGAGCCGGTGCGCCTGGTCCGTACGCAGGAGGGCCGCAAGCTCAGCCTCGCGCGCTACCACCGCGCCGAGGAATTCATGAGCAGCCTCGCGCCTGATGCGCCCGGCGACTGGCCCGATTTCCTTTACTCGACCGGCATCGTCGTCCAGCTCGCGCTATCCTCGCACCTGCTCGATGTCGGCTTTCCGGACGGCTGGTGTGCGCGGCACATCAGCCTCAATGTCGATCGATCGCTGGCCTACGCCAATGTCACCGCGTTCGGCTACGATTGCGCCGAGACGGCGCGGCTCATCCAGGTGCTGGCGCCCTATTGGAAATGGAACCGGCGGCACCTTATGGGCGGCAAGCATCCTGACGATGGCGGCTTCGCACCTGACAAAGTGCGCACGCTGGTCGGCGGCCTCGTCGACCATGTCTGCCATGTCACGGGGCATGCCCGATCGCGGCGGCGCGCGATGCCGTCCTGACCTCTTCAAACGTTCAGCTAGCGAAGCCGGATCGCTCTGGCGCGAGAACCAGCTCAGTGGTCCTCTTCCTTGGACACTCCGATATCCAGCTTCATTACTGGCGAGGCGGCGTGAGACCCGAGGTTGAGATGCTATGGGGCCGAAAGTTATCATTGTGCCGACTGCCACCGCCACCTGAAACGCTACTGGTATCGCCATTGCACCTTTATTCGGCGCTGGGAGCGCCTACCAGCTGCAACGACCCCAGATCTCAACGCCCCTGCCCGAGCTATTTGGTCCAGTTCCGCAACTGTTGACAAGGGATTGAAGTAAACGATTGCAGCTGGAACCGGGATCTGGCCAAGTCCTAACGTGTCGAAGTTTCGATAAATACTTCAGCTTGCCGAGGAAAGGCGCTTCGGAGCGGGACCGAAGCGCCTTTGAGCCGAGTCAAAAGCGGGCGGTCGCGCCCATCCAGACGCGGGCGGGATCGATCATGTAGCCGGCCTCGTCGTAGTTCAGGCGCTTGTCGAACAGGTTCTGCACGCCGGCGTGGAAGGTGAAGCCGGGCGAGACCTTGTAGGAACCGCCCATGTCCACAGTGGTATAGGATTCCACGACGAGATTGTTGCCGCTGATCTGGGCTTCGGTAACCGCCTCCTCGCCGCGGAACACTGCGCGGGCATACAAGCTGAGACGCTCGTCCGGGCGCCAGTTCAGCGAAGCGCTGGCCTGCTGTTTTGGGGTGTCGTTGAGCGCCATGCCCGCGCTGGCACCGGTGAGCTGCTCGGAATCGGTCAGCGTCCCCGTAGCGTTGAACCGCAGGGTTCGGGTGAGGTTGAGATCGATGGTCGCCTCGATCCCGCGGACCTTGGCCTTGTCGACATTGACGTAAGTCGTCGGCGGCCGGCCGATCGAACTGAGCGGCTCGTTCACGCACCAGGCCCCGGCCTGTTCGCATGTAAGCCGGGTGATCTTGTCATTGAAGCGGGTGTCGTAAGCGGTCAGGCTCGCCTGGAAGCCCTTGCCCTCATACATGGCCACGGCCTCGATCGTGCGTGAGGTCTCTGCCTCGAGATCGGGGTTGCCGTAAATGGTGCCGCCGCGGCTGGACTGGCCCCAGTCAGGCAGGGTCTGGCGTAGGTTCGGTGCGCGGAAGCCCTGCGAATAGCCACCCTTGAGAGTGAATTGCGCGGTGGTGTTCCACACGAGGTAGACGCGCGGCGTCCAGTGCGCACCATATTGCTCGTCATTGTCGAGACGAAGCCCTCCGGTCAGGCGCAGGGTATCCAGGATTGACAGCTCGTTTTCGGCAAACAGCGCCCAGTTGGTGCGGCTGGCACCGGCGCGACTGGAACCGGGCAGCAGGTTGCCCACCGTGTCCGTCAGATCCTCGTTACGGAAGAAACCGCCCAGACTGAGCATGTTGGAAGGAAGTTGCACCGACCAGATCGACTGCGCGACGGTGTTCTTGATGCGTTTGGTGGTTTCGAGGTTCTTGGCATCCTCGTACTGGACGTAGCTTTCCGAATTGGCGAAGCCCCAGCGGCCGGAATGGCTGAGCGCGGCGACGTAGCGTTCCTGGGTCTGAACATCGCGCGTACCTTCGGGCACCGTAGCGGTCACTTCCACGGTCTTGCCGGCCGTAGCGGTCACTTCCTGGCGGTAGAAGCCGCCCTCAACAAGGAAGTCGTGGTCCGGCCCGGCCGAGAAGCCTACCTTTCCTCCCAGACTCTCGTCCTTTCGCTCAGGCGTGCCGCCGACCACGCGGTCCTCGCTGCGGCGGTTGATCGCGCCCTGGACCTGCAGGCCAACCCCCTTGGCCAGCGGGCCGGAGAGATAGAAGTTGCCGTCGTAGAAATTGCCGTAGTCGCTGCCCAGCTGCATGGTGCCGTTCACCCGCACGCTGCCACGCCATGAGGGCGCGATGCGGCGGGTAATGACGTTGACGACGCCGCCCATCGCGTCCGAGCCATAAAGCGAGGACATCGGCCCGCGCACCACTTCGATGCGCTCGATCGATTCCAGCGGTGGCAGCAGTCCGCCTTCGGACGTGTTGCCGCCATTGGTGCGCGTCTCGCGGCTGCTCAGGCGCTTTCCGTCCACCAGGATCAGCGTGTACTGCGGGGACATGCCGCGGATCGAAATGTCGCGGCTGTTGCCCTCGCCGGGGGTGACGGTCACGCCGGGAATTTCCATCAGGGCGTCGGTCACCTCGCGGTAAGGCAGGCGCTCCAGGTCCTCGCGGGTGATGACGCTGATCGAGGCCGGCGCGTCCTTCACTTCCTGCTCGCGGCTGGTGGCGGTGACGACGATGGTCGAAGCGCTGGTGGCGCCTCCAGAATCCTCGCCAAGCTCGTCGGCCAGAGCGGACGGAATGGCGAAGGCCGTCGTCACGCCCGGCAGAGCCGCGGCAAGACTAACGGCGGCCGCGCTCGTGCGCAGCCGGAACTTGTGGATCACGATTACCCCCTTGGAACACTAATGCGAATGCTTTGCAGTAGCGCTCTTGACCCGGTGTTTCGCTCGGGCCAACAGTCAAGATCGGATATCGACTATTCAGAAATGCATGGCCGCGAACCGGAAGCCGAAAGGCGTCCGAGCCGCTCCCGCAACCAGCGGGAAGCGGGATCGCGGTGACTGCGCTCATGCCAGAGCAGCCAGTACTGCAGCACGCCCAACTCGGCCGGCGCCGGGCGCGTGGCCAGGCCCTGCCCCGCCTCGAAGCGGTCCGCAGCCCGCGAGGGCAGCACCATGACCAAGTCCCCTGCCGCCAGCATGTCCGGCGCGAGACTGAAATAGGGCAGGCTGGCGGCGATCTTGCGCGAGGCGGCGTTGGGTCCGAGTGACATCGTCACCCGGTCCAATTCGGCCTCGCTGACCGTCAGGCTCAGATGCGAATGCGCCAGGAACGCGTCGAGCGGCACCGGCTCATCGCTGCCGGCCAGCGGATGATCCGCAAGCGTAACGCAGACGAACTCGTCCTCGAACAGCAGGGCGCGGTGAAGCTGCGAAGGATCGTGATCGAGCCCGGAAATGGCCAGATCGATATCGCCCTCGGCCAATGCGCGGTGCGTGGCGTGGCTCAGCGGCACGATGTCGATGCCGATGGCAGGCGCCTCGGCGCGCAAGGCGGCCATGGCGGGCAAGAGAACGGACATGACGCCGAAATCGGTGGTGGCCACGCGGAAGCGACGCTCCACTCGCGCGGGATCGAAGCGCTCTTCCACCAGCAGCGCGGATGTGGTCGCCATCCAGTCGGCCAGGCGGCCAACCAGTTCCTCGCCGCGGCGGGTGCGCGACATGCCGGTGCCGGACCGCACGAGCAGCGGATCCTTGAGCGCAGTGCGAAGCTGCGAGAGCGACCGGCTGACGCTCGGCTGGCTCACGCCCAGCGCCAACGCCGTGCCGCTGACGCTCTTGGTCTTGAGCAGCAGGGTGAGCGTCAGGAGCAGGTTGGGCGAAATCGGCAGGAGCATAGGAGGCGCCTATTGCAACTTTGTCTCATTCGCAATCATCCCGCCCAATGAGACAAGGCTGTTCCTGCGTAGGTAAGGTGGAGAAAGCCTTTATAATATCGCAGTCGCTGGCGCGAAAACCTGGAGAAACAAAACCCGGAAAGTGCGAAGACGGGGCGTTAGCCGATGCGCGAAACCATGCTTCGGCGTCAACGGCCGGGCCGTGCCACTCGACCGGACAAGTTACGGTAGCGCCATGAATTCCCAGACGGGCTTGTAAAACGGCGTGCCGTCGGCCCGGCGCGGCAGGAACTTGTCAAACGCCATGGCGAGGTGCGCATTCACCAGCGCCACAAGAGGCCGTGCAGTGGTCAGCTGGTGTGACCCTCCGTAAGGCGCGCGGGTCAGATCGGTCCCCTGAGCAGGCCCGAACCGCGCCAGACCGATGGCTTCCCAGCTCGCCTTCGCGACCGAGAGGGGCACCACCGGGTCGGAAACATGAGAGAAGCCGTATTGCCGCTCGACCGGAGTGGCATTCGGTCTCGACAGCCATGGCGAGGTGAGGCCCGCCCTTGTGACGTCCGCCACGCCGGAAATCATGACAGCACGCAGCAATGCATGCCGCTTCGCAAGCAGGGCGACGTGTCCAGCGCCTTGGGAATGACCAACGGCACTGACGCGCGACCATTCGATCGCGTCATGACTCAGGAAAGCGCTCCATCCTTCATCAGGATAAGTGGCGGCAAGATACTTGAGCAGCCTGTACAGCCTGGGCTCGATAGCATCGGGACGGCTGACGGTAAGCAACGGCGTCAGATCCTCGCCGGTCAGAATTTCCTCGCGCACCTTTCCGGTGCAGTCGTCGTCGGCGGACCCTTTGCAAAGCGCTGCGACCGCTTCCGCATTGGGATAGGCGATGGAAATTGCATGGTAGCCGCGTCTTGCCGCCGTCCGCACGATATCCTGAGTCATCGAGGTGGCGGTGCGCGTGCCGTCGACGAACAGAAACAGCTTTGCTTTGCGCGCCGTACCGGCGGACGGAAGCAGCACGAGATGTCTGTCCTGCAGTTTTGTCACCGGGTTCGGCACCTGCGTCGCCGCAGGATCGGCGGCGGAAACGGGTACATCGTGCCGTACAAGCCCGGCATCCCCGTCCGCCTCTCCGGCTGCCAGAGAAGGCACTGCAAGCACGAGGCAAGAGGCGATTGCGAACCAAAGCGTCGCGGCCTTGCGCGGCGTTCCAGGGGACGGATTCATACGCTGCTCCATTGAGGCGTGAGGACAGTGCCGGGATATGTGTGCCAACGGTGAGGTTGGGGAAGTTGTTCAGCATTCCAGTCGGTTGGCTCGCTTTGTAACCAGGCATGCCGGTATCCCGCCTTGTAGGTCGACAGGACATGAATGCTGGATGAGGGACTGGCCGTTGAGGACCGGCGAAACCCTCAAGCCCGTTGTCTTCACACCCTTTGTGGCGGCTTTTGCGTTCGTTGCGCGGGCACGACCTGCCACCCCCGCTTGTTCCTCGCGCCTTCATCCTTCCCGCCCATGCTTTGAGGATCGCGCTTTTCAGGCCGCACAAGTCTCGCCGGAGCCGGCCGCGAGACACCTCGCCCTTGGCAGATCACGCCAGGCCTGCGATGGCGCAGTCATGGACACACCTGATACCCTGCTCGAACCCGGACGCAATTGCTGGCGGATCGAGCACGCGACCCGTGCCGCCGTCATCGTAGACGCAGATGATTATTTCAAAGCAGCACGCGCCGCGATGCTGCGGGCGAAAAAGCAGATCCTGCTGGTCGGATGGGACTTCGATGCCCGCATCCGGTTCGGCGGCGATAAGGACGACGGCGGGCCGGACCAGGTCGGTGCGTTTCTCAGTTGGCTCGTCCGGCGGACTCCGGGCCTGCAGGTCCACATCCTGCGCTGGGATACGGGTGCCATCAAGACGCTGTTTCACGGTCAGACGTTACTGAGAATAGCGCAGTGGATCAAAGATCCGCAAATTCACATGCGTCTCGATGGTCATCATCCCCCTACCGGATCGCATCACCAGAAAGTCGTCGTCATCGATGACGACGTCGCCTTCTGCGGCGGGATCGACATGACTGTCGATCGCTGGGACACGCGCCAACACGATGATGACGAACCCCGCCGTCTGGAGCCCGATGGCACGCCTTACGGTCCCTGGCACGATGCCACCACGATGCTCCAGGGGCCGGTCGCACGCACGCTGGGCGACATGTGCCGGAAACGCTGGGAAGTTTCGGGCGGAAGCGCGCTCGCTCCGGCTTCGTGCGATGCGGATTGCTGGCCAGAGGACGTCGAAAGCGACTTCACCGATGTGGAAGTCGGCATCGCGCTCACCGTTCCGGAAATGGCCGAACAGGATCCTCGCCACGAGATCGAGGCACTCTATGTCGACCTCATCATGCGGGCGAAGCGCTGGTTCTATGCCGAAAGCCAGTATTTCGCCTCAAGAAAGGTCGCAGAAGCCATCGCGCAGCGGCTGGCAGAGGCTGACGGCCCCGAATTCGTGATCGTCCATCCCACATCCGCGCAAGGCTGGCTTGAGCCGATCGCGATGGATTCCGCACGCGCCAGGTTGGTGGAGGCGCTGCAGCAGCGGGACGTCCATGGTCGCCTGCGGCTCTATCACCCCTATACCGCGAAGGGCCACCCCATCTATGTGCATGCCAAAGTGACGGTCGTCGACGATGAAGTGCTGCGCGTAGGGTCTTCGAATTTCAACAATCGTTCGCTCCGCCTGGACACCGAATGCGACGTCGTCATCGACGCCGGCCGGGAAGCCAATGCCGGCCAGCGCGAGACGATTGCCGGCATCCGCAACGCCCTTCTGGCCGAGCATCTCGATACGGACTGTCAGACGATCGAAGACCTGCTGGAACAGACCGGCTCGGTCATTTCCACAATCGAAAAACTGCGCGGCGACGGCCGCTCGCTGCGGCCCTACGAAGTGCCGGACCTCGATTCCGTTCGCGAATGGCTCGCCGATCACAAAGTCCTCGATCCCGAAGGGCCGGGCGAGATGTTCGAGGCGATCTCCAAACGCACGCCGCTGCTCGCGCGTCTGAAGCACCGCCCTCATTTCAAGCGCCAGGATGGCGGTCTGTCGCTGGTCGGCGCCGGTATCCTTGCCGCGGGGGCAGCAGCAGGGATAGGCCTGCTCGCTACGGCCATTTCAAAGCGCTCGGATAAATAGCGCCGGCCGCCAAATCACGCCTCGTTCGCGTCCGCCGGCAAGAGGGCACCCATCCGCCATCGCCGGCACCTGGGCCATCAAATGGCGTCGAGCCGTACCTTGACATCAGCGGGCAGTTCCAGCGCCGCGGCAGCCAGATTTTCCGCCAGATGTTCCAGGCTCGACGTCCCGGGGATCAGCAGAAGGTTCGGCCAGCGCGCAAGCAACCAGGCCAAGGCCGTCTGCATGGGCGTTGCCCCGATCTCGGCGGCAAGCCCGGCCAAGGCGTCCGACTGGATGGGGCTGAACCCGCCCAGCGGGAAGAACGGCACATAAGCGATACCCTGCGCCGCCAGAGCGTCCACGAGCAGATCGTCGCCCCGATGGACAAGATTGTACTGGTTCTGCACGCACGCGACCGGCGCGATGGCCTGGGCCTCGGCCACTTGCGCCTTAGTGACGTTGCTGAGGCCGAGGTGCCGGATCAGACCCTGCTCACGCAGCCGCGCGAGGGCCGAGAACTGTTCCTCCAGAGAGCCTTCGCTCGGCGCATGGACATCCCCCATCAGCCGCAGGTTGACCACTTCGATCCGCTCCAGACCAAGGTTGCGCAAGTTGTCGTGGACGGCGCGGGTCAGTTCGTCGGCGCTCTGGGCCGGCAGCCAGGATGCGTCGGCTCCCCGCACCGCGCCGACCTTTGTCACGATGACCAGATCCTCACCGTAGGGATGCAGGGCTTCGCGAATGATCTCGTTCGTCACATGCGGGCCGTAGAAATCACTGGTGTCGATATGGTTGACGCCCGTCTCCACAGCCGCGCGCAGCACCGCCACGGCGCCGGCGCGGTCCCGCGGGGGACCGAAGACGCCCGGTCCCGCCAGTTGCATGGCGCCGTAGCCCATGCGGTTCACGGGGCGGTCGCCCAGTTGGAAGGTTCCCGCCTTGGCAAGGTCGATCATTGCATGTCTCCTGGCATATTGCTGCCCGAATATGGACTTCAACTTGCTGATCGATAAGACGGTCTATTGAGAACAGCTTGTACGGAAAATCGCACAATGCCGATGGAACTTGACGATCTTTCCGCCTTTGTCGCCGTGGCCAGCGCCAAGGGCTTTCGGGAGGCAGCCCGCATCTCCGGCGTGTCGGCATCCGGGCTCAGCGAAGCCCTGAGGCGCCTCGAAACCCGGTTGAACACCCGGTTGCTTCATCGCAGCACCCGCAGCATATCCCTGACCGAAGCCGGCGCCCGGCTCTACGAAAGGATCGGACCGTCTCTCGCCGAGATCGGCGCCGCATTGGACAGCGTTCAGGCTCTCACCGATGAGCCGGCAGGCGCGCTGAAACTGAACGTGCCCGCCAATGTGGCACGCACGGTGCTGCCAGGCATTCTCCCGGGCTTCCTTGGCGCTCATCCGCATATCCGGGTGGAAGTCACCGTGGAGGACAGTTTCGTGGACATCCTCGCCTCCGGAGCGGACGCCGGTATCCGCTATGAGGAGCGCCTGGAGCAGGACATGATCGCGGTCCCTATCGGGCCGCGTGAACAGCGCCTTCTCACCGCCGCCGCGCCGTCCTATTTCGCAGCGCGAGGGCGCCCTGCCCATCCGCGCGACCTCGTTCATCACAATTGCATGCGCCTGCGCTTTGCCAGCGGCGCGATAGCGACCTGGGAGTTCGAGAAGGACGGCGAAGTGCTTCGTTTCGATCCCCCGGGATCGCTGCTGATCCAACCGGGATCGGCATGCGACCTGTTGGTGGAGGCGGCCGTCTCGGGGCTCGGTATCGTGTGCCTGTTCGAGGATTGGCTGGCCCCCCACTTGCGCAGCGGCGCACTCGAATCCGTGCTCGAGGACTGGACACCTCCTTTTTCCGGACCGATGCTCTATTATTCCGGTCGCCGCCAAATCCCGCCGCCCTTGCGGGCGTTCATCGACTTTACGAGGTCCATCTCGGGTTGAGCCTTTCTGGCGGCGCCCAGCAATCCGGGCGCCCGGCACGCAGTCAATCGAAATCCAGGCTGAGATGAGCGATGTCGCCCTCGATGCGGCCTTGCGGACTGCGATAGGCCGTTACCGGCACGCCCAGATCGCGTCCCACGTCCAGGGTTTCGCCGTTTCCAGCCGCCATCAGCATGGACGTCGGCAAACGCCCCGACACGAGGGCTGCGCCATTCGCACTGAGCGTGACGGTGGCCGGGCCTCCCGGCCTGTCGACGGCGAAGCGCATGGTCAGCTTGACCGTACCTTCAGGCAGCGCCCGATCAGCGGCGACACGGGTGATCTCATCGGGATCGGTGGAACGCGCCGCAATGAACGCGGGACGGCCCTTGTTCAGGTAGAGGCTCCAGCCTCCGAAGCGGCTGCCGAACGCCATGACCGCTCCCGAAGCGGTGTCGCTATCCAGTCGCAGATCGGCAGCGAGCGTGAAGCTGCGCGCGAACGGCACCGGCTCCGTATTGGCGGGCAGGCTCACATCCTTGCCCCAGAAGTCGAAATGCTTGCGACCGCTGCCGCGCATCATCGCCGCCCCGCGCGCCATGCCGAAGCGGTGATCGAGCGGAAGCACGTTGTTGCGCGCCGCCTCCCGCTTCCACAGATCGAGCATGGTCTGAAGCCGTGCGGGCTCCCTCGCGGCAAGATCGTTCGACTGCGAAAAATCCCGATCGAGATTGTAGAGGGACCATTGCACCGGGGGCCGTTCACCGGCGGCAGGAAGGTTCTGCCACGCCAGACGCCCATCATCGCCCGAGAGGAACCAGCCATCGTGATAGAGGCCGGCCTTCCCGCCGATCTCGAAGTATTGGGTGCGCGGTTTCGCCGCATCGCAGGAGGCGAGGCTGGCCAGCAGGCTTTCGCCGTCCATCGGCTTCTGGCGGACGCCATAGACGCTTTGCGGCGCTGGCAAGCGCGCCGCCTCCAGTACTGTCGGCGCAATGTCCACCAGATGCGAGAACTGGCCGCAGACCGCACCGGGATGCGCCATGTGTCCCTTCCAGGAAAGGATCATGCCATTTCGGATGCCACCCAGGAACGAGGCGTATTGCTTGGTCCAGCGCAGCGGCGTGTTCATCGCCCAGGCCCATCCGGCAGGGTAGCTTTCATAGGTCATCGAACCGCCGAGCCGATCGATATTCGCCTGCATCCAAGCCTCGCTTTCATCATGCGAGCCCATCGAGCGCAGTTCGTTGATCGTGCCTTTCGGCCCCGCCTCCGCGCTGGCGCCATTGTCGCCGATCACCAGCGCTACCAGGGTATTGTCCAACTGGCCCATCCGCTGCAGTTCGTCGATCACGCGGCCGATCTGCTCGTCCTGATAGACAAGCTGCGCCGCGGCGACTTCCATCGTACGTGCAGCAAAAGCCTTCTGGCCCGAAGTCAGGCTTTTCCAGGCCGGAATTTCCGCAGGGCGCGGGGTCAGCGGCGTACCTTTGGGTATGATGCCCATGGCAAGTTGCCGCCGCCAGGTCTGTTCGCGCTGAAGATCCCATCCGGCATCGAACTTGCCCTTGAAACGCGCGATATAGTCCGCTGGAGCCTGATGCGGCGCATGGGTGGAGCCGGGTGCCATGTAGACGAGAAACGGCTTTTCCGGCGCTGCCGCCTTCTGGTTGTGGATCCAGCGGATCGCATCCTCGGCCAGGCGGCTGTCGAGCAGGCTCCCCTCTCCATCGTCCTGCTCGGCGCGCTGGATGCCGCGATAGAGGATTGGCGAATATTGGTCGCTATCGCCGCTGACGAACCCGTAGAAGTAATCGAAGCCCAGACCGGTCGGCCAGCTGTCGAACGGCCCCGCCTCACTGCGTTCGTTGGACGGCAGGTTGTGATGCTTGCCGAACATCGCCGTGCTGTAGCCATTCAGCCGCAGGACCTGGGCGATCGTGGCGGTTTCCGGCAGGATTTTCCCGCCGTAGCCCGGAAATGGCGAAGGCACATCACTCAACCAGCCGACCCCGGCGTTGTGATGGTTACGGCCGGTCAGCAGCGCCGCGCGGCTGGGCGAGCAGATGCCGGTGGTGTGGAAGCGATTGTAGCGCTGGCCCCGGGCCGCCAGCCGTTCGAAATGGGGTGTCGGAACGGGGCCGCCGAAAGCGCTGGACATCGCGAAACCGACGTCGTCGCTCATCATCAGGAACACATTGGGCGCTCCGGCGGGCGCCTGGATCGCGGCTTGGGCAAAGCCTTTGGCGTCCAGGACATTCTCGGCCACCGTTCCCGTGAACGGCGCGGCCGGCACGGGCAGGATCGTGCGCGCGGGCTGGCTATCCGCCGCCGCAGGGTGTGCTGACGCCGCCCCTGCCATCGCCAATGCCGCCGCGCCTGTCCGCCATCCGATCTTGCCCATCGCGTTTCTCCCCGCTTCGTTCGCAGGCAAGTTAGGGCTCGCGCGATCAGGCTGTCCAATGCATATCAAGGCAACATTGCATGCATCATGGGAATACCGATGGACCTGCCGCGCCTGCGCCATATCGTTGCCGTCGCCCGTAACCAGAGCTTCTCGCGCGCGGCGGAGGAAGTGGGCATCACTCAGCCCGCGCTGAGCCGCAGCATCGCCGCCTTCGAGAAAAGGCACGGTGTCATGTTGTTCGATCGGGGGCGCGGCGGGGTCCATCCCACGGCTGCCGGGCTGCATGTGATCGAACACGCGCAAAAGCTGCTTCATGCCGCGGGAGACCTGGAACGCAGCCTTCGGCGCTATCCCGAAGGCAAGCCGGGACAAGTCGCCATCGGGCTTGGGCCGCTGATGGCCGGACTGTTCCTGCCGCACGTGGCCGGCTCGCTCCTGCATGCCTGGCCTGGAATCCGCATTCGCACCCTGGTGCGCGCGCCCGATCAACTCGTCACCGAACTGGTCAACGACCGGATCGAGATGATCCTCGGCAGCAACTGGAATCTTGGCCGCATCCCGAGCACAGGGATCGAGCGGCTGGGCCGGATCGGCGTTGCCTTCATGGTGCGCGGCGGCCATCCCCTGTCTCGGCAAGGCCTGGTCACCAACGCCGATCTGGAGGATTATCCGGCCGCCAGTGCCGTCGAACTGCCAGATGGCCAGGGCGACCCGGCCGGAAGTTTCATCTGCGACAATTTCCACGTCCTGCGCGAAACGGTGCTGCGCAGCGATTGCGTCTGGATTTCCTCGCCTGCGTTCCTGGCCGATGATCTGCGCGAAGGGCGCATGGTCCAGTTGGAAGTCAGCGGATTCCCGCCCTCCCATAGCGAGGTCTGCCTGATTACGAAACGCAGCCGCACCCGTTCCCCGACAGTCACGGCCGTAGCGGAAAAAATCCGCACTCTCCTGCCGCAGGCGGAGGTATGATGTCGCTGCTCGCCTGTCCTGGTGCTAGGGCATGAGACCCGCGGCACGAAGCGCATCCTCGATCACTTTGCGCACGCCTGCCTCTCGGGTCCGCCCGCTCTGCCCGGGTTCCGAGGGCGGGATCGGCTGCAGGCGCCGGCCTTCATAAACCATCAGTCCGTTCATTTCGGCGGGTTCCGGAATTCGCGCCCTATCCGGGGAATGCTCGGGGGCCCTCGCCTCTTGGTGTTCATCGAGGAGTCCCCAAAAACTGCAGATCTGGTGGCTTGAGGAAACTCCCACTTCCAGCATGAAGGCGCCCGCCCGTCCGCACGCATCCTTGCCGGACGTCTTCAACGGGGTACCGTGCCCCATACCGGCTATGCGATGATCCTCCATGACCGGGCGTCCGTGATGGTCCAGCCAGACACGGCGGGTATGGCTGCCCGTGGATTCGCTGAGATCCGGCGTCTCGCCGATATCGTGCAAGGCGCCCCATTGCCTCAGCAAGGCAGTGGCGTTGAGGTCGGCTACCGTTGCATCCCCGCTGCCATGCCAGACCGAGAGCGTCGGCCACGGCCCGGCATGAGAGGTTGCCTGGCGGACCAGCATCTCCAGCTCGCTCCGCTCGGGCATATTCTGGCCGCGCATGCGTTCGAGAGCCTGCGGCACACCATAGGCGCTCCCGTAAGGCAGACCGGCAACAACAGCGCCTCCCGCAAACACTTCGGGATAAGTCGCCAGCATGACCGCCGTCATGGCGCCGCCGGCAGAGAGGCCGGTCACGTATATGCGGGCGGCGTCGATATTATGCCGGGCCACGACGGCCGCGATCATGTTTCTGATGGACTGCGCCTCGCCCGCACCGCGACGGCTGTCTTCTTTCGAAAACCAGTTGAAGCACAAGTTCGGATTGTTCGAGGCCTGCTGCTCGGGAAAAAGCAGAGCAAACCCATGCCTGTCGGCCATCTCGGACCATCCGGCACCCATATCGTAGCCTGCCGCGTTCTGGGTGCAGCCGTGGAGCACCACCACCAGCGCCGGATGCTTGGACAAGGAGGGAGGAAGATAGAGGTGCGCGCGAAGCGCTCCAGGGTTATCCCCGAACTGGCTCAGCTCCCGCAGGCGGCTATGGCCCTGAAATGCGCCGGGTGCCGCCCCTTTCCGCAAGGCGGCCAAGTGAGCGATGGTCTCCGATATCGTTGGCATGGCATATCCTTGCTGAAATGGGGCAAGCACAGGATAGGAGCGCTCCACCATTTTGCTGCACTGCAACATCAAATGGTGACGAACGGGATTGTTGCAAGGTGAATCGGTTTTCAATTTTTGCCGGGCCGCTGTGAGCAGCCTTTCGCAGGCGTCACTCATAACAAGCTCAAGCCACCGGCACCTCTCAACGGCCGGCCAAGCCTCTCAACGCCGCAACAAGCTGACGGCGATCATCCCTTCCAATCTAGAAAGCGAATGCCAGCTGGTCGGGATGCGGCATCCGCCGACGGGTTCCGCGCTCGCGAACATTGTCCTGATCGACCGCACCGAACACGACCTTGATCATGGTGAGTGCCCGCGAATTGATTTTTTCGGAGGCTTCCAGCCGGCGAACGGCGCGCGCAGGATCCCGATAGCCGATAGCCTTGCCAAGTTCGATTTCCGAAAGACCTCGGTTCTTGCGAGCTGCAGCCAGTTCGGCTCCGGTCATGAAAAACTCCCTGGTTTGATCGCAACGAGAAGCGAACCCGGCGGTTCTGGTCGAAACCGAAAAGGGTCGGGCTGCGCGCCGTAGCGGGCCAGAGTCCCGGATTCCAGTCCGGCACGGCACGCAATTCCGCAAATGCGCTCAGGTTATCAACAGCCTTGTCGTCAACCGGAATCCGCCTTGAGCGCAGCGACGATGAACCCGGCGGCAAGATGGCCCATCGAGCCGACCTTGGAGTGATTGCCGCGTCTGCGGACTGCCATTTCGGCGCAGCGCGTCGCCTGCCCTGGCCAGGAAGTTGGCCACTCACACCTCCCTCCAGCAAGCCCCACGCAAGCCTTGCCCCTGACCGCTGCCGTATCTCGATGACGCCTGACAGCCGGGTTGAGGCCCGTCGGGAGCGGGGCCGGCCATCGATCCTGTGGAAAGCGAGTGCTCCATTAGCTGACGCCGCCCACAATCTCGCGTATCAGGGCTTCATGGCCATCTTTTGCTTCATTGGACGGCATAAGCCATCACTTGTCTCGGTCTCTCGCGGCAAAGGTGACGGCTATCTTGCTCTATGCGACTCCTGCGGGGTACCGCTCGAACGATCTGTCCCAGGCGGATGGCATGCTGCGCGCCCCATGAAAGAGAGCCCGCTGGCAGCGACGCCTCCCGCTTAGGATACGCCCGCCGCGATCGCCTGCATCAGCCGAGGCTCAGACGCGGGCATGTTTGCATAAGCCATTTTGCTGAAGCGGCAGCCCAAGCTCGGTCAGCTGAGCGAATGCGGATCGTCCAGAACCTTGCGGAAATACACGACCCGCTCGGTCTCCTCGAAATCCAGCGCAGCATGCACCGCGTGGGACGCGCTGTTCTCAAGCAGGGCGTCGGAGGCAAGCTCGGCGCAGCCTCGCTGCCGGGCCCACTGCTCGACAGCGCTAACCAACCCGCGAGCGATGCCGAGACGGCGGCTGTCCTCGGCGACGTACAGTCCTTCGAGAAACGCGACCGGCGAGGTCTCGCAGCCATTGACGTAATCGATGCGCAAAGCGGCTTCGGCAAACCCTATCAGTTCGCCGCGCGCACTCCGCGCGAGAAACCCTGCAAACAATTGCGGGCCTGCCAACATATCTGCAAGTTCTCCGCGGTGCTCGGTCGCAGTCCCGTCTGGCCAGAGTTCGGCCCGGAGCGGAGCCCACTCGTCGAGATCGCTTTCATCGCCAATCTCGATCCGTACGATCATCATGCGCCGTCTCACGGTCGGATTGGGCAGCTGGCAAAGCAAGAGCGGCGCCGACCCAGCCGTCGGCGCCGCTCTCATGAGCCGGATCAGCCGTTCAGCTTGTCCTTGACCGCCTTGGCCACCGTGAAGGACAGCTTCTTCGAGGCCTTGATCGTCATCGCTTCGCCGGTCGCAGGATTGCGGCCTTCGCGCTCGGGGCTGTCCTTGACCTTGAACTTGCCAAAGCCATTCAGCGAGACTTCGTCGCCCTTGGCGGCCGCATCGCCGATCGCTTCGAACACGGCGTCGACGATCTTGCGGGCATCGGCCTTGGTGAGGTCGTGGGCGGCGGCAATGGTGTCGGCGAGATCGCTGTTATTCATGATTGGTTCGTCCTGTCGAAATCTTCGGGTCTGCCGCGCTCCTCGAAATGCGGGTCACAGCGGCAAAACCAAGCATGGATCATTGCAGGGCGCCTGCAAAGCCGATCAGTGCCCCCTACCCGCACTCAAGCACAGTTTGTCCACAGCCTGTGGATAGCGAAAACGATAAAATGGGTTGCCCATACCGTTCGCCATACCGGACTGCAGTGCATTGAGCCGTCAGCTTTTCACCAACCTCAAAGCCGTCCAGTTCACAAATCTGTGATGAACGACCAGCCTTTGCCCGGGGATTGGACTGCAAACACGCAATCAAATCGCCACGATCCTCAGCCCCGATAGAACGGAAATCGCTTAACGTGTCCGGCCACGAGACTGTTCTTGAACTTTAGACGCATAAGCTCCGCGCCCTCCTCTCGAACACATACCAGATGCGTTCCTCCTGACGGAAGCGGCTCGATCACACTGATTAAAACTGCGAATTTTTCGCACATGGCTAAAACTTCAACGTGCCCGAGAGACAGATTCATCGCACGGCTCATCGCGGTAACTCCCAAATCGCCACTTGCTACGCGTCAGCCGCTAGTCCCTCTTGTCAATCAAAACCGAGACTGGATTTTTCGCCGAGGCGTTTGATGCATTCGGCTTGGGAGGAACCGGCTTCTTGGGCTTGCGGATTTCCCTGCTGCTCTTTTTTTGGCCCTTTGCCATCTATCGATCCTTTGAGATTGACGAGTGTCCGACACGCGGGTTGGTCAGCGCCGCCGCGCGCAATGCAGTCCAACTGCAAGATGCGGCCGCGCCGAGCCTGACTTGATAATTTTCGATTTGCTGCCCCCAGCCCTGGGCAATCTGAAGATGCCTTGAGCGAACAGCCAAATCGACCGCCGAGTCTGCCCGCATCGATGCAAGTTGATGTGCGAAATACAGCTGATTGAGGTCCAAGAATGGCTCCAGGTAGTAAGCGGGAGCGCAATCGGTCTCTCAGTCGCGGGTGCCTACAGAGAACCCATCCGCGATCAGCGCAAGATAGGTATTCAAGTGAGGAATAGTAAGGGGTAGGGATTCGCCGGGAGAAAATTATTCCAGTGCAAAATATTCAGCCCCGGCGAACCCGCAGGTGATGTGAAAACTCCGTCCTAACTACGCAACTCGACTACCCAACTCGACTGCCCAACTCGACTGCCAAGCCGCGGGCGAGACGGCCCGTCGAAAGCGCCGCATCAGAACTTCGCGCCAAGTCTGGCATAATAGAAGCCGCCGCTGAGGCCGAAGGGCGCAAAGTTCCCGTACAGCCCCGATCCGTCTGCAGCGACGGTGCCGTTCCTGTCGGGATATGCGTCGAAGAGGTTGTTGGCACCGACAGCGATGTCGAGATTGTCGGTGAGTTGATAGCCCACTTCAGCGTCGGCCACCCATTTGGCACCATAAGTGCGGTCAGAAGCCGCCACATTGCTGGACTCGGTATACTTGCCATAGCGCGTCACGCGGGCCAGCGCCCGGAACTTGGCCAGGGACCAGGTGTTGGACAACACCACCTTGCTGCGGGGCAGGGCCGCAACGAGATCGCGCTGGGCCTGCCGGCCGAACAGGGTGACGTTCAGGTCACTGAGTTCCTCGGGATTGTCGATGACATGGAGGATTTTCGTCTTGTTGTAGCTGTAGGCGGCGTTCAGGCGAAATGTGCCGAGCGAGGCGGTATCGAGCGTATATTCGCCCACGACATCGACCCCGCGCGTGCGGGTATCGATCGCGTTGGTGAAGAACTGGGCGCTATCCACGTCATCGATGCCGTTTTCGACGAGGATGTCCTTGATCGCCGCCCCGCCGTTGGATGCCGTACCCAGGAATTCGGTTTTCACGATACGGTCGTCGATACGGATCTGATAGGCATCGATCGTCAGGCGGAACGGGCCGGTCTCATAAGTCACGCCCGCCGTGAAATTGAGAGACTTCTCCGGCTTGAGCGGCTTTGCCCCCAGCGCAATCGCTGCTGCGCTGTTCACCGGCAGGAATTTGGACACGGTCGACACGCGCTCGTCGCCGATCACCGTGACGGTGTTCTGCGTGGTCGAGAACGCCGTCTGCGCCAGCGACGGCGCGCGGAAGCCGGTGTTGACGCCGCCGCGCAGCGCAAGTCCCTTCGCCAGTTCGATGCGGGTGGACGCCTTGGCGCTGAAGGTATTGCCCGCGCTGTCGGAATAGTGTTCGAACCGGCCGGCGACGCCGACAAACCAGCCCGGCATCACATCGGCGGAAACGTCCGCATAGGCCGCCAGGTTGTTGCGGCTTATGCTTGTCGCGTCGGCCGGCGATGTGCCGGTGAAGGAAACGAGTCCCGGCGAGGGCGAACGACCACCATAGAGCTGGCCGAAAGGCGTGCTATCCAAGGGGATCACGTAGCCACCGTCCCTGTAGGAATCGGGCTCTCCTGCGATGTTCTGAAAACGCTCCCAGCGCTGCTCCGCGCCCAGGGAGAGGCTTAACGGCCCGGCAAGACCGAGATCCAGCTCGCGGCTGAGGTCAAGATTGCTCACCCACAGGTCCTGCTTCTGGCGGCCCATGAAAAAGCTGCTCTTGCTGTCCGGCCCCAGCGAGGGATTGAGCGTGTTCTCGGCGCCCAGCTTCACGTTGTCGCGCCCATAACTGGTCGACAGGTCCAGCGACCACTCCCCAAACTGGGTGCGCAGGCCCACGGCCGTCTGCCAGTCCCATTCCCAGATGCGGCGGTAGGCCTGGAAGCCAGCAGGATAGAGCTGGGGCAAGACCGATGCGCCGGAACTGTTGGCGAGACCGTTATACCCGGTCGCTGCCGCGAAGTATGCGCCGCGGGCATCCTTGATGTTGCGGTAACTCAGCGTGGAGAACGAGTAGAGCGTGGTATCCTCGCCGACCGGCAATTCCGCATTGTAACTGGTGTCGACGATCTTGTCGCGATTGGAGCGGCCGTAGCCGCCGGCGATGAGATGGTCCGCATCGGCCTCCCTCGGATCGGGCTGGCCGTTCACCAGGGGATAGACATAAGGGATGGGCTCGGCCGAGGAATCGGCGCGGTCGTGATATTTCGCCTCGATGGAGAACCGTGCGAAGCCGCCGTCGCCCAGCGGCGCGCCATAGGAGCCCGCGACTTGCGCCAAGGCGCCGCCTTTCTCGTAAAGCTGCCCGCCGGTCACTGACAGTTCGCCGCCGTGCGGAGAATTGTCGAGGATGATGTTGATGACGCCGGAAATCGCGTCGGATCCATATTGCGCGGCGGCACCGTCCCGCAGGACTTCGATCCTGCCGACCGCGCTGGTCGGGATCAGGTCGATGTCGACCGGCGTCGATCCGCCCGAGATGCGCGAGAGATTGTTGATCAGCGATGTCGTATGCCGCCGCTTGCCATTAACGAGCACGAGCACATAGTCACCCGAAAGCCCCCGGATCGAGATCGGCCGGACACTGGCCGAGGTCCCGCCACCGCCCAGCGCGGGCATGCTCAGCGAGGGGATGATGTTGCCGAGTATCTCCTTGAGACCGGTGCGCCCGGTATTCTTCAGTTCCTGCGGGCTGATCACGTCGATCGGCACGGGGCTGTCCGCCACCGAACGCTGGATCCGGCCGCGCGCGCCGGTGACGACGATAGCGCCGGCATCTGCCTCCGCTGCAGTGCTGGCGGTGGCATCGGCAACCTCTTCTGCTCTGGCAGGAGAAACGGCGATTATTGAAACACTCGCAAGGAAACCGGCAATTACAATATTTTTCACTTAAGCCCCCAAATTAATAAGCACGAGAGCTTATTCCCATCCCCGCCATTAATATTTAAATTGAATTCCCTCAATTCAATTTCATTTCTGCTTATCTCAGATGTGATCCGCGAATGCTTTATCGATCGGCCGCACAGTCTTGACCTCTCCGAAGCGGCGGAAAGTATCGAGCACGACTTGCTGATCGGAGATCACGCTGGCGTCGATCGGTACACGAAGACGCACATTCTTTTCCGCCGTCGCGCGCGCGATGTCCGGCGGCAGCCCGGTTTCCCTGGCAAGGACCGCGCCATATTGGTCGACATGGTTCCGCGCCCACTGCAGGGCCTTTGCCTCTCGCGCGAGGAAATCGCTCAGCTGCGCGCGCTTGCGCTCGATGGCGCTTTCCGGCGCAACGTCGAAACCGTAGCCCTGGACGAAGTCCCTGCCGTCGACGACGATGCGATCGCCCTCGGCCTGCGCCGCCGCGACATAGGGCATCCAGGTGGACCAGGCATCCACCGCACCGGTCTGGAGCGCGGCGCGGGAATCGCTGGGGGACAGGAACGCCAGCTCGACGTCGCCCGGACCGTAGCCCGAAGCCATCAGCGATCGCAGCACCAGGTAGTGCCCGACGCTACCGCGCGTCGTGGCGATCCGCTTTCCTTTCAGGCCCTTGCCGTCGCGGACTGGCGAACGCGCCGGCACCAGGATGGAAAGCGCACCGTCGATACGGCTTTGTGTGCGCTGCGCGCTCACGGCCTTGATCGGGCTCCCGGCCTGATAAGCGAACTGGAATGGGGCATCGCCGACCAATCCGAGATCGACCGCACTGCTGCCAAGCGCTTCAAGAAGATTCTGCGCCGCCGGGAATTCGGACCATTCAACTTCGTAGGAGACGCCATCGAGCGCACCGGAAGCCAGCATGAGCGATTTCGTACCGCCCTTCTGGCTGCCTACCCGCAGCACGTCCGTATTCGCGCTGCCGCCCCGGCCGCAAGCGGCCAGGGCGGCAGTCGTGGCAAGTCCTGCAAGCAGGCCGCGTCTATCGATCATAGTTCAGAGATCCGTCCAGAGCGGCTCGTCCGCGATCAGGATGCGATGCAGCTCGCGCGGGAAGTCGCCGTAGTTGCGCACGGCGAAGTGCACCGTGGCACGATTGTCCCAGAACGCGACCGTGCCCGGCCGCCAGGAGAACCGCGCCTGAAGGTCCGGCCGCTTGTACTGGCGAAGCACTTCTTCCAGCAGTTCGCGGCTCTCCGACAGTTCCAGGCCGAGTATCTGCGGTTGCTGCGAGAAGTTGACCCAGAGGATCTTCTCTCCGGTTTCACGATGCGTGCGCACGATCTTGTGCGCGACGATGGGGTATTCGTGACCCGAAAGCTCCAGCGCGGGCACGAAGTTGTGCGTGACGTGCCTGCCTTCCAGGCGCTCCTTCAGTTCCGGCGCGAGGGTCTCGTATGCCAGGTTCGCGTCCACCCAGATCGTGTCGCCGCCCACTTCAGGCAGGTTCACATCGCGCAGCACCGCGCCCCAGGTCGGCACGAGCCGCCAACTCGTATCGGTGTGATAGGCCTCCCCGGCCCTGAGCTTGTAGCCGAGCTTCTTCTCGTATTCCCGGTCCTCCCGCGCGGCGATGGCGTGGACTTCCTTGTTCGCCGCATCGTGGCGCGTGGTGGGATGGGTGTAGAGCGGGCCGAAGTTCGCTGCGAAGGCCGCCTGCTGGGCGTCGTCGATGGATTGGTCCCGGAAGAACAGGACCTTCCACTTGAGAAGCGCGGCGCGGATGGATGAGCGCAGCTCGTCAGTCAGGGGTTTGGAAAGGTCCACGCCCTCCACTTCGGCGCCGATGGTCGGCTGCACGGGGCGGATGACGAGGTCAGTGCTCGAAACGTCGAAAGTGGAAGCGGTGCTGGCCATGAATCTTCTCCTTTGCTTTCGTGTCAGGCGGCGTCGCGGCGCAGGCGCGCGGCGGTGTTGCGGTTGACGGGAACGTCCAGCCCCAGCGTTTCGCGCAAGGTGCTGCCGGGGTAGTCGCGCTTGTAGATCCCGCGCGCCTGCAGGATCGGCACCACTTGATCGACGAAGACCTCAAGCTGGCCGGGCAGGGATTCGAACAGGTTGAAGCCATCCGATCCGCGCTGTTCGAGCCAGAGCTGGAAGCGGTCCGCGATCTGCTCGGGAGTGCCTGTGAAGTGGCTGCGCGGGGTGGCGACGCGCAGGGCAATTTCGCCCAGCGTCAGCCCGCGGGCGGCATCGGCCAGCACGCGCTCGGACGCGCTCTGGTTGCTCCTGCGCCCTTCTTCCGCGACCTGATGCGGGAACGGGCCGTCAGGATCGTAGACGCTGAAATTGTGGTCGTTGAACGAACGGCCGAGCGCCCGAAGCGCGTTCTCCAGACTGACGAGGCCCGCCAGTTCGCCGTAGAGCCGCTCGGCCTCTTCCTCGGTCGAACCCACCACGGGCCGGCCGCCGGGAAGCACCAGAAGCTGCTCGGGATCACGGCCGAAGCCGCGCGCCCGCGCCTTGACGTCGGCGTAGAAGGCCTGCCCCTCGGCAAGGTCTTCCTGGTGAGTGAAGATCGCCTCGGCATGGCGGGCGGCGAAGTTGCGGCCGTCTTCCGAGGAACCCGCCTGGAAGATCACCGGCTGCCCCTGCGGCGAGCGCGAGATGTTGAGCGGGCCCTTTACGGAGAGAAATTCGCCCTTGTGGTTCAGTTCGTGGAGCTTGTCGGGATCGAGGAACTGTCCGCTGGCTTTGTCACGGACGAGCGCATCGTCTTCCCAGCTGTCCCAGAGGCCCTTGACGACGTCGAGATATTCCTCGGCGAGGCGATAGCGCACGTCATGGTCGAGGTGCTTGTCGCGTCCGAAGTTGGCCGCGCTCCCTTCCAGCCACGAGGTGACCACGTTCCAACCGGCCCGGCCGCCGCTGATATGGTCGAGCGAAGCGAATTGGCGGGCGAGGTTGTAGGCCTCGGTATAGCTGACCGTGGCCGTGCCCACGAGGCCGATGCGTTCGGTCACCGCCGCCACCGCCGAGAGGATCGTCAGCGGTTCGAACCGGTTGAGATAGTGCGGAGAAGAACGCGCGTTGATCGAGACGCTATCGGCCACGAAGAGGTAGTCGAACTTTCCGCGCTCGGCGAGTTGCGCCTGCCGGGTATAGAACGACAGGCTGGTGCTGGCATCGACCTGGGCGTCCGGGTGGCGCCAGTCGTCCCAACCGGGACCGACGCCGTGCAGGATGAAGCCGAGTTTGAGTTGACGGGTGGTCATGTCTTTCCTCCTTCTGCGTGGTGTCAGGCTATGCGGGTGGGCCGGGACGAACCAACGCGGATGGCTGATAGGAAGGTGAGTATTTCCAAAGCGCGGGAGGCCGGATTCAGCTTGCCAGCGCGACCTTGTCCGCTCCCTCGCGCGCGGCGAGTTTGGCGCGGACCACCGGGATCAGGTCGCGGCCATAGTCGATGGCGTCTGCCAGCGGTTCAAAGCCCCGGATCAGGAAGTGGTCGATGCCGATGTCGTAATATTCGAGCAGCGCATCGGCGACCTGCTCGGGCGTGCCGACAAGGCCGGTGCTATTGCCCGCCGCGCCGGTGAGCGCAGCCACGCCGGTCCAGAGGCGGGTGTCGCGGCGCTGGGTCTGGGCGGTTTCGAGCAGGCGCAGCGATCCGGCATTGGGCGGACGATGACCGCTGGTCGGCAAGCCCGCCGCCTCGCGCTGGGCGCGGACTTTCTCGGTGATCTCGTCGGCCTTCTTCCACGCCGCTTCCTCGGTATCGGCGATGACCGGACGCAGGGAAAGCGAGAACCCGGGGTTGCGGCCGTGCTGCGCGGCGGCATGGCGGACGGCGCGCACCGCCTCGCCCACTTGCTCCAGCGTTTCACCCCAGAGAGCGTAGACATCGGCATGGCGCCCCGCGACTTCGATCGCTTCGGGCGAGGAGCCGCCGAAGAACACCGGCAGGTTATCGGGCTTCACGGCGCTGAAGCCGCCGCGCACGTCGTAGAAACGGCCCGAATGGTCGAACGGCGCCTGCTCGCTCCATTCGCGCTTGAGCACATCCAGATATTCGTCGCTGCGCAAGTAGCGCTCGGCCTTGAGCGTATGCCCATCGCCATCGCGCGCCATCTCCTCATCGGCGCCGCCGGTGATGATGTGCACGGCAACGCGGCCGCCCGAGAGCTGGTCCAGCGTCGCCAACTGACGCGCAGCGAGCGTCGGCTGAGTGAAGCCCGGCCGATGCGCGACCAGGAAACCGAGACGCGTGGTGATCGCGGCGGCATGGGCCGCAACGATCTGGCTCTCCGGGGAACTTGAGCCGAATGGGATCAGCACCCGGTCGAACCCGCCCGCTTCCTGCGCGCGGGCGGCCGCCTCCACATAGTCCCGGTCGAGCGCCCGCGAGCGCGCGCCGCGGTGGATCTCCGAACTGTCGTTGAAACCGATATAGCCGATGAACTTGACGGTCATGATGCAATTCTCCCTGAGGTGTGGGATCAGATGACGAAGAAGCCGTGAGTGCCGTCGCGCTCCAGTTGGGCGACAAGGCCGTATTCCCAGTCGAGATAGGCCTGCATGGCGGTCTCGCGGTTGTCCGTGCCTTCGTAAGGGCGCTTGTAGCGGCCATGCGCCCCGCGCGGCGCCGGGGCGCCGTCGCCTCCGGTTTCCAGCGGACCGTCGAAGGCGTCAGCCAGCACCAGCACCTCCCAGCCGAGCTGGGCAAGCCACGAAGCGGTCATGTCGGCCCGCGAGCCGAGGTCGTCGGCCAGCACGATGCGCGCGCCGCGCACGGGGGCGAAATGATCGGTTTCCTGCACCAGCTGCCCGCCCGGCGCATTGCGGAACCCCGCGGGATGACCGGCCGCAAATTCGGCGGGCTGGCGCACGTCGAAGCGATAGAGAGTGCGATCGTCGTGGGCGAGCAAAGCCCTGAGGTCCGCGCCGTCGATCCGGCGCACGCCGGCGCGGTAGGCCACGTCACGGGCCCGCTTGCGGGCAAGGTCCTGTCCGCCCTCTTCGCCCTTGTCGACATTTTCCTGCCGCCCGGTTTCCAACGTCTGCCCGGCCAGTGTCCAGCCGATCGTACCGTTGCGCAGGGCGAAGATGCGGTTCGGCAGGCCTGCGTTGATAAGCGACTGGGTGCCGATGATGCTGCGCGTGCGCCCGGCGCAGTTGACGATGATCGTCGTATCCGGATCCGGCGCGGCAACGGGCGCTCGCAGTACGAGTTCCGCGCCCGGCACGCTGCGGCCACCCGGAATGCTCATGGTCGCATATTCCTCGAACCGGCGGGCGTCGAGAATGGCGATATCGGCCTTTTCCTCGATCAGCGCGAGCACGTCCGGCGCTGGAAGCGAGGGTGTCTGGCGGCGGTGCTCCACCAGTTCCCCGAAGGCCTTCGAGTAGCTGTTGACGTCCTCGAACAGTTCATAGCCCGCTGCACGCCAACCGGGCAGTCCGCCTGCCAGCAGGTCGACCTGCGTATATCCGAGCGCGCGGAACTGGTGCAGCGCCGGTTCGGCAAGCCCCTCCCCGTCGTCATAGACCACGATCGGGGTATCCTTGCGCGGGATGCGCCAGGGCGCTTCCAGGGCGATGCGTTGCAACGGAATCTGCGCCGCGAAAAGCGGGTGGCCGAGCGCGAACTGGGCCTCCTGCCGTACATCGATAAGCGCTATCTCACGGCGGCCCAGCAAGGCGCTTCGCACTTCGGCGGGAGAGACACTCATGCCCGGATCACTCCATTCCAGAGGTTGGGCAGAACGTCGTTCGCATAGCCCGAGATGAAAGGGCGTTCCTCGCCGCTGTCGCGGTACGTCGCGCGCTCGACGGCGCCAATATTGCCCCCGTAGACGTGGATCGAAATCGAGGTTCGGTCGGCAAAGGCATTGGCCACGCGGTGAATGTCGCCGACGTGGGGATCGATCCCTTCCACTTCACCTTCGCGAAGGTCTCCGGTCCCGCCTTGCTGGACGAGCGAGCCATCCCCGCGGCGCCGGTAGTTCTGCACGCGCTCCGCTCCGCGCAGCACGCCGACGAGGCCCCAGACGCGGTGATCGTGGATCGGGGTCGCCTGGCCCGGCCCCCAGACGAAGGACACCACGCTGAAACGCTCGGCGCTGTCGCAGTGCAGGAGGTATTGCTGATAGCGCTCGGGATGCGGGCGGGCGAAGGCATCGGGCAGCCAATCGTCGCGCGAGACCAGGCGGGCGAGCAGGTCACCGCCGTCTGCGAGGATTTCCGCCTGTCCGGCGCCGCCGTCGATCAAGGCCGCGAAGCCCCTCACGAAGCGGCGCAGCGGCGCCATATCGTTCGCAGGGATGACGAGAGAAACCGGCGCGTTCATGCCAGGCCTCCGGCGTGAAGCGCGATGATCTCGGCCGGCGAGGGACCTTCGGCTACGTGCCCGCCAAGCGCACTCAGTAGGCGGCTGCGCAGCCCTCGCGCGACATGGGCGCGCTCTCCGCGGGGCGCTTCGATCCGCTCCTCCGTGACGATGCGGCCCTGGTCCAGGAGGACGATCCGGTCGGCCAGCGCGATCGCCTCGTCCACATCGTGCGTGACCATCATCACCGCCGGCCGGTGCCGCGTCCAGAGCGCGAGCACGAGTTCGTGCATCCGCAGCCGCGTCAGAGCGTCCAGCGCCGCGAAAGGCTCGTCCAGCAGCAGCAGGCTCGGTTCGCGAACCAGGGCGCGGGCCAGCGCAACCCGCTGCGCCTCGCCGCCGGAAAGGGTCAGCGGCCAGGCATCGAGCCGGTGCTCTAGGCCCACCTCGCGCAAGGCATCCTCAGCCCGCCGGCGCACGTCGCCCTGCCGAAGCCCCAACGCGACATTGCGCCATACTTTCTTCCACGGCAGCAGCCGCGCATCCTGAAACACCACCGCGCGCGAGTCTGGAACCGTGACATCCTGCCCGGTCGTCGGATCGAGCCCGGCCAGAGTGCGCAGCAACGTGGTCTTGCCCGAGCCGGACCGGCCAAGCAGGGTCACGAATTCCCCCGGTGCGATGTCGAGGTTCAACCCCGAAATGACAGTGTCATCGCCGAAGCTGCGACTGAAGTCCCGCAGGCGGACGACCGGCGGCGTCATGTAGAATTCGGGCGCTGTCGCGCGGTGCGGACCGATCTTTCGGGCGTCCATGGCTGGGTTCTCCGGATAAGGTGCGGATCTGGGCGTCATTGCGAGACGATGCTGGGGCGCCACACCAGGGCGCGGCTTTCCACGGCGCGCACCAGGGCGTCGGCGGCAAGACCAAGCACCGCGTAGACCATCAGGCAGACCACGATGATGTCGGTCCGCATGAAGTCGCGTGCATTGTTGATGAGATAGCCGAGACCGGCCGAAGCGTTGATCTGTTCGGCAACGACCAGCACGAGGATGGCGACCGACAGGGAATAGCGCAGCCCGACCAGCAGCGAGGGGAGCGCGCCGGGCAGAATGACATGCCAGATCTGCTCGGCACGGCTCAAGCCGAAGCTGCGCGCACCCTCCAGAAGCCGCACGTCCACGCTGCGGATGCCGCTATACAGATTGAGATAGACCGGAAAGATCGAGGCGAAGGCGATCAGGGCGATCTTGGGCGTTTCGCCTATCCCGAACCAGACGATGAACAGGGGTGTCAGCGCCAGCGTAGGGATCGTGCGCTTGATCTGCATGATCGGATCGACCGCGACCTCTCCTTGCCGCGACAGCCCGGCGACCAGCGCCAGCACAACGCCAATGCTGATCCCGATCGCGAGTCCGATCGCCACACGCAGGAACGAGACCCAGAGGTTGTTCGAAAGCTCCCCGGAAAGCGCCATGTCCAGCATCGTCGACAGCACTGTCGACGGCGCCGCCAGAGTGCGTTCGGGAATGAGGCCACACCGCGATCCCAGCTCCCACAGCAGCAGGAACAGCAAGGGCGACAGCCAGCGTGCGCTGCGCAGCGTTTGGGCCAGCGCCCCGAACGAGAGGATGCGGGAGGATGGGCGGGCGCTCATTGGTGTCTTCTCGGATATGGCATCCGCGGAAGAGACATCGCATTGTCTACTAATTCAATTGAGTTTTGACGAAAGGCCTATCAGCCGCGCTCATAACGCAGGGAAACCCCGGATTCTCGTAGCTGAATCGTGCAGCAAGCGGGGTGAATGCCGCCCACTGCTTCCTGAGCAGCCACACAAGCATTGCCATCAGCGGGACAAACTCTACTAATTTGGTTGAGATAGTGCGGGCCGCTAGGTTCGCGCCGATGCCCTCTCTGAGCGAGTGATTCTCACATGCCTGTAAATCTGCCGACCAACCTGCTGCGCAGCTTCGTGACGATCGTCGATACGGGCTCGATGCTCAACGCAGCGGAACGGGTCTTCGTGAGCCAGTCCGCACTGAGCCTGCAAATCAAGCGTCTGGAGGAGCTGCTCCAGCAGGCCCTGTTCCACCGCGACGGCCGCCGGCTCACGCTGACCCCCTCGGGTGAGCTGATGCTGGAATATGCCCGCAAGGTGCTGAACATTCATGACGAGGCCGTCGCCGCCGTGACCGCGGGCCATTTCACCGGGCCTGCGAGAATCGGCATGGTCCAGGATTTCGCCGAGATGCTGCTCTCCGGGCTTCTGGCCCGCTTCGCCGAACTGCATCCCGAGGCGCAGCTCTATTCGCGGATCGCCGGAACTGCGGAATTGCTGGGCCAGCTTGAACGTCGTCAGTTGGATATCGTGCTGGGCTTTGCCGCGGCGAGCGATCCGGGCGCCATCGCCAGTGCGCCCATGGCCTGGTACGGCAACCCCGACCTCGCCCGGAAAACCGTGGTGCAGCTCGCCGTGCTGGAGCCGCCCTGCCGCTTTCGCGAAGCGGCGATCCATGCTCTGGAGGAAGCCGGGCGGCCCTACCGGATATCCGTGGAGACGCCCAACCTCACTGCCTTGCGGGCGGCTGTCGATGCCGGGCTGGGAGTGACCTGCCGCACGCATCTGTTCCTGCGGGACGCGCCGCTGGAAGATGGAGACTTGCCCGCCCTTCCCAACGTCTCCTGCATTCTCCAGACCGCACCGAACCTGGACGGCCCGACAAGCCAGCTGGCCAGCCTGGCGCGCGAAGTCGTGGCCGCGTTGTAGACCGCCAAGCCCTTATTGAAAATTATCAAGGGTGCGACTGCGCTTCTTGTTATCGCCGCCGCGGCGCCCCGCCTAGCCTTGCCCCCGGACATCCATCCGGAGGGAAAGAATGACGAAGAGCCTCAAGGATCGTTTCACCGAGCTTCAGGCCGAGCGCGCACGGACATGGAGCGCCGAGCAGCTCGAGCGAAACGCTGCGCAGCGCCGTGAACTGGCCAGACGTCACGACCCCGCGACATTGCCCCGCGCGGGTGACGTGATCGCGCCTTTCAGGCTCATCGACCAGGATGGAGGGGAACTCACCCGCGACCGGCTTCTCGCAAAGGGACCGGCGGTGCTCGTGTTCTTCCGCTTCGGCGGCTGCCCGGCCTGCAACATCGCCCTGCCCTATTACAACGAAACGCTATGGCCCACGCTTCGCGAGCAAGGCGTTCCACTCGTTGCCGTCAGCGCGCAGATCCCCGTCGATCGGGCGCTGATCGAGCGCCATCAGCTTGGCTTCACCGTCGCCAGCGACCCCGGCTATGCACTGGCGAGAGACCTCGGCATCACGTTCCTGCCCGAAGAACAGCCTGAAGTCGCGCCCGGCCAGGAATGGATAGGCTCGACACTCGGCACGTTCAGTTACGAAATCGACCAGCCTGCCGTCCTGGTGCTTGGCAAGGACGCCAAGGTCCTGTTCTTCGAAGCGAGCCCGGATTGGCTGCAACGCACTGACAGCGAAACGATCCTGAGCGCCCTGGCAAGCCAGGGAACAAGCCTCGGGCATTTCGGCGAACCGCTTGATGTGCAGTCATCCTTATAGAAAACGCGCCGAGGCCAGCGAATGGCGAACTTGAGCACGGACGCATATTCCGGCTCTGCTCTGTGTTGCTGCCCATTGCCTGTTGAGCGCTCACGGTGACCACTGCGGTCCCAAGGATGATCCCCGTCATCGCTCACGCCCGGTCAGCTTTTCCGCCACAAGACCGCCATTGGCGCCGATTTGTTCGGAGCGCCTTCGCGCGCTCCCTCATCGGTCGGAAATCTGGCGTCGATTCCTCCGCGAACACCTTCCGCTTTAGGGGAAGGCGCTGGCGGCCAATTAGGCAGGGAAAGGCGGCGGGTCCCAGGGTAAATCCGAGCGCCCCTCCGCCATCACCCTTCTTCAGCACACCTCGCATCAAGGCAGCCTTGCGGAGAGTGCCTCTCCCCGCAAGAACGGGGCCGTTACTGCCCGACGCCGCGCAAGGGGCCGGTGCCGTTGAACTTGCCCGCCTGATAGTCGCGGATGGCCTCGCCGATTTCCGCCTGGGTGTTCATGACGAAGGGACCATGGGCCACCACCGGTTCGCGGATCGGGTCGGCATGGCCGAACAGGAGTACCGCGTCGCTTTGCGCCTCGATCGAGAGGGTGTCGCCATCATCTCTCACGGTGACGAGATGCCAGGCGTTCACGGCCTCGCCGCTGACCGAGACGCTTCCAGATACGACATAAAGAAACACGCTCCGCTCTTTGGGAGCCGGCAGGTCGATCCGCGCGCCGGCGGTCAGACGCACGGTCGACATGAAGACGCCGGTGAGCGACGGGATAGGGCCGGTGAGGTCCCCATACGTGCCCGCTATCAGGTTCAGGCTACCCTGCCCTCCGGCGATCGGGATCGCGGGAATGCCGTCGACCTGAACGCCGGTGTAGCGCGGAGGTGACATCTTCAGCTGCGACGGGAGATTGACCCAGAGCTGGAGGATTTCCAGGGCACCGCCCGCTTGCTTGAAACTGGGCGGCGACACTTCCGCGTGGATCAGGCCGGAGCCTGCCGTCATCCATTGCACGCCGCCCGCTTCGATGATGCTTTCATGGCCGCCCGTGTCGTGGTGGGCGAGATTGCCTTCGAGAATGAAGGTCACCGTCTCGAAGCCGCGGTGCGGATGCGGACCGAAAGGCAGGCCGTTGTTTCCGGGCTGATAGACCTGCGGGCCGTGATGATTGAGGAAAAGGAACGGATCGACCTGATCGAGCCCCGGTCCCGGCACCGGCCGCCGGGTGACGAGGTCAGCGATATCGTCGCGGCGGGCGGGATGGATGCCGGCAACGGAACGGCTGGTCATGGGAATTCCTTTTTGGAAAGCACGCGGCGCAAAGCGCTGGTCTTGCTTCGTGAGGTCCGAACGCGGTTCTGATGCTCCGGATAGCAGGAGGACCCGTGATGGCAATCCATTGCAGCTTGATGGCAGGGTCAGGCGGTACGGCAGGGACCGTTCGCCCCATCATTCGAACGGCCTGTCGCCCCTGTCATGACCGCGTTATGTCTCAGCGGCCAGCGTGGTTCGGTGTGTCCCGAAGGAGGTCCGATGCTCCCCCGCGTCCTGATACCGTCTGCCCTCCTGCTGCTGGCTTCTGGTCCGGCCGCCGCCGCGCAGTCCGAACCGGCCACCCGCTTTCACCGGGACCCCGCGCTCCTTGCCGAGAAGGAGGCGAAGATCGTCGCTTTGTTCGGGCAGAAATCACCGCAGGCCGGGGCGGAACTGGAGAAGCTTTTCCGGGAGGATATCGTCGCCAAGGTCCGGCCCGCCTATGGGAAACTCGGCTTCGATATCGAAGACGTGGTGGATCTCGTCTCCGCTTACTGGATGGTCGCCTGGCTGGCCGCAAACGGCATTGTCGATGACAGCCGCCCCGATCGCGAGACAGCGCAGGCAGTGCGGGCGCAGATGCGCAAGGTGATGCTCGCCAATCCCGGTTTCGCCGCCCTGGACGACCGCGGGCGGCAGGATATCGGAGACACCATGCTGCTCCAGGCGCTGCTTGCCGAAATCCAGATGCAGGCCGCAGCCACGCAGGGCGCCGCGATGAAACGGCAGGTGAGTGACGCCGTCCAGGCGCAGGCCGCCGCTCTGCTCAAGGTGGACATGCGCCGCATGACGCTGACGGCGAAGGGCTTCGCCGGACAAGGCGCACCATCGGCAGCGGGAACCGCCCCGCCGCCCCCTGCCCCAACACCCGTGCGGGCGTCAGGGATGGCTGCCACGAGCAAAGCTGCCGGCCTGTATTTTCGCGCGATTTCGGGCGGCGGCGGGGTCGACTGGGAGCCGCTCGCATTCTTCGGCAACGGCGAATACTGGGAGATCGGCGCCACGCCGCTCGACGAGTTGAACGTCGCAGAGTCCAAGGCGCGCGAGCCGCACCGCTGGGGGCGTTGGCAGCAGGCAGGCGGAGGCTTTCGTCTGACCGGCAGCGACGGCCATTCGAACGACTACACGCTTCCCTCCGGCAACTTCTTTCCGGCCTTCTCCAGCGCCCAGGGCGGGGCAACACTCTCCGGTGCCTATTCACGCACCAGCTCCAGCGGGCTGCAAGGCGGCGGAACGACCGTGGCACTGTTCGTGGACAAGATCCGCTTCACGCCGGACGGGCAGTTCGTGGAGGGATCCAACATGGGCGCGATGGGCAGCGGCGTTTACGCCGGGCGCAACACTGGTGGCAGCGGGCGTTACCGGCTGTCCGGCACCACGCTGGAACTCACATATGCCGACGGGCGGGTAAAGCGGACGAGCTTCGCTTACGGCGCGACCGGGCGGCCTGCACACCCTTCGAAGGACATGGTCTTCATCGGCGGCGATACTTTCGTCACGGACTAGGCCGGCAAGGCGCACCCACCATGCGAATGCCTTGCAACCGCTGCAAGGATCCCTGCGAAAGTGGCTCTTGCGGCTGGTCGGCGGCTTGGATTAGAGCCATGCCATGCTGATCGAAACCCAGGCTTGCGCAACCCGCTACCAGCGTGACGGCAAGCCCCCGCATGTCGTGGCCGCGCATGGTCCCGCCGCGAATGCTGCCGAGATTTCCCTATGATCGTTCGCCCCAAACCGGGCCTTTGGGATGTCGCTTTCGCTATCAGGGGATCGATCCTTCCCCGTATCGTCGGCAGGTTGGTGACGATCGCTGCCGTCAGCTGTCTGGCCGTCATGGCCGCCGGACAGCGGCCGGACCTGTTTTCCCGGATCGGCACCACGCCTTTCACGCTGATCGGCATCGCGCTTTCGATCTTCATGAGCTTTCGCAACAATGCCTGCTACGATCGCTGGTGGGAGGGGCGCAAGCTCTGGGGCTCGCTCGTGATCGCCGGCCGCTCACTTGCGCGCCGCGTCGTCACTCTCGAACATGCCGATCAACGCAGGTTGCTGATCGGCATGTGCGGCTTTACGGCGGGCCTTGCCGCCCGGCTGCGCGGAAGCGGGGAAACGGAAGAAATCGCCAGGCGCTGCGGCAGCGGGCCATGGGACGATGCCGTCAATCCCAGTGACAGCCTGCTTCGCGAACTGGGCCGTCACGGCCTGGAACTGGCGAGGGACGGACGGGTCGGCGCGATCCACCATTCGCTCATCGAGGAACAGCTTCACCTGCTGGCGCAAGTCCAGGCCGGCTGCGAGCGCATTGCCCTCACCCCTGTTCCCTTCAGCTATTCGCTGCTGCTGCACCGCACCGCATATATATTCTGCCTGGCGCTGCCCTTCGCGCTGGCCGGTTCGCTGGGTTGGTGGACACTCCTTCCGGTCCTGCTGGTCAGCTACACCTTCTTCGGACTGGATGCACTGGGCGATCAGCTCGAGGATCCCTTCGGCCTCGAACCCAACGACCTCCCGCTCGACGCCATGGTGCGCACCGTCGAGCGCGAGATGCTGTCGGCCCTGGGAATGACCGACCTGCCCGATCCGGTCTCCCCGGCGAACTACGTGCTGCGCTGATTGCCGGGCAGGGTTGCACCGCTTTCAGCCCGCTTTTCGCGCGAGGGCAGGCCGGCGATCGTTGCCGGCCTGTCCTGCTTTCCGGTTCGCGCGATCGGTCAGAGCTTGACGCGTGCCATCCCTGCTTCGTTGTAGCGCGGGCCGGCCGTTCGGCCGCTGGGTGCCGCAGCCTCGATCACGGCCAGATCCTCGGCAGTGAGCGTCACGTCGGGGGCTCCCGCGCTGTCGCGCAGAGTTTCGCTGCGCTTGAACCCCGGGATCGGGACGATATCGTCTCCTTGCGCCAGCAACCACGCCAGCGCGACCTGGGCATTGGAGACACCGTGCCGCTGGGCCACCGAGCGGACCGCATCGACGATCGCAAGGTTCTTCGGCATGTTCTCGGGCGAGTAGCGCGGATCGTTGCGCCGCCAATCGCCCGCCGGAAGATCGTCCAGGCTGCGAATGCCGCCGGCCAGGAAACCCCGCCCCAGCGGGCTGTAAGGCACGAAGCCGACGCCGTTCTCACGGCAGGCATCGAGGATCTCCCCTTCCACGTCGCGCTCCCAGATCGAATATTCGCTTTGCAGCGCTGCAATCGGATGCACCCTGGCGGCCCGGCGCACCGTATCGGCGGCCGCTTCGGACAGGCCGATGTGGCGCACCTTCCCCTCCTTCACCAGTTCGGCCATGCCGCCGATGGTCTCCTCGATGGGGACGTTCGGATCGACGCGGTGCTGGTAGAACAAGTCGATGGTGTCGATGCCCAGGCGCTTCAGCGATCCCTCGCAGGCGCGCCGCGCGTTTTCGGGGCTGCCATCGACGTGGGTCGGCGTATCGCCATCCCAGCGCATGGCGAACTTGGTGGCGATGACCAGCCCTTCGCGCCTGCCCTTGATGGCAGCGCCGACCAGTTCCTCGTTGCGGAACGGCCCATACATCTCGGCCGTGTCGAAGAACGTGATGCCAAGGTCGATCGCCTCGTGGATGGTGCGGGTCGAAACCGCGTCATCGGCGAGGCCATAGTTGATGTTGCCTTCGCGGATCATCGGCATGCAGCCGACACCGATCGCGGATACCTTCAGGCCTTGGCCAAGAGTGCGGTACTTCATGTTGTCCTCTCCTCTGTTCGGGCCCGGCGTCAGAAACGCTCGCCGACCATCTCTTCGCTTTTCGCCCAGAGCGCCTTCGCATTGTCCGGATCGAGCGCATAAGGCTGCACGCCGCCGCGCAGGCCTTCGCTCTCCTGGACTTCCGCGACCCGGCAGTCCTCGCAGTAGCGCCCCCCGATCTGCGATGGTTCGGCAACCACCGCAGACCAGAGCGTGGTAGCCGCGCCTTGCGGTATCGACTTGTAGACCAGCGCAGACGCGCCCGCCGCTTCCAGGCTCGCGCCGATCGAGGCGACGAGCGCCTCCTTTTCGTCCTGCGTCATGTGGCGGGACAGCTCCGTATCCCAGATCACACCCGGATGGACGGCCACGGCGCGTATGCCCCTGTCGCGATGCCGCCTGTCGAACTCCACGGCGAATAGGATGTTCGCCGTCTTCGAGCGTCCGTAGCCGAGCCAGGGATCGTAGTCGCCGCGCTCGAAGTTCGGGTCCTCCAGGTCGACGTTGCCATAGCGGTGCCCGGCCGAGGACAGGTTCACCAGCCTGCCCCCCTCGCGCAGCAAGGGAGCAATGCGGTTCACCAGCACGAAATGGCCCAGGTGATTGGTGCCGAACTGGGTTTCGAACCCATCCGCAGTCTGCCCGAAAGGCGGCGCCATCACGCCCGCGTTGGCGATGACGATGTCGAACGGCTGTCCCGCCTCATTCAGGCCGTCCGCACAGGCGCGCACGCTCGCAAGGGATGCCAGGTCCAGCTCGACCAGGCTGAAGCTGCCGCCGCCGGTCTCGGCTGCCGCACGCACCTGCTGGGTCGCCCGCTCGGCCTTGGCCAGATCGCGCACCGCGCCGACCACTTCGGCACCGTGGGCCACCAGCGCGCGGCAGGTCTCTATGCCGATGCCGGCAGAAGCGCCCGTCACGAGCACGCGCTTGCCGCGAAGGTCGATCCCGCCAAGCACCTCGTCGGCGGTCGAAGTCTCTCCGAAAGGATGGGTCATGATTGTCTCCGGTTCGTGGCGCTCACCACTTGAGACGGTGAGGCCAGGAGGCGGATATAGGGCGCGGCCCCTTGCCCAGGGTGCCCGATCGTCTCAACGCCTTGCCCAATCCTATCAGCGCGGTTGCATCACCCCGCGGGCAGCCCGATAATGACGTTCATGCAGGACACGCTCAATCGCATGTGCCGGCGCGTGGAGCGCCATATTCCCGGGCCGTACCGCGATATGCCCGCAGACATGCCGGTGCCGCGCCTTCGCGTTCACATGGCATGCGAAGCCGGGGGAACGATCAGCAGCCGGTATGAACCGATGATCTGCCTGGTCCTGCGCGGCGCCAAGCAAGTGACCATCGGCAATCGCGTGCTACGCTACGATGCCGCAACTTGCTTCGTGACGTCGGTTGAGGTCGCCGCCGTCGGTTGCGTGACCGAGGCATCGCGCGAGCGCCCCTATATCGTCACGACCCTTGCACTCAACCGCGAGGTTCTGGCCGAGCTGCTTGCCGAACTGCCGCGCTCGTCCGGGCCGTCGGAACCGGCAGGTCCGCTGGCGGGCTTCGGCGTGGCACCCGTGACCCGCGAAATCCTGGATGCCTGGGAGCAGCTTCTGGCCCTTCTCGACAGTCCGGCCGACATCCCGATCCTCGGTCCGGCCCGCGAACGCGAGGTGCTCTACCGCCTGCTCCAGAGCGGCCATGGCGGAATGCTGCGCCAGATCGGGCGCGAGGATAGCCGCCTCTCGCGCACGCGCCGCGCAATCGAATGCATTCGTCGCAATTTCGACCAGCCGCTGCGCACCGAAGCGCTCGCCGAAATTGCCGGGATGAGCGTTCCTTCGTTTCATCGGCACTTCAAGGCCGCCACGGGCATGAGCCCGTTGCAATACCAGAAGAGCTTGCGCCTCCAGACCGCCCGGCGCCTGCTCACGGCCAGCCCGGACGCCGCGCGCGCGGCATTCGCCGTCGGCTACGAGAGCGCCTCGCAGTTCAGCCGCGAATATGCCCGCCAGTTCGGGTCGCCGCCGACGCGGGACGCCGCCCGGATGCGCGAGGCGACCTCCGAGCGGTTCGATCTGACCTGATTTCCAGCCTCGGCGTGACAGCAAGCCCGGCCGCTCTCCGAACGGTTGCCTGCTCGCTCGCCGCGCTTTCATTCAGCGAAGATCCTGCGTGAGCTGCCAGCAGCCGTTCTGCCATGCGAACAGATAGCCGGCCGGCTTGCCAATGTGCCGCTCGACCGTCCAACCGTCACCCTCTTCATCGTCCCGCAGGATCGCAGGCTGATAGGTGAACCTGTAACTGCCGTCGGGCAGGTCCTCGAATTTCACATCCAGCGCGGTGTAGGGCTGGCTCGGATCGGCTTCCCAGCGCTTGACGGATGCCGTGTCGGCGAATTGCCAGTCGACATGCGAAACGTTGAAGATCCGGTAATTGCTGGCGGGAAGGTTCGTACCAGACGCCTTGGCGGGCTGGCGAAGCGCGCGCTGTTCGACGGCCGGCGCAGTGTATTTCGCACGCACCGCCGGCGAGGCGATGAAAGCGTCGAGGAACTGAACGAATTCCTTTTGCGAGCAACCGCTTTTCGCCTGGGCCATCGCCTCGGTCATGTCCGTCTGGGTCTCGGCGAAAGAGGCCTGGCCCGTACCCAGAAGCGCGAGGGTCGCCGCGGCGCACGTCAAAACGGAATATCGCCCGAGGCCGAAAGGTCTAGTCACGGTAAAACTCCCTAATCTTGAGAAAAGGCCCTGCGCACTCGCAGCGGGGCCAGTTGCTGGAATTCGACGCCGAGCGCGATACTCTCGCGTCAGGACAGGTCCAGGTTTTTTGGCAAGAAGCAGATGAGACGAAGCGTGGCGTGGCGCCTTTCAGTCGCGTAAGGGGGTCCGGTCTTTCAGGCAGTCGAGCGCCGGTCGTCTATTTTGGCACCACAGTTCCGATTGGTTGCTCCAACGACATGGGCGGGTTGGAAAACCAGGCGGGGCCGTTGGTCGTCATGTGGAAGCAGTCTTCGAGCCTCACGCCGAACTTTCCGGGCAAATAGAGGCCCGGCTCATTCGAGAAACACATGCCCGGGGCCAGCGCCGTCGTTTCGTTGTGAACCAGGTTGACCGGCTCATGGCCATCGAGGCCGATGCCGTGGCCAGTGCGATGCGAGAGGCCGGGCAGCCGATAGCGGGGACCGAAGCCGCGCTTCTCGTAGAAAGCGCGAACGGCATCGTCGACACGGCCCGCAGGCAGTCCCACTTGCGCGGCATCGAAAGCAATCCGCTGACCTTCGTGGACGGTATCCCATATCGCGCGGACCTCGGAAGGCGCCTTTCCGAGAACGAAAGTGCGCGAGACGTCCGACTGGTACCCTTCGACGGTACAACCGCAGTCCATCAGGATCACCTCGCCCTCCCGCACGGTCTGCGGTTTATGCGACCCGTGCGGATAAGCCGAGGCCTCGCCCAGCAGGACCAGCGAAAATTCCGGCGTGCCGCCCAGCTTCACCGTCGCCGCATCCATCAGTGCGCCGATCTCGTGCGGGGTCATGCCCGTTTTTATGCGGGGCCAGACCCAGCGATAGGCCGCGATCGTCACTTCGGTCGCCTTCGTCATCAGCGCGATCTCGGCGGGCGTCTTGATCATGCGGCAGCCGCGCACGACCGGGTTCGCGGAAACGATCCTGGTTCCCGGCGCGCGTCTGGAGAGACCGTCGCTGGCAAAGAAGCGGACCGTTTCCTCGACGGCCACCGTGCCGCTGGAAAGACCGCGCTCCTTCAGCGTAGCGGCGATGAGCGCAATCGGATCCTCGTCTTCCTGCCAGACGCGGACGTCCGCGGGGATCGCCAGGGTCTCGCGCACCGAGGGTTCCTCGAAGAACGGAGTGACGATCACCGGCTCGCCCTTCTGGAAAAGCAGCGCTGCCGTCAGGCGTTCGCTGCGCCACCATTCGATGCCGGTGAAATAGGCCAGGCTCGCGCCAGGTTCGATCAGGATGGCATCGATCTCATGCTCCCGCATCAGCCTTCGGGCGCGTTCGAGGCGCCCTTCGCGTTCGGAGCGCGAGATGGGAACCGCATCGGAGGTGATCTTGCGCAGATCGCTGGTGTCGATGTCGGCCAGCAACGGGCCGGGCAGCAGCATGGAGATCGCCAGCGCGCCTCCACCAAGGATCAGGCCGCGGCGATCGGATCGAAGAGAAGTGCTCATGCGAAATCATGGCACAGGATCGATAGCCGTCAAGCCGGCAGTGCCGTGCGGTTCAGGTGCCGGGCGATGGACCGTCCTGCCCTCGGTCATGCGCCTTGAGCAGGGCGTCGAAGGTCTCTTCCAGCTGGGCACGATAAGCGCCATGAGTCACGATGTAGCGCTCGTTCGCCAGCAGATCGGGGAGGATATTGCGCGCCGCATGTTCGGCCGTTGCCACATGGTCCGACGAGGTCATGCCCCTGCTCTTCATCATCGCGTCGATATCGTCTCGCCTGATCTCCATCTCGCCCATCTCCCGAGGCCGCGCCAGGGCGCTGCTTTCCAGATGCCGGGTCGCCATGCCCGCGGGGAACGCTATCGAAACGCCGATGCCCTCCTCGGCCAGTTCCATCCGCAAGGTCTCGGCATAGCCGGTCACCGCGTATTTGGAAGCGGTGTAGGCTCCCATGCGGATGCCGGGCGTCAACGCCGCCGACGAAGACGTGACGAGAATACGCTTCAGGCCCTTCGAGCGGCGGATGAGGGGCAGGAAGGACTGGACCGTATGAATGGTGCCCATGACGTTGACGTCGAGCACCCAGCGCCATTCCTGTTCCGTCAGCCGCTCCAGCGGGCCGAACTGCTGCACGCCCACGTTCGCGCACAGGATCGAGCAGTTCCCGAAGCGATCCGCCACAGTAGCGGCCGCAGCCTGTACGGCGCCCGCATCGGCGACATCGACACGCAGGCCCATCGCCTCCCCGCCTTGCGCGCCAACGCGGTCCGCCACCTGCTGCGCGGCGCTGCCGTCGATATCGAGAGCCGCGATCTTCATGCCCGCTTCGCGAAACCGGTCCACCAGCGCCGCGCCGAACCCGGAACCCGCCCCTGTCACTACAGCCGTGCAGCCCTTCAGTTCGTCGGTCATTGCGCTCTTTCCTGAGATGGATCGATCCGGGCCGAAGCGCGCGGCGGCTTTCGGCGGAATTATGGTCGTGCGGGTCGCGGCAAGGTCGCCTGCCGGCCTGCCAAGGGCTACATCCACGTCCCGCCGTTCACGTTGATTTCCTGGCCCGTGATGTAGCTTGCCTTGTCGGAGCACAGGAATTCGCAGGCGTTCGCGATGTCCTCGGGCGTGCCTGGGCGGGCAATCGGGATGGCCTGGGCAATCACCTCCAGCGGGGGCACTTCTCCCGAATTCACCCCGGCGCGGGCCAGCGGCGTATCGACCAGCGACGGGGGGATCGTGTTGGCCGTGATGCCGTGAACGGCGAGTTCGCGCGCCAGCGAACGGGTAAGCCCGATCACCCCGCCTTTCGAGGCCGCGTAATGCGCACGGTCCTGCGCGCCCGACTGCGCCGCCTGCGAGGAGATCGTCACGATCCTGCCCCACTTGCGCGCCACCATGTCCGGCGCGGCAAGCTGGACCGTGTGGAACACGCCGTTGAGGTTCACATCGATCATCCGCTGCCAGGTCTCGACCGACATCGTGAGGAAGTCTGCCGAGGCGGAAATGCCCGCATTGGCGATGACGATGCTGATCGGGCCGAGGCTGCGTCTCACCGCATCGTAAGCGGCGGCCATATCGTTCCGGTTGCTCACGTCCGCGCGAAGCGGCAGCACGTTCGCCCCCTCGGCCCGAAGCAGGCCCGCTTCGCGCTCCAACGCCTCTTCCTTCCGGTCGAGCATCGCCACGGGATGGCCATTCCTTGCAAAGAGCCGGCAGATGCCGAGCCCCATTCCCGATGCGCCGCCGGTGACGACGACGACGCGATCCTTGTTCGTTTCCCTGGTCATGATCCTATCCCGTTCAGGCCGGAGTGAGCTTGAGGTTCAGCGCGGCCAGACCGCGAATGATGAAGCTGGGTTCGTATTCCAGCTTGCGCGCGCCTCTTGGCCCGTGGATCGTTTCGTCGAGGTCGATGTCGCTGGTGCGGGACAGGAATTCCTCGAAAATCGCGCGGACTTCCACCCGCGCCAGCGGCGCCCCGGCGCAGACGTGCGCGCCGCGCCCGAAAGCGAGGTGTTCCTTGATGCGCGGGCGGCCGAGGATGAGTTTCCCGGGATCCTCCCACCGCCGGGGATCGCGGTTCGCGGCGGCGAGGGCGATGAAGACCTTTTCTCCCGGACGCACATCGAAGCCGGCGATCTGCGCGGGCTTCTTCACCAGCCGCGCGGTCATCTTCGTGGATCCTTCGAGGCGCAGCACTTCCTCAAGGAAATCGGGAATGAGCGCCGGATCGGCGCGGAGCCGTTGCTGCAGCGCCGGCATGTCGACCAGATGGCGCATGGCATTACCAAGCAGCTTGGCGCTGGTGTCCTGCCCGGCGCCGAACAGGAACGTCGCAAGGCGCACGATCTCCATCAGGTCGGGCTGCGATCCGTCCGGATAGGCGGCGGAGGAGAGTTCGCTGAGAACGTCCCCGCGCGGAGACTGGCGCCGGTCAGCCACGTACTGCGCGAAATACATGCCCATGAGGACCAGCGGCTGGTTCTGGGCCGCGAGATCGTCGGGATCGAGACTGCCCGGAGGCGGACCGGCGTCGATGGCGTCCATGAACACCTGCCGGTCGTCGGCCGGAACGCCCAGCAGATCCGCGATCACGAGGGTCACGAAAGGCGTCGCGATGTCCTTGATGAGTTCGCAGCGCCCGGCCGCGACCGCGTCCCCGACCAGCTGGCCCGCCAGCTGGGATATGAACGCTTCGTTGGCCCGCAGCTTCGATGGCGTGAACAGGCGGCTGAGGATCGAGCGCGAGAACGTGTGCTGCTCGCCGTCGTAGGCGACCAGCAGGTCGCCGCCCACGAAGCCGCCGCGATGGGCCTCGATCAGGGGCGAGAGGTCGTCGCCCCCGGCCTCGAACGGCAAGGGCGCGGCAGGCCCCTGCGGCGCAATGACCGAAGAATAGTCATCCGTGTTCTTCAGAACTTCCAGCGCCTCCTCGAACCCCGTGACCAGCACGATGTCGCGGCCGGGAAGGCGGTAGACGGGGCCCCGCTCGCGCGCCGCTTCGAAGTAGGCGTAGGGATCGAGGAGAATATCGTGGTCGGTGAAGTAATCACGTTCGGCGAGCTGAGTCATGGGAAACTCTCCCGTTGTTCAGGTGGATCCTGGCGTCCCGGCCGGGTGAACCGGCCCCTGCGCGATGCAGCCGGAGGGCGGTTCGAAAGGAAAAAGAAGGGCGGCGCAGTCTGGAGGTAGAGTCATGAAAACGCGCCGCCCTCCACCGGACTAGAAGCTGTACCGGAGACGCGCGCCGTACGTTTGCGGCTCCCCCAGGTTCGCCACCTCGAACCCGGCCACTGCGAACAGGCCCGGGGTGAAGGTGTAGTAACGCTCCTTCGTCACGTTGGTCATGAAGAGCGACAAGTCGACCGGCGACCCGGCAATCCGGCGCCAATCGAAATTCAGGTTGAGCAGGTCGATGGGCGCAAGCACGCCGATGTCCCGCCCGCCGTTGGCGGCGATGCTGGCGGCATCGCGCGCGGCGTAATTGACCCGCTGCTTGCCGGTGTGGCTGTACGTCGCGCCCACCGAAACAGCACCCACGCCCTCGCCCAGTGGCAGCATGTAGTTCGCCGCCAGGACCATCTTGTGCTTGGGCGCCAGGGCCAGTTGGTCCCCGGGCAGCACGGTCGAGGAAACGATGTAGGGGTCTGTCGGGGGCAGCTGCGGAAGATCGACCGACTTGATCCTGGTATTGAGGTAGGCGTAGCTCGCGTTGAGCGACAAGCCGTCGAACGGATTGAGGCCCGCTTCCACTTCCACGCCATAGATGCGCGAGCGGCCCGCGTTCACCGGGCCTGCCGTGGCGGAGACGCCGCCGTTGACGGCGGGATTGTCCGCGAAGCCGACCTGAAGCTGCTGATCGGAGAAATCGTTGTAGAACGCAGCGACGTTGAAGTTGCCTCTCACCGGGCCGCGGAAGCTGGACTTCAGGCCGATCTCGTAAGCATCGACTTTCTCGGGACGGAATACCGAGAAAGCGACCGGCGCGTCCGACTTGATGCCGCCCGTGCGGTAGCCGCGCGCGTACTTGGCGTAGAGCAGCAGGTCTTCCACCGGCTTGAAATCCAGCCCGACCAGCCAGGTCGGCGCCGAGGATTTCTGCGAGAGCTGCAGCGCGCAATCGGGAAGGCTGGTGTTACCCCGCGTGCAACTGGCGGTCGGCGGTCCGACCGGCACCGGGAAAGTGGGGAACAGGTAGCTGATCTGCGCGGTGTCGCTCTGCTGCCGGTCCCAGGTGTAACGGATGCCTGCGGTCAGCTTGAGCTGATCGGTCAGCGCATAATTGGCCTGCGCATATGTGCCGATGCTGCGCGTGGTAAGGCGGCCCACGGTGTAGTTGACGCTGCCGGCCTGGATCGGCGGAATGATCCCCGCCACCACCAGCGGCGTCACGTTCGGATTGAGGTTCGCCAGGAAACCGAGAATATCCGTACACTGCAACTGCGCGATATCCGTGCAGTTGATCGTATTGGGAGACTGCGATCCGGTCAGGCTCAGCGGTGCCGATCGCTCGTAGTAGACGCCGGCCTGCCAGGTGAGCCGCCCATCGCCCGAATTGCCCTGCAACTGGAATTCTTCGGTGAAGGTCGATTGATTGCTGAGCCCCTTTGCATTGGGCGCCGGGATCACGGTTGCGAAGTTGAACGGCACGCTGGGCAGGAAGCCGGGGATTGCCGGGGTGGAGAACTGGGTGCCGAACAGCGCGGAGCGCAGCGTCTGCTTCAACTGGGCATAGCTGGCGATGTTCTTGACCGTCAGGTGGTCCGATGCCTGCCATGTGGTCGTATTGATGACCTGCCAGGTCTCGGTCTTGGACTTGGCGCCCTCCACATCGCTTCGCGCCGTATAGAAGCCCTCGGCCTTGGCCGCGGCATCCGCGAGCTGGGCGCAAGCGAAATCGCCAAGCGCAACGCCGGGGTTGCAGGCGATCAGTTTCTGGAGCGGGCCGCTCGTGTCCGACTTGGTGTAGGAGGCGATCATGTAGTTTTCGAGGTTCGGAGTCAGGTCCGCCACGATGCTGGCGCGGGCCGCCAGATAATCGATGTCGTTGAAGCGGGATGGCCCGATGCCGCTGGTGTTGCGCAGCCAGCCGTCCCGCTTCTGCCGGTCCACGCCCAGCCTCACCCGGAAGGTTTCCGCCACGGGGATGTTTACCACGGCCTGCAAACGCCGCTGGTCGTAATTGCCCAGAGTGCCCTCGACGTAGCCCTCGAAAGCGGAAGTGGGCTTTTGCGGCACGAGCAGCACCGCACCGCCGGTGGTGTTGCGGCCGAAGAGCGTTCCCTGCGGCCCTTTCAGCACCTGCACGTTCTGCAGATCGAAGAAGCTGCCCGGCCCCGCGCCGTCTCCTGATGGAATGCTGGGACTGCCGCCGCGCGGCGCCACCACATCTGCGAAATAGTTGCCCACGGACGGCGCGGTGCCGATATCCTGAACGAAGCCGCGAATGGCGAAGGTGGAATTCTCGCTGCCGAAACTGGTGTTCGCCGAAAGGGAGGGCGTGAGTTTGGCCAGATCCTCCGCATTGACGATGTTGGCCCGGGAGATCGCCTGCTGATTGAAAACGGTGATCGAGATGGGAACGTCCTGCAAACGCTCCTCCACCCGGCGGGCAGTGACGATGATATCTGCATTCGCGGTGGAGACGTTCCGGCCAGCGGCCTCCTGAGCGCCAGCGTTCGGTGCCAGCACCGAGGCGAGCGAAGTGGAAGCTATCAATGCGAAATAGCGCTTCTTTGTCATCAGTGATCCCATCCCGTTTTGTTTTTTATCGGTGTGCTCACCAGTCTCGGCCGGTCTCGTCCCTTCTGGAATCTGCATTTTCCCGGGCGGCCATGCGCCGCGGATCGTGCCGCTGCGACGCCAATCGAAACGTCCCATCGGAAATTCCCGAAGTTCCCTTTCTCTCCCCACATGAGTCGTCTATGCGACTCATTGTCGCTTTGCGACTACTGGTCGCATAACGAGGTGCGAATGACGTCGTCAACCCGGAAAGACCCACGCCTGGCCCGCACGGACGAGGCGCTGGAACAGGCTCTGCTGACTCTTTTGATTCAAAGTCCGTTCGACCAGATCACGATCATCGAAATCTGTCGGACAGCCGGAATTCACAAGGCAACATTCTTTCGCCGATACGAAAGCAAAGAAGCACTTCTGGATCAGATCGCGCGGGAGCAAATCGACCGGCTTGTCGCCATGACGTTGCCGGTCGGTCATAATTTAGCTGGTTTTACAGCGCTTTGCCTCTACGTCGAAGAAAACAGCGCATTGTGGACAGCTCTGCTGAACGGGGGCGCTGCGGGCGCGATGCGCGAGGAACTGCTCGCCGTGTCCCGCGCGCTGGTCAGCAAGGGCGGGCTGGGCGAAACCCGGCTGCCTGCCGATCTGGCGGCGGTCTGCACGGTGACATTGATCGTGGAGACGATTTCGTGGTGGCTTCACCAGCCCGAAGCCGAGCGCCTCAGCCCCGCCACGCTCGCCGAGATGCTTCTGGACATGGTGGCGGCGCTTTCCCAACCCCGGAAATGAGCGGGAGCTGGCAGACTGGCGGGAGGATCCTCGGGGATCGCCTTCTCCGGCATGCTCTGACACATTATGCCTTGCCTTTCGAACTCCCGACCGAATGGAGAGACAGCGATGACGTCAGTGACATCCGGTTCCTGTCAATGCGGCGCGGTCCGGTTCGCCATCCACGGGCCTTTCGAGAACTTCTATCTCTGCCACTGCAGTCGCTGCCGAAAGGACACGGGGTCAGCGCATGCGTCGAACCTGTTTTCGTCAAAGGCAACAATAGTGTGGCATGGCGGAAACGATCGGATCGTGCACTATCGCATTCCCGGAACGCGCCATGCCAGGAGCTTCTGCGCGATCTGCGGATCCGGCCTGCCGAACGTCCAGATGGACGGCGCCTTGCTCGTAGTGCCCGCGGGGTGCCTCGATGACGAAGTCGTCATCTCCCCGGATGCCCATATCTGCCTCTCCAGCCGGGCAAGCTGGGAGGACCGGATGGCCGATGTTCCAAGACTGGCTGGCCTGCCGGAGTAGCCGCCCCCCTCGCCCCCTCTGCACGGACCGGGATGATGGCTCGGGAATGTCGCCGATGCTGTAACGGGGGGCGCCCAGGACAATCCGGACACCTCCCCGCTGCGCCGAAATCGCGACGCCGATCAAGCCATTGATTTTCGTATTTCTATATCGAAACCAGGTTGTTCCTGACCGCGTATCGAACCAGCTGGGATACCGAAACGAAGTTCAGCTTGTTCATCGCAGCTGCGCGGTGGGTTTCGACGGTCTTGGCGCTCACACCCAGGATATGGGCGACTTGCTTGTTCATCTGCCCTTCGGCGACGAGCTGGACCACCTGCCGCTCGCGGCAGGTCAGTGTCTGCTGCCGGAGATTTACAGGCTGGAAGAGCTTTTCCGCCACGAATTCGGACATGGATGAGGAAATATAGGCCTTCCCGAGCTGAACGTTGCGGGCCGCGGCAACGAGTTGATCGAAGCTGTCGGTCTTGAGCACGATCGCGCGCACGCCGGCGCTGATATAGTCCATCACCAGATCGTCCGTGATGAACGATGTAAACAATATGATGTTCAGCGCCGGCAATCTCTCCCGCAGGCATCGCGAGAGATCGATGCCGTTGAGCGAGGGCAGGGTGTGATCAAGGATCACCAGATCGGGCTGAATCGTTGCCGCCAAATTCAGGGCTTCCCGGCCATCCGCTGCATCGGCGACAACCTTCCATTGCTCCTTGCGTTCAAGCAGAGTCTTCACGCCTAAACGAAAAACTTCCTGCTGATCGACGACCATCACGCTCGATAGCTTCGTCGCCATAATCCACCTCGTCATATCGCGAGTTGCAAAACTAGGGATGATTATTGGCGGCCCCGATTCTCTAGGGATATTACCTAGGAGAGTGGAGTAAGGTTTCTCTATCCGGAAAAACCCCGATAGCTGGTTGTCTTTGATGTACAAGGTAAAGATTGCAGGCAAAGGACGAATTTAGAGAAAAATGGTTATCGGCATCGAAACCGATGAGCCGCCTCCTGTCCTCGCCCCACTGCGTGACCGCGAAGTTCCACGAAGATCAGGGCCAGGCCCCGGATACCGCCGGAATTTGCAAGGGTCTTCCCGGATACAATGCCGAACCGTTCCCAATAGGCTGGCGTTTTCCAATGGAGCGCAGGCATGTCAGAAAACAATGTCGCGTCGCGCAAGGCTCTCGGCGAGCCGGCCGCGGCTTACTCGCCGAAGGAGATCGCCCGGCGAACCGTCTATCGCCGCGCGGTCGAGGCGGTGATCTGGGGCATGCCCGCAGTGAATTTCGACCTGATGCTCCAGGCCTTCATCGCGGCAGGCGGCGCGGCGAACCAGGTGGCCTATTGGTCCAGACTGCTCGATGACAAAAACCAGACCCTGACGCCGAACCCCGACACGATCTACCTCAACCCCTTCTACGACACGCGGAATGGGCCGATGGTGCTGGAAATTCCGCCGGCGGAAGGCGGTTCGATCATCGGCAGCGTGGACGATTGCTGGCAGAATGCGATCGAGGATGTCGGCCCGGCGGGGTTCGACAAGGGCGAGGGCGGCAAATACCTGATCCTGCCGCCGGATCATGAAGGCGCCGTGCCCGAAGGCTATATCGCGCTCCGCTCGGATACCTATCAGGGCTTCGCCATACTTCGCTCCAACGTCAAGAGCAGCGGCGAGGCGGATGTCGCCAGGGCCGTTGCCTATGGGCGGCGCATCCGCTTCCATCCGCTGGCAGACGCCGGAAACCCGCCGGAGACCCGGTTCGTCGACCTGGCGGGCATCCCCTTCGACGCCACGATCCCCTATGACGCACGGTTCTTCCATTCGCTTGCCCGCATAGTGGATCGGGAACCCTGGCTCACGCGCGACAAGGCGATGATCGATCCGCTCCGCTCGCTGGGCATTGCCAAGGGCGCCGTCTTCGCGCCGGACGCCGACACCGCCGACCTGCTCGACAAAGCCGCCGACGAGGCGCTGGCCTGCCTGGACGGGCTTTACGAGGCCGCGTTCGATCCGCCCTTCTATACCGGCGGGCGATGGTCCCTGCCTGCGCTGAAGGAAGTCGTGGAGGGCATGCCCAGCTTTTTCGCCGATCCCGATTCCTATCCGGTCGACGGCCGGGGCGTGACGTATTCGATGGCCTATTTCAGCGCCAAGCATCTCGGCGCCGGGCAGTTCTATCTCATGGCGATCCGCGACCGGGATGGCGAGCCGCTGGATGGCGAGGCGCATTACACACTGCGAGTACCGGCAGACGCCCCGGTCGATCTCTACTGGTCGGCCACCGCCTACGACCGCGCGACCCATGCGCTCATCCAGGGCGTGCCGCGCGCCAGCCGCGCATCGAGCAGCCACGGCATCGGCAGCAATGCCGATGGATCGGTCACCCTGTTCTTCGGCCCCGAGGCGCCCGCAGGCAAGGAGGCCAACTGGGTCCCCACCCGGCCCGGCCGCGGCTTCGAAGTGCTGTTCCGTCTCTATGGCCCGCAAAAGCGGTTCTTCGAAAAGACATGGGTGCTGCCCGACATCGAAAAGGTATCCGGACGATGAGCAAGATCCCGGACGGCTACACCGCCACGGAAACCCGCATCGGCGCGCTCTCGCTCGACCGCCAGGGATTGCCGGACCAGGCGGCGATCGACACGCTCTATGCCCAGCGCGATTTCCAGCGCGCCTGCCAATGCTATCTCTGGGCGCTGCCGATCGTCAGCTATGCCCAGTGGCAGAACCAGCATGAGACCGTGTTCGGCGCGAAGGACGGCGATGTCGTCCAATATGTCTCGGTGCGCGACAAGCTCGGGCTCATCACGGCCAACGCCACCACGCCTTATGTCCTGGGCTTTGCCGATACCGCGAAGACCGGTCCCTTGATCGTGGACTTTCCGGCCGGGGAAACGGCGGGCGGCGCCGGCGATTTCTGGGAGCATTCCAGCAGCGACTTCGGCCTGACCGGCCCCGACAAGGGCAAGGGCGGCCGCTACCTCCTGCTCGGTCCGGGGCAGGATGCGCCTGCCGGCGTGGAAGCCGATTTCGTCGTCCGGAGCCAGACGTTCAACGTTTTCCATGCCTTCCGCATCCTCACCACCGACCCCGCCGAGGCGGAGCGCATCCTGCACGCCTATCAGGTCTATCCGGCGAGCGAGGCCGCAAACCCGCGCAAGACCCGCATCGTCACGCCCGATGGCCGGCCCTGGAGCGGCACCCAGCCTGCCGGCATGGCCTATTGGCAGCGTCTGCACGAAATCCTGCAGGTGGAGCCGGTGAAGGAGGAAGACCGGCTGTTCATGGCGATGCTCAAGCCGCTGGGCATCGAGAAGGACAAGCCCTTCCATCCGGCGGCCGATCAGGTCCGCGCCCTCACGGACGGAGCGCAGATCGGCCAGCTGATGGCGATGGCCAATTCGTTCGACAAGCGCTTCGAAACCGCGCGCTATGCCGGGCATTGGGACCGCGCGGTGAACGTCGGCATGAGCCAGCAGGCCGAGTTCTATTCGCAGCTCGATGAGCGCGCCTCGTGGTTCTACGAGGCGGTGGGCCTGTCGGAGGGGATGACCACTCACACGCCGGGCGAGGGCCAGGCCTATCTTTCCGCCTATCGCGACGCCCAGGACCAGTGGTTCGATGGCGGCAAGGCTTATTCGCTGCGCGTTCCGCCGGAAGTGCCCGCCGGCCAGTGGTGGTCGGTCGCGCTCTACGATATCGAGACGCGCTGCTTCATCGACACGAAATACGACAAGGCCGAAATCGGATCGCGCAGCCATCTGGCCGCCGACCCGGACGGTTCGGTCACCCTGGTCTTCGCGCCCGAGCCGCCGACCGGGTCTCCCGAAAGCAACTGGATCCCCACCGCCCCCGGCCGCGCCTGGTTCGCCTATTTCCGGCTCTACGCACCGCTGCAGCCCTATTTCGACGCCAGCTGGAAGCTGCCGGACATCACCGCGTCGTGACGCGGGGCGCGGCACATGTCTTGGGAAAATATCCGCCGATCTGGAGTGTTCTCCCGATACCCGGTCGCCGCGGCCGCTGCGCACTCTTCTCGGCACCCAGCACGGATCCCGTGGATGTCAGCGGCACGGCCGCGATCGATCATGAGGCAGAGATGAAAATGCTCCTGCGCAAGCAATGACTCTGCTCAGTGCCCTGAAGCTGGCCCTGGTCGCCAGCATCTTCCTGAGCGTTCTGGCCCTGGCGCTGCGCGCGCGGGCGGACGATGTGTTCTATCTCTTCCGCGAATGGCGGCTGGGTCTGCGGGCGTTCATCGCGATGTTCGTGGTGGTGCCCGCGGTGGCCATCTTCATCGCCTATGCCTTCGAGCTGAAACCGGCGGTGGAAATCGCCCTCATCGCGCTCGCGTTCTCGCCGGTGCCCCCGCTGCTGCCGAAAAAGCAGATCAAGGCCGGAGGCGCCGCGTCCTACACCACGGGCCTGATGGTGGGCGCCTCGCTCGCCTCGCTTGTCGCCGCGCCGGTAGGCATCGCGCTGGCGGGCCACATCTTCGGCATCGAGACTCATGTTTCGGTGGCCGGCATCGTCAAGACGCTGGGAATGCTCATCGCCGTGCCGCTGGCGCTGGGGCTCCTCGCCCAGCGCCTGTTCGGAGAGAGTGCCCGCAGCTTCGCCCCCACGCTCGGGCATTTCGCCGTGCTGCTGCTGGCCGCCTGCGCGCTCGTACTGCTCTTTGTCATTGCCCCGGCGCTCTGGGCCGTGATCGGCAACGGGACGATCGTGGCGATCTTTGCCATGATTCTGGCCGGACTGGCAGCGGGCTACCTTTTGGCCGGACCCACACCGGAAGACAGGGCAGCCCTCTCGCTCGCCGCCGCAGCGCGCCATCCGGGCATCGCCATGGGCATCGCGGCAGTGAACTTCCCTGACGAGAAGCTCGCACCTGCCGCTATCCTGCTGTTCTTCATCCTGAGCGCCGTGCTCTCCATGCCCCTGCTGCACCTGCTGGGAAAAGCCACCGCAAAGCCCTCCGCCTGAACGGCCGGCATCGGCAATGTCCCTGACCGAACTCCCGGATAATCCGGATCGGCCCTCTCCATCTCGGCCGCTAGATTGCACGTCCAACGTCCCAAGTTCCCAACGGAGATACAAAATGTCCAAGCGGCCCAATATCCTGGTGATCTGGGGAGACGACATCGGCTGGCAGAATGTCAGCGCCTATGGTCTCGGCACGATGGGCTACACCACGCCCAATATCGACAGCATCGGCTATGAGGGCATCCGTTTCACCGATCACTACGCCCAGCAGTCCTGCACCGCCGGGCGTGCGGCTTTCATCACGGGACAATATCCGATCCGTTCGGGCATGGTCACCGTGGGCCAGCCCGGCGATCCGCTGGGCCTCCAACCGGCTTCGCCCTGCCTGGCCGAAGTCTTGAAGGAAGCCGGCTATCGCACCGGCCATTTCGGCAAGAGTCACCTGGGCGATCGCAACGAGCATTTGCCCACCAACCACGGGTTCGAGGAATTCTTCGGCAACCTCTACCACCTCAATGTCTCCGAGGAGGACGAGCAGCGGGACTACCAGAACTTCGCCAAGGCCTATTCCGGCAGCCTTGAGGAATACGAAAAGAAGTTCGGCGCCCGCGGCGTGATTCACAGCTTTGCCACGGACACGGAAGATCCCACCGAGGATCCGCGCTTCGGCAAAGTGGGCAAGCAGAAGATAGAGGACACCGGCCCGCTCCACCAGGAACGCATGCATGACGTGGATGCGGCCGAGTTCATCCCCAAGGCGCTGGACTTCATGAAGAACGCCCAGGCCGAGGACAAGCCCTTCTTCGTCTGGCTGAACACCAGCCGCATGCACCTCTATACCCGCCTCAACGACAAGTGGCGCTATGCGGCGGAGAAATATACCTCGGAAGCCGACCTTCACGGCTCGGGAATGCTCCAACACGACCACGATGTGGGGCTGGTGCTGGACTTCCTGAAGGAGCAGGGCCTCGATGAAGACACCATCGTCTGGTATTCTACCGACAACGGTCCCGAGCATTCCTCTTGGCCCCACGGCGCGACCACGCCCTGGCGCGGCGAGAAGATGACCACCTACGAAGGCGGCGTGCGCGTGATCTCCATGCTGAAATGGCCCGGCATGATCGAGCCGCTCCAGCTCAAGAACGGCATCCAGGCGCACCAGGACATGTTCACCACACTGGCCGCCGCGGCCGGCGTGGAAGACGTCAACGACAAGGTCCTTGCGGAAAAGAACCAGTATATCGACGGCGTGAACAACCTCGACTACTGGCTCGGCAAGGCGGAGGATTCCTCGCGCAACCACATCTTCCACTACAACGAATCCAAGCTCACGGCGGTGCGCATGGGCCCATGGAAGTGGCACTTCTCGACCGCGGAGGACTATTACGGAAACATCGTCGGCCGCAGCAAGCCGCTGGTGTTCAACATCCGGATGGACCCCTTCGAAAGCTACGACAACAGCGACTCCTACGGCCACCTGATCCAGAAAGTCTCATGGCAGACAAGCCCGATGGGCGAGATGATGAAGGACCACCTGATGACGCTGGCGAAATATCCGCCAGTACAGGGCGGCAAGAGCTTCGACATGTCGAACGTGGTCGAACAGTTCATGAGCAAGGGACGCGACTGACGGTACGGGGTCAGGCCTGGCGACAGGCCCGTTTCCCTCCTGAAGGCTCTGTCCGGACGAAAGGCGGGGGATGCTGGAGGCAGCCGGAGAACTTTTGCCGCTTGCAGTGGGAATCTCGATCAGCCCGCTGCCCATCATCGCCTTGATCGTGCTGCTGATGTCCCCACAGGCAGGCCGTTCCACGCCTGCCTTTCTGCTGGGCTGGATCGCTTCCATCTCCACGGCCCTGCTGGTCTTCGCCTATTTGTCCAAACTTGGTTTCGGCAGCGGCGGGGCCGGTAATATCGCTGCCATCGTCAAGCTGGCGCTGGGCGCGGGGCTGCTCTACCTGGCCGTACGGGAATGGCGGGCGCGGCCCAAGCCGGGTGAGACGGCCACCCTGCCCCACTGGCTGGAAGCGGTGAAGGACATGCGCCCGCTTTCGGCAGGCCTGCTCGGTTTCGGCATCTATGCCGCCAATCCCAAGAATCTGACTATGGGCATTGCTTCCGGCGTCGCCTTCGGCAGCGCCCATCTGCCGCCGGGCCCGGCGATTGCCGTGGCCGCGATCTTCGTGCTCACCGCGGCGAGCACCATCCTTGTTCCGGTCGTCGCCTTCTGGTCCGCGCGGCAGCGTGTCCAACCCTGGCTCGACGAAATGCGCGAATGGCTCACCCAGCACAATACGGCGGTCATGGCGGTGCTGCTGCTCGTCGTGAGCGCCATGATGCTGGGCAAGGGCATCGCGGCTCTAACCTCCTAGAGCACCCAGGCCAGCGATTAACGCTACCTCGACTGCCCTCCTCCAATGGCACGGCCAAGCCCTCCATTGCCGCATGATGAAACCATATTGCAAATAGCGGGATTTCATTTAGGCCAAGGGGGAATAAGCTACGGCAGGAGAGGACATGCGGGTGCGCAAGACGGGCAGCAGGGCGATATTCTATGCGCTGACGACAGCCTTGGCGTCGATCGGCGCAGCTCAGGCCGCGCCGCGTGCGGTCACCCCACTCCCCGATGGCTGGCGCTTCATCCAGGCCGATCCGGAAGGCGCGGAAACGACCACGCTGGACGATTCGTCCTGGCGGGTCGTCAGCGTTCCGCATGACTGGGCCATTGCCGGTCCTTTCGATCCCAATGCCAAGGCCGCAGGCGAGAACGGCTTCCTGCCGAGCGGGGTCGGCTGGTATCGCAGGACGCTGGATCTGCAGCCGCGGCCCGGACGACGCTATTTCATGGAATTCGACGGCATCATGGAGCGCAGCGGCGTCTGGGTGAACGGCCATCACGTCGGCTATCGGCCGATGGGTTATGTCAGCCAGCGCTACGACATAACGCGCCATCTGCGCACGGATGGACCCAACGTGATCGCCGCGCGGTCCGACACGTCCGCCGCCCCCTCGTCGCGCTGGTACACCGGGTCGGGCATCTACCGCCACGTCCGCCTGATCGAGACGGATGACGTGCATATCCCGCAGGGCGGCCTCTATGTGCGCGCGGCAGCCATCGGCGATGACCAGGCAACGATCGAAGCCACCGCCGAAGTGCAGAACGACAGCCCGGCCGCGGCCGGGGTGAAGGTCGAACTGCTGCTGACCGACCCCGACGGGCACGAAGTCGCACGGACTGTCACTCCGGCCACCAGCATCGCCGCCGGGCGGACCAGTATCCTGCCGGTCCGGATCGCCCTGCCCCGTCCGCGCCGGTGGGACACGACCGATCCCGCGCTCTATCGCGCCGCCGTCCGCGTGCTCTCCGCCGACGGCACGCTGCTGGACAATGAGGATGTCCGCTTCGGCATACGCGAAGCCCGGTTCGATCCCGCAACCGGATTCTGGCTGAACGGCCGCAACTTCAAGCTGAAAGGCGTGGCGCTGCATCATGACGGCGGCGCGGTGGGGGCCGCCGTGCCGCTTGCCGTGTGGCGCCAGCGACTGACCACGCTCAAGGCCGAGGGTGTCAACGCGATCCGCACTGCCCATAACGTGCCCAGCCCCGAATTCCTCGACCTGGCCGACGAGCTGGGGCTGATCGTGATGGATGAGCTGTTCGACCAGTGGAACGTCGCCAAGACGCCGGAGGACTATCACCTCTTCTTCGGAGACTGGCACAAGCGCGATACGCTGGACATGGTGCGCAGGGACCGCAACCACCCCAGCATCGTGCTCTGGAGCGCCGGCAACGAGATCCATGACACCGCCTATCCGGTGCAGGCCAAGGCAGCGCTGCGCAGTATCCTCGACATCGTCCATGCCGCCGATCCCTCGCGCCCGGTAACGATGGCGCTGTTCCGCCCGAACGTGACGAAGGACTATGACAACGGCCTGGCCGACATGCTGGATGTGGTGGGCCAGAACTACCGCGAAAACGAGCTGATCGCGGCCAGCAAGCAGAATCCGAAGCGCAGCATCGTCGGCACCGAGAACGCCCATAACCGCAGCAACTGGGTGCCCGTGCGGGACTACGCGCCCTTCTCCGGCATGTTCCTCTGGACCGGCGTGGACTATCTGGGCGAGGCGAACCGGTCCGGCTGGCCCAATATCCAGAACCCGGCCGGGCTGCTTGATCGCACCGGGCGGCAGAAGATCAGCGGCATGGAGCGCGAAAGCTGGTGGTCCGACCGGCCGGTGGTGCATGTCGTGCGCAATGCCGATCCGGCGGCGGCTGGCCCGTCTACCGATGGTGCGGGCGGTCCGAACCAGCCTGTCCTGCCCACCATGATCGCCGTCGCGACGCCCAAGCCCAAAGTCGCGCTGTTCGACGACTGGACGCCGCAGGATCGCACGCCGCATGACGAAACGATCGAGGTCTACAGCAATTGCCGGCAGGTCGAGGCCTTCCTCAACGGCCATTCGCTCGGCACGCTGCCGATCAATGCCGATGCTTCTCCGCGGCGCTGGGCCGTGCGCTATGCGCCGGGCGAAATGCGGGCCACCTGCCGCGATGCCGGCAGCGCGGCCGTATCCGACAGTTTGCGGACAGCGGGCAAGCCGGTTCGCATCGCGTTGACACCGGATACGCCGACCGTCGGCTCCACGTTTGACGACATGGTCTACGTTCGCGCGCGGGTTGTCGATGCGAACGGCGTCACCGTGCCTTCCGCCGCCCAGCGCCTGCATTTCGCGGTCAAAGGCAAAGGGCAGCTGATCGCAACCGACAACGGCTCCTCGGTCGATCATACGCCCTTCCCTTCACCCGACCGCACGGCACAGGACGGCCTGGCCGTCGCTCTGGTGCGAGGTGCGGGCCGAGGCCGCTTCACCGTGACCGCCACGGCAGAGGGCCTGAAAGGCGGCTCCGTCGATCTGTCCGCAACCGAATGACGACGGGATAAAGGCGAACAGCTCTGCCCTCGGCATTGCCGAGGACTGTCGCCATGCACGGTCATCACCGGCCGCAATCCAGGTGCGTTGAGCGAGAGCCGACGAAAATCGCCTCAGGTGACGCATAACTGTAAGACCCGCCGCCTAGGGCGCCTCCAGCAATCCGGAGTGCGCCTTGAGCTGGCTACGTGAAATCGACCGGTGGTTCATGGTCGAAGTGCTGCCTCACGCAGCGGCCTATCGCGCCAGAGCCGCACACTTCTGCGGCCGGGACGAGGCGGACGACCTGGTTCAGGAAGCCTATGCACGCGTGCTCGCCGCGCCCGACTACCGGGACATCGCCTCGCCGCGCGGCTTCGTGCTCACCGTGGTCCGCAATCTCGCCCTGGAGCGGCTTCGCCGGGCCAACGTGGTGCGGATCGACTTTCTCGCCTCGCTCGACATGCTGGACGTGGCCGACCCGTCGCCCGACGCCTTCGCCGTCAGTTCCGGACGGTCCGAACTGCAGCTTCTCCTGCGCCTGATCGAGGAACTGCCGCCCCAGTGCGGGCGGGTACTGCACATGCGCAAGATCCAGCAGATGTCGCCGCCGCGCATCGCCGAAGAACTTTGCATATCGCTATCGACCGTTGAAAAGCATATCGCTAAGGGGCTTTCCCTCATCACGAAGGCACGCCGCGAGCGTGTCGCCCAAGCGGAGGAACTGTGTCCGACCGTTCCGAAATCCCTGAACCAGCCGCTGACCTGACCGACATCGCGGCCGGGTGGCTGGCTTCGCTCGACGCCGGAACGGCTGACCGGCGCGCGTTCGAGGCGTGGCGGGCGGAAGACGTGCGTCATGCCGTCGCGTTCGCCGAAGTGGCGAGCACCTGGCGGGACATGAGCGAACTGGCGCGGATTTCGGGCGATCCCAAGCCAGCAGTGTCGGACGATGCGCCCGCGCCTGCCCCGGACAAGCAACCGACCCGCCGGCGCATGCTGCGCATCGCCGCGGCGGCGGGCGCGATGGCCCTCGCAGGCGGCGGGTTCGCCATGCGTGCGGCCGCCCGCAACAGCGCCGAGACCCGGATCGGAGAGCGCCGCGCGATATCCGAGGTGCCGGGCCTCTCGGTGAACCTCAACACCGACAGCAGCATCTACTGGAAAGACGGCAAGTCACCCCGGCTCTGGCTGGAGCGCGGAGAGATCGGCATTCAGCTCGATCCGGGCCGGCGGCTCAGCCTGATGACGCCGGGCGGTACGTTCCATCTGGCGCCGGGCGACTATAACGCCCGCCTTCGCGGCTCCAGCTGCGAACTTGCGGTGCTTTCGGGAAGCGGCACGCTGGGCGATGCGGCCCGCCCCTTCCAGCCCGGCGACGTCGCTCTGGCCACGGCCGGGCAGGCGAACGTACGACAGCGCGAGACAGACCTCACCCGCATCACCGCCTGGCGCCGCGATACGCTGGTGCTGAACGGCGAAAGCCTCGATTACGCACTGGCGGAAATGAACCGGTACTTGCGCGGCAAGATCGTCATCGGCGATCCCGACCTCTCGCGCCTGCGCATCGGCGGCACGTTCGCCACCACCAATCCCACCGAATTCCTGGAGGCACTGCGCACGTCTTTCGGCGTGAAGGCCACTGCCGGGGCCGATGGAAACATCGTGCTCACTCATGCCTGACTCACCCCCTGACCCAGGTCGCTGAAAAAATTTCTGCCGCCGGATAGCGGTTTTTTCGCCCCCATCCATCCTTGCCCCGACAATCGCATCCAGCGGGGAAATTCCATGTTCAAGTATCTGACGACGACCGCCATCGTGGCGGCCGCGATGCCGGCTGCCGCCTTGGCGCAGCAGGCACCGATCCAGTTCGACATCCAGGCCTCGGATACGGCCACCGCACTCAACCGCTTCGCCAACCAGGCGGGCGTGCATCTGGTGTTTCCCTATGACGCCGTAGCCAATCGCCGGGTCGCCGCGCTGCGCGGCCGCTTCACCCGCGCCGAGGCCCTGCGCCGCCTGATCGCCGGGCAGGGACTGGTCGTGGCCAGCGAGACCCCGAGCATGATCTCCCTCAAGGTCTCGCCCACCGAGACACGCGATGCCGCGCCTGTGGCCGTGGCGGACGCGGGCGCCACCGGCCAGGACATCGTCGTCCTGGGACAGGGGCAATCGCGCCAGGTCCAGACCGTGTCCATGGCAGCGATGGAGAAGACGACGGCCGGCACCTCCCCGCTGCGTTCGCTGGGCCGCCTGCCCGGCGTGAACTTCGATTCCTCGGACGCGCACGGAACTTACGAGGCCGCCACGCAGCTTTCGATCCGCGGCTTCATTACCGACCAGATGGGCTATACCCTGGACGGCGTGCCGCTGGGCAACATGCAGTACCGCAACAACAACGGCCTATCGATCAACCGCGCGCTTCTCAGCGAGAACAACGGCGGCGCCACGCTGTCCCAGGGCAGCGGCGCGCTGGGAACGGCGTCCACCAGCAACATCGGCGGCACGGTCGACTTCACCTCCATCGAACCCACGGCGAAGTTCGGGCTCGACCTGCAGCAGAGCTACGGCAGCGAGGACTCCTGGCGTTCCTTCGTGCGGATGAACAGCGGCGACCTTGCATGGGGCGGACGGCTCGCCATTTCCTACGCGCATGACCGGCAGGGCAAATGGCGCGGATGGGGCAAGCAGGAACAGGACCAGCTCAACGCCAAATACGTGCAGCCGCTGGGCGATGCCGTAACCTCGACCACCTTTCTCAACCTGATCGACCGCCGCGAGGACGATTATAACGACCTCTCGCTGGCCAAGATCAAGCAGTACGGCTGGAACTTCGACAATATCGAGAGCTTCCAGACGGCCGAGGATCTCGCCCGCATCGTCCAGAACGGCGGTACGGCTCCGGCGCCTTACGTGAATGCCGACGATGCCGTCTACAACGGCGGCGGCGTGCGGCGCGACCTGCTGGCTTACGAGAAGCTCGAATACCAGTTGGGCCCGCGCCTCTCCGGCTTCACCACCGCCTACATCCATCTCGACAAGGGCATCGGCACCTGGGCCGACCCCTACGACCCCACGCCCGAGGCCTATGGCGGCTCGCCGATCTCCGTTTCGGCGCTGCGCTACAACGTCAACCGCAAGGGCGGCATCTCGCGCCTGATGTTCCAGGCCGGGGACCACAAGATCGAGGGCGGCATCTGGTATGAGCACAATGCCTTCGAGCAGGGCTCCTACCTCTACGGCCTGGAAGAAGGCGTGACACCGAAGAACTTCCAGAAGTTCTACACCAATCCCTTCACCACCAACTGGCACTACCAGTTCGCCACCGACACGGTTCAGCTCGATATCGGCGACACCTGGCAGGCCACCGACCGGCTGCGCCTGAACGCCGGAGTGAAAGGCGTCGTCTCCAAGAGCACCGCGAACACGATCACCAGCAGCAAGCCGATCGACGGTTCGATCAAGGCCGAGAACTGGTTCCTGCCCACGGCCGGACTGCTTTACCAACTGGACGACACCAGCGAATTCTTCGCCGACTACACGCGCAACATGGCCGCCTTCGTCGCCTCTGCCTCCAGCGGACCCTTCTCCAGCAGTTCGCAGGCCGGGTTCGACTATATCCGCGCCAACCTGAAGCCGGAGATGACCAACACTTTCGAGGCGGGCTACCGCTTCCACAATCGTGCCCTGCAGCTCTCGCTGACCGGTTACTATGTGAAGTTCACCAATCGCCTGCTCGCCTCCTCGATCAGCGCAACGATCGTGGGCAACCAGAACGTGCTCCAGAACGTCGGCAGCGTTTCTTCGCGCGGTGTCGAGGCAGCGGCAAACTGGAAGTTCGCGCCGCACTGGTCGCTCTACGGCAGTTATGCCTACAACGATGCGACCTATGACGACAACGTGCAGCCCGAGGGCGGCGCGGTGATCGCAACGAAAGGCAAGCAGGTCGTCGCCTCGCCCAAGAACGTCGCCAGCGCGGAGCTGAACTACGACGACGGCAAGCTCTGGGGCCAGCTTTCCGCCCATTACCGCAGCCGCCGCTATTACAGCTACCTCAACGACGCGGTGCTGCCGGGAGCGGTCAACGTCAACCTTTCCGCCGGCTATCGCCTCAGCAGCGCCATCGATTTCCAGGTCAATGTCACCAACCTGTTCGACAAGCGCTACATCGCCTCTACCGGTACGGCCGGTTTCGTGACCTCGGATCCGGCCGGCACTTACACCACGCTCCAACCGGCGGCACCGCGGCAGGTCTTTGCCACCATCGGCCTGCATTTCTGACCCCTGCCGAAAATCCCTGACCGGGACGTGCGCTCGCCCGGCGCGAGGCACGTCCCGAACACATCCCGGAAAGGACCAGCATGGACCGCCGCAATCTCCTGAAAGTCGCTCTGGGCACGTCCCTGATGCCGATCAACCTGGTCGCCGCCCCGACTGCTGCCGCGCCCCGTTCCAGCGGCCAGCGCTTCAGCTTCGCCTTCCTCAGTGACACGCACATCCGCCCGGCACTGGAAGCAGACCGGGCCTGCGCGATGTGTTTCGAGCAGATTTCCGCCAGCGATAGCGACTTCGTCATCCACGGCGGCGATCACGTCGAGGACGCCCTGGAAACCGGCCGCGCACGCGCCGCGATGCTGATGGACCTCTACCAGCGCACGGAAAAAGCCCATCTGCGCAAGCCGGTCCGCCACGTCCTTGGCAACCACGATTGCCTTGGCGTCTTTCCCAGGAGCGGTGTGGCGCCGGACGAGCGCGACTACGGGAAGCAGTTCTACATCGATCGCTTCGGGCCGCGGTACTACACCTTCGACCACAAGGGCGTTCACTTCGTCGTGCTGGATTCCATCGGGCTGACCGCCGACCGCAACTACGAAGGGCGCGTCGATCAGGAACAGCTCGAATGGCTCCGCGCCGACCTTGCCGCCCTGCCCCATGGCCAGCGCATCGTCGTGGTGACGCACATCCCCCTCGTCACGGCCATGCAGTGCTATGAACCCGAGTCCTGGCTCGATACCCCGCACAACTGGACATTCGTCGTCAACGGCCGCGAAGTCCTGCGCATCTTGCGCGGCTACAACGTTCTCGCCGTGCTGCAGGGGCATAGCCATGTCTACGAGCAGATCGAGCTGAACGGGCTGCGCTTCCTGTCGACCGGCGCCGTGGCAGGCGCGGACTGGCGCGGCGCCTTCCTCGGCACGCCGGAAGGCTATACCGAGATCACGATCGACGGGCAGAGCCTCACCAGCAGGTATCGCACTTACGGCTTCGTCACGCCCGATCGCGAAGACGTGCCGATCTGACGATGTCCCGCCCCCGGCCAGAGCCTCAGCGCCACCGGCCGCCTAGACGAACGGACCTGTAGGGCCATCCTCCCTGCAACCAATGTGTCTGCTGCCGCTCGCATCATTCATGTTCCGCATTGTTCGCCGGCTTTGCGCTGTCCGGCGCGGTTCCGGCGCCGTCGAACGTGCTGATCCGGAACGTGAAGCGCATGGGTTCCAGACGAGTGCGATAGGGGAGCATGGGCTTGCCGAATTCGCTCCACTGCGTATCGCCGCCCACGCCCCATTGTGCCGCGTCGATCAGCAGGGTGCCATGATCGTGCGGGTGGATATCGGTGGATTTCCACGTTCCGGGGGCATGCCGGTCGAGATCCTCGTATGGGAACGCCAGGGCGTTCGCCATGATCGGCGCCTCGCCCTCCACCCTCAGCCCCCTGCCCGCGCCCGATACTTCGATCCAGCGCACGTCGACCTTGTTTCCGGTCTCCTGCGGGCGGATGTAATCGTGGTTCTGCGCCGCCAGAGGGCCGCGCCAGAGACCGATGGGGGCCGAGGTCTTGCGATCCACATAGCTCTCGTGCGGCCCGCGTCCGTACCATTCCACCGTATCCAGATCGGTCGGCAGGCTGAACTCCAGGCCTACGCGGAAAGGCGGCGGCAGGTCGGTATTGAGCGGCGTGAACTCGCCCGAAACCGCCAGAGTGCCATCCCCCGCCATGCGGTAATGAAGCGCGAAACGGGCGTCTGCCTTGCCCAGTTCGTAGGTCACGGCAATTTCGCGCGCCCCTTCGTCAAGCGTGTGCATGGTGACGCCGACGAGCTTGCGTTCGTGGCTCATCGCCTTCCACACGGCGAGTTGGCGGTCAGTGCCGATGCCGATGTCGTTGTCGGTCACCGCGCGCCAGAAATTGGGCGTGCCGCCCGAGGCCAGCATTTGCCCGTTGCGGGCATAGGATCGCACCAGGCCAGTGGCCCGATCGACCGTCAGGCTGGCGCCGCTCGCCGAGAGTTCGATGACCCCGCCTCTTTCCGAGGTCGCCACCGGCCCCGCCACGGCTGAGGCCATGACGCGCGCGCCCGGATCGAGCGCGAACTGCTCCCAGCCGATCACCTGTCCCTCCCCGACCGCCGGCACACTGCCCGCTTTGGCATCGGCGCGGACGGTCACGAAATACTCCGCCCCGGCGCGGCGCGGAAACGTCTCCACCGGAAGGGTGAGAATACCGGCGTGATGGGCCGCCACGCTGGGTGCCGGCAATGTGCCATGCGCCGTGGCAACGCCGTTTTCCAGCAGTTCCCAATCGAAGGTGTAGCCGGAAAGGTCGGTGAAATCGTGCCGGTTGCGCACGGTAACCCGGCCGGTCGCCGGATCGAACCCGTCGAACTGGATCGGCGCATAGACCTTGCGCACTTCGAACAATGCCGGATTGGGGGTCCGATCCGATTGCAGCAAGCCATCGCCGAATTCGATATCGCCGCCCGGATTGGGGCCATATTCTCCGCCGTCACCCCAGTATCGGCGCCCGTCCTTGGTATAGCGGTACATCGACTGGTCCACCCAGTCCCACAGGAAGCCGCCTTGCAGCTTTTCCGGGTAGGCGTAGATCGTGTCCCAGTATTCCTTCAGGTTGCCGCCCGAATTGCCCATCATGTGGCCATATTCGCACTGGATCATCGGCTGCTTGAAGTTCCAGTTCCTGGCATAGTCGACCAGCTTCTCAACGGGATCGTACATCGGCGCGTAGATGTCCGCGTACCAGTTGGGGCGATGGTCGCTGACCCCGTCCCAGGTGCCCCAGCCCAGGTAACTTATGAGCCGGTCCGGATCGCGGGCCTTTACCGCCGCCGCTGCCGCCGCGAAGTTCGGACCGATGCCCGCCTCGTTCCCCAGCGACCAGAAGATCACCGAAGGGTGGTTCTTGTCCCGCTCCACCATGTTCACCGCGCGGCTGACATGCGCGTCCTTCCACGCCGGATCGAAGCCCAGCTGGAATTCCGCCCGCCGTTCCGGATGCTTGTTGGCATAGTCCATGTAGGCATGGCTCTCGAGGTTCGCCTCATCCATGACATAGAGGCCATAGCGGTCGGCAAGTTCGTAGAGGCGCGGATCGTTGGGATAATGCGACGTGCGGATCGCATTGATATTGTTGCGCTTCATCAGCTGGATATCGCGCTCCATCGACTCCAGCGACACGACGTGGAAAGTTTCCGGATCGTGCTCGTGCCGATTGACGCCGCGGATGGTGATCGGCTTGCCGTTCACGGTGACGAGACCGTCCCGGATCGCCACATCGCGGAAACCGACGCGCGCGTAAGTGGACTGGAGGATACGCCCCTTGGCGTCGTAGAGTTCGACCAGCAGGAAATAGAGATGAGGCGTTTCCGCCGTCCACGGCTTCACGCCGGGCAAGCGGCCGGTGAGCGTGACGTTGCGCTCGGCCTGCCCGGCGCTGACCGCCTGCCGCCCTTCCAGAACCGTTCGGTCGCCGTCCATCAGCACGTAGCGCGCGCTCGTGGCGGCGCCGGGGGTGACCGCGAGGTCGATCGCCAGCGTGCCGGTGGCAAAGCTGTCGTCCAGCCCGGCGTGGACGAAGAAGTCGCGGATACGCGTCTTCGGCGCCGCCATCAGGAAAACTTCGCGCTCGATGCCCGATACGCGCCAGAAATCCTGATCCTCAAGATAGGATCCGTCCGACCAGCGGAACACCTGGATGGCCACCGTATTGCGGCCCGGATGGACGAAGCCCGTCACATCGAATTCGGACGGCAGCTTGCTGTCTTCCGAGTAGCCGACCTTCCGGCCGTTCACCCAGACAGAGTAGGCCGATCCCGCCGCCCCGATGTGCAGGATCACGTCCTCTCCGCTCCATCCCGCGGGAACTTCCACATCGCGGCGATACGATCCGACCGGATTGGTCGCGTGAGGGATCAGCGGCCGATTGGCGGGAAAGGGATAAGTGATGTTGTTGTAGCGCGGCTGGTCGAATCCTTCGGCCTGCCAGTCGGCAGGAACCTTGATCGATTTCCAGCCCGACACGTCATAGCCGGGCTGCTCGAAACCCACAGGCAGCGCATCGGCTCTGGGGGAGAGCGCGAATTTCCACTCCCCGCTCAGCAACAGGAACCGGGACGAATGGGTGCGATGACCGGCAATGGCGCGTTCGCGGCTCTCGAAGGGGAATCCGGTCGCCCGGGCAGGCAGCTTGCCGATGGCGTTGACCGCCGGATTTTCCCAGTCCGGGCGGGATGGGTCGACCTGCACCGGCTGCACTTGCGGCGCCTGTGCCTGCGCCATGGTGGCCGTCAAAAATCCGATTCCGGCCGCCGCCGCGCGCCATTTCCCCATGCGAGACACCTGATTCCCTCCCGTTATCGCAGCTGGCAGATGTCGAGGACGTCCATGTCCTCGTAATCCAGGTTCTCGCCCGCCATCGCCCAGATGAAGCTGTAGTTTTGCGTCCCGGCGCCCATGTGGACTGACCAAGGCGGAGAGATCACCACGTCTTCGTTCTCCATCACGATATGGCGCAAGTCTTCGGGCCGCCCCATGTAGTGGAACACCCGATCGTCCTGATCCAGATCGAAATAGAGATAAATTTCAGAGCGGCGCTCATGGACGTGAGGCGGCATCGTGTTCCACACGCTTCCCGGCTCCAGCCGGGTGAGACCCAGGCAGATCGACGCGCTCTGGCAGGTATGCGGCAGGATCAGCTGGTAGATCGTGCGCTCGTTGGAATTCTCCAGGCTGCCGCGCCGCATCACATTGGCATCGGCCATGCCCACCTTGCGCAAGGGGAACGGAGCGTGCGCGGGCACGCTCAGCAGATAGAAACGCGCGCCCTCGCCCGCGAAACTGACCGCATCGGTGCCCATCGGCACGTAAAGCGCCTCATGCTTCGCCAGCGAGAATGCCTGCCCCCCGGCCGTGACCACCCCCACGCCCGCCCCGATGTTGACCACCGCTAGCTCGCGGCGTTCCAGCAGGGGGTGCCCGGCGGCGCTTTCGGGTTCGCTCTGGCACGGCAACACCAGCGGCTCGCGCCCCGGCACCGCGCCGCCGATGATGAAACGCTCACCGTGCGAGTAAGTCAGCACGATCTCGCCCGGCCGGAACAGGCCGGAGACGAGATGGCGCTCGCGCAGGTCTTCGTTGCTTGCCCCCTGCATCATGTCGGGGTGGACCCCGTAATAGGTCTTTTCAAACAAGGATCGTCTCCGTCAGCGCGGCTTGCGGTCGAGTTCCGCCACTGCCGTCGCGGCGAGCAGGAAGGCGCCGACGCCGAAGTACTGGGTATCGCTGGGCAGGACCTGGTCGGGGCGATCGCCCACCTGCTGCACCCAGCCGAGGCGGCCGTCCGGCTGGATCGCCCGTTCCAGCGCCGCCCAGCCCTTGCGCACCGCGGGTTCATACTCGGCCCTTGGCAAGAGGCCCTGATGGATTCCCCAGGCAAGGCCGTAAGTATAGAACGCCGTGCCGCTGGTCTCCGGCGGCGAATTTTCCGGCGCAAGCAGCGAGGGCGCCCAGTAACCGTCCGGCTTCTGCAGGCTCTTCACCTTCGCTGCCATGTCCTTGAACAGCGCCTCCATCCGGGTGCGGTCGGCGCTGCCGGCGCCAAGCAGCGGGATCACCCGCGCCATGCCGCCGAACACCCAGCCGTTGCCCCGCGCCCAGAACACCTTGCGCCCGTTGTCGCGCCGCTCGAAGAAACGGCTGTCGCGATAGTAGAGGTGCTCGGCCGGGTCGTAGAGGAAGTCCGTCGTCGCCCAGAACTCCTTCATCGCGAACCTCAGGTAGCGATCGTCGCCGGTCTGGCGGGAGAGTTCGGCGAAGGCGGGCGGCGCCATGAACAGCGCGTCGCACCAGCACCAGCGCTTCAGGCACTCGGTCGCGCCATAGCCTTCGGGCGGGATGGCGAAGGCCAGCGTGGTGACCGCCGGCTTGTCCACCACCGTGTCGAACGCCGCCTTCGTCGGTGCCAGCGCCGCCGCGCCCGCGCCGTGGCCGGCCGCCCAGACATAGGCCTGGGCGATGGCCTGATCGTCGGCGAAATAGAGGTTGTCGCCCGGGCGCCAGGCGTTGCGCCGGCCCATCGCCAGCACCGCCTCGGTAATGCGGGGCGGCGCGCCCGCATCGGCCAGCGCGGTCATGCCCACCCAGAACACGGCCTGCTCCCACCCGCGGGTCTTGCGGGTCTCCTCCGTGGCGCGGGGAATGTGCGACAGGTCATCGAGATGGGCCAGCTGCCAGTCGGCCAGCTTGACCGCCGCCGCAACGGGCGACTGTGCCGTCGGCGCCGCAAGGGCGGGCGTAGCGAAGGCCGCGCAGATCAGTGCAGCGGGGAACAGGTTTCGGATATTCACGAGGCGAGTTCTCCTGTCGGGGTCAGGCGGGGGCTGATGAGGTGAAGCGCCGCAAGGGCGATGAGAGTGGCGCATCCTGCGCCATGAAGATCAAGGAATGGCTGCCGGTCAATTGCAGAACGGTGCCGACGAACGTGGCGATCGGCATTCCGCCGATGGTCCGGCAAGGGTATCCGACTTTGCGGCACGCCTGCCCTTGCCCCCTCCTCCACGACGGTTTGCGGCACCTGCTGCATGGTCATCCTCTCGCGAAAGAGAGAGCACCCGGGACATCCGCCCGCGCGCTTGGCCGGGAGTGGCTCAGAATTTGCCGCGAACGCCGAACGAGACGGTCGTGCCATTGAAGAACGAGTTATCGCGCCGCGACTGGCCATTGCCCTTCGGACCGTCGGGGTCGGAGTAATAGATATAGACGTTCTCGTTGGTAATGTTCAGCGCATCGATCCGCAGTTCGATCATGTCGTTCAGCTTGTAGCTGATCGTGCCGTCCAGGAAGCCCTGCGGTGCCGTATAGGGGATCTGGTCGTTCCCCGTGTTCTGCGACGTGATGCCCGTCTTCGCGCGGTAGTTGTAGGATGCGCGCACCGCAAAAGGTCCCTTTTCATAGAACGCCGTGGCGCTGTAGGAATACTTGGGCACGAACTGGATCGGCACGCGGGTACCTTCCGTCGTGACGAAGTCGTCGCCCTTCTGGTCGATCAGGGTCAGGCTTCCGGTAAAGCCCAGCCCGTCGAACGGCTTGGGCAGGAACGTGAAGTTCTGCTGATAGGCGAATTCCAGCCCCTTCAGCTTCAGTTCGCCCTGATTGACGTACTGGGTCCGACGGATCAGGAAATCATCGGGAATGTCGCCGCCCGGGAAGCCCAGCGAGACGGCATTGAAGGCGCTGTCCGGCAAGCCGAGCGAGCCGAAGGTCACGAAGTCCTGCACGGCCATCGCACGGTCGACGATGTCCTTCTTGAAGGCCCCGATGCTGAGCAGCCCGCCCGGCGCGAAGTACCATTCCACGCCCGCGTCGAATTGCGTCGCCATCTGCGGGCGCAGGTTCGGATTACCGACCGTGACGTCGGCATTGAACACGTTGGGCACGACGGTGCCGCCGGCAATCGCCGTCAGTGCCGCGCGGGTGATCGTCTTGCCGGCCGAGGCACGCACGACGACCTTGTCAGTGACGTCATAGGCAAGGCTCGCCGATGGCAGCCAGTTGTCATAGCCGCCCTCGCGCCGCTGCGGCAGGAACACGCCGGCGCCGGCACTCTGGTAGTTGTGAATGATCGTGGAGGTGTCGGAATAGCGCATGCCCACGTTGCCGCGCAGTTCCTTGCCGAAGACCGGCAGCGTGAAGTTCGCTTCGAAGAACGCCGTCTTGACGATCTCGTTGGCTTTGAACGCGCCATTGAGATTGACCGGCGCCGCCGCGTTGGCGGCATTGGCATCCAGATCATCCATCACGAAAGAGCGCGGGAACGTGGCAAACTGCGAAGGATAGCCCGGGTTACCACCGTCGCGGATCTGGCCGAACTGGATGTACGGGTCCATGTTCGAAAACACGTCCATCCCGGCGAGTTGGGCGGAAGCGATGCTGCTGCCGTCCTGCTGCGAGATTTCCTTGCCGGTGTCCACATAGCTGCCGCCCAGCTTGACGGCGAACGTGCGGTCACCACCGTCGACCAGATCCCAGTCCAGGACCGCGCGGGCGGTCTTTTCCTTGTCGATCTCCCGATTGAGCGAAAAGCCGAGGCCCGGCGCGGTGAAGTTGGCGGGGTCGGTGAAATCGACCGGCGAACTGATCGTGGGATAAGTGACGTTGCCCGTCGGGTCGAACGTGCTGGTGATCCCGTAGAGATTGCTGGTGATACGATTGGCGGTGTAGCGCGCATTGCTGTCGCTGAGATTGCCCTGCGCCGACAGTTTCATGGTGTCGGTCAGGTCGTAGACCGCGCGCACGATGCCGTACTTGAAACGGGTGCGGGCGTTTCGGAAGAAGCTTTCCTGGATGAAGCTGGTGTTGCCGAAAGTGCCGTAGAGATTGTTAAATTCGTCGATCTTCACGTCGAGCGGGATGATGCCCGAATTCGTGCCGACCCCGGGGGCACTCGTGGTGCCGGGCACCGTGCGCGAATTGCGGACTGCCGCGCCGAAGGTGAATTCGTCCGCCTCATCCTTCAGTTCGGAGAATATGCCGTCCACGCTGACGTCCAGGCGATCGGTCTTGTACTGGATAGACCCCACCAGGCCGATGCGTTCGCGTGTATTGTTGGATGTGAACACCCGATAGAAGCGCGGCAAGTAAGCGTTGTTGATCTGATCCCGGGTCAGATCGCCATAGTTCGCCAGCGGATTGTCGAGGTCCATCTGGAACTGGAAAGGCCCGCCCACGGTCGTCGGCCCTCGATAGGCCAGCGACCCGATCGCGGAGGAATTGTAGCCGCCGGTCGACTGGAAGCCCGAACGCTCGTTGACGTTCTTGGCATAGGCCGCGCCCACCAGGACGCCGAAATCGCCCCAGGTATCGCTGAACAGCAGCGATCCGCGCGGCTGCCACTTCTTCGACTGGGTATTGTAGTTGGCCTGCGCGGTATAGCGGATCACCCGGCCCGCGCTGTCGAACGGACGCGGCGTCTGCAGGTCGACATTGCCGCCGATGCCGCCTTCCTCAAGGTTGGCCAGCGGCGACTTGTAGACGTCCACCCGGCCGAACAGTTCGGATGGAAAGACGTCGTAGTTGAAATCACGCGTCGAGGATCCGACGTTCTGCGATGACGTGGTGTGAACGGGCGCGCTGTTGATGGTGGTGACGGTGAATTCCGAGCCCAGACCGCGGATGCTGATGCGCTGGCCTTCGTTCGAGGCGCCGTCCCTCGACAGGAACACGCCGGGAATGCGCTGCAGCGAATCCGCGACGTTGGCCTCGGGGAACTTGCCGATATCCTCCGCGACGATGGAATCCCGCACGCCGATGGCTTCGCGCTTAAGCTCGATCCCTTGCTGAAGACTTTTGCGAAATCCGGTGACGACAATTTCCTCGGTTGCCGGCGCCGCTTTCGGCTCCTCACCCGAGGTTCGAGATGGGGCAGCCTCCTGCGCGGAGGCTGCGTTGCAGGCTGCCAGAATTGCCAAAGCGCTCACCGTGGAGACTGCGGCTGTAACCACCCTCATGATCATCCTCCCTCATCCGCGATTCGTCGCGCGATAAGAGAGTTGTCATATAACTTTGTATGCTTGTCAATTGTCGGACTACTTGGGCCTCGATCCGTCATTGCCGCTGGCGATAGCGTCGCTCAGTTCGGAGTGCCTGATCAGACTCTCCTGCATGTGCAGCCGTGCTGCCAGGCGCGCGCCCTCGATGTCCATGCGAATGATGGCCTCCAGCAAGGCCTCGTGCTCGTCACTGACCTTGCCGACATAGGCCTGATGCACGTCTTCGGACTGATCGCGCAGATAGAGACTGCGCGGCGGAACCAGCCTCACGCCCAGGAACTGGATGAATCGCACGAAATAATCGTTTTGCGTCGCCCGGGCGATGGCCAGATGGAACTCGCTATCGACCTGTGCCGAAGCGGCGGGATCGTCACCGACCTCGCGCATGCGCCGCAGCGCCGCGCGCATCTCGGCAATATCCGCCTGCGTGCGCCGGGCCGCCGCAAGACCGGCCATTTCAGCCTCGATCGCCTGCCGCATTTCCAGTAGCTTGATGACGTCGGAAAGCTCGGAAAGCTCTTCTTTCGTGACCTGAAAGGCGCGGTACTGCGCCGTTTCGGAGACATAGACACCCGACCCCTGCCGGGCGACCGCAAAGCCCTGCGCCTCCAGCCGGGCCACAGCCTCCCGCACCACGGTCCGACTCACTTCCTCGCGCTCGGCGATATCCTTCTGGGCGGGCAGCTTGGAGCCGGCGGGAATGACCCCGGAGATGATCTCCTCCTCCAGCTTCGCGTAGAGGATATCGGCCAGGGAGGCGGCTTTCACCATGGGCAGTCTTTCGTCGTTGACGGGAGAAAACCTCCCGAACGGTTCCATTCCTACACGAAGCGCTTGGCAAACGACAGATAGCAATTTATCAGGTTGGCATACAACTTTGACACATAGTCTTGGAGAGGACATGGGGCAGCTTCACAGATCCGCGCGCAGCAGGATCGCAGCGGGATTGGCAATAGCGATCGCTTGCGCGCCGGCCAGCCTGTACGCCCAGCGGCAGGATGACGCGCAGCTCAAGGTGGAAAAGCCGCTTCCTCCGCCCAAAAGCAAGACACCGGCCGCCGTCGCCCAGTTCGCCCCCTATCGCTATGATGACCTTCTCTGGGAAAACGACAAGACCGCGCACCGCATCTATGGCCGCGCGCTGGAAGCGGCCGAACCGCCATCGGGGTCGGGCATCGACAGCTGGGGCAAGAACGTCGCCTGGCCCTTCGCCGACCGGCAGCTGAGCAGCGGCGACCAGCACGGCTATCACGGCGAAGGTTTGGACTTCTACAACGTGGGTACCGGGCGCGGCGCGGGTGGGCTGGGCATCTGGCAGGACAACAAGCTGTGGACCTCCCGCAATTACCTGCGCGCGCGTATCCTGAAGTCCGGCGGAAAGGAGGCGGATTTCAGCGTGGATTACGCGCCCTGGCCGGTGGATGTGGATCGCAAGGTCTGGGAGACACGCCGCTTCACACTCCCGCTCGGCACGCATTTCACGCGGATGGTCTCGACGCTGCAATCGGATTCCCCGGCACCGCTGGTGGTCGGGATCGGCATCGGCAAGCGCACGACCGGCGCGCGCGATGGCGAGGCGACGATCGATCGCGCCAAGGGCCTGATCTCCTGGTGGGGACCCGAAGACGGTGCGCATGGCCACATGGCGATCGCCGTCCGCGTCGACCCCGGCATGATTGCCGAGGTGAAACAGGATGCGGACAATTACCTCGTCCTGCTCAAGGTTCTGCCCGGCAAGCCCTTTGTCTACTATTCGGGCAGCGCGTGGAGCAAGGGACAGGACATGTTCGCGACGCGGCAGGCGTGGGACGCCTACGCTGCTTCCCAAACGCTCGACTTCTCGATTCCAAAGGACTGAACATGACCATGAATCTGGATCGCCGCGCGCTGCTGGCTGGCGCCGTGGCGGGCACCGCAGCGCTTTCGACCGGCGCCGCCGCTGCCCGCGTTGCCGGGCAAAAGCCACTCGGCCAGGCCGGGCTTCATGCGGGAACGGATGACCGCGCCTATATGCTGGGCCTGCTGGAACGCATGGCGACGCCGGTGCTCTCCCGCATGGCGCAGGGACGTCTTCAGCAGGACTGGTCTCCGGAACTCAGCCCAAGCTGGGATGGCCGGAACCCCAAGGTCGCCTATCTGGAGGCATTCGGCCGGTTGATCGACGGCATTACGCCCTGGCTCGCCCTGCCCGATGACAACAGCGCGGAATCGCGCCTGCGCGCCCAATTGCGGGAGCAGGCGCTGGCAAGCTACGTCCACAGCGTCGATCCCAAGAGCCCGGACTACCTGCTGTGGAGCGCGGAAGGCCAGCCGCTGGTGGATTCGGCCTATTTCACGAGCGCCCTCCTGCGCGCGCCGAAAACCCTGTGGGACCCGCTGGACGCGGCCACCAAGACCCGGATCATCGCCGAGATCCAGGGCTTGAGGCACGTAACGCCGCCCTACACGAACTGGCTGCTGTTCGCCGCCATGAACGAGGCCTTCCTGCTCTCTGTCGGCGCCCAGTGGGACCCGATCCGCATCGACCTTGCCCTCCGCAAGTTCGGCGAATGGTATGTCGGAGACGGCTGGTACGGCGACGGCGAGCACTTCCACTTCGACATGTACAACAGCTACGTCATCCATCCGATGCTCACGCAGATCCTGGATGTGCTGGTCCGCACCGGTGTCAAGTTCAACAAGCTGGACCCCGCAGAGCGCCTGGCAACGCAAGTGAAGCGGATGCAGCGCTTCGGTGAGGTGTTGGAGCGCATGATCGGCCCGGATGGCGCATTTCCGCCGGTCGGCCGGTCGCTCACTTACCGTACGGCCGTCCACCAGCCGCTGGCCTATCTCGCGTGGAAGAAGCTGCTTCACGCCAAGCTGCCCGAAGGTCAGGTGCGGGCTGCCACGGTGGCAACGCAGCGCCGTATCTTCACCGATCCCAGCAATTTCGACGCCAAGGGCTTCCTGACGATCGGTTTCGCGCGGCACCAGCCCAGCCTGGGCGATGTCTATTCAAATGCCGGCAGCATGTATATCGCCGCAGAAAGCCTGCTGGCGCTCGGGCTGCCAGCCAGCGACAGCTATTGGCAAGCGGAGGCGCAGCCGTGGACCATGCGCAAGGCTTATGGCGGAGCGGACTTTCCCAAGGACTATTACATCGAGGTCTGACGCCGCAAGCCGCCCATCCCTGCCGTTGCGCTTTGCCTTGCAAGGCCTGGCTGCCTGATGCGCGGTCCGCCGTCGAACTGGAAAGCCGGAATCCGACGATCTCTCCATCCTTGGCTTTGCTGCGCACGTTCCTCACTCTGAGCGACGAGGATGTGTCCCGTAACATGGCCTTCCAGGCCCGGTGCCCGGTTGGCACCGGGCCTGGAAGAGGGAAGCCGGCGGATTTAATGCGAGATCGGGTTGCTGTACGGCCGTTTAGAAGCGATGACCTGTCACATGTCGACGCCAGCCATTCCGCATTCCGCACGGCCCTCCACCAAGGGGGAGGCAACGCGCCATGCGATTCTAGATGCCTGCGAAGTGCTTTTTGCGCAAAACGGCTATCTGGGAACCTCCCTTCGCGATATTGCGGCGCAAGCGGGTGTCCGAATGGGCGTGGTCCACTATCACTTCGGCAACAAGCACCTCATTCTCGATGCGGCATTGGAACGCAAGCTGCCGTTGTTGCAAGGCAGGATCGCGGCAAGCTTCGAGCTTGCTGAAGCGGCTGAAGGCGAATTCGGGCCGCGCGAAATCGTGACCGCCTTCATTCTGCCGTTCCTCACCGCCGCCTCGTGCGAGGCCGATCCTCTGCGCAATTACATCGTCATGACCTCGCACCTGATGAGCGCGTATCGCATGCCGGAATTGCGACCGATCCTGGCCAAGCTGTCGGTTATTTCCGGCATGCTCACGGAACGGTTGCGGATCCACCTGCCGGCCATGGCCGAGAGCGACCTTCTTGCCGCCGTCTATCTGATCGAGGCGGCCCTGATCTTCATGGTGCAGGATCCCGGGTTTCTGGACGATCTGACCGATGGCCACTTTTCCGCCCGTAAACTTGAGGACATCGCGCAGCCCGCCCTGCGGTTCTTCACGGCGGGCCTCGTCAGCCTGCAGGCCTGATTGTTTTAACAGGTAGGTCGACCGACCAAATTCGTTATTCTTCTCCTCGACAGGCGGCTGCAGGCTTTCGGGCAAAGCGGTGCGCCAGGAGAGAGGCGCCGGCCAAGGTCCTGACAACGGACGGGCCGGATCGGGCACATGCCGGAAGGAAAACGAGATGGGAAGGCAAGGCACCCTTGCGTCCACGCTGGATGGGCGCGACGCTGCGAACCTCAGGGGCGATCCGATCACGGGCGATCGCTACACCTCCCCCGCCTTCATGCAGCGCGAATGGGACCACATGTGGACCCGCATCTGGCATGTCGCCGGCCGCACTGCCGAACTGGAGGAACCCGGCGACTACATCGTCCATGACTTCATGAACGAATCCGTGTTCTGCGTTCTCCAGGAGGACGGCACGATCAAGGCGTTCTACAACACCTGCGGTCACCGCGGGCAACGCCTCGTCTGGAATTCAAGCTCCCAGGAATCCTTCCAGTGCCCCTATCACGGGTGGGTCTGGGGCAAGGACGGCGTGCTGGCAAAGGCGCAGGACCCGGAGGATTTTCCCCAGGGCAATCCCTGCGGCAAGCTCAGGCTGAAGGAACTGCGCTGCGCCACCTGGGGCGGTTTCGTGTGGTACACGATGGACGAAGAGGCCCCGGAACTTCTGGATTTCCTGGCACCGATGCCGTACCTCTATCGCCATTATCCGATGGACACCGCCGTCCGCGTGTTCTGGATGAAGATCGACCTCGACACCAACTGGAAGTTCGCCACCGACAACTTCTCGGAAAGCTACCACACCCGCACCGCCCATCCGCAAGTGCCGCCATGGATCGACCAGGATGTCGATACCGCCCGGCACGAGATGTGGCCGGGGGGCCATGGCCGCACCGTCCAGCCCATGCGCCCTTCCCTCTCGGACCGCCTGCCCGAGGGCGTGGACCATCCCTTCGATGCGATCCTGCAGGCCTGGGACATCGATCCGCAGTCTTATCCCGATTTCGAAACCAAGGCGATGCAGGGCTGGCTCGATCTCAAGGCTGCGAAAAAGCGGCTCTGGAAGGAGCGCGGCTACGTCCACTACGAGAACATGGACGACGAGGAGATCACCGACAGCCCGCACACGGTGATCTTCCCCAATGTCACGATCAGCTTCCTGCCGGACAATCTGGTGTTCTTCCGGACCGAACCGCATCCGACCGATCCGAACAAATGCACGTTCGACTTGTGGTGCATGGCCTTCCCCGTTGCGGGGCAGAGCGTGGTGGAATCGGTCATGGCCGGTCCCCAGCCCCTGCGCGAGGCGGAGATGCAGCGCCGCGCCTTCGACAATGGCCGCGGCGTACCCGAGATCAGGGACCAGATCGTCTATCAGGACATGCTCCTGGCGGAAGGCCAGCAACGGGGAATGCACTCCCGCGGGTACCAGGACGCCTATCTGGCCGCGCAGGAAACCCGGGTGCGCTTCTTCCATGAAGTGCTGAACGACTACCTCGAAGGCCGCCGCTGAAGGCGCTCCGGTCCCGGCACCGGGGACCGCCAACCATGAGCGACGCATCTTGCGGCAAGCCGATCCCGGCGTTCCGCTGCCACCTTCGGCGGCTGGCCCGCCATGTTCGGGGAAACGACCTTCAACCATAAAAAACAGAACAGTTGGGAGTAGGAAGATGAAGAACTGGCTCAATGCAAGCTCACCCCTCGCTCTTGCTGCCGGGGCGATGATCCTGCCGCAGGCGGCCCCCGCCCATAACAGCGCCCAGAATAGCGCCCAGAACAGCGCCCAGGATGATCGGCAACTCGCCCCGACCGAGACCAGCCAGCCCGAAAGCAGGATGCCGGTGGGCATTCAGGAGATCGTCGTCACGGCGCAGAAGAAGGCCGAGAACCTGCAGGACGTGCCGATCTCGATCACGGCGGTGGGCGGCGAAGCACTGGCCAGCACCCAGGGCATTTCGCTTCAGGCGCTTCAGGGCCAGATTCCCAACGTCCAGATCGACAACTTCGCCAATACCCCGCAGAGCGCCGTCTTCACCGTGCGCGGCATCGGCGTCATCGAACCCGACCCATACGCCGGCAATACGGTGTCGATCGTGGTCGACGGCGTCCCGCAGTTCTTCTCGATGGGCGCGCTGCTCGACCTTTACGACGTGGACCGCATCGAAGTGCTGCGCGGCCCCCAGGGCACGCTGTTCGGCGCCAATACCACCGGCGGCGTCATCAACGTGGTCACCGCCCAGCCCACGGGCAAGTTCGGCGGTCACGTCAAGGCGGTCTACGGCAATTACAACCGCATGGATCTCACCGGCTCCATCGAAGCGCCGCTGGTCGATGACGTGCTCTCGCTCAAGGTTGCGGGCATTCATACCCAGCGCAAGGGCTGGGTGACGAACGTGGTCGACGGATCGGACCTCGGGCGCAAGAACCTCGACGCGGTGCGGGCCTACCTGCGCTTCACGCCCAGCGCCAATTTCGATGCGACGCTTCAGGGCGAATACGTCAATGCCCGCAATGGATCGCCCATCGTCATCAACGGCGCGCGGCCCGGCGAAGTGCTCTACGTCGCCCCCGGCACCGAGGGAATGTACGTCAGCCCCTGCGCCACGAACGGCATGTGCATAGCGCCAGACAAATATTACGGCGCCAACAACTCCGTTCCCGATCAGTCCAACATGGACACTTATTCGGGCACGCTGACGATGAACTGGCGCAACACCGGCCTGGGCGACTGGACCGCGATAACCGGATACAAGCGCTTCAAGCTCCGCGAATATACCGATCAGGACGGTACCCCCCTGTTCCTCAACGATACGTACCGCCGAACCGTGGGCTGGCAGTTCAGCCAGGAGCTGCGCACCAATCTGGAACTCTCGGACAGGCTGAACGTGCTGGTGGGCGGCTTCTACCTCAAGGACCATTACGATCATATCCAGGCCTACCGCCTGCAATTCGCGGCGCCGGGCTTGCTCCAGACCAACTTGCAGGATCAGGACAACTACTCCATTTCCGGCTTCGCGCAGGCCTATTGGGAAGTGACCGACCGGCTCAAGCTTCAGGCAGGCATCCGCTACACGCACGAGCGGACGGAATCGGCCCCCAGCCTCATCACCAGCATCGGCGCGGCCGCAGGATCGAACTACACCGGCGAGGGCAATACCGTCATCGACAGCTTCACCGTGGGCGGCAGCAAGAGCTGGGACAATGTCGGCTGGAAGCTGGGCGCCGACTATGAAATCGCCGACGACACCCTGCTCTATGCCAGTTGGGCGCGCGGCTTCAAGTCGGGCGGCTTCACGGCACGCGTCGGGGTGCCCGCCGACGGCGAGAATCCATACGATCCCGAGAAAGTCGATACTTTCGAAGCCGGCGTGAAGGCCGACTTCCTGGATCACCGCCTGCGCGTCAACCTTGCGGCGTTCTACACCAATTATCGCGACATGCAGGTGGCGCAGATCTACTTCGACACCGACACCAATACCCAGGGCAACCGCATCCTCAATGCCGGCAAGTCCGAAATCAAGGGATTCGAGCTGGAAACCACCGCGGCCCCGGTAGACGGCATGACCCTGCGCGCCTCGCTCGCCTATCTCGACGCGAAGTACAAGACCTTCCTCTATGGCGATCCCCTCAGCGGGGAGACGCTCGACCTGGAAGGCTACCGGCTTCAGAACGCGCCCAAGTGGAACGCCAGCTTCGGCGCGAACTTCGTGATCCCGCTGGGCGACGATGCCGATCTGGTCAGCGACGTGAGCTATACCTACACCAGTTCCAAGTATTACACGGCGATCCTCGACACCCCGCGCTCGAAAATCCAGCCCACCCACCTTGTCGACGCCTCCTTGACCTACAAGCCGCGCGGCGGCGTCTGGTCCATCGGGCTATGGGCGACCAACCTGCTGGATTCGCGCTATCTTTCGACCGTCTACGACAGTCCGGGCTATGCCGGGCTGGCCGGCTATGCCCCGCCGCGCCAGTGGGGCGGCTCGGTCAGCTTCGATTTCTGACATGCGCATGGGAAGGAGAGCAGGATGAACCGCGTAGCAGGCAAAGTCGCGCTCGTTACCGGAGGCGCTTCCGGCCTTGGCGAGGCCGATGCACGGCTCCTGGCGGCTGAGGGCGCCAGTGTCGTCATCACGGACGTCCAGGTCGATCGCGGCCGCACGGTCGCCGCCTCGATACCGGGCGCCATGTTCCTTCAGCACGACGTCCGCGAGGAGGACCAATGGCGCAACGTCGTGGCGAAGACGATGGCCCGTTTCGGACGGCTCGACGTGCTGGTCAACAATGCCGGGCTGGTCCGTTTCGGCCATGTCGAGGAATGCGAGCTGGAGACCTTCCGGCTTCAGATGCAGGTCATGGTCGAGGGCTGCTTCCTGGGCTGCAAGTCCGCGCTGCCGCACATGACCAAGAGGGCCGACGGACCCTGGGGCGGTTCGATCGTGAATGTCGCGTCAGTGGCCGCGCTCAAGGGCATTGCCGCGATCCCGGCCTATAGCGCGGCCAAGGCAGGTATCATCGCCCTGACCCGCAGCGTCGCGGTACACTGCCAGGACATGGGCTACGGCATCCGCGTCAACGCCGTCGCGCCCGGCGCCCACGATACGCCGATGACCCGGCAGGCGCTCGATCAATTGCCGCAGGACGACGCCGGGCTCGATCAGGTCCATGCGCATGGCCAAGGGCGTCCCGATGACGTTGCCAACCTCGTGCTTTTCCTGGCTTCGGAGGAATCGCGCCAGATCACGGGCACTCATATCGTCATCGACAACGGGGAGACCCTGCGATGACCGGCGCCCGGGACATTGGCTGGCTGGCCGATCGCCAGGACATCGCAAACGTGCTCGCCCGTCACAGCCGGGGCGTGGACCGTGCGGACGCGGGTCTGCTGGCAAGTTGCTATCATGACGATGCATTCGTGGACTACCGCTTCTTCACGGGCGCGGCATCCGAATTCGTGGCCATTCTTTCAGAGGCCCAGAAAGCCGGCCCGGTCACCCTGCACCGAACCGGCCAGATGTGGACCGAGACGGACGGCGAGCGGGCGATCTCCGAAAGCTATGTCATGGCCTATGCATCGAGCGCCGGCGCGCAGGGACCGGCCACGCAGCACCTGATCTGCGGTCGTTACCTCGATCGGCACGAGAAACGCTCCGGCCATTGGCGCCTGACGCAGCGCAATTACGTGCTGGACACCAGCCTCAACTGGGACGGGGGATTGCCTCTGCCGGGCGTGGGCTCGCTCGGCAGCCAGTTGCCGACAGGCGGGCATGGGGCCGCCGACGCCGGCATCGCGCTGCTTGCCCAGGCTTATGCAAGGAACAGGACAAAAGGATCAAAGCCGATGACACACAGCGAACAGGCGATCGATGCAGTGATCTCTCGACAGCAGATCGCGGATGTGACCATGGCCTACTGCCGCGGCGTGGACCGCGCGGACCCGCACTTGCTGTCGGAGGTGTTCCATGAGGACGCCTCCGTGGTCAGCGGTGTGTTCAACGGCAATGGCCGCGACTTCGCCTCCGAGATCTGTAGGCTGGTCGAGAGTGCTTACGAGCAGACCTTCCATTCGATCGCCAATCAGTGGATCGAGGTGGAAGGCGACGGGGCAGTCGGGGAAACCTACGTCATCGCCGTGTCCACCAGCCGCGGCGACGAGAAGACCGATACCCTCACGGGCGGCCGCTATGTCGACCGTTTCGAACGCCGCGACGGGCGCTGGGCCATAGCCGACCGTACGTTCGTACTCGATTGGGCGCGCAGCGAACCCAGCACGCGCGACATGACGGGCGGAATGTACGCGGCGCTCGATCTCCACGGCTGTCGGGGCAAGGACGATCCCGTCTATGCCTTCCTGAGCCAACGAACGGATTGAACATGGAGATCGGCATGGACACGGCGATGCCCTTCACGTCGACGCGGGATATGCGGCGCCCTGAAAATCCCCCGCCTGGCCATTCGGCTACCCGATCAGCACCGAATGGTTTCGCGCGACATTAGGCCATGCGCGCCGGAGCACTCCAGATGGATGCGAATTCCCATGATGAGAAACCGCTCCTTTCTTCCAGAGAATTCGAGATCCTGTTGCTCAGCGCGGAAGGTGAAACCGATGCCGTGATCGCCAGGTCATTGGGGATAAGCCACACGACGGTGCGGTTTCACTTAAGAAATGCCTGCCTGAAGCTCAAGGCGATCAACCGAAGGCATGCCATCTACCTCGCCTTCAATCTGGGCGTGTTCGAACGCGTCCTCAACGACGATGCCGGATGACCGTCCCCGAGCCAATGCCCGCAGTGGGTCCGCCCCCGGATCATCACATCCGACGGCAGCCGCAATTATGCCGAGACTGTCGATCTGACCCGATTGCGACCTTCCTGCTTGGCCGCATAGAGCAACTTGTCCACGGCATCGCAGAAATGGAGCGCATCACTGTCGAAAGGCGGAATGACCGTCCCGACGCCCACGCTCGCGGTCACGAATGCGCTGCAACTGGACCGTTCGTGCCGGATATGCAGCCCTTCGATCGCCGCGCGGCAACGCTCTGCCAGTACGGCCGCGGCAGCTTCGTTCGTTTCCGGCAGCAGGAGGACGAACTCCTCGCCCCCGCATCGAGCGACCACGTCGCGAGGACGGATTCCGATCTCCTTCAGCGCGTTCGCTATTCTGACCAGGCATTCGTCGCCCTGAATGTGGCCGTAGAAGTCGTTGTAATCCTTGAAGTGGTCGATATCGAGCAGGATCAGCGAAAGCGGATGCTGGCCGGTCTGCGCGCCTTTCCACTCCGCCTTGAGCCGCTCGTCATAATGGCGCCGGTTGGACGTTCCGGTCAGGCCATCCTCGAACGAGAGCGCCTCGAGCTTCTTCTGCATCTTGATGAGTTCGTGCTCGATGCGTTTCCGCTCGCTGATATCGAACATGAAGCCGACCAGGCTATCGACCTCCCCGCCTTCGCCGCGCACCACATGCACGACGTCGCGGATCCAGACATAGCCGTCATCCTTGGTCAACGCCCGGTAGTCCGCTTCGTGGTCCTTGCCTGCGACCGACTGCGAGACGCAGAAATTGACCACATGTTCGCGATCGTCCGGATGGATACGGGACGCCCAGTCCTCTACCGAGATCCAGCTTTCCTGCGACCAGCCAAGCAGCGGTTCGATCTGCGGGCCGATGTATGCGAAGCGCATCGTCGCCCAGTCGATCTTCCATGGAATGGCCAATGTCGATTCCAGCAGGGTCTTGTAGACCGCCGGATCGACTTCCATCCCCGGCGCCGCAGCGCTCGCCAGGTCGTTAACAGCCATGGTGGGAGTCATCGAAGGTCTGGCCCCATAAATCGTTTCAAAAGCATCGGCGCGGAATCGCCTCACACCATTACTTGCTGGTGGCAGATTTCCATATCGTTAAACCCACCTGCCAGCGCACCCTGCGCGGAAAGTCTGTAGCCTTCGTAGCCTCATCGGTCAGCATCGGGCGAGGCTTGCGCAGCGACATCGAAACCCGCGGAAGCCGTGGTGAGCTTTCGCGGGTTTCGTTTCCTCCGTCCTGTCCTGACAGTACGGTTTCCTGCTTTCGCTTCTGGGGTTTCCGGTTCAGGTCCCGTTTGCCGAGGCACTCAGGCTGACGGAGCCGCCGCTGGCCGAACCCGAGCCCGAAGCTGCGCCCGCGGCCGAGGCATCGTGCTTTCCGGCCGAAACCATGCCCTCGCCAGTGCCGGAGCCTTGCGCATTTGCAGTCGAAGCCGTGTTCTGCGCCGAAGAAGCTGCGTCCGATGCGCGGCTGGCTGTCATGTCGCGGGCCGATCCCACGGTCCCTGCAAGGCGGGAGGCGGCGCCGCTGGCTGTACCGGTGGCATCGGGCAGTGCCGGGGCGGTCAGGTTGCCGCTCGATGCGCCATTACCCGTGGCGGAGCCGTTTGCGCCGGTTCCCGACGCGGAATGGCTCGCCGCACCGGAGACGGCACCGCTGCCCGAAGCCGCCGTGTTGCCGGCGAGCGAACCGAGCGTATCCGGGGCCGATCCGGCCCGCGATGTCACGCCCGAAACGGCCGATCCGGCAAGTCCGCTGGTCGAGCCGCGTGCGTTGGAAACGGCCGCGCTGGCGCCGGAGGTGTCGGGCGCGGACACAGCGGGCGCCGTGACCTTCTTGCTGGCGCTGCCGCGGCCGCTTCCCGAAGCCGATCCGCTCGCCGAACGGGCACTGCGCGTGACGCTCATGTCGCCGGCGCCGCTGCCCATGCCTTCGATCGAATTGCCGACAGAACCGATGCTGCCCCCGAAGGAACCGCCCAGCGCCCCGCCCACACTGCCGCCGAGGCCGCCGCCACCGCCGAGAAGCTGGGCCTGCGCTGCACCGGGAGCCATGGCGATGGCGACAGCCGCCAGCGCCGCGCCGAGATTGGCCTTGGAGAGAGTCTTCACGCCGCGCGTCTTGTTCACAGGGATGATCTTCATCGTTCCGGTTCCTTTCCTCTTCTCGTCCTGTCCGCCGCCGCGCCGAAACGCTTGGCGAAGGGTCTGGGAGAGAAACGGATGGCCTTGCCGGTTTCATCCCTCGGCATGCCGAAAAACCGAAAACGCGATCAGCCGCCGGTCCGGCAGACCGTGCAGAGCACGCCGCGGCCGGTCCGCCGTGAAGGGGCCAGGGCTTCGGTGTTGGTCGCCCGCAAGACCGCCGCGACGTCGCGGTCAGGGCCCATCCGCGCGGCCATCCGGGCAGCGGCAAGCGGCGCTGCAAATGAGGTGCCGCGCAGACCGATGCGCCCTTTGCCCGGCACCAGCGCCGTCATGTCGGCGCCGGGCGCCGCATAGTCGAGATGCGCGGCCCTGCCTGCCTCGATCAGCACGCGCCCGCGCCCGTCGACGCCCGTGACCGCGACGACACCCAGATAGGAGGCGGGAAAGGCCGGGGGCGCCGCCGCGCCGTCATTGCCCACGGCCGCCACCACAACGATGCCCCTGGCCCGCGCCGCCGCCACCGCCCGGGCCAGCAGCGGATTGGCAGGCCCGACCAGGCTGATCGAGACCACCGGCACCCGCTGCGCCGCCATCCAGCCGAGGGCGCGCGCGATCGCCAGGGCATTGCCGCCCGCAGGATCGGTGCCGTAGACATCCGCACCGTAGATCCGTGTCGTGCCCGCCCCCTTGAGCAAGGAGGCGATGGCCGAGGCATGGTCGCTCGCTTTCGGTGCCCCGGCCGCAAAGGCGCCTTGCGCGGCCAGTCGGTCCGATCCGGCGACCCCGCCATCGATCACGCCCACCGTGCCGCCCTTGGGCAGCGCGGTTGCCGCCGCGCTTGCACCGCTCTTCCCCGAGGCAGCGCCTGAGGGAAAGTGCAAATGGTCTGCCGTGATCTCCCGGCCCGGCAGGATGCGGCGCAAGTCGGCAATGGCCCGGGCCAGCGGCTCGCCTTTCGGGGTGGAAAGGCGGGCATAGGCGATGCCGAGGTCCGCGATCCCGGCTTGTTCTATCAGCGCGAAGCCCTTCTCCGCCGCCCGTGCGAGGCTGTCCGCATCGGGATCGAGCAGCAGCAGTTCGCCGGCGCGGGCCGGTTCGTGGCGTTCGTCCCAGTCGACGCTGCCGCGCCGGGCCGCAACGAAATCGCGCAGCCGCCCGAGCCGGTCCTGCGCCAGTTGGCCGGCATTGCCGGCAATCGTGGAGAGCCCCGAAACCGAACGGTCGACGACATTCTCGGCAGCGCCCGAAACCGCCGACCGCGTGCGATCGATCGTGCCGAGGGGATCCAACCCGCCCGGCAATCCCAGTTGCGCGGCGGCGGGGGCCGCCAGCGCGGCCAGTATCAGCGCGGCCAGCCCCGCGCGCATTTCAGACCTTCGACCCATTCCTCGTTCCCACAGCAAAAATCGGTGGCGCTCAAGGATGAAACGGTGCCATCGGAACGTTTCATCCTCACGGAAACGATATTTCGATGAGAACGCACGACTTCTGCGACCAACTGACGGCATTGCTGCCCCGCCTGCGCCGCTTCGCGCGTGGCCTGACACAGAACGCGGCGGATGCCGACGACTTGTGCCAGTCCACCGTCGAACGCGCTCTGGTGGCCCGCGGCCAGTGGCAGGAAGGCACGCGGCTCGATGCCTGGGTGTACCGGATCATGCGCAACCAGTGGATTGACGAGACGAGATCGCGCAGCCGCCGCGCACGGACGTTCGTGCACGAGGACGAGGGCATGAACGTGGGCATCGCAGGAGACCGCGATGCGGAAAACCGCGTCGAGCTTGGCAATGTCGACCGGGCGCTGGCGCGCCTTCCCGCCGACCAGCGCGAAGCCGTGGTGCTCATCCTGGTCGAGGGCTTTGCCTACAAGGAAGCGGCCGAGATCATCGGCATTCCGCAGGGCACCCTGACCTCCCGCCTCGGCCGCGGCCGCGAGGCGCTTTTGAAGGAACTTGGAGAAACCGCATGAGCGTGACCCCCGAAGAGCTCATGGCCTTGGCCGATGGTGAACTGTCCGGCGAAGAGGCCGCGCGCGTGGAAGCCGCAATCGCTGCGGATCCCGTCCTCGCCCGGCGGCTGGAGGCAGAGCGCGGTCTGCGCGCCGCGCTGCGCGCCCGCCTCGATCCGGTTGCGCAGGAGCCGGTACCTCTTGCGCTGACCGACCTCATCGCCCGCGCCGCCGCCGCGGATGCCGGACAGGCCACGACCGACAAGGTCGCCCCCGCTCCCGCCCCCTCTCCCGCCGAAGTCGTCGATCTTGCTGCGGCCCGTACCCGGCGCAAGGAAGCCGAAAAGGCGCGCGATCGCGCAGCCAGGCGCCCGAACGTGCCGATTTTCGCGGATCGCCGCATGGCCTTCGCCATCGCCGCCTCTCTGGTGCTCGGGCTGATGCTCGGCAGCCAGTTGCACCGCGAAGGCCCGGTCACCCAGACGCGCGCGGGGCTGGCCGCTTCGGGTTCGCTGGCGCGAACGCTGGATCGTCAGCTGGCATCCGCAGGCGATGTCGACGGCCTCCGCATGCTCGCCAGTTTCAGGCGGCAGGGCGGCGACTATTGCCGCGTGTTCGCAGGCACGGCGACTTCGGGCATCGCCTGCCGACGGGAGGGCACCTGGCTGCTCGAACGCACCATGGCGGGCGGCGGCGGGCCATCGAGCGATTACCGGCAGGCCGGTTCGGTGCAGGGCGACATGCTCGCCGCCGCACAGGACATGATGCGCGGCGATCCTCTCGATGCCGCCCAGGAACGGGCAGCGATCGAGAAAGGATGGCGTTAAACGGTCGGGGTGACGGCGGGGCCGCTCCGCGCCCGACTCCAATGCCGATGCCGGTGCCGATCCTGACGGCCCATCATGCCGGATAGGCCGATGTCAGGGCCTGCAGGCGGACCAGAATGTCTTCCGGCATGGGGACATCGTCGCGGTGGTAGTCGCGGTGCCCTTTGCCGGCCTGTTCCACGAGATCGTCGTGCATGCTGCCCATCAGCCCGTTGATGGCGCTGAGGAAGCGCGACATGCGATAGGCGTGCTCGTCGGGTTCCAGCGTCCGCAAGGTGTCGTAGAACGAGACCTGGCGGCTGACGACCTTGCGGATCATGTGGAAGCGGTGCCCGGTCAGCGCCCCGTCCCTGAGCCAGCTCCTCAGCTTGCGAAACTCCGCCTTGCGGAAGGCGAGGAAGCCCTGCGCATCGTCCAGTCGCACCTTGCCCACCTCGCGCCGCACCGCCGCCCAGGCCGGCCGGGCCAGCAGCACGCGGAGCATGAGCGCGAAACCCAGGATCGCCGCGCGCCGGCGGTTGCGGAACGCGTCCTGCAGATGCCCCATGATCGCCACCGTCGCGCGGAACAGCAGCGGCGCCTTGTGCGGGCGGCCATAGAGCACCAGGGCGAAGCGCAGTTGCTTGTAGGCCGCGCGGATATGCTTGTAGCGCGCGCGGGCGTCCTGCGGCAGGTCGCCGGTCAGCAGCAGCGTGTCGACAAGCGCGCGCATCTCCGCCTGACTTGCCCGTTCCCGCCAAAACTGGCGGCACAGGTCCAGGCAGCGAGCCATCTCCTCCTGCGAGCATTCGACCGTGATCGGATCGGGCAGCCTGACCACCGGGTCCACCACGTCGTCTATCTCGATGGCGTCGAACAGCGCGCCAAGCGTTTCCTGCGGGAAATGCCTGCTCATGCGTGCGCCTCCTGCGCCATGATATGCGAAAGCGTCCCGCGTGCCCGATAGGCCCAGAGCGTGGGCATGAACATGAACAGTGCCTTGAGGCACACCCCCGCGACATAGGCCAGCCCCGCGCCCGTGATGCCGAACATATGGATCAGTACGAAAAGCAGCACCGCATAGCCCGCCGCCGCCGCGCCTTCCGCCACCAGCGCCGAACGCTGGCGTCCTGCCATGTAGAGCAGCGATTCCAGCGGGAAGCTGGCCATCGTCACGATCAGCGAGGCGGTCATGAGCTGAAGCAGGTCATAGGCTTCGACATAGCGTTTGCCGAACACCAGCCCGATCACGGGTTCGCCCCCCAGGATCACCGCCAGCAGGATCACGAAGCCGATCCCGCCGGAAATCAGCGCGCTGCGGATGGCAAGCTGCCAGGGATGGCGCGTCGCAGGGTCGAGGCGCATGATCTCCGGATAGAAGCTGCGCGACATGAGATCCGCGGGCTTGCTGGCGGAATCGAAGAAGGTCGCCGCGATCTTGAACAGGCCCGCGCTGGTCGGCCCGAGCAAGGCGCCGACGATCAGGTTGCTCACCGGGCCCCAGGCCGCCCAGATCGAATGGGCGAAATTGGTGGTCCACACGAAGTCCCACGCGCCCGACAGCCGCCGCCCCGGTCCCGCCAGCCCGGGACGCAGCGCGCCGCGAATGCCCTTGCGGCGCAGTTCCTGCACCGACATCGCCCAGAGGCACAAGTCGCCCAGCAGGTCGGCCAGATACCAGGTGATGACGAAGCCGGCGAAACCGAAGCCGCCGAAATAGGAGATCACGCCGCCCAGCGCGCGCAGTGCCGGGGTGACCATCTGCTGGACGGCGATCTGGTCGAACCGGTCCAGCACGCGCAGGATGCCGGTCGGCGTTGCCGCCGTCATCGTCGGGATCAGCGTGCAGTAGAGCATCGCGAGCTGCACGTCTTCGGCGGGAATACCGAACCAGGCGGCCAGGAACGGCAGCAGGACGAGTCCCCCCGCCAGGCCCACCAGTCCGCTGGCAAGGTCCAACCCGAAAGCGAAGCCGGTGACGTCGCGAAATTCGCCAAGGTCACCGCGTCCGAGTGCCGGGGTGCCATAGCGCACGATGAACTGCCAGGTCTGGAACTTGACCAGCGCGCCGACGCCATTGGCATAGGAGTGGATGATGACCAGCGTGCCGAACAGGGCCGGCGTCAGTCCGCGCCCGGCGCAGGCCAGCGCGATCAGGCCCAGCAGCGCCCCGACCAGCTTGCTCGATCCGAGGTAGGAGGCATTGCGCACGATCGTGCGGAACACCCCGTCGGCAAACCAGTGCTTCATGGAGAGAGACTTCATCACGCCGCCTTCCTGTCGGAGGCAAGGTCCCGCGCTTCGATCTCCGCCAGGCGGCGCTCGATCGCGGCCCTGGCCTGCGCCAGGACCTGTTCGAGCGGCAGATCCGCGTCGATCTCGACGATGGGCGCGCCCTCGAAAGTGAGTCGCGGCACGTCGGCCACCTTGCGCGCCAGCGAGGAAGCGCGGTGATCGGGCTTGCGCGCCAGGGCCACCTCCAGCGAGACGTTGAGCCGCAGCACCAGATCGGGCGCATTGACCACCATCGCCGCGTAACGGCGACGCTCCGAGCGTGCCAGCCAGCCCACGAGACCGCCCCCGCCCCCGCCCGCACCGGCCAGGCCGAGGCCATCCATCGGCCCCGGCACGCCCAGTTGGGGGAAGCGGTCGGCGATGATCGCATGGCCCCCTTCCCACAGCTTCATCATGCGCCCGAACCGGCGCACGCGCCGCATCGAGAACATGTAGATCACCATAGCCGCCAGGACGCCCGGCCCCTTGTCGGTCTGGGCCTTCTGCGCCTTGGCGTGAATCGACTTGTCGAGCTTTCCGCCCAGCAGCGGCAGGCGCGCGATGCGGCGGCCGATATTGCCGGACTGCTTGCCGAGATGGCAGATCCGCGTGGGCTGGCGCGCGCTCATCCAGAGGCGCAGCGCCTCGGTGACGGTCGACTTGCCGGAACCGTCGCAACCGACGACGGCGATGAGGGGAGGAAGGGAATTACGGATCATCTGGAAACCTGAAAATCGATGGGGCGGCGGCTCGATCGTGTTGCCGCAGGGGAAGACCGGAACGCGAAGCTTCAGGCCTCGAGGCCATGGCGGCGCAGCACGGCCAGCACGCTTTCGAGCACTTCGCGGTAAGGGCGGGTGGCATCGACGTCGACGATCTGCGCCCCGCCGAAGCGCAAGGTGGGCACCACTGCGAGCTTCTTCTCCAGCATGTCGCGCTGGTGATCGGATTTGCGCGCCAGTGCCGTGTCGACATCGACGTTGAGCCGGATCACCAGTGTCGGGCGATAGGCGGCCATCTCGGCGTAAAGCGCGCGCTCGCGCGAGGCCAGGCGCTGGACCAGCGCCGAACCCTTGCGCATCCAGGACAGACCGGGGCCATCGAAGCTGCCGGGCACTTCGGCCTGCGGATAGCGGTCGGTTATGACCTGCACGCCATGCCGGCGGAAATCGAGCACCTTGCGGAAGCGCCGCCTGCGCGCCAGCGAAAAGCCGAACATCGCCAGCGCCGTCGCCAGGCCGGGCAGGCGCTTCTCCCGCTCCGGCCCCGCCTTGCCGTCACGCGCCTTGCCGTCATGCGCCTTGCCGTCATGCGCCTTCTTCGCCTTGCCGGTCAGGAAGCGCTCCGCCAGTCGGCCAATCACGGGAATCCCGCCGATCCGGCGCCCGAGATCGCCGGTGCCGAGCCCGAGGTAGATCGAGCGGGTGGGCGAGCGGCGGTCGAGCAGCGAAACGAGATCGCTGGCCAGGGTGGACTTTCCCGACCCGTCCAGGCCGATCAGCGCCACGCAGGGTGCGAGGGGGTTTCGCGCCTTCCGTCGCGAGACCGGAAAGGCCGGGCCATGGGAGGGACGGGTTACGATCCCGGATGCGAGATCGCGCGGAGACTGGTGGATGGTCATATTCGAATGGGCCGTGATGGCTCCGCCTGCCGGTCTTTGCCGGGTGTGGCGGAGGGGGGTTCCTGCAAAAGCGCCGCCTGAATTCAGGTCGATCCACAGGCCCTAGACCCCGAAGCTGATGCGAGGCTGATGGCGCGAAAAAGATATTTCGCCCGTTTGACGGCCCCCGAAAGCTGGCATAGGCGAAAGGCTTGCCGCGGCGGATCCGTGCCGCTCACTTGCTCTGGGAGCCTGGCCCTTGCCCCGTCTGCTGGTTGCCGAAGACGATGCCGACCTCGGCCCGGCGATGAAGCGCGCGCTGGAGCTGGACGGCTATGTGGTCGATCTCTTCGCGCGGGGCGACGACGTCCTCGAAGCGGCCAGCGTGAACGCTTACGATGTGATCCTGCTGGACCTCGGCATGCCGCGCATGGGCGGGCTGGAGGTGCTGCGCCAGCTCCGCGCAGAGGGCAATGCAACGCCTGTCATCGTCGTGACCGCCTTCGACCGTACCCGCCAGCGCGTGGCCGGGCTGGACGCCGGCGCCGACGACTATGTGGTCAAGCCCGTGGACCTGGAGGAACTGGCCGCGCGCATCCGCTCGCAGCTTCGGCGTAAGGACGGCCGCTCGGCCGACAGCGTGAGCGTGGGCGAAGTGACGCTGGATTTCTCCGGCCACGTCGCCTCGCTGGAGGGCGAGGTGGTGGCGCTGACCGCCAAGGAATTTCGCGTGCTCGCCCTGCTGATGCGACGCGCCCGGCGCTTCGTCTCCAAGGCCGACCTCGAAGGCGAACTCTACGACCAGGAGCACTGGGTGGAATCGAACACCGTCGAAGTCGCCATATCCGCGCTGCGCCGCAAGTTCGGGCGCGACTTCATCCGCACCGCGCGCGGGCTCGGCTACATGGTGGGCGGGCCGCACGCATGAAGCGCTCGTCGCTTTCCAGCCGGCTCTATCGCCGCGTGCTGATCCTGCTGGCGCTGACGGGCCTGGGCATGGGCGCGATCCTCTATTCCGTCACCAACCGGGAGATCGGCCGCGCCTCCGATGCGCAGCTGGTGAACGCCTCGCGCCTGCTCTACATGATGATGCAGGACGAGCTGACCGCAGGCGTGCTCGCCGCCCGCGGCCAAAATCAAGGCCAGGATCAGGCACGGGAGCCGCAGAAACTCGACGATGATCCTCTGCTGTCGGACGAGGAGCGCAAGGCCTTTCACGCCTCCTACGACTGGTGCATGTTCGCGGTCTTCTGGGAGGGCCAGCCGGTCGCCCAGTCCGGCTGGGGCGCGCCGGTCAGCCTCGTGCCGCGCCAACCCGGACTGCACGATTTCATCGCCGTGGGCGATCATTGGCGCAGTTACGGACTGCCTGGCCGCGACCCCCGCCTGCTGGTGGTGGTGGCGGAACGCGACACCATGCGCGAATTCTCGATGGTTCCGGTACTGCGCAAGCTGGCCCTGCCGCTCCTGCTGCTGATCGCGGCCAGCATGCTCGTGCTCTGGTGGACCCTGCGCAAGAGCCTGTCCGAAGTCGAGCGGCTGGCAAGCACGCTGAACGCCCGCTCATTGGCGGACCTGACGCCGCTGGCGCGCGGCGACTGGTCGCGCGACCTCGGCCCGCTGATCGTCGCGCTGAACAAGCTGTTCGTTCGCCTCGACCAGGCCTACGAGTTGGAACAGGCCTTTACCGACGATGTCGCGCATGAACTGCGTACGCCGCTGGCGGCGATCCGCGCCCAGGCGCAGCTCCTGCGCAAGAGCGTGCCCGCCCCGCAGCAGGAGGAAACGAACCGGCTGCTCGCGGTAGTGGACCGGGCCGGCGACCTGATCGACGGGATGCTCACCCTTGCCCGTCTGAACGCGACGGCGGTGTCCACCCGCTCGGTGGACGTCCATGCACTGGTGGCGGACGTCGTGGCCGAAACGCTGATCCATCTGCCGCCTGAAACGATGGAGTTCTCCGTCACGCCCGATCACATCGTGCGCTGGCGCTGCGACCCCTCCTCGCTGCAGATCGCACTCTCGGCCGTGATCGGCAATGCGACGGTCCATGCGCGGGACGGCGGACAAGTGGACATCGCCATCGTCCGCAGTTCCGATCGCCTTGCCATTACCGTGGGCGACCGGGGCCGCGGCGTGCCCCCGGCCGATCGCGACCGCCTGCTGCGCCGCTTCGAGCGCGGCACCGCGAACGAAGCGGGCAGCGGCCTCGGCCTGTCCATCGCTGTGAAAGCGATGAAGCTGGCAGGCGGGACGGTCCGGCTCGAAGATCGCCAGGACGGCGGCGGACTGCTCGTGGTCCTCAGCCTGCCCGCCGCAATCGATCATGGCCTAAGCGCATAACCCGCACCATTGGGGTCTGAGGCGGAAAGCCCGGCGCGGCCCCGCTCCGTCTGGCCGTCGGAACGTGCCGCCAAATTGGTCATCGCCACGAATTCCTGTCGCCAGTAATTCGCCGGGTGCCCGGCGAGACGCGCAATATCGGCGTAGCCGAAGTCTGCCAGCCGGCTGTCCCGGCGCAGCTTCTGCCCGAACGCGGCCACCGCGATGGCGAATGCGGCATCGCCTACCGGCGCCGTTGCGGCGCCAAGGCGGCCGGCAGCGACTGGCGCTTCGAGAAGCCGGCTTTCCGTTTCGTCCGGAAGCTTGTAGCGAAGCCGCACGGTTGCAGCCTCAACGGGATTCGCAGCCGCGGCCGACGCAGTCGCGGTGTTTGCAGCGTATTTTCGGGCAGGCAGCCATCCCAACTGCCCCGCGGGCACGATCTCGTAGATCGCAGTAACCTGGTGCCCTGCTCCGATCTCGCCGGCGTCCACCTTGTCATCGACGAAGTCCTCCTCCCGCAGCGCGCGGTTCTCATAGCCGATCAGGCGATATTCGCCGACAACGGCCGGGTTGAATTCGACTTGCATCTTTACGTCCTTGGCAATGGTGAACAACGTGGACGACAATTCCTCGTCCAGCACCTTGCGCGCCTCCATCAGGTTGTCGATGTAGGCGTGGTTGCCGTTGCCGAGATCGGCGACCGCTTCCATCATCGCATCGTTGTAGTTGCCCTGGCCGAAGCCAAGCGTCGTCAGCGTGATGCCGTCCTCGCGGTTCTGCCGGACCATGGCCTCGAGCCCCGCCTGATCGGACAAACCGAGGTTGAAGTCCCCATCGGTCGCCATGACGATCCGGTTGATTCCGCCCGGAATGCGATGCGCCCGCGCAAGGTCGTACGCCATCGACAACGCCGGGCCTCCGGCCGTGCCGCCGCCTGCCTCCAGCCCGGACAGCGCCGCCTTGACCGCAGCAGCGTCGTGGCTGCCATCGACCAATGTCGCCACCGAGCCCGAATACGTGATGATGGAAATGCTGTCCTCCGCCCGCAGTCCGTCAGCTAGGATCGACAGCGCCTGCTTCACCAGCGGCAGCTTGTCCGGTGCGTCCATGGACCCGGACACGTCCACCATGAAGACCAGGTTCGCCGCCGGACGTTCGGACCGTGCCACGTCATAGCCGCGCAGGCCGATGCGCAGAAGCCGGGTCCGCCTGTCCCATGGCGTGGTGGTGACGTCCGTCGTCACGCTGAACGGCGCCGTGCGATCGGTCGCCAGTGGATAGTCGTACCGGAAGTAGTTGATCATTTCCTCTGTCCGCACAGCTTCTTCCGGCACGGGTTGCCCGCCCATCAACATGCGCCGGACATTGGTGTAGGAGCCCGTGTCGACGTCGACGGCAAATGTCGAGACGGGTTCGCTGACCACGCGGTGGATCGGGCTGACCGTCTTTCCGTCATAGCGCTCAGTGCCACCGTTGCCTGCCGTCACATTTTCGTATCCCCCGTCTCCCGGGGACCTCTCGCCGCCACAGGCCGATAGCATGAGCCCTGAGATCAATGGAATGGACATGATCGCACGAAAACGCATGTATGTTCTCCACTTTACTGGTGGAGCCGAGGTAGTTTCTCGAACTGCATTCAGACAAGGGGCGTGAACACGCAGTTTCAAATCCTGCATCCAAGTCGAACACATCACGATAGCGGATAACGGCCGATTACCGGGAAGCATCACTCGCTCTGCACGGGTTCTGCACAGTCCTTGCGCCAAGAATTGACCACCATGCCATTACCGGCTGCGCAGTTGGCCGCTCATGATAACTCCCGTCTTTCAGGGAGATACACGAATGCAACTCGCTAGATCGCGCTTGGGCTCCAGCTTTCGATGGAAGCCGGCGATGGGCCTGGCTTTCGCCGGACTGGGTGACTGGCTCTTCTATCAACGCGGACCGATCGGCGGAGCGCCCGGCGTCCTCGCACTCGCCCTGCTCGCCGGCCTGCTGGTTGGAAGGCCGGCCGTGCGGCGGAGCGGCGCGGCTCTGCTGGCAGTCATGGCAGCGACCGTTTTCGCGCTCGCTCTGGCCTGGGATGCCAGCCTGCTGTCGGTGATGCTGTTCTGGCTTGCAGCAGGCATGGCGGCCCTGCTGCCGCAGGCTGGCCGCTTCGATGACGGCTGGCAATGGGCGCAGCGTCTTTTGTGGCAGGGGCTGCGCACGCCGTTCGGGCCCTTTATCGACCTGCGGCGCATCGCGCGAGTCCGCAGGGCTGGCCACGGCAAGCGGATCGGCATACGCCGGGCCGCTTCCCTGCTCACGATCCCCTTGCTGGGAGGGACGATTATTGCAGCGCTGTTCTGCGCCGCCAATCCCATACTGGCGCGGGCTGCCTCCGCACTGCTGGCGATCGACACGAGTTTCCTCACGATCTGCCGGGCCTTCTTGTGGTCTTTGTTCTTCGCCATGCTCTGGAGCCTGCTGCGTCCCAGCCTGCTGAAACGCCCCCACCCTCTGTTCGAAGGACGGGGAGATACCCGCCTGCCGGGATTCTCGCCTGCGTCGATCATGATCTCGCTGGTGGTCTTCAACGCGATCTTCGCCGTGCAGAACCTGCTCGACGCGGCCTATCTGTGGGGCATGGCATCCTTGCCCGAAGGCATGACGCTGGCCGACTATGCGCACCGCGGTGCCTACCCGCTGATCGCCACGGCAGTGCTGGCAGCCTTCTTCGTGCTGATCGCGCTGCGTCCGGGTTCCGAGACCGCCGGTTCGCCCATGATCCGATGGCTGGTGACCTTGTGGATCGCGCAGAACATCGTCCTCGTCGCCTCATCGATCCAGCGCACGGTCGATTATGTCGAAGCCTATTCGCTCACCTGCTTGCGGATCGCGGCGCTGGCCTGGATGGTGCTCGTTGCTTTCGGCCTTGCCACGATCTGCTGGCGCCTGCTGCGCGATCGCAGTTCGGCCTGGCTGGTCAACGTCAATCTCGCGATTACCGCCCTGATGCTGACCATAGCCAGCTTCATCGACTTCGGTACGGTAGCGGCAACCTGGAATGTACGTCACGCCCGCGAGGTCGGCGGCGCCGGGGCGGTTCTGGACTTGTGCTATCTTGGCCAGCAAGGCGATTCCGCCCTTCTTCCCCTGCTCGAACTCGAAGGACGCCGCGAGCTTCAGCCCGAATTTCGAATGCGCGTGCACGCCGTCCGCAAGCGAGTGGAACGCGGCGATCCGATGAACGGCGGCCTCCTCCACGCAAGCCGACGTGCCCAGGCTGATGCCCTCGCCGCGGGCTTGCCACGGATGGACATGGGAGAAGGCCCGCGTGAATGCGACGGCTCGCGGATACCCGAGCCTGCCGCAGCCTTGCCGCCGGCCCCGCCCAGCCCGCCGACACCGCTGCCTGCAACGCCGCAATCCCCATCACAGCCCCCTTCGCCGCATTGACAGGGGCCCTGTGGACATGAACATCTCCACCATGCCCGGCACGATCCTCCTCGTCGACGACGATCCCCATATCCGCCAGTTGCTCGTCTTCGCCTTCGGCAAGGCCGGTTTCGGCACGCTCGAAGCCGGGGACGGAGAGGAAGCGCTGGCGCAAGTCGAACGCCACGCCCCCGATCTGGTGATCCTTGACATCAATATGCCGCGCATGGACGGTCTTGAAGTCTGCCGCCGCCTACGCGCCACGAGCGAGGTGCCGATATTCTTCCTGTCCTCGCGCGATGACGAGATCGACCGTGTGCTGGGCATCGAACTGGGCGGCGACGACTATGTGGTGAAGCCGTTCTCCCCGCGCGAAGTCGTGGCCCGATCGATGGCGATCCTTCGCCGCACCGGCTCGCGGAGCGGATCCTCGGCAAGCCCGGCCGACACGGTCACAGTGCTGCGTCACGGTCTGCTCAGTCTCGATCCAGAGAGCTGGACCGCGCAGTGGCACGGCCACGAGGTCGGCCTTACCGTGACCGAGTTCACCATCCTGCGCACCTTGCTGGCCGGGCCCACCCGCATCTTCTCGCGCGACCAGATTATCGACCGCCTCCGCGGCCCGGGCTTCGCGCTCACCGATCGCACGATCGACAGCCATGTCCGCAACTTGCGCCGCAAATTTGCCGAAGCGGGCGGCAGCGACCTGATCGAGACCCGCGCGGGGATCGGCTACCGCCTCGGGACCTGCACCGGCGCGACGGCGCAGGGATGATCGACAAGCTCTGGGATCAAATCCGGGCCACCGTCGTCCGGCACTGGCCGATCCTGCGTCTGCGCACCATCCTGCTGGGAACGATGGTGTTCGTCGCCGCGCTGCCGGGCTTCGGGGCAATCTTCCTGCGGATCTACGAAAACGCCCTGGTGCGACGAACCGAAGCGGAACTGGTCGCCCAAGGCGCCGCGCTTGCCGCCAGCGCCGCAGTCGTCGGCAGCGCCATCGCCCTGCCCGGCGCGCGCCCGGGCCCGCCGCCCGCCCCGCCAGAGCGCTATCATGACCGCGTGACGGAAGTGGACTTGCGCTCCTCGCCGATCCTGGCGCCCCGCCCCCATGCCCAACCCGCCGCGAGCCAGCCCGATCCCGCCGCGATGGCGCTGGCAGGGCGGATGATGCCCGCCTTCCAGCAGACCAAGATCACCACTCTCGCCTCCATCCTTATCCTGGATCGGAAAGGCATCCTGCTCAACGGCCGGGAGGCGGGCGGCAGCCTCGCAGCCTTGCCCGAGGTCCGCGCCGCACTCGCCGGTATGCCAACCACCACCCTGCGCGAGAACGAGGGCCACCCGGCCCATCATGCGCTCGACTGGCTAAGCCGCGCCGCAAACATCCGCCTTCACCATGCACGCCCTATCGTGATCGACGGCAAAGTCGCGGGTGTGCTGCTGCTGTCGCGCTCGCCGCGCGCGCTGGCACTGGGCATCTATGAGGATCGGGGCAAGATCGCCCTGGGCGTTGCGGCGATCTTCGCTATGCTGTTGATGCTCTCGGCCGTGCTTTCCCGCGCCATCGTGCGCCCGATCGAAGGATTGAGCCGCGCCACCCGCGCCCTCGCTTCCGGTGCGCGCATATCCGCGCCGCAACCCACCCTGCAAGTCATCGAGATCCGGGCGCTCTACGAAGATTTCGAGCAAATGGCAGACGCGATTGAAAAACGCTCCCGCTATCTGCGCGATTTCTCCTCCTCGCTGAGCCACGAATTCAAGACGCCGCTCGCCGGGATTTCCGGCGCCATCGAGCTGCTGCAGGATCACGGAGCCCAGATGTCACCCGCGGAGAGCGAACGGTTCCTGGCCAACATGGCCGCCGATGCCCGGCGCCTGTCCCGCCTGGTCGGCCGGTTGATGGAACTCGCCCGCGCCGATGTGCTGATAGGTGCCGCCGATGCGGCGGTCCGCCCCGGAGCCGTGCTGATGGCGGTGGCCGATGCACTCTCGGCCGAAGACTTCGCAATTGCCGTGGACCTGCCTGAGCACGAAACCCATGTCTCCATCGACGGCGATGCCCTGGAAACCGTGCTGACCACGCTGGCCGAAAATGCGCGGCAAGCAGGCGCGAGGCGCCTCGATATCGCCCTTCACCCAGCGCCTGGCGTAGTCCATATCGATCTCGTCGATGACGGGCCGGGCATTCCCGAGGCGGACCATCTGCGCATCTTCGCGCCTTTCTTCACCAGCAAGCGCGAACTGGGCGGCACTGGACTGGGTCTGCCGATCGCGCGTTCGTTGCTCCAGGCGTACGGCGGCGAACTGGAGCTCATCCCTTCGGAGCGCGGAGCGCATTTTCGGATCACATGCCCTGGCAGGTAGCGCCGATCGCGCGGCGCCCGAAAGGTCCGCGTTGCCCGCCGCCGGTCAGCTATCTCTGTCGCCGGGCAAGGCCCCTACCAGTTCGAGCCGCTGCGGGACCGTGCCGATCGCGATTCCGTCCTGGCGGAACCGGCGGAGGAGAGTGGCGAACGAATTGCTGCGCGCTCCGTAGGCCGCGCGGGGCGTGGCTACGTGGGCGAAACTGTTGAAGAATATCCGCCCATCGGCAATGGAATCGATGAACACGGAAGGTGCGGGCTCGCTGAGCACGCTTTCCTCGGCCGCGTAAGTTTCCAGCACGATCTTGCGAACTGCGTCTGCGTCGACATCGATCGGTACGGAGAACTGGATCTGCAGGCGGCCCAGTGGGCTGGCCAGTGTCTTGTTGAGGACCGTTTTCGTGATCAGCTCGGAATTCGGCACGATCAGGGTGGAATGATCGGCCAGTTCGATTTCGGTCGACCGGACGCTGATCCGCTTGACGTCGCCCTCGTCGGTGCCGACGCGGACGAGATCGCCGATCTTTATGGGCCGCTCGGCAAGCAGGATGAGGCCCGACACGAAATTCTGCGTGATCGCCTGAAGGCCGAAACCGATCCCGACCGAGAGCGCCGAAAGCAATATCGCAATACGCTCGACACCGATCCCGAGCGAAGCCAGCCCCCAGATTACCGCGAGGGCCACGCCGACATAGCGCGCGACGAGGCTGACCGAATTGCGCCCGCTTCCGTCCAGATCCGTGGCAGGCAGGTATCGGTGATCGAGCCAGCGCATGAAGGCCCTGACAAGCGCCAGCCCGACGAACAGGACCAGCCCTCCGCGCACCAGCGCACCGGGCGAAACGCTGACGCCGCCGACTTCGAAACCTTGCGCAAGAAGGCCAAGGCGCCCGAACAGGCTGTCGACATTGCCCGCACCGAACGGCGAGAGCAGCATCCCGAGTGCCAGGATCACCACCGTGACGCGCAGGATTCCTGACAGCAGGACGCCGAACTGGTCGATCGCACTGCCGCGCAGGCCCAGGCTGCGAACCAGTGCATCCCCGAAGGGACTCGAACGGTCGAACACCGTCGAGGCGACATCGTCGATCGCTGCCATCAGCAGGTAGACGCCGGCGCCCAGCACGACCGCCCAGGCGATCATCTGCAGCACGAACAGACTGAACCCGAAATAGCCGGTGAGCAGGGCCAGGAAAGCGCCCCCAACCGCCACCCAGGCCAGCAGATTGACAAGGCCCAGCCCGGCAGCGACCTGCCCGCTCCCCTCGCTGGCCTGCGCGGAGCGAAGCCGGCCGAGCGTGACCAGGCTCGCCCCGATCAGGAGGATATGGCAGAGCGCGAGAATGGCCTGGGTGCAGGCCGTGGCCGTCGCGCTCGTACCCAGCGTCAGATTGAGCGCGTTCGACATGATCGCGCAAAAGGCAAGACACCCGAGTACGACGGTATAGGGCCGCAGCCGAGAAGCGGCCTGGTCGCTCAGCCGGGCTATTCTCCATGAGGGCTGACTCCGCATGAGCAGCGCGCCCAGGACGGACATGGTGAAGCCAGAGAACGCCGCAGCGGCAACGAAGGTGCCCAGCAGCGCATTCCAGCTCGGCGGAACCATGGATGCCCAGCGCAGCCCCTGAACGAAGGCGAGCCCCGCCAGCAGCGGCGCCAGGGTGCCGACCAGCACCCGCCACAAGGCATTGGCCGAGCGGCGGACCGAGCGTGCCGGGAAACCTTCGGTGAGCATCTTTCGCCCGGTGCTTCGCACGAACGAACGCAGAGGAACCAGGATGAGGAATCCCACGATCAGGCCGAGCAGCGCGAGCCAGGGCGTGCCGTGATCGAAACTGTAGGCAATCTGGGACCGCCCCTGCTGGACGAACATCGCGGCGCGCCTGCTGTCGCGCGGCCAGGCGTGAGCGAGCGCACTCCAGAAACCGGGCGCCAGCGGAGAAGGCGAGCGTGTAGACAGCTTTTCGCCCAGTTCCTGGGCCTGGCTCTCCGAAATCTCATCGGCAAGCTGCTGCGCCTCGACGGCGAGCAGGTTCCCGCGCTTGATCGCGGAGTCGATGGCAGAGCGCTGCTTTGCCAGGCTCGCTCGCTGCCGCTGGATGTCAGGGGCCTCTCCGCTGCTCGGCTGCGGCCCCAGCCCTTCGAGCTTGGCATCGAGCAGCGTGATCTGTTCCTGGAGCTTGGCGCTCGTATCGGTGGCCGAAGACTTGGCGGCCAGAACCTTGGCCCAGGCCAGCTTCTGATCGCTGTCGCTCATGCGCGCATCCATCGACCTGTCGACCGACCGGATGTCGCTCTCTGCCGCCGCAAGGTCCTGCGAAAGCGCAGCCAAAGGCTCCGATTGCGCAAGAACTGGCGTGGCCGCGGCGGGCATCAACAGCGCAAACATGACGAACATCAGCGCGAGCCTTTTCGCGAGCATTCGAGCGATCTCCGTTTTCCTGCAGTCCCGGCACCGCATGGGCCGGCAACGCCGGCGCTATGTAGGCTGGGCGCCCTATCGGACACAATCGCGGAAGCGGGCAATGGAGTGTGATGCTCGGCGGACAGAATCTGCCGATGGCAGGAGACGCTCCTCGATCACCTCACAGCCAGTTCGTTCGGCATTTATTGGCGTCAGCTGCTCAGGCGAAGTGGAAAGTTCTCAGCCATCTCTTGGCAAGCTCGTTTCCGCCGAGACGCGGTTTTTCACAAAATATTCTCCAGCAATGACCACTAACTCATCTACGCACCCCGAAACATCTAGTTGGTTTTTCAACTGTCACACCCGACCAACCTCAAACCTTATTAATTTCACAGAAATGTCATAAATAGTCTTTGAACTTTCACAAAATTCTTTTGTCCCCGTCTCCACCCCATCCCTCTCTTCACCCTCGATTGCGGACCCGATCCGGGCCGCGGTTTCGAACAATGGAAGATGAGGGAAACGACAATGTGGAACAGGCGCAGTCTCTGGCTGGTATCGACAGCTCTCGCCTTCGCGGCGCAGCCCGCGTTGGCGGAGGCTGAAACGGGGGCGACCGCTCCCACGCAGGACGATGGCAGCATCGTCGTCACCGGCTTCCGCGCCAGCCTCCAGGGTGCCCGCGACGTAAAGCGCAATGCCACGATCATCCAGGACTCGATCGTCGCCGACGACATCGCCGCTTTCCCGGACCTCAACCTCGCCGAAGCGCTCCAGCGCCTGCCGGGCGTCGCCATCAACCGCGAAGCCGGCGAAGGCCGCCGCGTCAGTCTGCGCGGCCTGGGACCGGACTTCACCCGCGTCCAGCTGAACGGCATGGAAGTGCTGGGCAACGTCGACTCCCCGCAGGACAGCCGCGGCCAGGGCACCCGCGACCGCGCGTTCGACTTCAACATCTTCGCCGCCGAACTCTTCAACCGCGTGGATGTGCGCAAGTCGTTCTCGGCCGAGCAGACCGAAGGCGGGCTGGCCGGCACCGTGGGTCTCTATACCGCGCGTCCGTTCGACTATTCGGGCACCAAGGTCGCCTTCTCCGCCTCGGGCGGCACCAATACGCTGACCAAGGACTTCCAGCCGCGCCTCACCGGCCTCGTCTCCAAGAACTGGGGCGATTTCGGCATCCTCGTCTCGGCTGCCTATAGCCACCGCCAGACCCGCGAAACCGGCGTCGACACGTATCGCTGGCGCCTGAACAAGGCCAACGGCTCGAACATTTCGGCCCTGACGCAGGAGGAGCAGGACAAGATCAATTCCGGCGAACTGCGCTTCGCGCGCGGCAACCGCCAGTCGGTCTGGGACAGCACGCAGGACCGCCTTGGCGTGACCGCGTCGGCGCAGTGGAACCCGGCCGATACCGTCCACCTGACGCTGGACGGCCTTTACGGCAAGTACAAGGCCGACCGTTTCGAAACCCACCTCGCCTCGCGCGGCGGCGGCGGTTCGACCTGGCTCGGCGGTAGTCAGACTTTCGCCGGCGTGACCTACCCCAACTCCACCATCAACGACATCGAATGGAACGAGCAGAACGAGGTGACCTACCTCGATGTGTCCGGCGCCCAGACGGCCACGGAAACGCGCATCCAGAAGACCACCAACACCTTCAAACAGCTTGTCCTCAGCGGCGATGCCGAGATCGTGCCCGGCCTGAAAGCCACGTTCCTGGGCGGCATCGAGCGCTCCAGCTACGACATGCCGGTGGACGACCACTTCTATACCGAAGCCTATGGCGACGTGATCTCCGACTATCGCGGCGGCAACTACTCGCTGGTCAACACTTATGGCTGGGACACGGGCGACGCGGCGAATTACCACGCGCACGAAATCGACATGAACCAGAGCTTCCAGGACACCGCCTTCGACAACGTCAAGGGCGCGCTGGCCTATGAGATCACCCCGGACGACAAGATCTCGATTGGCGGGGAATGGCGGCGCTTCAAGAACTCGGGCTACAAGCGCACCTACAACGACGCGCTGCTGACCGCATTCAAGAACGGCACTGTCAGCGCCGATATCAGCGATTATTCGAAGGTCTATACCGGTTACAAGGGCCAGGACTGGGTGATCGTCGATTACGACAAGGCGCTCGACGTGCTCGGCATCGACCGTAGCGACTATCTGACCACCAAGAACAGCGTCTTCGCGGTGGAAGAGCGTACTGCTGCCGGCTATGTCCAGTATGACTGGAACCACATGCTCGGAAACCTGCCGTTCCGCGGCAATGTCGGCGGCCGTTACTACCACACCGACATCCTTTCCGCGGGCATCGGCACGGTGGGCGGAACCGATACCCCGATCGCCGTCTCTTCGAGCTACCAGGGCTTCCTGCCCGCCATGAACCTGATCTTCGACGCGACGAAGAACCTCGTGGTCCGTGCCTCCGCCGCGCGCAACATCAACCGGCCTTCGCTCGGCTCGCTGGCGGTCAATGGCACCGTTTCCGTGGGTGACAACGGCGAACTGTCCGTCTCGGTCGGCAACCCGGCGCTGAAGCCCTACAAGTCCACCGACCTCGACCTTTCGCTCGAATATTACTTCGGCAAAGTCGGATCGGTCAGCGCGGCGCTGTTCTACAAGACGCTGGACGGTTTCATCACCACCCAGACCGTCAACGACGTGCCCTACAGCGAGACCGGACTTTCGACCGACCTCGTCTCGGGCGTGACGGGCAGCACCGTCGTCACCTCGTTCTCGCGCCCGGTGAACCTGGGCAAGACCGACCTCTGGGGCCTGGAACTGGCCGCGCAGACCGACTTCACGTTCCTGCCCGCGCCCTTCGACCACTTCGGTACGGCGGTGAACTTCACCTACGTCAATTCGAAGTACGACTATTCGACGATGTACACCGGCGGCGCCAACACCACGCTGGAGGGCCTGAGCAAGTACAACGGCAATATCACGCTCTACTACCAGGATGCCAAGTTCGACATTCGCGGATCGGCCAACTATCGCAGCAGCTACGTCTACAGCGCGGCGCCGATCACCAGCACGCTGGGCCTGGACCAGGATCTCTCCGGCTATGCCGCGACGATCTATGTCGATGCCTCGGCTCACTACAAGGTAATGGAGGGCGTCCAGCTCACGCTCGACGCGATCAACCTCACCAACCAGCACGAGAGGCAATACTCGGACAGCACCAAGCGCCTCTACGTCAACACCCGTTCGGGCACCACGATCATGGGCGGCGTGCGCTTCGAATTCTGATCGCCTATGCCCTTGTAACAGCCCACCCGACAGACAGGCCGCTCACCCGGAACTGCCTGTCGTTTCCGGCCCGGACCCCGCCGCGTCCGGGCCGGCTTTCATCGAGCCTCGCTTCCCGGTTTTCAGTCACATCCATTTCACATGACTGTCATCTGACCGCGCTAGGCGCGCCCTCGAAAGGGCGCTCCCCGTGTCTTCGCTCCTCCCCGGTGCCCGGTCGCGCCGCCTTGCTGCCTCATGCCTCGTGCTTGCCATCGTCCCGGTGGCCGCCGAGGCGCGCGAAGCACAAGTTTCGCTCCACGTCCCGGTGCTCCGCCTTGCCGACGCCCTGGCGGAGATTTCGCGCCGCTCCGGCGTGCAGATCGTCACCTCGGTACCCGCCGACCTGCGCACCACGCACCCGGTGCGGGGGCGCTTCGGGGTGGCAGAGGCGATCCGGCAAGTGACCGACAGGCTGCCCGTCACGGTCAGGCAAGTGCCGGGCGGCTATCTGGTTACCCCGGCTCCCGCGCCCTTGCCCGTCACCGTGCCCCTGCCGGGGCCAGGCCAGCTGGTCGTGCAGGAACCTCCCGCAGAACCGATCGTCGTCACCGGCTACCGCGAAAGCCTGCGCCAGGCCGTCGCCGTGAAACGCGCCGCCCGCTCCACCCTGGAAGTGACGCGCGCGGAGGACATTGCCGCCTTTCCCGATCACAACGCCGCCGATGCCCTGCAGCGCCTGCCGGGCATCGCCATCAGCCGGGACAACGGCGAAGGACGGCAGATCTCGCTGCGCGGGCTGGGCCCGCTGTTCACCCGCACCACGCTGAACGGGATCGAAGCGCTGGCGACGACCGCTTCCGGCATGGACAATCGCGGCTCCGCCAGCCGCCAGCGGCGCTTCGACTATTCGGTTTTCGATGCCGGGCTGTTTTCCGGGGTGGAAGTGCGCAAGACCTGGTCCGCCGATCTCGACGCCGGAGGCATCGGCGGTACCGTTGCGCTCCACACGTTGCGGCCGTTCGACCGGCCGGGCGATGTAACCCTGCTTTCGGTCCAGGCCCGCAAATCGGGGAACGATAGCGCCGTCACCCCGCAGATCACGGCCGAAATCTCGCGCCGGGGCGACAATTGGGGCGCGCTGTTCGCCGCCTCCTACAGCCGCAACGCGGTGACCGAATACGGCTATCGCAACTGGGACTGGGTGCCCGTGACGTTCAGGACGGCGAACATCGGCCCCGGCGTCGGCGCCGCAGACCGGGCGCGACTGACCGGCGACGGCGATCCCGTCTACATGTCGCGGGGCCAGACCTACTCGACATGGACCAACCGCTTCGACCGCCTGAACCTTGTCGGATCGCTGGAGCATGAGAGCGACGATGGCCTGCATGTCACGCTCGACCTGATCCACGCGCGCCTGTCCAACCACCGCGGCGAATATTCGCTGGCGGCGGCCGGCACCAATGGCCTCACAAGCGGCACCGTGGACGGAACGCAAGTGCTCAATTCGGTGAAGATCGTCGGCAACACGATGGTCGCAGCGGATTTCAGCGGCATCGACATGCGGACCGAGCGCAAGATCACCGAGGATCACACCGACTTCAACCAGGCCGTGCTTTCCCTGCAGCGCCCGCTCGGCGCTTCGACCCGCATCGAGGTTCGCGCCGGCTATGCCCGATCGGACTTCGAGGAACCGGTGTTCGACAAGGTGTTCCTGGAAGCCCCGGGCCAGGATTTCGCCTATGTCGCCACTGGCGCGCATCCGCGAAATGCTTATGGCTTCGACATTGCCGAAGCGGCGAACTGGAACCTCATGCGCGCCGATGTGCGCGAGGATGCCATCCTCAACCAGAATGCAACGGCCCGGGTCGAACTGGTTCGGCGGCTCGGCGCGCATGTCGAACTGCGCATGGGCGGCAGCTACCGGTTTTTCGGCAATAGCGGCTACGAACGCCGCGTTACCGCCGATTATCGCGGCGAGGCCGAACAGGCGGCCACCGCCCTGATCCACGCGCGCTCTCTCGCGCGCTACGTCGTCGCCGATCTTGACGCCACTTTCGCCGCGCTCGGCCAGGCCCGCGACCTCACCGCCACCTCCAACCTTCCCGGCACGGCCTACCGCGTGCGCGAGAATGGTTACGCCGTCTTCGCCCTCGGTCAGTTCGACTTCGCGCTGGGCACGGTCCCGGTGGAGGCAGAACTCGGCCTTCAGTACCTGCGGATGGACACCCTGTCCTCGGGCGAAGCGAGCGACGATACGACGCTGATCGCCGTAGGGCAGCGCAGCCGCCATTCGGCGTGGCTGCCTTCGCTTCAGGCGAGGCTTGACCTGGCGCCCGACGTGCGCCTGCGCCTTTCCGCCAGCCGCAACCTGAACCAGCCCGACGTCGCCGACGTGCGCGCCGCTGCGTCGGTCAACTCGACCCCGTTCGGCGGCACGGTCGAAACGGGCAACCCCGCGCTCAAGCCTTTCGCGGCGACCGCGCTGGATCTCTCGCTGGAACGCTACATGGGGCACGATGGCTATGCCTCGCTCGGCCTGTTCTACAAGCGCATGGCGTCCTTCATCACTTCCGAAACCACGGTCATGGCTTATGCCGAGACCGGGCTGCCGCTGTCCTTCCTCTATGATGGGCTGGACGGATCGGCACTCTACAACGTGGTGCGGCCCCTGAACGGCCAGGGCGCCTCCATCGTCGGTGCCGAAGCGGCGGTCCAGCGCGATTTGCGCTTCCTGCCCGCGCCCTTCGACCGGCTGGGTATCCAGGCCAACCTGACATATGCCGCGGGCCACAGCGAGGTGATCTACGACGGAACTGCGATGGAGCTGCCGTTGATCGACCTCTCGCGCTGGTCGGGCAATGCCACGCTCTACTACACCGGCCGGACCTGGGACGCCCGCGTGGCAGCGGCATGGCGCGGCACCTATCGCATCGACATCGGCAACAACGGCAACATCGGCGAATGGATCGAGGGCGCGATGACGCTGGATTTCGCGGCTCACGCCAAGCTCACGGGGAACCTGCAGGCCATGTTCGAGGCCCGCAACCTCACTGACGCGCCGATCACGCAATATACCGACCGGGAGGCCAAACGCCTGCTGGCGCGGACCCGCTCCGGCCGGGTCTTCTCGCTTGGCATGCGCTGCACGTTCTGATGACGCAAAAATCGCTCCTGTCCCCGCCGGGCACTCTCATGCCTCTACACTTCGAGCGCGGCGGTTTTTCTCTGCCGCGCTTCTTTCGACCGGGATGCCGCGCATGTTCATGAGCAATGCCACCAGCCCACTGCTGGCCGGGGTAGGCCGGTTGAAAAGCTATGTGCGCAAGCGCATGCGCGATCCCGACGGTGTGGAGGACGTTGTGCAGGAAACCCTTGCCCGGGTGATGGAACAGGAACAGCGGCAGGCCATCGAACATCCGCTGGCCTATGCCTTTCGCGTGGCGGATTCGGTAATCCTCGCCGATGTGCGCAAGAGCGGCCAGGCAAACCGGCCGGGCGGCGAACTCGACCTGCTGGAACTCGTTTGCGACATGCCGCTGGCAGACGAGGTGCTGGACTACCGGGAGCGTTTCGCCCGCTTCGAAGCCGCGCTTGCCCGGCTGACCCCGATGCGGCGCAGGGTCTTCCGCCTGCGCCATGTCGATGGAAAATCCCGGCAGGAGATCGCCTCGGAACTCGGGCTGAACCTGGAGACCGTGAAGAAGCACCTCGTGCGCGCCATGGCAGACCTGACGCAAGCCTTGGAGGGCGATCTGGACACGGCCGGAGAGGGGCACAAAAACAATGGATGACAAGCTGACCACGCTCGAACTCGCCGCCGACTGGGCTGACCGCTTCGATGAATTGACCGCCGACGAGCGCCGTGAACTGGCGCGCTGGCTGGGAGAAACGCCGAAGAATGCCGCCGCCTTTGCCCGGATGCGCCGGCTGCTGGGCGATCCCGCATTGATCGATGCGCTTGATGGCGAAGATACCCCTACTCAGGACTTGCCGCTGCTGCAGCAACTGCGTTCGGGCGCGGGAACGCGCCAATACGGCCGCTCCGATCGGCGCGGACCGCTGGTCGGCCGACGTCAGGCCATTGCGGCCGGACTTGCCGGTGCCCTCGCCCTGCCCTTCGCTGGTCTCTGGTTCGCGAGAGAGCAGGCTGCGGAAACGTCCCCCAGCCTGCGCTTTGCCACCCGCACAGGCGAACGGCGGCGCTTCCAGCTGCCAGACGGGTCCGGCCTGCTGCTGGACGCGGCATCGCGGGTTGCGGTCGATTTCTCGGAAGGGCGCCGCCATGTCCGCCTGGAACAAGGCGCCGCGCGCTTCGACGTTCACCACGATCCCTTGCGGCCTTTCGAAGTCCGCACGCCGCATGCCGGCATGGTCGCGCTGGGCACCAGCTTCAGCGTCGATCATCTGGCCGAAGCCAGCGAACTGCGCGTCTTTTCCGGCCGCGTGCGCCTTGACGTGGCGGGCCAGGCCGCCCGCGTCGTGCCCGCCGACCGCTGGGCCCTTGTGCACGGCGCCTCCTTCTCGACCGGCTCGTTCGATCCCGCCACGCATCCCGACTGGCAGAGCGACTGGCTGGACGCCGACGCCATGCCGCTGGGCTTCGCCGTCCAGCGCCTGGCCCGCTACAGCCCCGCGCCCGTGCGGATCGCCGATCCGAAATTCGCCAGCCTCACGTTCAGCGGCCGCTTCCGCCTGGACAACCCGCGCCAGTCGCTCGAACTGATCGGCGCCCTGTTCGGCCTGAAACTGATGCAGCGGAAGGACGCGCTCTACCTTGTGTAGGTTTCCGGAAGTCATGCCGACCGGCCGGGGGCGACTTTTCCCGGCGCCTTGAATCGGCTCACGATTCGTCTTTCCAGTTGCAGGATGGGCCGCGCTCGGTCAGGCAGCGGATCGGCATGTCGGGGGGAAATCGTGCATCAACTTTGGATCGCAATCGGCGCGTCTCTGGCGCTCGCCACAGGCACTGCCCAGGCGGGCGAACCTGGAAATCCTGCTGCGCCGCCCTCTGTCACGGCGCTTTCCGGTTGCTGGGCTGGCACCGGCGAAGTCATGGGAAAACCCGTCAAGACCACGCTGGAGGGACGCTCGATCCTCCTTGGCGCCATGTTCTCCGTCGACACGGAAAGCACGGCCAGGGACGATACCGCCGACCGCTACGCCGCACATCTCGTTTTTGGCGGCACGATGGTGCTGCCCGGCAGCAGGAACGACATCACGGGCTATTGGGCCGACAGCTTCGGGGGCGCCATGACGTCGACCGGAACCGGCACCAGCCAGGTCGGCGGCTTCGACATCACTTATGCCTATGCGGATGCGCAATTCGTGAACCATTGGGAGGTTCAGGCAGATCACATCCACTGGAGCATCGTCGCGCGTGAAGCCAGGAAGGCCGAGCAGCCTTTCGCGGACTACACCTTGACGCGCGTGAAGTGCCCCCCGGCCAAGTGAGAGGCGCCCTTCGGAGGGCAATGACCGGCTGAAGCAGCGCGGGTCGTCTAGCAATCCGGGTTCGGTTCAAGCCGGGACGCTGCTCGCATCGCCAAGGTCACGGCCCTCCGGCCAGAGCCCGATCGAAATCAGGCGAACCGCTTTGCGCCGACTACGCAGAGAATGACGAACGCGGCGGAGGCAATCATGGGCCAGCCCACCGTCTCTCCCAGCACCGCGCCTGCAAGGACCAGGCCCAGGAACGGTTGGAGCAGTTGAAGTTGGCCGACGCCTGCAATTCCGCCCAGCGCCAGCCCGCGATACCAGAATACGAAGCCCAGCATCATGGAGAAGACAGCGACATAGCCGAAGCCGAGCCAGGCGCTGAAGCCGATCCCGGACCAACTGGCCGGTCTTGCCGCGACAGCGACGAGAGCCATGATCGGCAGCGCGATCAGCAGCGCCCAACTGATGACCTGCCAGCCGCCCAGCCGCCTCGCCAGCCTTGCCCCTTCCGCATACCCCAGGCCGCACAGCACGATCGCGGCCACCATCAGCAAGTCACCGGTTCCGGACCCGCCTCCACCGCTGCGAAGCGCGAAACCGGCTATCGCCGCCCCGCCCATCGTGGAGAATAGCCAGAAGGCGGGCTTGGGCCGTTCGCCGCCGCGAAGGACGCCGAAGATCGCCGTCGAAAGCGGCAACATGCCGACGAAGACGACGGAATGCGCCGCGGTTATGTGCTGGAGAGCCAGGCCCGTGAGCAGCGGAAAGCCGGCGACCACCCCGGTCGCGACAATGGCGAGAGATGGCACGTCCTCCCGCGCGGGCCTGCTTTGACGAAGGACGGCCAGGAAGAACGCGCCCAGCAGCGCGGCGACGACCGCGCGCGCCGATGTCACGAACAGGGGGCTCATATCCGATACGGCCACGCGCGTGGCCGGCAGCGAACCGCTGAAGATGATAACGCCCAGAAGGCCACTGCCCCAACCGGCGGTACTGCGTTCCATAGATCCCTCGCTTTCGCGATCCGGGTAGAACGAATTCGCTGGCTCAAACAGGAACAGAACCTTACAAAATGGCATAATTGTATGCCTGAAGGTGCCCATACAAATGTCCGATACGATCGAACGACAGCTTGCAGGATCTCGGACCCGAGGGCTGATGGATGCCATTCGAACGCGGATAGCGAGCCGGGTGCTCGGCCCGGGCGACCGCCTGCCCTCGGTGCGCAGCTTTGCCGACACCATGGGCGTTTCGCCTTCGACGGTCGTGGAGGCATACGACCGTCTCGCCGCCGAAGGCGTGATCCGGGCCAAGCGGGGGTCCGGCTTCTACGTCACCGGATCGAACATGCCGCCGCTCGCCATCGGCGAACTCGGGCCGCGCCGCGATCGCGCCGTCGATCCTTTCTGGGTATCGCGGCAATCGCTGGACGCCGATGACACCATGGCAAAGCCCGGTTGCGGATGGCTCCCCGCCGAGTGGATGCCGAACGAGGCCTTGCGCAAAGGGCTGCGCAGCCTCGCCCGCGGGCAGGCCTCCATTCTGACGGACTATGGCGGCACGCGAGGATCGCTGGCGCTTCGACGGCTGCTTCTCGGCCGCTTCGCCGATGAGGGGATCGAAGCCGGCGCCGATCAACTGCTGCTTACCGGCTCGGGAACGCAGGCCATCGACCTGATCTGCCGCTTTCTGCTGCGACCGGGCGACACCGTGCTGGTGGACGATCCCGGCTACTTCAATTTCCAGGCTCTGCTGCGCGCGCATCGGGTCGAGCTGGTGGGGGTTCCCTATACCCAGACGGGCCCCGATACGGCCGCGTTCGAGGCCGCGCTGAAAGCGTACAAGCCCCGCCTCTACATCACCAATTCAACCCTCCATAACCCGACCGGGGCGACCATGTCGCCGCAGACGGCACACCGGCTTCTGAGCGCGGCGGCCGCGCACGATCTTATCGTGGTCGAGGATGACATCTTCACCGATTTCGAGCCCTCTGCCTCGGCGAGGCTGGCCGTGCTGGACGGTTTCGACCGCGTCATTCGGATTGGCAGCTTCTCCAAGACGCTGTCAGGGTCGGTCCGCTGCGGCTACATCGCCGCCCGGGCGGACTGGATCGAGGGGTTGATCGACCTTCAGGTCGCGACGAGTTTCGGCGGCCCCAGCCCCGTGGCGACGGAACTGATTGCCAGTGTGCTGGCCGGCGGCAGCTATCGCAAGCACATGAGCGAGCTTCGCCAGCGGCTGGCCGTGTCCATGGACCGGACGGCGACGCGGCTGGACAGACTTGGGATCACGCCCTGGACCATGCCGCGAGGCGGCTTCTATCTCTGGTGCCGGCTTCCAGACGGGCTGGATTCGGCGGACATTGCAAACCGATGCCTGAGAAAGGGCGTGGTGCTGGCGCCGGGGAACGTCTTCAGCGTGTCCCAGTCGGCCGCGCCCTATCTCCGCTTCAACGTCGCGCAATCCGACAGTCAGCGTGTCGAAGACACCCTTCGCGCCGCCATCGATGAAAGCGGGTAGGTGCAGCATGGCGCGCGGACCGGAGCGCCCTGCCGAGCCGCCCGCGGAACCGAGCCATCACTCGGCCGGGGGAGGCTCGATCAGGGTGAAGGCGATCGGTTCGGCTTCGATGGCCGGCATGATCTTTTCCAGCGCTTCGGAGAGTTCGGCCTGCCGGAAAGGCTTTTCCAGCCGCGGCAGATCCGATGCAAGGCCCACCGCATCGGAGTAGCCGGAGGTGATCAGCACCGGCATCAGGGGCCTGAGTGCCAGGCATGCTCTTGCCAGTTCGACGCCGGTCATCGCCGGCATCAGGTGATCGGTCACCATGACGCATATCCGCGCGTCCGTTTGCACGAGCGCCAGGGCTTCGGCGCCGGAACCGGCCTCGACGACCTCGAAACCGAGATCGACGAGCATATCGGCCGTGCTCGCCCGGACCAGGTCCTCATCGTCGACGAGAAGCGCGACGCCCGCAGCGCGGACCTGCCGCACGGGCACCGCATCGAGAGGCGCTTGCGGCGCCGAGGTCGCCGGAAACCAGAGCGCGATCGTCGTGCCGGTGCCGAGCGCGCTGTCGATCGTGAGGGCGCCTCCCAATTGCCGCGCCAATCCATGCGCCATGGACAGGCCCAGCCCGGTTCCCTGTCCTACGCCCTTGGTGGAGAAGAACGGTTCGATCGCGCGCTGCTGAGTCTCTTCGTCCATGCCATGACCCGAATCCGAGACGCGGATCACCACATAGGCAGCCCCGTCCATGCCCGCGGCCACGGATTGCGCGGAATCGCAAAGCTGCGCGGTGATGACCAGCCCGCCGCCCTGGGGCATCGCATCGCGCGCGTTGACCGACAGGTTCAGCAAGGCCATCTCGACCTGATGGGGATCGGCGTTCGCCATCGGCAGATCCGCAGCCAGATCGAGCCTTAGCTGGATCTGCGGGCCCATCGTCGTGCCGATCAGCTCGGACATCCCGATGATCAGCGCGGTCATGTCCACCGGCTCGGGCTTCAACGGCTGGCGCCGGGCGAAGGCCAGCAGGCGTTGGACGAGGGTTCGGGCCTTGTCCGCCGACTGCAAGGCGCCATTGATCAGGCGCTGCTCGCGCTCGCCGCCGACTTTCCGGCGATGCAGCATGTCGAGGCTGCCGATGATCGGCGTCAGCAGATTGTTGAAGTCATGCGCGACGCCGCCGGTCAGCTGCCCCATCGCTTCCAGTTTCTGCGACTGGCGAAGGGCTTCCTGCGTCCGGACGAGTTCCCGCGTGCGCTCCTCGACAAGGTGCTCCAGCGTGGCGGCCGAAGTCTTCAGCGCCTCTTCCATGCGCTTGCGCTCGGTGATGTCGATCGACACGCCGGACAGGCCGATGGGAGAACCGTCCGGCCGGAACGCGGGCTGCCCCCGGACGCCGATCCAGCGAGTCTCGCCGGACTGCGTCAGGACCCGGTATTCGACATCGTAATCGCAGCCCGTCTTCAGGCTCGTGCCGATGGCGGCATTGACCCAGGCGCTGTCGTCAGGGTGGATCGAGGCATGGAGGTCCTCGTACGTGAATGGCAGGGCGGGATCGCGTCCGAAATTCTTGCGGCAGGTTTCGGAAGCATCGAGCGTGCCCGAAACGACGTCGAACGACCAGGTTCCCATTCGCCCCGCCGCCAGCATGATGGCCTTGAGGCGGGCGTCTTCCCGGTTGCGATCGAGCAGCCGCGCGTTCTCGACCGCAATCCCGGCCAGCGCGGCAAGGCTTTCCAGGCGCGCCACGCTGGCCGCGTCCGGCGGCTCCGGTTTCGACCAATAGGCGCCGAGCGCCGCGATGGCTTCGGGCCGGCCGATCGGTGCTATCGCAAGGCTGCGAACGAACGTCGGCGCATAGGCTGCCTGCGGAATGCGCGGATCGTTGCGGACATCGGCAATCGACACTGTCTCGACGTGCTGCATCGCCCAGCCGGAGATACAGAGCTTCGCATCGAACCTGTTGCCGCTCCACAAAGGCGCAGCGGCGTCCTCCGCCACATAGTGGCATAGATCACCGTCCTTCAGCACGACCGCGATCCCTTCGGCCCCCACGGCACTCCGCGCCGTATCGCGCAGGATGTCGACAACCGCGGCCATGGACCGGGCCGTCGCCAGGCGCTCGCTGGCCTCGATCAGAAAAGACTGCGAATTCGTGGACTGCGGCGAGGGAGCGTGGCTGTAGGTCATGAACGCCTTTCAGTCCGCACAGCTAACATAGTGTCCGGCCCGGTGCGACGGGGAAATGCAGCCGGTTCGGCCTCTTGCCCGATAGCGAGCCCGGACGTGCCGAGCGCAGGAGCGGGTCCGAAGGCTTGCATACCATACCCCCCTAGGCTATCTGGCTCGCCATGACCGGATCGACGATTCCGGTGGCGAAAGTGGAAACCTGAGGAAGAAATGGCGCACATCAGCGAAAACCGCGACGCACTGCTGGCACGGGTCAAGCGAATCGCCGGGCAGATTGCGGCGGTCGAACGGGCGATCGCCGGGGACGCCGACTGCAGCGAAGTCCTCCACGTCGTCGCTGCGGTGCGCGGGGCCGTGAACGGCCTGCTGGACGAAGTCATCGTCGACCATCTCGAAGCGCATGTCGCGGCGCCGGGCCTGTCCGAGGAGGAGCGTCACAAGGGCGCGGAGGATCTGGCGACCGTGATCCGGAGGTATACGAAGTGAGCGGACAAGCACCCCCCATGGCCGCCCCCTTGGGCAATTTCACGCACCTCACCCATGAGCACGTCTTCCTGGGCGCTGCGCATGACGAGAATGCGCGGCGGACGCGCTGGGTGGTGGCACTCACGGCGGCGATGATGGTGGGCGAGATCATCGCCGGCTACGCAACCGGATCGATGGCGCTCCTGGCAGACGGCTTCCACATGGCCACGCATGCCGGGGCGCTCGGCGTGGCGGCCGCCGCCTATGCTTACGCGAAGCGCCACGCGCGCAGCAGCGCCTTCAGCTTCGGCACCGGCAAAGTGGGCGACCTGGCTGGCTTCGCCTCGGCGCTCGTGCTGGGCATTGTCGCCTTTGCGATCGGCGCGGAATCGCTCCTGCGCCTGTTCGAGCCGATCACGGTCGCATTTGCCGAAGCGACGTGGATCGCGGTCCTCGGCCTCGCGGTCAACATCGCCTCCGCCTTCCTTCTTTCCGGCGGTCATGATCATGGTCACCATCACGGACATGGCCACCATCACGGGCACGGCCACCACCATGAGCACGGGCATCATCATGGCCACGGCGGCGACAACAACTTGCGCTCGGCTTACGTCCATGTGCTCGCCGACGCCCTGACATCGGTGCTGGCCATCGCAGCGCTTCTCGCTGGCCGCTACCTGGGGTGGGTGTGGATGGACCCCGTCATGGGCATCGTCGGCGCGGTCGTGATCGCACGGTGGTCGTGGTCGCTGATGCGCGACACGGCGACGATCCTGCTCGACCGGACCGACGATCACGTCGCAGAGGAAGCACGGGAACTGATCGAGACGCCCGGCGACGCACAGATCACCGACCTCCACGTCTGGAAGGTCGGCCCCGAAGCCCACTCGGCGATCGTCAGCGTGGCGGCCAGGCCGGGCATCGACGCCGCCGAAATCCGTCGCCGGCTGGTGCCGGTTCACGAGCTGCAACACCTGACGGTCGAAGTCGCACACGTCTGACGTGCGGCAGATCGGACAGCGACCTGAACCTCGAAACCAGCGCGGGACAGCTTGACCAACATCGTCATCCTCACGGGAGCCGGGATTTCCGCCGAAAGCGGCATTGTCACGTTCCGAAGCTCCACCCCGCGCTGGGACGATCGCGCACGTGAAGCACTTTGCTCGGCCGAGGGCTTCGCGGCGGACCGATACAAAGCGCATGATCTCTACGACGCCAGAAGGGCCCAGCTGGCGCAAGTGGAGCCCAATGCCGCCCACCTCGCCCTCGCCCGCCTCGAACGCCACTGGCAGCGCGAGAACCGGGGTGAATTCACGCTCATCACGCAGAACATCGACAATCTCCACGAGCGTGCGGGAAGCCGGCAAGTCCTGCACATGCACGGCGAATTGGACGCGGCGCGGTGCGAAAGCTGCCACCGCAGCTTCCCCTGGACCGGCAGTCTCGCCGTTCGCGAAGATTGCCCGGCCTGCGACGAACCGGCGCTGCGACCGGACGTCGTCCTTTTCGGAGAAACCCCCTATCACCGGCAGCGCAGCGAAGAGCTGTCGGCTCGCGCAAACCTGTTCATCGCCATCGGGACTTCAGCGACGGTGCACCCGGCCGCCGGGCTGGTGAAGCACGCCCGTAGCAACCGCGCGATCACGATCGAGGTCAATCTGCGGCGCTCGGACAGCCCGGACTTCCGCCGCTTTTTCGAAGGTCCGGCAACGCGCGAGGTTCCGGCGCTGGTCGATTACCTGACGATCGAGACCGGCGCGGAAGGCTGACCTCGTCACACCGGTCCCAGTCAAGCGGCACGTCCGTCAGTCCCCGGCAAAGCCAGCGACAATGCGAGCCTCTTCGTTTCGCAACGGTTTCCTGTCCCTTACAAAATAAATGCTTAGCTGATATTGCATCTGCAACTCATTCGCATTAGTCCGCCGCCCGCAGATGGGGAGGCAGGGAGCTTCCCGCCTGAGCCATAGCCAGGGGAGGCTAAAAGATGTCCGTTCGAAGCACGATCCGCGCCCGTTATTCCGTTCCATCCATGCTGGTGATAGGTCTGCTGACCGCCACCGCCGCCCGTGCGGAAGACACTGCGGAAGATCCCGAACCTGACGCCATCGTCGTCACCGGGGCCACGGAAACGACCGGTCTCAGCCTCTCCTCTCGCGAGACGCCGCAGTCGGTGACGGTTCTCGACAGCGCCCGCATGGAAGAACAGGGCCTTTACGACATTTCCGAAGTGATGGAGCAGATCGTCGGCATCCAGTCCAACCGCTCCAGCGCCTTGGGAACGGACGGCACCAACTACACCGCGCGCGGCTTCGCGGTGCAGAACTACCTCGTCGACGGGGTGGCCCGGCCCATCAATATCTATGGCTTCACCGAAGACACGGCCGACATGATCGCCTACGACCGGATAGAGGTCATCCGCGGTTCGGCAGGCATGATGACCGGCACCGGCCAGCCCTCCGCGGCGATCAACATGGTCCGCAAGCGCCCCGGCACGACCACCCGCGCCACCGCCGCCGCAACGGTCGGCTCCTGGGACATGTACCGGCTCGAGGGCGACGTTGGCGGAGCGCTGACGTCCGACGGAAAAGTGCGGGCCCGCGTGGCCGGGGCCCTGCAGGAAAACGACACTTTCATCGACCGCGAACACGTCAAGCGCCAGGCGCTCTACGGCGTGGTGGAAGCCGACCTCACCCCCAACACGCTCCTTACCGCCGGCGTGGAATACCAGAACTTCCGCAACGAAGCTGCCTCGCGCGGCGGGGTCCCGCTCTACTTCACCGATGGCACCAAGACGCATTTCGCGCGGTCGACCAATGGCGGCACGGACTGGTCGGACTTCCACCGCAAGAGCGTCAATCTCTTCGCGTCCTTGGCCCATGATTTCAGCAGCGACTGGCATCTGGAGGTCAGCGCCGAGCACAAGTCCGGCTCTTACGACGAGACGATCGGGTACTTCTTCGGCTCGTCGATCGACAAGGATACCGGCCTTGGCGGCACGCTCTATTCCACGCGCTGGGCATCGGACCTGACGCTGGACGCCGTCTATGCCAACTTGCGCGGCAGCTTCGAAGTACTCGGCCAGGAACAGCATATCGCCCTGAACCTGAGCCACGCCGAGTTCGACGACGACCAGACGCTCTACCCCGGCTGGTGGGACGGCCCGGAATACATGAACTCCTCCATCAACGCCTACGAGTTCTTCGAGACCGGAAGCTACCCCAAGCCCGACCTGACGGCGACGGGCGCCCTTGGCGGCAATCGCGTTCGGACCACCAGCGCGGCAGGCGTGGCGCGGCTGAAGCCGATTGCGCCGCTTTCCATCATCGCCGGCGGACGCCTGACATGGTGGAAGCAGGACAGCTATTCGCAGGACGAAGGCGCAGCCCGGATCTGGACGCCGGGCACGCACGAGAAAGCCGTCTTCACGCCTTATGCGGGTATCGTGCTGGACTTCACGAAGACCATCTCCGCCTATGTCAGCTACGCCAGCGTGTTCGAACCGCAGACCAAGCGCACGGTGGACGGAGACATCATCGCGCCGCTTGAAGGCAATACTTACGAGGCCGGTCTCAAGGCCGATTTCCTCGACGGCAAGCTGAGCGCCAGTGCGGCGGTCTTCCGCATGAAGCAGGACAATTATGCCCTGGCCGACGGCGCCGGCATTTTCGCGCCGGACGGCAGCACGGCCTATCACGCAGTGTCGGGCATGAAGTCGAAGGGCTTCGAACTGGAAGTCACTGGCGAGGTGCTGCCCGGCTGGCGCGTGGCGGGCGGTTTCGCCAACGCCCGGGCGAAGGATCGCGACGGCGTGCGCCAGCTGCCGCAAGTCGCGAAGAACAGCTTCAAGATGTTCACGACATATCGCCTGCCCGGCGACCTCGACGGCTTGACGCTGGGCGGTAACCTGACGTGGCAGGGCAAGACGACGGCAGACGGCGAAGGCCCCAACGGCGAGATCTATACGCAAGGCAGCTTCGCGATTGTCGACCTTCTGGCAAGCTATCGCTTCTCGCAGCGGCTGTCGCTGGCGGTGCATCTCGATAACCTGTTCGACAAGACCTACTATTCGGGCCTGTTCATCGGCAGCGCGCGCTACGGTTCGCCGCGGGCCTTCACCGCATCGCTGCGCGCAAGCCTGTGATCCGAGGCCGCCCCAGGTCTCCTGCCTGATCGAATGGGAAGGACGGTTCCGTCAGGAGCCGTCCTTCCGCGCCCCTGCCCGACCCACGGCCTTACCAAATGCCCGCCCGCTGGCAATCATGACGCGCCGCCATCCGGCTTCGCGTCCAGGGCAAGTGTGGGGAGCAATTCGGCTACCGTGGGATGAATGGGCACGGCCCAGCGCAGCGTGTCGATCGAAGCGCCTGCGTTCATCAGGTCGAGCACGCCGCTGATCGCCTCGTCGCCCGACGTGCCGAGAATGGCGGCGCCGAGGATTTCACGCGTTTCGGCATCGGCGACAAGCTTCATGAAACCCAGCGTTTCCGCCTTCTCCACGGCGCGGCCGACCCGGGACATCGGACGCTTGGCCACGAGCAACGATCGGCCGCTGGCGCGGGCTTGGCTCTCGGTCATGCCGACACGGCCGAGTGGCGGATCGATGTAGAGCGCATAGCCAGGGATCCGCGCACTGACGCGGCGCGCCTCGCCGTCGAGCAGATTGGCAGCGACGATCTCGTAATCGTTCCACGCGGTGTGGGTGAAAGCCCCCTTGCCGTTACAGTCGCCGAGGGCCCAGACGCCTTCGCATGTAGTGGCGAGCTGATCGTCGACCGTGATGTAACCGCGGGCGTCGGTGGCGATCCCCGCCTTGTCGAGGCCGAGGTCGTCGGTGTTGGGTCGCCGTCCCGTGGCCAGCAGGACATGGCTGCCATGGATCGACGGCGCGCCGGTCTGGCAGTCCACCCCAACGGAGACGCCCGCTTCGTGCGGGGCCAGGCTGATGCAAGTGGCCGAAGTGCGCACCTCGATGCCGTCGGCTTCAAGGATACTGCGGATTTCCTCGGAAACGTCCTCGTCTTCACGGGCGATCAGGCGGGGTCCCATTTCCACCACGCTGACCCGGCTGCCGAAGCGGCGGAACATCTGCGCGAATTCCAGACCGATGTAGCTGCCGCCGATGACCACGAGATGCTGGGGCAGACTGTCGGTCGCGATCAGATCGGCATTGGTCAGGAAGGCGACATCCTTGACGCCCGGCAGATCGGGGATAGCCGGACGGCCGCCGACATTGAGGAAAATCCGGGGCGCCGACAGACGGCGCTCACCCACCGCCATGAGCCCCGGGCCGAGGAAGGCCGCATGGCCGCGAACCAGCTCAAGCCCCGGCATGCCCTGAAGCCAATCCTCGTTGCCGTGACGGGCATCGAGGATGATCCGGCGTGCCCGCTCCGCCACTTTGGCCATATCGACCGAAACCGGACCGCTGCTCACGCCGAAATCGGCACCGCGGCGGGCGAGGTGGGCGGCATAGGCACTGGCCACCATCGTCTTGGTGGGTCTGCAGCCGGTGTTGACGCAGGTTCCCCCGACATGGCGGCGTTCGATGAGCGCGACGGTCATTCCGGCAGCCGTCAAGCGCCCCGCCAGCGCCGGACCGGCCTGACCGGCGCCGACGATGATGGTGTCGAAATGCTCGGTCATATCTGGCTCACGATCATGACGGCCGCCGCGATTGCCACGACATCTTCCAGAAGGGCCGCCGGGCGGTCGCTTCCGAAGGCCCTTGCCAGCGCCCCGCGCGCCGCCGCGCCGCCAAGCGTGCCGACGAGGGCTCCGAGCGCGCCCAGCAGAAGTCCGGCGATCAGACTGCCGCTGCCGGCGCCGATGGTCGCCCCGGAGAGCCCGCCGGTCAGGATACGGCCCCCGAACTGCACCGGCACCTTGCGGCTGGGCGTTGAGGGAAGCTTGTCGGTGACGAGTTCGCCGAGGGCCAGGACGCCGAGGATCCAGGGCGTGAAGGCATAGCCCATGAACGCGAGCGGCGTATCGGCCACATGCAGGCCGCCGAAACGCGCCGCGAAAGCGGCTGCGGCCGGAGCGGTCATCGACCGCAGGCCCGCAACGATCCCGATCAGAAAGGCCAGCACGAGCATAAGTCGAACTCCTTATGGGTTGTTTCGCTTTTTCTTTAACGCGTCTGCGGATCACTCTGGCCGGCGGCATGGCAGGAGAAGACGGCACATCGCTTGGGCCGCTGCCGGTTCGAAAGCTATACCGGCATTCCACCAAAGGCCAAGGCCGGGAGATCATGGATAGATCCAGACTGGCGCCATGTGCATCCTGCGGCCTCGGCTGTTTCGCTCAAGAACCGTATGCGCAGGCCGTCCGATCGGTCTAGACGGCACGGATGAGCCTTCTCGAACACACCCTCGCGGCCCTGGCGATCCAGGGCCTGTTTCGGTTTCTCACCGGAAACTGGTGGAGCGGGGCCGTGGCGGCCTCGGCCTATTTCCTGGGGCGTGAGGTGGCGCAGGCGGAGTATCGCTGGATCGAAGTCTACGGACATGGGCTGAGGGCGAATATGCCGTGGTGGGCGCCGATGGACCTGCGGGTATGGCCGAAGCTCGATCAGTAGGTGGACTGGATGGGGCCGATCGCGGCCACCGGCGCGGTTGCCTGCCTGCTGAACCGCCGCCGATGAGCAGAACCGCCTCGCAAGCCGTCCAGGAAGGTTCGCCGCGCGGTTGAACAGCCGTCATGGCTCGGCTTATCATGCGGCGATGAAACTTCTCCTTTCGGTCGCTCTGCTGACCAGCGCCCTTCTCGTGCAACCGCTGGCCGCGGCGCCGGACGACGACGTGCTGCGCTGGGTGGACCCGATGATCGGCACCGGCCCCGAAGGACATACCTTCCCGGGCGCCAGCGCGCCGTTCGGCATGGTGCAGCTCTCACCCGATACCGACGCGACCTGCCAGATACGCGATTGCTACGCCCATGCCGCCGGCTACAGCTATCACGACAGCACGATCCAGGGCTTCAGCCACACGCACTTTTCAGGAGCCGGGCACTCGGACCTGGGCGACCTGCTGGTGATGCCCGCCATCGGCCCGGCCAGCGCCGTGAAGCTCGATCCCGGCAGCGCCGACCGGCCCGGTTCCGGCTATCGCCAGCGCTTCTCGCACGGGACCGAAGTGGCCAGCGCGGGCTACTATGCCGTGACCCTGGCCGACAGCGGCGTGCGTGCGGAACTGACCGCCGGAACCCGCGTCGGCATCCATCGCTATGCCTTCCCCAGGGGCACGGACGCGCACCTGGTGATCGACTTGCGCAGCAGCCTCTACGATTATCCCGGCAAGATCCTGTGGTCGGGCCTGCACGTGCACCAGGACGGCACGATCACCGGTTTTCGCGAGACGCGCGGCTGGGCGCCGGGCCGCAAGCTGTTCTTCGCGATGCGCTTTTCCGCGCCGTTGAAAGACCACGCCTTCATCGACCGTGACGAGCACGTTCCCTACAAGGGCTTCCGCGCACCGCAGGCGCTGCCGGGCCGGAGCGCGGACGGCGTGGCCGAGAAGCTGGGCAAGGCGCTGGAGGCCCGGCTGGACTTCGGCTCGCTGGACCGGCCGCTGGAAGTGCGCGTCGCGCTGTCCGGGGTGGACGAGCAAGGCGCCATCGCCAATCTCGATGCCGAGGGCGCCGATTTCGAGACCGTGCGCCGCCGCACCGAGGGGCAGTGGCGCGAAGCCCTGGCCCGGCTCAGCATGGACGCACCGCCGAAGATGCGGACCAGTCTCTATACCGCACTCTATCACAGCCTGCTCGCACCCAGCGTATGGAGCGACACCGACGGGCGCTATCGCGGTCCCGACGATCAGGTCCACATCGCACGCGATTTCACGTTCCGCTCGACTTTTTCGCTTTGGGACACGTTCCGCGCCGAGCACCCGCTGCTGACCCTGGTACAGCCGGAAAGGACCACGTCCGACATCGTCAATTCGCTGGTCGCCAGCCGCGAGTACAGTCCCTGGGGCATCCTGCCGGTGTGGCAATTCGCCGGGCGCGAAACCTGGACAATGATCGGCTATCATGCCGCGCCGGTGATCGCCGATGCCTATCTCAAGGGCCTCGGCGGGTTCGATGCGGCCAGGGCGCTCGACGCGATGGTCGCCAGCGCCGACTATGCGCCCTACGGCGGCCTGGCCGAATATATCCAGCGCGGCTACGTGCCGATCGACAAGGAACCCGAGGCGGCATCGAAGACGGTCGAATACGCTTACGACGACTGGACGATCGCCCGCATGGCGCAGGCCATGGGCCGCAAGGACCAGGCCGCGCGGTTCGCAAAGCGCGCCGGATACTGGCGCAATTCCTTCGACGCGAAGAGCGGCTGGCTGCGCGCCCGCAAGAGCGACGGCACTTTCCGCACGCCGTTCGATCCCACCGCGATCAACTACGGTTCGGACTATACCGAGGGCAACGCCTGGCAATATAGCTGGTTCGTGCCGCAGGACCAGGCCGGGCTGTTCCGCATGCTCGGCGGCGACGGCAAGGTCATCGCCCGGCTGGACGCCATGTTCGACTTCGACAATTCGAAACTGGACTATAGCCATGCCGAGGACATTTCCGGCCTGATCGGTCAATATATCCACGGCAACGAGCCGAGCCATCACGTCGCCTACCTCTACGCCCATGCCGGCGCGCCGTGGCGCACGCAGGAGCGGTTGAAGCAGATCGTCGAGAGCCAGTACAAGCCCACGCCGGACGGCCTGTCCGGCAACGACGACCTGGGCCAGATGTCGGCCTGGCTGGTCTTCACGGGACTTGGCTTCTATCCGGTGACGCCCGGATCCAACCAGTATGTGATCGGCCGCCCCTTTGTGAGCCATGCCGCCATCACGCTGCCCGGCGGCAAGACCTTCACCATCGAGACCGACAACTTCTCCGAGGCCAATCTCTATGTCGGCAAAGTGGAACTGAACGGACGCCCGCTCGACCGCGCATGGATCTCCGATGCCGAAATACGCGGCGGCGGCACGCTTCGCTTCGTGATGCAGGCCCGGCCCGACAAGGCCTGGGGCTCAGGTCGCGGGGTCAGGCCCTTCTCGATGTCGGCGCACTGACCGTCCGCCCCGCCCCCGGCATGTTTCTAATCAGCGCATCGAGCGACCATGCTCCGCCGCCGCGCGCGATGAGCGGCAGCAGGATCGCAGCCCAACTGAGATGCGTCGGCCAGGCATCGGGATAGACGAATATCTCGATGACGGCGGTCATGCCCAGCAGGGCGGCTGCGGCCGGCCGGGTGCACAGCCCCAGCACCAGCAGGATCGGGAAGACATGTTCGGAATAGGCCGCCGCTCTGGCCGCGAATTCGGGCGATACGAGCGGCAGCGCATATTCGCTGCGGAACAGCTCGAAGGTGCTGGGGGTGATGGTAAGGATGCCCTCCACCTTGGTGCGGCCGGACTGGAAGAAGACCGCCGCTATGCCCAGCCGGGCGATCAGCAGGAGCAGATCCTCGGGCAGGAGGCGGGCCGCCAGCGCGGCGGCGCGATCGGAAAAGGCTTGGAGCTTGGGCATGGCTCGGTGTTCCGTGAAAGAGCGCCCGCATCCGGAGCCAGGGCCGATCACGGCACCGGCCGGATGCGGGCTGAACGGGTTCGCTGAAAGGTTCAGGCCTTGGGCGTCAGCGAGCCGTGGCCCTTGGGCGTCTTGATCTTCTCGCACGAACCGCCCTTCACCAGCTTCCAGGCATTGCCCTGGTAATCGGTCTTCGAAGTACCGGCGCAGCTGGTGCCCGCACCGGCCTTGCAATCGTTCTTTCCGGCGAGCGAGACGCCGTAGCACTTTTCCATGGGGGCGGCGGGCGCCGCGGCGGCATGGCCGGCGACGGACAGGGCAAGGGCGGCGGCGAGCGCGGCGGGGGTCTTGTTCATGGCGGAAGTCACCTTTCGTGCAGGCCGGTCATTCGGCCGCTTCATGAAAGCCAGTTCGGACCGATGCCGACGAAGGTTACAGTGCGCGGCGCCGAAATTTATTCTAGACAGACCTGTAACCTTTGCGGCCGCTTTCCCGAATGGGGGTGAGGAGCATCGATGCAGGCAAGCGAAGACGAACTGAGGGCGATGATGGTCGGCGGGCTGAATGGTCACGCGCCGTCTCATGCCGCGTTGCTGCGTGCGCTTGTCCCCCTGCTCCGCGCTTTCTATCGCCGCCGCATGCAGGGCGGCGAAGACGATATCGAGGACCTCGTGCAGGAAACGCTGATCGCCGTGCATACCCGGCGCGCCACTTACGACCGTAACCGCCTGTTCACCCCATGGCTCTTTGCGGTCGCGCGCTACAAGATGATCGACCACTTCCGGCTCCGCCGCCGCAATTGCCCTATCGAGGGATTGGAGGAAATCCTGGTTGCCGAAGGTTTCGAGGATGCCAGCAACGCCCGCATGGACCTGGACCGCCTGCTTGCGGACCTGCCGCCCAAGCAGGCGGAATCCATCCGCGCCACTCGGATCGACGGCCTCAGCATCACCGAAACCGCCGACCGCGCGGGCCTTGGCGCGTCGGACGTGAAAGTCTCGGTCCATCGGGGCCTCAAGGCGCTGGCCGCCCGTATCGCGGGAGAGCGGCGATGAACGTCGAGACTCTCATCGACACGCTCTCGGCCGACGTGAAGCCGGTGCGCCGCCACGCTGTAGCCCGGCGGATCGCGCTGGGCCTGCTTATGGGCGGCGCGGCCACCGCCATCCTGATCGCCATCGGCCTGGGCATCCGGCCCGATCTGGGCCTGGCGATGCGCGGCTATTCGTTCTGGGTGAAGTGGCTCTACACGCTCTCGCTGACGGTCTGCGCGCTGATCCTGGTCGCCCGACTGGCGCGGCCGGGCAGGTCCGCGTCGCGCTGGCTATGGCTGCTGCCCGTACAGGTCTGCCTGCTCGCCGTTATCGGCGTGGTAGAGATGGCCCATGTTCCGCAGGCGGAATGGCTGGCGATGTGGCTGGGGCATAGCTGGAAGGTCTGTTCTTCGCTGGTGCTGATGCTGGCCGCGCCGATCTTCGTCGGCCTGCTCTGGTCGTTCCGCCGACTGGCGCCCACGCGGCTGCGTGCGGCGGGGGCGGCAGCGGGGCTTGCCGCAGGGTCCTGCGCGGCGACCCTCTATTGCCTGCACTGCCCGGAAGTCTCGGCGATCTTCGTGCTGACGTGGTATACGCTGGGCATCGCGCTGGCGGCGGGCGCCGGGGCCCTGCTGGGGCCTCGCGTGCTGCGCTGGTAAAAAGAAATCGTCGGCGCTGTAACCTCGGCCCGCTCCGCGCCGAACTGGAAGGGCCAAACCGGCACTACCCGTCGGGAGATCGATCCATGAACGCCAAGTCCACCAGCATCACTTTCGCCGCCACGGCCGCCCTGCTCGCTCTCGGCGCCGCTGCCAATGCCGTGCCCGCGAGCGCCCAGGACGCGAAGGCCGAAGCCATCCACTGCTACGGCGTCAACAGCTGCAAGGGCACTTCGGACTGCAAGACCGCCCAGAACGACTGCAAGGGCATGAACGTGTGCAAGGGCCACGGCTTCAAGGAAATGACCGCCAAGGCCTGCGCCGCTGCCGGCGGCCGCACCACCGAGGCCAAGTAACGTGCAGGACGGCCCGGGCGGTTTCGCTTCCGCCCGGGCCCGCCTTCCCCCCGCCAACCTGCCGCGAGCATGACCATGAACGCATCCGTCCCGACTTTTTCCGGCTATGGCCTCGGCCTTCGCAGGGAGCACTACCGCGACTTTCTCGAAACCGAGGTCGACGTCGACTTCGTGGAAGTGATCTCGGAAAACTTCATGGTCGATGGCGGCCGCCCTCGCGACATCCTGCGGCGCGTGCGGGAACGCCACCCGGTGGCGCTGCACGGCGTCTCGATGTCGATCGGCTCGGCCGACGGCCTCGACCGCGCCTATCTCGAAAGGCTGAAGGCACTCGTCGACGAGATCGAGCCGCTGTTCGTGTCCGACCACCTCAGCTGGTCGCGTTTCGAAGGCTTCAATTCCCACGACCTGCTCCCCCTGCCCTATACCGCCGAAGCGCTCGACGTGGTCTGCGCGAACATCGACCTGGCGCAGGATGTGCTGGGCCGCGCGATGCTGGTGGAGAACCCCTCCAGCTACGTCGCCTTCGACGGATCGACGATGAGCGAATGGGCCTTCATCGATGCCATGTGCCAGCGCACCGGCTGCCACCTGCTGCTGGACGTCAACAATATCCACGTCAGCGCCGTGAACCACGGCTTCGATCCGGTCGCCTATCTGGACGGCATCCCCGCCGCGCGGGTGCGCCAGGTCCATCTCGCGGGGCACAGCCAGGGCGAGGACATGCTGATCGACACGCATGACCGCCCCGTCCCGACCCCGGTCTGGACCCTTTACGAACATGCCATGAGCCGCCTCGGCCCGGTGGCGACGATGATCGAGCGGGACGACGCCATCCCCCCGCTGGACGAGCTGCTGGCCGAACTGGGGACGGCGCGCCGCATCGGTACGGCGGCCCGGCGAAAGGCGGCGGCATGAACCTCGCGGCACTTCAGGGCGATTTTCGCGGATGGCTGGTCGAAGCTTCCGAGCATGCGGCGCGCCGCATCGGCCCGGCCGCCCGGCCCGGCCTGTCGGTCTATCAGAACAACTATCGCACGCAGCTGGTCACATGCCTGGCCGAAACGCTGGGGCACACCCATGCCTGGCTGGGCGACGAAGCGTTTCTCGCCGCTTCCATCGCTCATATCGACGCGGTGCCGCCGCATGCCTGGACGCTGGACGTCTATCCCGCCGGCTTTGCCGAGACGCTGGCCCGCCTCTATCCCGGTGATGCGGAAGTGTCCGAACTGGCGGCGCTGGAATGGGCGCTGTCCCGCGCGTTCACGGCGCCCGATGCCGTGCCGATGTCACTGACCGATCTCGCGGCGGTCGACTGGGACACTGCCGTCCTCCACTTCGCGCCCAGCCTGCAGATCCTTCCCGCCACGACGAATGCGGCCGCGATCTGGTCGACTCTGGCTGCCGGCGAAACGCCGCCCGCAGCCGCGCTCTTGCCGGAAACCGCCGCGCTTCTGGTGTGGCGGCAGGACTTCGCCCCCACCTTTCGCACCATCGATGCCCTAGAAGAGCAGGCCATCGCCCTCTGCGCCGCGGGGCAGGATTTCACGGCGCTCTGCGCGTCGCTGGCCGAGACGCTGGGCGAGGAACCCGGCATGGCCCGCGCCGCCGCCCTTCTGGGCAAATGGATAGGCGACGGCCTCATCATCGGCGCGGCCCCGCCTTCGACCACCGCGTAACGACGGGGCCCGGCAGGCCCGCCATCCGCAAGTCATCGTCCATTCTTCCCCCGCGGTCGCCGGGGCCCTTGCATTGGGGCCGCCAGGATGTGCTAGGTGTCCAGCGGCAGTGCCGAGAGAGGATGAAGACCATGACCGCTATTCCCGAACGCCGTTTCCGCTCGCAGGACTGGTTCGCCGATCCTGCGCGGTCGGACATGGTGGCTCTCTATCTCGAGCGCTTCATGAACTACGGCATCACCCCCAACGAATTGCGCTCCGGCCGCCCGATCATCGGCATTGCGCAATCGGGCAGCGACCTGTCGCCCTGCAACCGCATCCACCTGGACCTCGCGAAGCGAGTGCGCGACGGCATTCGCGATGCGGGCGGGATCGCGATGGAGTTCCCCGTTCATCCCATATTCGAGAACTGCCGCCGCCCGACCGCCGCGCTTGACCGCAACCTGGCCTACATGGGGCTGGTGGAGATCCTCTACGGTTATCCGATCGACGCCGTGGTCCTGACCACCGGCTGCGACAAGACCACGCCTTCGCAAGTCATGGCCGCTTCCACGGTGGACATTCCCGCCATCGTCCTGTCCGGCGGGCCGATGCTGGACGGGTGGCACGAAGGCGATCTCGTCGGTTCCGGCACCGTCATCTGGCGCAGCCGCCGCAAGCTGGCGGCGGGCGATATCGACGAGGAGGAATTCCTCCAGCGTGCCTGCGACAGCGCACCTTCGGCCGGGCACTGCAACACCATGGGCACGGCTTCGACGATGAACGCCGTCGCCGAGGCGCTCGGCCTCTCGCTGCCGGGCTGCGCCGCCATCCCGGCGCCCTATCGCGAACGCGGCCAATACGCCTATGAAACCGGGCGCCGCATCGTCGAAATGGCGCACGAGGACTTGCGCCCCTCGCGGATCCTGACGCGCGACAGCTTCCTCAACGCCATCCGCGTGGTCAGCGCCATCGGCGGATCGAGCAATGCGCAGCCGCACATCATGGCGATGGCCCGACATGCCGACGTCGAATTGACCGCGGCCGACTGGACCGAACATGGCTACGACCTGCCGCTGATCCTCGACATGCAGCCCGCCGGACGTTTCCTGGGCGAACGGTTCCACCGTGCCGGCGGCGTCCCTGCGATCATGTGGGAACTGCAGCAGGCCGGCGTCCTCGCCGACCAGTGCCTGACCGTGACCGGCGAAACCCTGGCCGACAATCTCCAGGGCCGCGAAGCGCGCGACCGCGAGGTCATCCGGCCCTTCGCCTCGCCCTTGCGCGAAAAGGCCGGCTTCCTGGTGCTTTCGGGCAACCTGTTCGACTTCGGCATCATGAAGACTTCGGTGATCAGCGCCGAATTCCACGACCGCTACCTCTCCCGCCCCGGCTCGGAAGGCGCGTTCGAGGCGCGGGCGATCGTATTCGAAGGGGGCGAGGACTACCACCACCGCATCAACGATCCCGCGCTGCAGATCGATGCGGACTGCATTCTGGTCATGCGCGGCGCCGGTCCGCAAGGCTGGCCCGGCTCGGCAGAAGTCGTCAACATGCAGCCGCCAGATGCCCTGATCAAGCTGGGCGTGCAGTGGCTGCCAACCCTGGGCGACGGCCGCCAGTCGGGCACTTCGGACAGCCCCTCGATCCTCAACTGCTCGCCCGAGAGCGCCGCCGGGGGCGGGCTGTCGTGGCTGCGCACCGGTGACACCATCCGCATCGACATTCGCGCCGGCACCTGCAACGCCCTGGTGGACGAGGCCGAGATCGCCGCCCGCAAAGCCGAGGGGCCGCCGCCGATCCCCGAGAGCCATACGCCGTGGGAGGAACTGTTCCGCGAAAAGACCGGACAGATGGCTGACGGCGCGGTGATGGAGATGGCCGTCAAGTACCGCCGCATCGCCGAAAAAACGCCCCGTCACAATCATTGAGCGCCCATAATCACTGAGCGCCAAATCACTGAGTATCGCCATTGGCGAACACCGGGCGGGGAGCGATCCCCCGCCGCGCCGAATATCGAACACCTTCCTGCACCCGCGCCTTGCCAACCGCCAAGGCGCGGGGCACATCGCCAGGATGACGCTTGAACAGCTGCGCATCTTCATCGCGGTCGCCGAACGGGAGCATGTCACTCGGGCGGCCAGGGCGCTCAACGTCACCCAGTCGGCCGCAAGCGGCGCGATTGCAGCGCTGGAAATCCGCCACGACGTGAAGCTGTTCAACCGCGTCGGTCGCGGGATCGAGCTTACCGACGCCGGCCGGATGTTCCTGGACGAAGCCCGCGCCGTCGTCGCCCGTGCCGCCAGCGCCGAACTGGCCCTGGCGGAATATGGCGGCCTCAAGCGCGGGACATTGCGCCTCGTCGCCAGCCAGACCATCGCCGGCTACTGGCTGCCCGCGCGCCTTGCCGCATTCAAGCGCCGCTATCCGGGGATCGCGCTGTCGGTCGCCATCGCCAATACCGAGGCGAGCGCCCGCGCCGTCCATCTGGGCGATGCCGAACTGGGCTTCATCGAAGGCGCCGTCGACGATCCGGCGCTGGCACGCTGGCCGGTCGGCGCCGACCAGATGGTCATGGTCGGCCGGGAGCCGGTAGAGGCGGTCACCAACGACTGGCTTGCGAAAGCGCCCTGGGTCATGCGCGAGGAAGGCTCGGGCACCCGCTCGACGTTCGAAGCGGCGGTCCGCGATCGCGGTCTCGATCCCGGCGCGCTCGACGTGGTGCTGACGCTGCCGTCCAACGAAGCGGTCCTCGCCGCCGTTCTGACCGGCGCGGGTTACGGCGTCCTCTCCAAGCTGGTCGTCGATACCGCGCTGGCGGCCCGCTCCCTTCATGCCCTGCCGTTTCACCTGCCACGGCGGCCTTTCTTCGGGCTGCGGCAGAAGGAGCGCTATCGCAGCAAGGCGGCCGATGCCTTGCTCGACATCATCCGCGACCACGAAGCGCAGCCCGACTGGATCATCTGATCCGCGAGCAGGCCTGAATCGATCGACCGAAGCGATCGTACCGATGGAGACGCCGGCCAGCTTACACGTCTCGCGCAAGCCTTAGGCTGCCAGGACCGCCGATCCAAGGCGCGCGATCAATCTCTCCGACAGATTGGAACGACAACAACTCGCCATTAGTACGATCGGTCTTCGCAGAGCATCTGTTTCCTGACCCAAGGAGACAGCCGTGACACCGACCCTGCGCACCGGAGCGATCCGCCTGATCCCCGGCCTTGCGCTTTGCCTGGCCGTCACCGGCGCGGCTTACCTCTGCCAACGCGCCGAGCAGGCGCTTCTGGGGGAAGCCTGGCTGGAGGCGCTCGTGCTGGCGATCGTGATCGGCACGGCCTTGCGCTCCATCTGGACGCCGGATCCGCGCTGGCAGGCGGGGATCGCCTTCAGCGCGCGGTTCCTGCTGGAGGCGGCAGTGGTCCTGCTCGGCGTTTCCGTCAGTGCCGCGACGATCCTGGCGGCAGGACCGGCCCTGCTGCTCGGCATCGCGGCGGTAGTGGTGCTGGCCATTGCCGCAAGCTTCGTGGTCGGACGCCTGCTTCATCTGCCCGCGCGCATGGCCTTGCTCGTCGCTTGCGGAAATTCGATCTGCGGAAACTCGGCCATTGCCGCGGTTGCCCCCGTGATCGGCGCCGAAAGTGACGATGTGGCGGCCTCGATCGGCTTTACCGCCGTACTGGGCGTCGTCGTCGTTCTCGTGCTGCCGCTGTTCGGAGCGGCCCTGCACCTTGGCGGCTTGCAGTACGGCGCGCTCGCGGGGCTCACCGTCTATGCCGTGCCGCAAGTCCTCGCCGCTGCGGCGCCGCTGGGCTCGGTGGCCGTGCAGATGGGCACGCTGGTGAAGCTCGTGCGGGTGCTGATGCTCGGGCCGGTGTGCCTGCTGCTCTCCTTCGCCGCACCGCGTCTCTGCAACGAAACGGGAGGAACCTCGCCTCGCGACCCCGCCGGAGATCGCCCCGCCAGCGCGAGACCGGCGCTTCATCACCTTGTGCCCTGGTTCATCGTCGGGTTCCTGGCCCTGATCGCGCTGCGCTCGTTCGGCCTCGTGCCGGAGCGCCTGATCGCGCCCGCCGAGACTACGGCGACCTGCCTGACCGTCGTGTCGATGGCAGCGCTCGGACTGGGCGTCGATGTCCGCACGGTGGCGTCCGCCGGCGGCCGGGTCACGGCCGCCGTGGTCCTTTCACTGCTGGTGCTGGGCGCGATGAGCCTGGCGCTGGTCCTGACCCTTCACATGGCCTGACCCCTTGCATGCCTGACCGGAGACAGGTTGCCCGTCAGGCCCGGTGCAGCGCCGCAGCATCGGGCGCCACTTCGTAGCGCATCAGCGTCCGCACGGTGCCGTCCGGCTTTTCCACGTCGTCCATCACCTTCACATGCGTGGTCCAAAGCCGCGGCGTCACATCGAACACCTGATAGCCCCTGCGATCGGTGTAGAGATCGAGGTTGGGATTGTTGTCGAGAACGTGCGCCAGCCCGGCCTCGCCATGGCCGTTGCCCCCGGACGAGATCGAGGTCGCCAGGAACTCGACCGCGACGGCCTTGCCGTCCGGCGCCTCGTCGCGCTCCGGCACGATGCCGGCCGCGTGCTTGTGATGATCGCCCGTGGCGATCACGACATTGGTCAGCCCGTTTTTGCGGATGCTTTCCACGAGGCGCGCCCTGGCCGGGCGATAGCCATCCCAGAGATCCGTCTCGAACGTGGGCTTGCCGGCCCCCGCCGCGCGCACGTCAAGCGGCATGACGATGACCTGCTGGGCCAGCAGGTTCCATGTCGAGGGCCGTGAAAGCCCCTCGTCCAGCCACGCTTCCTGCGCATGACCCAGCATCTGCGGGCTGGCATGGGCCTCCGGCGTACAGGCATCCGAACGCGCCACATCGCCGCAGGACTGGTCGGTGCGAAAGGTCCGCGTATCCAGCACATGGGTGCGCAGCAATTGCCCGTAGTCGAGCCGGCGATAGGCCGTGATGCCCTGCGTCCCGGGGAACATCGCGCGGCGCACCGGCATGTTCTCGTACCAGGCCTGCATGGCCGCCATGCGGCGCAGCAGGAACACTTCGGGCGGCGTGCCGTCCTGATCGAAGTCGCCCGCCCAGTTGTTGTCCACTTCGTGATCGTCGAACGAGGCCGCGAAAGCGCAGGCCTGGTGCGCCGCCTTGAGGTGCGGGTCGGCCTTGTACTGCGCGTAGCGGCGACGATAGTCGTCGAGGCTGTAGATCTCGTCGCCCGCATGTTGCCGAACGGCCTTCGGGTTGCCGCGGCCTTCGTAGATGTAGTCGCCATAGTGGAATACGAGGTCGAGGTCCGGCTCCTGCGCCAGGGCGCCCCAGGCGTCGAAGAAGCCCGCCTCCCAGTGCTGGCACCCCGCCACGCCGATGCGCAGGCGATCGACGGCGGCTTGCGCGGCGGGCGCCGTGCGGGCCATGCCGACTGGGCTGGTATCGCTGCCGGCCGCCGTGAAGCGGTACCAGTAGTGGCGATGGGGCTGCAGGCCGAACAGTTCGACGTTAACCGAATGCCCCAGTTCGGGCCGCGCCAGTGCCTGCCCCTTCTTCACGACCCGGCGGAAGCCCGCGTCTTCGGCCACTTCCCAGCCCACCGGCACGGCAGCCTGCGGCATCCCCCCGTGCTCATCGAGCGGGCGCGGGGCCAGCCGGGTCCAGATCACGAAGCCGTCCGGCCAGGGATCGCCCGAAGCCACGCCCAGCGTGAAAGGATCGGCGCCGAGCGGGCGGGTCAGTACCGCGGCGGAGGCAGGCACGCCCGCCAGAAGCGCCAGGCCGCCGCCGGCCCTCATCAGGGTGCGGCGATCCAGGCTCATGAAAGGGGAGAACGAAAGCATGGGGGTTCTCCTGGTCAAGGGGCAGTGAGCGGCGCGGGTGCCGATCCTGTTTCCGGGTCGTAGTGCGGACCTGCGGGATCCTGCGGGCGCGGATCGCCCTCTCCCGGCCGGGCGCTTTCCTTCCAGGCGCGGGTCAGCAGGTCACGCAGCATGGCGGCGCCTGCCGCGCTGCGGCGGTAGACGAATTCGCGGCCCTCGCGGCTCGCCGGGTCTGCCAGCACCCCGCGCTTGTCGAGCGCGAAGATCGTCTCCACGTCCCGGCTGCTCTCGTTCAGGAACGTGAGGACGTGGGTGAAGAGGTCACCTTCCTGCCGCTGCGGCACGCCGATGCGCTTTTCGAAATCGGCCGGTTGCAGATCGATGGAATCCGCATAGCCGATCTCGAAATGGCCATGGATGCCGCCGCTGCGATTGTAGTTCCTGGGATTGTCGCCGAACCAGCCCTCGCAATGGATGCTGACGTGGTGCGGGTTGGTGCCATCGGCAATATAGTGCGACATCCAGGCGGTGTAGAATGCCAGCGTCTGCTCGATATGCGCGGTCGGTTCCCCCTTCGAACGCTTGGACCGCAGGCTCCGCATCCCGGCCACGATGCGGCCGTAGCCTTCCATCACGGCATAAGGCATCGTGCCCGTCCAGCGCACGTTGAGGCGCTCGGCGGCCTTGGGGTCGGTCTTGACCACCCGCTCATGCTCGCGGTGGAGCGCCAGCACGAAGGCATAGCGGGAGCGCGGCACCGGATCGAGGAAACGGAGCCGCTCGACGAACCAGGTATGGTTGGGATCCTCGTCGATCTTGGAGAACGGCTCCGAGGAAGACCGCCAGGTATCCGGCGCCCCCGCCTCTTCGCCGATATATTCGGCATATCGGCGCAGGAACACCGGGCCGTCGTCCGGCAGCGTATCGAGCGCGGCCTGGTCGATCACCGCGTGGCCCCGCCCGCCCCAGGCGAGAGCGGCGGGAGCGTACACGGTCGCAAGCAACGAAAGGGCGGCAAAGGCAAGTCTGCGCATGGGAGAAGGTTTCCGCAAGAAAGGCAAAGGGCCGGCCGGCGCCTGCAGCGCCGGGCCGGCCGGAATGTCAGAAGTTGTACGAGATGCCGACGTAAGCGCGGCGACCCGAGTAGACCGAGCTGGTCAGGCGGTCCTTGGTGTCGCTGCCCAGGTACTGCCACTCGTGCGACTTGGTGAGGTTGATGATCGAGGCAGTGAGCATCAGGCCGTCCCGGATCTCGTAGGAGGCGTTAAGGTCCACCTGCTCGTAAGGCGCGGTATAACTGTTGAGGCCCGAGGACAGGCCGCCCACCACGGTTCCGCGGCGGTTGTACGAGGCGCGCAGCAGCATGCGGCGGGTCTCGTAGAAGACCGAGGCGTTGAACTGCGTCTTGGCGCTGCCCACCAGCGGCGAGGTGCCGACTTTCTCTCCGTCGAGCGTCACGTCGGCGGTCGAGGTGTCGTTGTAGGTGAAGTTCACTTGCGCGCCGAGGCCGAAGGGCAGCGTGTGCTGCGCATAGACTTCGACGCCCTGCGAGACGGCGCTCGATCCGTTGGCGACCGTGGAGTACGATTCGATCAGCACTTGATCGCCGGCCACGTCGCGGGTCACGTCCATCACCAGCGGAACGATGAAGTTCGACACGTCCTTGCGGAAAGCCGTGGCGCCGACGACCGATCCGGGGCGGAAGTACCATTCCAGGCCGATGTCGTACTGCCAGGCCTTGAACGCCTTGAGCTGCGAATTGCCGCCGCTGCCCGACCAGCCGGCGAATTCGCCGAACTGGTCACGGTCGAAGGCATAGGCTTCCGACTTGTAGGTCAGCGAACGCGCCCCGGCGAGGTCCGAGATCGAGGGCCGAGACACCACCTTGGCCACCGCGCCGCGCAGCAGCAGCGTGGGGGTGATGTCATAGGACAGGTTCAGGCTGGGCAGGACATCGGTGTAGCTCTTGCGTTCGTGCAGGCGAATGTTCTCGATGATCTCGCGACTGGCCAGCGGCAGGACCTGGCAATTGCCGTCCGCGCCCAGAGGGCGATTGGGATCGAACGGGCCGCCCGGTCCGTCGACGCAGTAGTCGACGAGGTACTGGAGGCGGTCCGAGGTCTCGTCGCGCTGGATGGTCTTGACGACGCGCAGGCCCAGGTTGCCGCGAAGGCCTCCGCTGCCGAAGTTCGCCTGGGCATAGCCGCCCAGCGCTTCCTCGCTGAGATTGTAGACGTTGTTCGGCTCCGGCTCGCGCACCGAGGGGCCGTAGCGCTCATTGATGATGTCGAGATAGCGCTTGAAATCCACGCCGGGATAGAGGTTGGCGCTGAACCCGCCGTTGATGTTGCCCATCGGCGTATCGTAGAAGTATTCCGGCTGCGCCACGGCGCCGGCCGGCGTGTTCTGGTAGCGGATCTTGTTCTCCGCATCGGCGTACCATTCGTTGCGCCCGGTCTCGCGGTGGACCTTCAGGCGGCGCCATTTCCCGCCGAGCTGGATCGAGCGCAGGAAGCTGCCATCGAACGAGCGGGTGAGGTCCAGCTGGACGTAAGGCTGATCGATCGCGCTGTTGGTGAAGCTGGAATTGGTGCCGCCGATGTCGATCTGGGCCACGCCGTTCATCAGGTTCTGCTGCAGTTCGGGCGAGAACTCCATCGCCACGCCCTTGCTGCTGAGATCCCAGGCGCTGAGGAAGTTGCCGTTCTGCTCCTGGCCCGTCACGGTGATGCGCGGCTTGGCCGCGATCTGGAACCGCATCGTCGGGCCGCCGCGGGACGCGGTCTTGCCCACCTTCAGCACGGCGTCGAAACGGTCGCGCTTGTAATGCGCCTCGCCTTCGAACGTCTGCGAGTGCTGCTTCTCCTTGGAATAATAGCCCGTGAGGCGCGGCGTCTCCATCGTGCACATCGGCGTCGCGGCAAGGCAGGGCGCGCCGTCGACCGAGAAGGCGGCGGACTTCATCACCGTGCCGCTCTGGTCGAACACCGCGTCGCTGAAGAACTTGCCATATCCCCACTCGGGAATGGTTAGCTGGTTCATCACATAGTCGCTGCTATATTCGAAACGGAAGTAGTTCGCAGTAATCGTCAGGTTTTCGGTCGGACGGAACTGCGCGGTCGCCTGGATGCCGAAGCGTTCACGATCCTGGTCGAAGACTTCGGCGCGCACGGACTGCGGCGCCCAGTATCCGGTGTAGTGATCGCCGTCGATCGTGCTCTGGCCGCCGCCGGTCCAGTAGGAGACCGCCGCATCGTTGGCGATCGGATTGCCGTTCACGTCGGTCGCGCGTTCGAGGACCTGGCCATCGGCGCCGCGATCGCTCCACCAGCGCCAGGTGCCCGCGGTGGAGCGCATCTCGCGGTTGGTGCGCTTCTGGTAGACGCCGCCGACCAGGAAACCGATCGTCTCGTCCTCGTTCTTCCACGAGAACTGCGCGCCGATCTGCGGCTCGAACTTGTCGCTATTGTCCGAATACGTGCCTTCGGCGGAGATGAAGCCGGATCCGGCAGGCACGTCGAAGGGACGGCGGGTGTTCAGGATGATCGTGCCGCCGATGCCGCCTTCTTCCAGTCGTGCCTCGGAAGACTTGTAGACTTCGGTGCTGGCGATGAAGTTGGCGGGCAGCATCACATAGTTGAATGAGCGCTGGGGATCGCCGCTGTCGGCGCCGGCCAGGAAGTTGCCGTTCAGCAAGGTCTGCGTAAGACCGGGCTGCAACCCGCGAATGCTGACGCGGGAACCTTCGCCGCCGTCGCGGGTGATGACCACGCCGGGCATGCGCTGCAGGGCATCGGCGACGTTCTTGTCGGGAAACTTGCCGATGTCTTCCGCATTGATGACTTCGACGAAGGCATTGGCCTGGCGCTTCTGCTCCAGGCTTTCCTCGATCGACTGGCGATAGCCGGTCACGACGATGTCGGGCTCCGGGGCCGGTTCACTCGCCGCAGCAACGGGACCGTTTCCCTCCGTGGCCTGGGCCAGCGCCACCACCTGACCGTCATCGCCCACCACGCGCAGGCCCGAACCGGCGATCAGCTGGCTCAGCGCTTCCTGCCGGGTCATCGTGCCGCGCACCGAGGCCGCCGTCAGCCCGCGGATCTTGGCCGCCGGATAGACGATCTTCACTTTGGCCTGCTTCGAGAATGCGATCAGCGCCTGGCCCAGCGACTGCGACGGAACGTCGAAATAGATCGTGGCAGCCTGCGCCGGAACGGCAAGCATCGCGGTCGAGGCGACCATGGCGGCGACAAGCGAATTGAACCTACGGACGGACATGAAAATCTTACCCCCGATATGGCGCAACGTCTGCGCCATTCGCGGGGATGACGGGATTGAAAAGGTTTGCCTCCAAGTCGAAGCAAAAAAATTCAGCGGATCAGTTCGTAACCCGCCGCATTGGTCACGACACGTGCGTTCAGGCTCAGGGACACGGCCTGGAGGAACTGGTCCGGCCGGTCGAGATCGAAGCGACCGCCGATCTTTTCACGCGCCAGTTCGGAATCGCCCACCGTGATCTTGCGCGTGAGATGCCGGTTGAACTCGCTCGCCGCCTCCGCCACGGATTCGTCGAGGAAAACGATCTCGCCCATCCGCCATGCCATCAGCGAGGCCACCTGCTCCGTGCTGCGCGTTTCCAGGCGCGGCGAGCCGTCCTCGACCAGGATGACCGAATCGTTGCGGCGCAAGGTCAGGCCGCTCGCGGTCTGCGGCAGATGCAGCGCCGCGCCGTCCACCAGCGTCAGTTCCGCATGGCCGTCCTCGATCCTGACGTCGAACAGGCCCGGCGCCAGCGGCAGCGAAGCGTCGTTGGCGCGCAAGGTCGCCGCGCCGCCGTGCCGCAAGTCCAGCGCCATCTCGCCGCGGTCCAGCCGGAGTGTCCGCTCGTGGCGGCCGAACCGCCAGGACAGTGCACTGTCAGTATTGAGGTAGGCGACACTGCCGTCGGGCAAGGCCACGCGCTTCGTCTCGCCAATCCCGGTCTTCGCCGAATCCCAGGCATAAGCGCGCTCGGCCAGGAAGCCGGAGCCGAGCACGGCCATCGGCACGCCCACGGCGGCAACCTTGAGCCACTGCCGCCGACTGACGCGCAAAGGCACGGCCGGGGCGACCGGAGCCCCGGCGATGCCCTCCCATTTCGCGACGATCCGCGCATAGGCCACGGCGTGGGCAGGATTGCCGGTGCGCCACGCCTCGAACTCATCCGGACGCGCGGTTCCCGCGTCCAGCGCCGCGAACCAGCGCGAGGCTTCCGCAAGAAGGGCATCCTGACCCAGAGGATCTTTCGAATTCGTCATGTATCGCGGCGTCTGCAGTGGGTTGCGATCGGCTAAGTGTCGGTCCTGAGACCCTCGTCTATCAAGCTGGCGCAAATCAGAGAAGCATCTTCTCCCGCACGTCTTCCGATGGCGCCTCGCAAGTGCGGTCCTGCGGGGTCAAGGCGTGGGTCAGAAGTTCGACCGCGCGCGCCAGGCGTTTCTCGAAAGTGGACACGCTGATGCCGAGATCGCTGGCGATCTCTCGCGGGGTTTCCTCTGCAAAGCGGCGGCGCACCAGCGCGATCCGGCAACGCTCCGGCAGGGTTGCGATAGCTTTCTGGACATGCGCCATCTGCATCCGCGCGGCGACGGTGCGGAAACTGTCGGGCGTATCGTCCGCAACTTCGTGCAGCGACAGTTCGGGCAGCGGCTGCATGGTCACGACCCGGGCCTGGCGGATACGCTCGATCGCCTGGTTGTGGATCATGCGCATCACATAGCCCGGCGGATTGGCAATGGCGCTCCACCCATCGAGCGTGAACAGCTTGGCGTAGACGTCCTGCACGATATCGCCCGCCTCCTCGTCGTTGCGAACGGTGCGGCGCGCATAAGCGAGATAGGCCCGCTCATGCGGCAGGACTTCGTCGACGAACCAACGATCAATCGGGCGAACTTGAGGCGCGGTCACGGCGAATGGCTCGGCAGCGAGAAGAGGACGGCCCGCGACTAAGCGACTATAATGTAAGTTTTGCTACATGGACCGAGAATAGACGCTGCGTCGGTCTGGCGCGAATGGCATTGCACGGTTCTGCAGCCGGTCGAACCGGAAATGCTCTCACCGGCCGGCAGAAAGAATCGCGCCCTCGCGGCAGATCGCCGCGAGGCGCGGATCAGGCTTCGAAGCCCTTCAACGCGGCCGCAGCCTCATCGAATGCCTTCCAGACCGTACCGGCAAGCGCCGCGCCCACGCTGCAGCGGCGGGCGCCCAGTCGCGCGTAATCCGGGATGGTGTCGAAACTGGCGACCAGCACGTTGACCGGCTTGGGCGCGACGGCGGCGATCAGTTCGGCAACGGCGCCATGATCGAGCATGAAAGGCACGAACAGGACATCCGCGCCGGCTTCGCTATAGGCGACCGCACGCGCGATCCATTCGGCGGCCGGCGTTTCCGGCGCGCGGAAGAATTCGCTTCGCCCCACCAGCAGGACATCGGGATCGAGCGCTTCGCGCACGGCCGCGATACGTTCGGCCCCAAGGCTTCGGTCGTAGATCGCGCTACCCGACCAATCCTCGATCGACAGGGCGGCAATGCCGGTGGCCGCCGCGCGCACGGCATTGGCGGCGACCACATCAGGTGCGTCCGCGAACCCGTTCTCGAAATCCGCATTCACCGGCAGGCCGGTTGCCGCGACCAGCATTTCGAGATGCGCGACCGCTTCGTCGCAGCTCAGCTGGCCGTCATCCTTGCCCAGCGCCCAGGCCGCACCGGCACTGGTGGAGGCGATGGCCTGGAAACCCTGGGCTTCAAGCCGTTTCGCGCTGCCGGCATCCCAGGCATTGGGGAGAATGAAGAAGCCATCCTGGTGCAATGCGCGAAAGCGGGCGCGTTTTTCCTCGGTGTTGAGCATGACGATTCCCGTTGAAAGTTCTCGTCATGTTCTACCTCGCCGAACAGGATGCTGCAACCGGGATTGGACGCCGTCATGCTTCCGGCACCGCAATCGCCGCCCCCCCCGCAAGGGCCCGCGGGATTACCGCAGCGGTTCGATGATCGAGGCGATGTCCTGTTCCCCATGTCCGGCCGCCGCCGCATCGAGGAACCGCCCCCGCGCCGCCTCCGCAATGGCGGACGGAATTCCGGCCTCGGCAAGGGCCTGACCGGCGTAGCTCAGGTCCTTGGCCATCAGCGGCACGAAGAAGTGCGGATCGTAGGCCCGGTCGAGCATGCGACGCGAGACGGCCTTGAGCAGCGGACTGCCCGGGGCGCCTTCGGTGAGGACCGAGACGGCCTGCTCCACGTTGAGTCCGCGCTTTTCGAACAGCGCCAGGGCTTCGGCCAGGCTGGCCGCCTGGACGCCGCAGAGGAAGTTGTTGGCGAGCTTCACCGTGGCACCGCTGCCGACCGGGCCGAGATGGACCGTCGCGCTTCCCATCGCGTCCAGCACGGGACGCGCGGCTTCGAGGACGTCCGCTGCCCCGCCGACGAGAAAGCGCAGCGCGCCTTGCGCCGCCTGATCGCGGCTGCCGGTCACCGGTGCTTCCAGGAACCGCACGCCGCGCGCCTCGGCCAGCGCCGCCAGTTCGGTCACCCAACCGCCAGTGAGCGTGCTGGAATCCAGGGCGATCGCCCCTTCGTGCATGGCCGCCAGAGCGCCGTCTTCGCCGGTCCAGACCGCGCGGGACACCGCATCGTCGGCCAGCATGGCGATGACGATCGCAGCCCCGTTTCCGGCATCCGCCGGTGAGGCCGCAATCCGCGCGCCCTCATCCGCCAGCGGCTGCGCCTTGTCCGCGCTGCGGTTCCACACGGCGACCTCGAAGCCCGCTGCCAGCAATTGCCGCGCCATGCCGGAGCCCATGATACCCAGGCCGAGCACGGCCACTTTCATCCTCGTCATCCGATCACCTTGAAGCGCGAGAGGGCATCCTCGTCGATTTCGAGGCCGAGCCCCGGAAGATTGTCGTCCAGGTCGATGTACCCGTCCACCGCCTGCGGCTCACCCTTGAAGATGTACCAGAAGAGCTCGTTGCCGACTTCTACGTCCACCATCGGGAAGTACTCCGCAATCGGAGAATTGAGGCTGGCCATCACCACATGGTAATTGTGCATCTGCCCGGCATGGGGGACGACCGGGATGGAATAGGCTTCCGCCAGCGCCTGGATCTTGCGCGCGGCGGTGATGCCGCCCACCCGGTTGGTGTCGAACTGGAAGTAGTCGAGCGCCCTGGCCTCGATCATCTGGCGGAAGCCGAAGCTGGTGAATTCGTGCTCGCCCGCCGCGATGGGGGTAGTGCCGAAGCGGCGCAGCTCGTGATAGCCGTTGATGTCGTCGGGGATGATCGCCTCTTCCAGCCAGCGCAAGTTGAACGGCTCTATCAGCCGCATCATGCGCTTCGCATAGTCGAGGCTCCAGCCCATGTAGGCATCGGCCATGATGTCGATCTCGTCCCCCACGGTCTCGCGCACGGTGCGGAGCAGTTCGACGTTGTGGGCCATGCCCTCTGCGCCGTCGATGGGCCCCCAGCCGAAGCGCAGCTTCATCGCCTTGTAGCCTTGCGCCTTGTAGCGGGCGGCTTCTTGGGCGAGTTCGTCCAGCGGGACCGAATAGAGACGGCTGGCGTAGACCGGGATCTTCGCCTTGGTGCGCCCGCCCAGCAATCGGAATACCGGCTGTTTCGCAGACTTGCCCATGAGATCCCAGATCGCGATATCGAGCGCGGAAATGGCCACCAGCGCCACGCCCTTGCGCCCGAAGGCCATCGTCTTGCGGTACATGTGCTGCCAGAGAAACTCGCTGTCCCACGGATCCTGCCCGATCAGCAGGGGCGCGAGGTACTGGTCGATCATCTGCTTGGTGACGAGCGGCGCCAGCGCGGCATTGCCGATCCCGACAAGCCCCTGATCGGTGAATATCTCCACGATCAGCCAGCCATGGAACGTGAAGGTGCCCATGGTCTCGGGCGACAGCATGGGGGACACGAGGTCCATGGGATTGGTGCAGAAATGCGGTGGCAGCGGCACGGTATCGCCCTGCCACTGGACGACGCGGGTGCGGACTTCGGTGATCTTCAAGGCAGGACCTTTCCTGAAAAATCAAGTTGCGAGATGCGGGGAATGGTGAGGCAGATCAGCGCGAAGGCGATCAGGTGGAGCATGGCGGCCACGGTCAGCACGGGCGGGTAGCCCAGCCCCATGTCGAGCGCCAAGCCTGCCGCCTGCCCCATGACGATGCCGCCGAAAGCGCCGCCCAGGCCGACCAGCCCGGCCAGCCGCCCCAGCGCGCGGCGCGGAACCAGGTCGGTCGGCAGGGTCATGACCAGGGTGGACCAACTTTGCTGGCCGAAGAAGGCGAGGCTGAAGATCGCGATCACGGCGGCGACCGAAGCGGTCGCCGGCACAAACATGACCCAGGGCATGCAGGCGGCGCTGGCGGCGAGCGCGATCTTGCGGGCGGCGTTGACCGAATGACCCGTCGAAAGCAGGCGGCTCGACAGCCAGCCGCCGCAGAGGCTGCCCACGCCCGAGGCGGCATAGGGAATCCAACCGATGGTGGCGGCCTGCTTGAGGTCGAAGCCATGCGCCTCGAACAGGTACTTGGGCAGCCAGAACAAGTAGAAGTACCACGCGCCGTCGCTGAGGAACTTGGCGCAGACGACGCCGCGCACCTCGCGGCGGGCGACCAGCCCGGCCAGCGTCGGCGCGGGGCCGCTCGTCACTTCCGCGTCCGCGCTCTCGGGCGGCGTGCGATAGGTCAGGAACCACCAGACCGCCCAGGCCAGGCCGAGGCCGCCGGTAAGAAAGAACACCCAGCGCCAGCTCGCCAGGCCGAACCAATGGCCATAGGCCAGCACGCCTGCGATCAGCGGCGGTGCGATGACCGCGCCGACCGCCGTGCCGGCATTGACCAGTCCCATGGCCGCCGCGCGGTGGCGGGGCGCGAACCATTCGGCGATGGCGCGGGTGGCGGCGGGGAAGCCCCCGCCCTCCCCCATGCCCAGCAGCAGGCGGCTGACGACCAGCGCCACGATCCCGCCCGCAAACCCGTGGCTGGCGCAGGCCAGGGACCAGAACACCATGATCGCCAGAAAGCCGGCACGCGTTCCCACGCGGTCGAGCAGCCAGCCACCACCCAGATACATGAGGCCATAGGTGGTCAGGAAGGCGGAATCGAGGAAGGCCTTGGTCTGGTTGCCGATCGGGATATCGGCTTCGATATACTTGATCGCCCAGGGCAGGGTCTGGCGGTCGAGATAGCTGATGGCGATGGCGACGGCGATCATGGCCGCAATCGCCCAGCGTCCCCGTATCGGACCTGATCCTGTCTCAGGCCTTGCCCCTGTCCCGGCCACGGCTTCCACGTCCGCCATCCTCACTGAGCGTCGAGCATGACCAGGGCGACACCCTGACGCGGCAGGCGCAGCGAGACACGGGCATCCTTGCCGCTTGCGCTCACGGCGATCCGCTCCGCCTGCATGCGCGACGCGGCTTCCAGCTGGGCATATTGGTTCTGGTCGGGAGACTGGGGCGATCCCATCTTCTGCCAGGCCGCGAAGGCATTGGCGTGGTCGCGGTCCACCCGCCACAGGCTCGCCCCGGCGGGCGGGACCTTGAGGCCCTTGAGGTTGACGGTCACCTGGGCGTCGGGCCCGGCGACGTCATCGTCGTGATAGTGCCAGAGCAGCAGCGCCACTTTGCCCTCGGCGGTTCGCGTGGCGATGGAGCCGATGTCGGCATTGCCTTGCACGCCTTGCGCCATCACGGCTTCGAGCGGGATCTGCGCGGCGTTGACCGTCGCCAGCTTCGTCTCGCCAAGCTGGGCGAACATGCGGAATACGTTGAGCACCGGCAGGTCGACGCCATTCGTGGAAAGCTGGCGATAGCCGGCGAACCAGGGCTGGTCTTCGAACTCGAAGGACCAGGACAGCACGCCTTCCAGGTTGACCTTGCGCTTCTGCGCCAGTTCCCAGATCCGCGCGAAGCTGGCCGCCGTGTAGCTGGAATACATCGTGCCGTTGCGATAGTCGTTCTGCGGGCCGGGGCAGGCCGCGCAGCCCTCCGGATCGCTTTCTCCGATCACCACCGGCTTGCCCGCCAGCGCAGGGATCGACAGCACTTTGGTGAAACCGCCATCGGTCTCGCGCAGATGCGTGGCTATGCCCATGCGGACATGCCCGTCCACGAAGGAGGGCTTGCCCTTGGCATGGAACGAGAGAAAATCGGTGGGCGTGCCGGTCTGGCCGGTCGCATAGTTCTTTCCCGAGGATACGTGCTTGAGGAAACCGTCCATGAACGTGCCGCCGGGCCCCGCCACATCCGGCCCACCCACGCGCGCGCTCGGCAGGGCCTTGCGGATCGCTGCAATGGCGTAGTCGTGCAGCTTGTAGAATTCCTCGGGGCTTGCCGACCAGTAGAAGTTGGAATTGGGTTCGTTCCAGACTTCGAAGTACCAGCTTTCCACCTCCGCCTTGCCGTAGCGCTCGATATTGTGGAGCGTCCACTGGCGCACCAGTTCCGCCCACTTCTCGTAATCCTTCGGCGGATAGGTCCAGCCGGTGGCGATCAGTTTGTAGTCGAAGCCTGGGCGCCAGCTATGCTGGTAAGGCGTGCCCTTGGGCGCGCTGGACAGGGCCTCCGGCATGAAGCCGATCTGGAGATAGGGCCGCACGCCGCGCGCCAGATAGGCGTCGATGATCCCGTCCACCACCGTCCAGTCGTAGACCGGCTTGCCGTCCTGGCCTTCGCTGTAGGCATTGGTGCTGCCCCACTTGAAGGCCGGCGTGCCATCGCCCGAACTCAGGAGGTTATGAGCGCGGAAGTAGACCTGGCCGGACTTCAGTTTGCCCAGTTCGACCAGCAGCTTGCGGCCGTCCTTCATCGTCGCGTAGTTCGGCTCGTCGGCACCGAAGAACCGCCACACGGGGGGCAGCTTGCCCTCGGCCCGGGCGGTATCGACGGTGACGGTCACGTCCCTAGCGGTATCGGCCAGCGCCGTCCCGGCCTTGCCGGCCGCCGTCTGCGCATGGACCGGCAGGGGAAGCGTCATGAACGCGGCCATTGCAGCGATCGCCCTGGATATCGTCATCGGGTCATCCTCTTGAATGGGAGCATTGCCAAAGTCCTCACATCTTGGCCCGGAAACCGAGCGCGATGGTGCGGGTGTAAAGGACCGTATCGCGCGGGAAGAGCGCCGGGTCGTTGAAAGAGGTCTTGTAAAGGTTCTTCAACACATTGGTCGCGTCCAGCACGACCGTGAAGTCCGGATTGATCTCATAGGAGAATGACAGGTCAAGGTTGCTGATCTGTCCATTGGTGATGAAATTCGGATTGATGCCGGTGAAGTGCAGTCCGGCGTTGTACTTGTCGCGCCAGACGTAGGATGCGCGGCCCGAGAAACCGCCCTTCTCATAGATCAGCGTCGCGCTGGCGGAATACTTGGAGACGTTCTGGAACGGGATGTCCATGTATCCGGTGACGCCCGGCAGGGGAGAGAGCGCCTTGTTCTTGCCGTCGATATAGGTGCCGTTCGCGCTCACGCCGATGCCGTCGAGCCAGGTGGGCAGCCCCTTGGGGAACAGGGTCACACCGCCCTCGATCCCCTGGATCTTGCCCGAGCCCGAGTTTTCCGGCCGGGTAATCTGGTAGACGCCGTTGTCGGCCCCGAGGTAGTCGATATCGAAATTGCTGGTGACGGACTGGATGAAGCCCGTCACGTCGCGGCGGAACAGGGTGGCGGTGATCGAGCTGGACCGATCAATGTACCATTCCAGCGACAAGTCGTAATTGTCCGAGCGGATCGGCTTCAGGTCGGCATTGCCGCTGCTGCCGCGTCCGAAAGGCTGCTGTCCCGGGACGGGCGGCGTCAGCGTCACTGCCGGGTTGAGCTGGGCGAAGCTGGGCCGGGTGATCGTCTTGCTGGCGGCGAAGCGCAGGAACAGATTGTCCTTCAGCTTGTAGCGCAGCGCCAGGCTGGGCAGGACGTCGGTGCTCTCATTGCGGATCGTGACGGGCGAGGTCGCCCCGCGCAGGACCAGGAAGGCGTTCGACGTGATGTCGGTGCGGATAACCCGCAAGCCGATCTGCCCATCCAGCCGCCCCGCCTCGATATTGGCCTGCAGATAGCCCGCATAGTTCTTCTCGGTGATGTCGAAGTGCTGCGTATCCTGGAAAGCCGGATCGGCGGCGGCCAAGCCGAAGGTCTGGCGCAAGTCGCCGATCCGATCGAGCAGGTAGCTGGTGGAAGGCGTCGCCCATTGCCGCGCATAAGGCCGCGTGCCCTTGTAGAACCCGCCGGGAGTCAGCGTCATCAGGCCGGGCAGATCGTCCGCCTTGATGGAGTAGCATTTGACCGCGCCGGTGGCGGAGCAGTTGACGGTCTGCACGAAGGAGTCCGACCTCGCATCCCGTTTGCTGATGCGGGCGCCGGCGTCGATCCCGGAAAAGATCAGGAATGGCGAGCGGTAGGAGACGTCCGCACGCCACGCCAGCTCCTTGCCGTCACCCACGGTGCGCGTCGTCGAGAGGCGCGAAAGATAATAGCGTGACGGATCGGCGATGTCGTCGGCGGGGAGCACGAAAGTCGGCGTTCCCGAACCATTGTTGAACACCGCATCCGTGCGCGCCGCGATGAAATCGACATCGAGGTTGTTGGCGATGTCGGTGGCCTTGGAGCGCGTATAGGAAAACTCGCTCGATGCCTCCCAGTCGCCGCTCTTCCAATCCGCCCCGAGCGCGCCCTGGTAGCGGTCCGCGGTGTTCTGGTAGGCCTGCCCGAACTGCGCCACGCGCCCGCCGGCGATGCTCAGCGACTGCACCAGCTTGGTGTCGTCCACGAACTGGAGCGGCGAGAGCAGCGTGCCGTTCATCGAGGTGAAGTTCTGGTTGCCGTTGCCCTTTTCGCGGTAGCCGTAGAACAGGCCGTCGGCATGGACGCTCAGCCGGTCGTCCGGCGCCCATTGCAGCGCGGCGTTCACGGCGGGCCGCTTGCGCGTGCCGATCCGGTCGAAGGCACCGATGACATCGGTGCGGAACACCCGGGGGTCGGCGGCGCCGGTTCCGCGCGGGTCGAGCGGTACGCCGGGCGTGTAAGGCGCGCGGCTGTTGTCCAGATTGTAGCCGAAGTAGCCGCCGCCGAAGATGGTCTCGTCGCGGTAGCGGGTCTGGTGGAATGAAACGCTCACCAGCGCGCCGATCTCGCCGATGCCGGTGGACCAGCGATCGGTCAGCAATGCGCTGGCATAGGGGTCGATCTTGTCGGCCTGTTCGCTGTAAACCTCACGGCCGGCCAGCGCGAGCTGGAAACCCTTGAAGTCGAACGGCCGCCTGGTCCGCACGTCGATAAGACCGGCGATGCCGCCTTCGAGCTGCTCCGCGGAACGGGACTTGTAGACGTCGACGCCGGCCACCAGATCCGCCGGAACGTCTGCAAGCGAGAGCGAGCGGCCGGTGGTGGTGAAGATGTTGCGCCCATTGATGAGCGTCACCACGTCGGGCAGCCCGCGGATCAGCACGGTGGCGGATTCCCCGCGGGCGCGCGGAGCGACCTGGACGCCGGGCACACGCTGGAGCGCTTCCACGACATTGTTGTCCGGCAGCTTGCCGATGTCCTCGGCCACGACCGAGTCCACCAGTTGCTGGGCGTTGCGCTTGATGTTCTGCGCGGAAGAGAGGCTGGCCCGCATGCCGGTGACGATGATGTCCTGGCTGGAAACGCCCGGGTCCGGCGCTTCGCCCCCGCGCCCGGCTGCCACGGCCTGAGCGGCATCCTGCGCAGAGTCTGGCCCGGAAACCTGTGCGGAGTTCCGCGCCGCGTCCTGAGCGGCGTGGGCGGTGCCTGATAGCGTGAAAAGGATGGCGATCGCGGATGCGCTGCCCAGACCAAATCCAGTTTTCATGATATCCCCTCCGAGTCTGTCTTTTATTTCTCATACTAGATTGCCGATCATTCCCGGCATGACAAGCCTGATTCCGGCATATCGCTGCTTCAAAGCCAAATTTGGTATTTTTTTCTCATACTAGATGTGCGCGACAACGTCGCTCCGGGCTTGACGTCAGCGCGAGGACCGCAGACGAGGGGTGGATGAGCGTTGAAGACGACCATCCCCTGTCGCGGCACGCGACGCAGCCGACACGGGCGATCCATGATCGGATCGCACACGACCTGGCGATCGCGATCGTCGGAGGCCGCTACCAGCCCGGCGAAATGCTTCCGGGGGAAGAGCGCTACAGCGCGGAACAGGGCGTTTCGCGCACCGCCTACCGGGAAGCCGTGCGTGTTCTTTCCGCCAAGGGCCTGGTCTATAGCCGCACCAAGAGCGGCACCCGCATCAACGAGCGTCTGCGCTGGAATATCCTCGACCTCGATGTTCTGGCCTGGATGTTCGAGGCCGGGCCGACGCCGGAATTCCTGCGGGACATCTTCGAACTGCGCACCGTGGTCGAACCCGCCGCAGCCCAGTTCGCGGCGATGCGCCGCGACGGACAGGACATCTCGCGCATGGGTCACGCCCTGGAGGAAATGCGCCGTTTCGGGCTACAGACCTCGGAAGGCCGTGCGGCGGACCAGAGCTTTCACAACCTGATCCTGATGGCCACCCGCAACGAGGCGCTCATCAATCTGGCCACTTCGGTGACCGCCGTGGTCGCCTGGACCACTCGCTTCGCCCGCGACGAACGCAAGGAATCGCGCGATCCCATGCCCGATCACGATGCCGTGTTCGACGCCATCCTGCGCGGGGACCCCGAAGACGCGCGGCTCAAGATGCTCGCCCTCATCGGCAATGCCTCGCGCGATGCGGGAATGTCGGGCGCTTAGAGGCCAGGACCTCTTCTATTTTCCATACGGTATTCGGCGCTTGCGACAGTACCGTCAGCGACCCGTTCCGCTGCCGCCCGACGTCTTGCGGATGAAGGCGGCCACGTTGTCGTGAAGGGCGTGAAGTGACGGCAGGTGCGCGTAGACCATGTGGCCAGACTCGTAATACTGATACTCGACATTCGCCTGCAGGGCGGGTGGCACCGGCAAGTGCCGCATCTCGAACACGCCTTCGAAATAGGGCGTCGAAACGTCGTAATAGCCGCCGTTGACCATGACCTTCATCGTCGGATTCTGCTTCATCGCGATGGCCAGGTCCGGCAGCACATTGGGCAGCGCGATCAACGGCTTCCCGGCGGCGGGCGGCTTGTGCCGATAGTCCCAGCTGCCATAGATGCCGATGCCGGGCTTGAACTGCTTATCGCCGCCCTCGCCCGCCGCGTAATGCAGGGTGCCGCGCGCATATTGGTTGAAAGCGGCAACGTAGGCGCCCTCCAGCGCCGCGCTCTGCGGGTCGTAGTCCGCCACCTTGCTGAGCGGATCGAGCGTCACCCCGGCGAAGCGCGTGTCCAGAGTGCCGGTTGTCAGTCCCTGGTCCGACAGCAGTTCCTTCTGGAAAGCGCCATATTCGATCCTGAGATTGGTCTTCAGGAGATAGTCGGCCGATAGGCCCGTATAGGCCGCCAGTCGGTCCGCGATTTGCCGCCGCTCGGCGTCGGTCAGCGCATTGCCCTTCATCAGCGCCTGGGCATATTCCCCGGTGGCGAAGGCCTCCACTTGCGCCAGAAACGCCTTGAGATCGTCCGGCCGGTCAGCCAGCTTGCGATGATACCATGCCGTCGCCGCGTAAGTCGGCAAGGCGACGATATAGGGCAGATCGACTGAGGGATTGGACTGCGGATCGTCGGGCATCAGATCCCAGTTCAGGATGTCCGACAGCAGGATCACGCCGTTCAGGTCGATCGAACGCGCCTGCAGCGCCAGGGTCATGCCGGCCGCCCGCATCGTGCCGTAGCTTTCGCCGAACAGGTACTTCGGCGAATTCCAGCGACCGTATTTCGAGAGGAATTGCTCCACGAATTGCGAAAAGACGTCGATGTCCTGGTCCACGCCGTAAAAGGCCTTGGCCTTGTCCTTCCCCGCGATGCGGCTGAAGCCGGTGCCGGGTGCATCGATGAACACGAGGTCGCTGGCGTCGAGCAGGCTCGCGTCGTTATTGACGGTATTGTACGGCGCCGGCCCGGTATGGGCGCTGTCGGCGGTTTCCACCCGCACCGGACCGAAGGCGCCCATGTGGAGCCAGACGCTCGACGATCCGGGACCGCCGTTGAAAAGGAAGGTGATCGGGCGTCCGGGCGTTCGCACGCCGTCCTTGAAATAGGCGGTGTAGAACATCGAGGCCTCGGCCTTGCCGCCCTTCTTGTCGTCCTCGTCTTCGGACGAACGGGCATCGAGGGCGTCGGTGTCTTCCCATCCCTTGGCATGAACCACCAGCGTGCCCGCCACGGCGTGGTAGGCCAGGCGCGAACCCGCGATCGAAACCGCGCCCGTGGACTGCACCGCTTCGGGCTGGAACAGCGCGGGGTTTTCGGCATCGCCTGCAGGCACGTCCGGCGCGCTGGCCGCAGGTGCGGCAAAAGCGGCAGACGCGGCAAGGAGCGAGGCGAGCGGCAGGGCGGCCAAAGAATACTTCATCCAGCGTCTTTCGGGAAAATGCGGCCGCATCGTCAGGCCGCGATACCATTTTCGATGACACGCCCGCCCCGTTTCCGAATGGCCGGTGCGCCGCAGTCCGTCCGGTGGGAGGGGATCATTCGTAATGCGGATCCTGGAGCGCGTTCATCCAGTCGGGACACTTGTTCTCCGCCTCGCCGCGAAAGGCTTCGCTGTTGAAGGCCATGAAATCGTGAGCGGCGTCCCGCGCCGTCATGTCGGCGGGGATGCGGTAGCTCGCCGCCACCGCGTCACCGCAAGCCGCGGTCCAGCCGGCGACGTCTCTTTCCCGCTGCATCCAGAGCTGGACCAGCCAGAGAAAATCGTGGCGCTTGTCCTGCATCGTCGGCATCATGCAAGTCCTTCAAAAGTGACAGAGACGCTTGGTTGCATGGCGGGATCGCCCGTGCAACCTCCCGCAGGCCCCGCTTCGAAAAATCGGCCTGTTCCCGAAGCCGCGATATCTCAGGCACCATGACCGGCCGCCTCGCCTGCCGCATTGTGCAGGCCCGCGCCCAGGGCGAGAACGGTGCGGGCGTGCCTGCCCGCCACGGCGGCGCGGTCCGCGCCGTAGCCGCCGCCCAGAGTGCTCGCCAGGGGGAGGCCCCGCCGCCGCGCTTCGCGCGCGACCATCCGGTCCCGCGCGAGCAGGCCGTCATCGGACAGCGCCAGTCGGCCCAGTCGGTCGTCGCCATGGGCGTCGACACCGGCCTGCATGAGGATCAGGTCCGGCATGAATTCATCGAGCACACCCGGCAGCGTGCGGCCGAGGGTATCCATGTAGGCGGCATCGCCCATCCCGTCGGGCAGCGCGATATCCAGGGAGGAGCGCGCCTTACGGGTGGGGAAGTTCTTCTCCGCATGGAGGGACAAGGTGAATATGTCGCCGCGACCGGCAGTCAGCGCCGCGGTGCCGTCTCCCTGGTGAACGTCGAGGTCCAGGATCAGGATACGGGCGGCATCGCCCTCCTCGATCAGCCGGTTCGCGGCCACGGCCAGATCGTTGAACACGCAGTAGCCCGCCCCGGTATCCGCCAGCGCGTGATGACTGCCGCCCGCGCTGTTGGCCGCATAGCCGTGCCGCAAGGCGAGCTTCGCCGCGAGCCAGGTGCCGCCGACGGAAAGCTGCGATCTCCGGGAAATGCCCGCGTCCACCGCAAACCCGATCCTGCGCACCTTCGCGGCCGGAACGGTGCAGCTGAGAACTTCCTCGACATAGTCCGGGTCATGGACGGCTTCGAGCCAGCGGCGCGGCATCTCTTCCGGCACGTGCTCGGTCATGGGCGCATGGCTGGCGCGAAGCGCGTGCATCACCAGCGCATACTTGTCGTGAAGAAATGTCCCGGCCGCCCTTGTCGGGACCACATATGCGGGATGGTGGACGACATGCAGCATCGCCCGGCAGACTAGCGGTCCCGGCAGGGGCCGTCGAGCCCGCGCACCAGAGCCGGCGCGGGCCCGCTTGCCGATCGCCCGGCGCTAGAGCCCCGGACTGCCGATTGCCAGCAGGGCAAACGTCGCCAGCCAGTGCTCGCCCATATAGTCGCCCGCGACATGAGGCAGTGCGGCCTCCAGGTGTCGTTCGGCGATCGCGGCGCCTTCGCGGCGGACGAAATGGCCTTCCGGCAGCCGCGCCGCAATCTGGCGCCAGCACCAGGCCCGGCTGAGGTTCAACCCGTCGAGATGCGCGATCTTGCCGTCAGTGCGGTCCGAGACGAAAGCCGGAACCGTGAGAGTCCGGGGCTGCCCCTCGGCAATGTCCGGGAGGAAAGCATCGAACCAGAGCGCGAAGGCGGCCGGGGGCAGGACGCGGCTCATGGCCAGGGCCTCGGTCAGTGTCGGCGAGAGGAACTCGTCGCCCGACGGCTCCCAGGCCTGGGCCGCCCGGTCCTCGGCGAACCAGTCCTGCAGCCGGCTCTCGATCAGACCGGCCAGGTCGGCGCGCCGCGATGCCGCCCATTCGTGGGCCAGGACAAGCGCGAAGGCCGAATTGCTGTGGATGCCGTGGCGGATCGGGTAAGTGAGCTTCGGCAGGTAGCCCGCGAAACGCTGCGCGAAGATATCCGCCAGCGGCGCCAGGGCCTCCGCCCAGGCGCCATCCTCATGCAGCGAGAGTTCGTGATGGAGCGCCAGCAGCCATCCCCAACCGTAAGGCCGTTCGAAGCCCTGCGACAGGGGGCGGGCCAGATAGGCGATCTCGCCGGCGATCTTCCCGGGCACCAGCATCGCATCCGCATGCGCGCGAATGGCCGGCGCTTCCGGGATCTGGGGGAACTGGCGCAGCAGCCGCATCACCTGCCACCAGCCATGGACGCAGCTGTGCCAGTCGAAACTGCCGTAGAACACGGGATGCATCGCGGAAGGCGTCTGCGCGTCCTCCGGCCCGGCTAGCACATGGTCGAGCTTGTTGGGATATTCGCGGCCGAGGTGGCCAAGGGTGAGCTGCGCAAAGCGCGAGGCGTGTTCCGCCGTCAGGATCGTGGTCATCGCGAGAACCCCAGGAAGTAGAGAAGGAATATATTGGCCACCAGCATGGCCAGCGCGGTGGGCGCCTGCGCGCGAATGACGCCGTAAGTGTCGCGCAAGTTCAGAAGGGCCGCCGGCACCAGGTTGAAATTCGCCGCCATGGGCGTGAGCAGCGTGCCGCAGAACCCGGCCAGCATGCCGATTGCGGCCACGGCTGCCGGGTCGCCGTGCTGCACGTTGACCAGCAGAGGCGCGCCCATCGCCGCGAACATCACCGGAAACGCGGCCAGGGCATTGCCCATCAGCACGGTGAGCAGCGCCATGCCCGTGCAATAGAGCGCCACTTGCGCCAGCAGGCTGCCGCCGGTGTCGACGTAGTCCAGCAGGTGCCCCACCGCCGAACCCATTCCCGCCGCGGCGTAGATGATGCCAAGGCTGGCGAGGAGCTGAGGCATCAGGATCGCCCAGCCCAGGCCGTCGGCCAGCCGCACGCCTTCGCGCAGCGGCGCCTGCGCCTTCGTCCGGAACCAGACCATGCAGATCACGGTCGAGACCACCGCCCCCAGCGCCAGCGAGACCAGGGTGGCGTCGGAAGCCTTGACGATCCCGGGCACCGACTTGAACAGCACCGTTCCTCCCAGCGCTATGGCCGGGATGGCCAGAGCGGGCAGGAACAGGCGGTTGCCGTAGCGCCGGGCAGAGGCTTCCAGCGCGGTTGCGCTCGCGGTGCCGTCACTCTCGGGCGGCGCGGCTCCGGTACGTCCCGAAGCCGCGACGACGACGATGACGATGGCGAGCAGACCGTTGGCCATGTCGCCGATATAGTCGCCCAGCAGGAAGCTCAGCGCGATCAGCCCCCAGAGGAGCGCCGTGGCGCGGCCCTTGCGGTCCCGGCGGTGCCACGCCGTGACCAGCGCGAAGCCAAGGAACATGGCGCCCGCCAGCGCATAGACGAGTTCGAGGCCGATCACGCTGCTGAATCCGTCGATGAATCTGCAGCAGCATCCGCACCTGGGCGCTTCCGGCGATCCAGCAGCATCACCCGCGTGCCATGGATCAGCAAGGCCGCGATCGCCGTCGGCACGGCCCACATCGAAAGCGCGAAGGGCTCGGCCTTCATGCCATAGCCTTCCATCACGCCTTTCATCAGCAGGATGGAGCCGATCGCGAGGAAGATGTCCTCCCCGAAGAACAGGCCGATATTGTCCGTCGCCGCCGCGAGCGCTTTCGCGCGGTCGCTGTCGTGCCCGGATCCGTCCTTCTCGGCCGCCGCTTCCGCCATCGGCGCCAGCATGGGGCGCACCATCGTCACTTGTCCGCCAAGTTGCGTCAGGCCCACGGCGGAAGTCAGCTGGCGGGCGAGCAGGTAAGCCAGCAGCAGGCGGCCCAGCGTGATGCCGCGCAAACCGCGCATGAGCTGTTTCGCGCGCTCCTGCAGCCCGTGGCGTTCCAGCAGCCCGATGGTGGGGATCACCAGGAAGACCGCCGTGACGAACTTGTTGGCATTGAAGGCGGCGCCGAACCGGGCGAGCAGGTCGAGGAACGGCAGGCCCGCCGCCAGCCCCGCCGTAGCGGCCGAAGCCAGCACCACGGCCAGCGGATTGACCCGGACGACGAGCCCGGCGACCAGGACGACGACGGCTAACAGAACCAGCATGTCATGCTTTCCCCTCGAAGCGGTTCAGACCGCGGCGTCGGAATCGGCCGGCGCCCCGAAGCCGCCGCCGCCCGGCGTTTCTATGACGATGGCGTCGCCGGGTGCCAGCGGCGTTTCCGCCGTGCCGGCCAGATCGCTCCGCGATCCGTCCCGGCGCTCCACCCATTGCCGGCCCGGCTGCCCCGCCGCGCCGCCGTCGAGACCGAACGGCCCTTCGCTGCGCCGCGACGAAACGATGGTGGCGGTCAGCGGCTCCAGCGCCATGATCCTGCGCACCACGCCGTCACCGCCGCGATGCCGCCCCTCTCCGCCCGATCCCTTGCGGATCGCGAACGTTTCGAGCCGCACCGGGTAGCGCATTTCCAGCACTTCGGGATCGGTGATGCGCGTGTTGGTCATGTGGGTGTGAACGGCAGAAGCCCCGTGCGCGCGCGGACTGGCCCCGGCGCCTCCGCATATCGTCTCGTAGTACTGCACCCGCTCGTTGCCGAACAGGAAGTTGTTCATCGTCGCCTGCGCGCTGGCCGTGGCGCCGAGCGCGCCGAGCAGGGCATTGCAGACCGCCTGGCTCACCTCGGTATTGCCGGCCACCACCGCCGCGCCGGGATGGGGCGAGAGGAAGGTTCCCTCCGGCACGACGATGTCGAGCGGCACGAGGCACCCTTCGTTGAGCGGCAGGTCGGCATCTACGAGGCAGCGGAAAGCATAGAGCACGGAAGCGCGCGTGACGGCAGGCGGGGCGTTGAAGTTGCCCGGCCGCTGTGCATCGGTGCCGGTAAAGTCGATCGTGGCGCTGCGGCGCGCGCGGTCCACCGTCACGCTCACCCGCAGGCGGGCGCCGTCGTCCATGCGGTAATCGAATGCACCGTCGCCGATGCGGTCGATCACCCGGCGCAGGCTCTCTTCGGCATTGGCCATCATGTGGCCGACATATGTCGAGACCGTCGGCCAGCCATAGCGGCGCATCAGGCCCAGGATCTCGCGGATGCCGGTCTCGTTGGCCGCCACCTGGGCCTTGAGATCGGCGACGTTCATGTCGGGATTGCGCGCCGGATAGCGGGCAGAGGACAGCAGTTCGCGCAGGGCCGCCTCGCGGAATGCACCGCCTTCGAGCAGGAGGAAATCGTCGATGACGACGCCTTCCTCCTCCAGGCTGGTCGAATCCGCTGGCGTGGAGCCCGGCGCGATGCCGCCGATGTCGGCATGATGGCCGCGGTTGGCCACGAAGAAGCGGATGTGCTCGCCCGCCTCGTCGAAGACCGGCGCCACCAGGGTGACATCGGGCAAGTGAGTGCCGCCGCGGTAGGGATCGTTGAGCGCGACCATGTCCCCGGGCTGGAGGCTGTCGCCCCGCGCGGCCAGCACCGCACGCACGCTCTCGCCCATCGCGCCGAGATGGACCGGCACATGCGGGGCATTGGCGATCAGCTGGCCGCCCGCGTCGAAGAGCGCGCAGGAGAAATCGAGCCGCTCCTTGATATTGACGCTGGTGGAGGTGTGCCGCAGCACCGCGCCCATCTGCTCGGCAACCGCCATGAACATGTTGTTGAACAGTTCGAGCATCATCGGATCGGCCACGCCGCCATCGTCGCGGCGCTTGCGGTCTGCCGATGCGCCTCCCTGCCGCAGGACGAGGTTGCCCCAGTCGTCGGTCGTTGCCGTCCAGCCGGGTTCGACCACCGTGGTGGCCAGCGGCTCGCGAACGAGCGCCGGGCCGACGATGCGGTCCCCCGCCAGCAAAGCCGCGCGGTCATGAACGTCGGCCAGGGCCTCCGCGCCGTTCGCCCAGAGCGGCATGCGCGTGAGCACCGGCGGCAGCGCGCCGTCCGGCCGCCGCGCCAGTCGCGGCATCGCCGCCGGTTCGCCCGGCAGGATCACTTCCACCTCGATACTGTCGATCACCAGCCCGCGACCCGGCGTGGAGAACCCGAAACGCGCGACATGCGCCGCATCGAAGGCCAGGGTCATGGCGGCGTCATCGTCCAGCGCAACGGCAATGCCGGTATCCGTGCCTTCGTAGCGCAAGTGCACGCGGGCCTCGGTCCGCAGCAGCGCTTCGTCGCCGGACTGCACGATCGAGCGGGCCAGGTCCGCCGCGATCTGCCGCGCATCCGCGCTTGCCGCGGCGGCCGCAGCGCCATCGAGCGGACGCTCCACGGCCACGCGGCGCACTTCGCTGCGGTCGGCCAGGCCCATGCCATAGGCCGACAGGACGCCCGCGAAGGGATGGATGAAGACGGTGGAGATGCCCAGTTCCTGCGCGACCATGGAGGCATGCTGGCCGCCAGCGCCGCCGAAGCACTGCAAGGTGAAATCGGCAAGGTCGTGCCCGCGCTCGGTGGAGACTTCCTTGATGGCGCGCGCCATGGCGGCCACGGCCACGCGCACGAAGCTCTCTGCCACTTCGCGTGGGTCGGAAGACCGCCCCGTCGCCGCCGCGACCTCCTGTGCGAGCGCGGCAAAGCCCTGTTCCACCACCTCGCGGTCCAGCGGCAGGGTTCCTTCCGGCCCGAAGATCGCCGGGAAGAACGCGGGCGCGATCCGGCCCAGCATGACATTGGCGTCGGTTACCGTCAGCGGGCCGCCGCGGCGATAGCAGGCCGGCCCCGGATCGGCCCCGGCACTGTCCGGCCCGACGCGGTAGCGCGCGCCGTCGAAGTGCAGGATCGATCCGCCGCCCGCCGCCACCGTATTGATCGCGATCATCGGCACGCGGACTTTGGCACCTGCCACTTCGGCGTCGACCACCCGCTCCAGCGCCCCGGCATAAAGCGCCACGTCGGTGGACGTGCCGCCCATGTCGAAGCCGATGATGCGATCGAAGCCTGCCGCCTGCGCGGTCCGGGCCGCGCCGATCACGCCTCCTGCCGGGCCGGACAGGATCGCGTCCTTGCCGTGGAACTTGTCATGCTCGGTGAGGCCGCCGTTGGACTGCATGAAATAGAGCGGCACATCGCCCAGCCGGTCTACCACGCGGCCCACGTAGTCGCTCAGTACGGGCGAGAGATAGGCATCGACCACGGCCGTCGACGCGCGCGGCACCAGGCCCAGCAGCGCGCTGGTGCCGTGGCTGGTGGAGACTTGCGTGAAGCCGGCCTCCCTGGCCAGTTCCGCCAGCCGCTGCTCTGCCGCGGGGTATTTCCAGCCATGCGCCAGGGCGATGGCGCAGGCCGATATCCCCTCGGCCCGGTGGCGGGCGAACATCCGCGCCGCCGCGTCCTCGTCCAGTTCCGAGATCGTCTGGCCATGTACGTCGCAGCGCCCACCCACTTCCTCGACAGCCGTATAGAGCTGCGAAGGTCGCCGGATATCCAGCGCGAACAGGTCGGGACGGCTCTGGTCGCCGATCTCCAGCAAGTCGCCGAACCCTTCGTCGAGGACCAGGAGCAGCGATGCGCCCTGCCGCTCCAGCAGGGCATTGGTGGCGACGGTGGTGCCCATCTTCACCTCGGCCACCAGTCCGTGGGGCAAAGGCTCGTCCGCCTCCAGCCCCAGCAGGCTGCGAATGCCGGCAGTGGCGGCGTCGCGGTAACGCTGCGGGTTTTCGCTGAGCAACTTGGTGGAAACGAAAGTGCCGTCCGGCCTGCGGCCGACGATGTCGGTGAACGTGCCGCCACGGTCTATCCAGAACTGCCAACCCGACGACATCGCACACTCCGATATTTTATCGATAAATTATCAATGAGGGGTCTTGGCCCCGCCTGTCAAGCTGGGTGCAGGCAGGCCCGGCATCATTGACAAGCGCTCCGCCGGGATTTCATAAAACCGCATGAGCGCCATCGAACCGGGTCCGATCATTTCCTCCGCCCATCTGGCAGATGGCGCGTCTCCCGCCCTTTCCGAGCTGGAATTCAGCCTGACGCTGGCGGCCAATGCCTACCAGAAATGGATCGTGCGCTGCGCCGCCGCCGCCGGCCAGCAACTCGCGCCGCTGGAAGTGCTGGTGCTCCACTCCGTCCGCCACCGCGACCGCCCGAAGCGGTTCATGGACCTCATGCTGGTGCTTCATGTCGAGGACGCACATCTGGTGAACTACGCCGTGCGCAAGCTCTCCCGCGCCGGACTGGTGGAGACGCGCAAGGTCGGCAAGGAAAAGGTCATCGAAGTGACTTCTGCCGGCATCGCATTCTGCGACGCCTATCGCGCAATCCGCGAGAAAGTGCTGGTCGGCGACGTGAAGTCCTCCCTCAGCGAGGAAAAGCTCTCGCAGATGGCCGAAGCGCTGCGCATGCTCTCGGGAGACTACAGCCAAGCCGCCCGCGCCGCCGCCACGTTGTGACCGGCTGAACCGGCCGGACGCGCTGCATCCGCGTCCGCGGGATCCGTCTCCGAACGAAAATGCTGATAATGCGATTGATTCGCATATGCAAAATAGCCTATTGCGCTGCAGCATTTTGACAGGGGCGCGACATTTCCAGGTTAGCAATTCTGAAGTCACTGGCGCTGGCGGCGCCGGTCCTTTCCACTGCGGCATGGGCTGCCGAAGAAAACGGCCCGATCGTCGTGAATGGACGGTCCGAAGGAATCTACGGCATTTCCACCGCAAGCACCGGCATGAAGATCGACGTGCCCGTGCTGAAGACGCCGCAATCGATCACGGCGATCTCCAACGCCGTGATCCTGGAGCAATCGGCCGAAACGCTGACCGACGTGCTGCGCAACGTCAGCGGCATCACCGAGGCCAATTCGTTCGGCAACACCGGCGACAATTTCATGATCCGCGGCTTCGAGAGCGGCCAGGGCTCGGTCCTGCGAGACGGCTACCTGAGCGTGCAGGTGCGTGCGCTCAATGCCTCGACCGAGCGGGTGGAAGTGCTCAAGGGCCCGGCTTCGCTGCTTTACGGCCGTTTCGAGCCCGGCGGCCTGGTGAACGTGGTGACCAAGAAACCGCTCGACAGTTTCCATTACAACATCAGTGCCAATGCCAGCACGCGCGGACAGAGCCGGCAGATGGCCGACGTTACCGGCCCGCTTGGCGGCGGCTTCGCATTCCGCCTGATCGGCGAGCGCGAGGACAGCGACTACTGGCGCCCGCACGGACATGACATCGAACGCACGTTCGTGGCCCCCAGCCTCTCGTGGAGCGGCCATGGCTTCAGCCTTCTGGCCACTTACGAATATACCGACAGCACCCAGCCCTTCGACCGCGGCCGCGTATACTACAACGGCAAGCGGCTCGACACGCCCGCCACGCGGTACTTCGGAGAAGCGTTCACCACGCTGAAGCAGAGGCTTCATTCGGGGAACGTCCTGCTTGGCTACGCTTTCGCGCCGGGCTGGCGAATGGAGGCGAAGTACGCCATCCAGCGCACTTCGGGTTCCGACCTTCAGGTGCGCCCGCGCAGCCTGGTGGTCGGCGACGATGGCGAAGCGACCGGCGAACTCATCCGCAGTCTCGACGGCAACCGCGACCTTCACGACAACCGTGACTATCTCTCGCTCAACCTGCACGGCGATGTGCAGATGCTGGGCATGCGCCACAAGCTGCTGTTCGGCGCGGATTACGAGACTTACGAAAGCCTGCGCGGCTTCCAGGTGGATTCGCCGCGACGGGGCGGTTTCAACATATACGATCCGGTCTACGGCCTGCTGGACCAGAACCTTGCGGAGCTGACTGTCACCCCCAATTCGGCAACGGTCGATCGCTACAGGACGGCCGGTCTCTACGTTCAGGACCTGGTGATGCTGGACGATGCCTGGACACTGGTGCTGGGGGGCCGCTACGAGACCTTCCGGGACTTCACGCAAAGCGGCTCGAACGTCAGCGACCGTTCGAAGACCGATACTTTCCTGCCGCGGCTGGGACTGGTCTTTCAACCTCGCCCGAACATGTCGGTCTACGCCAGCTATTCGCGCGCCTTCGCGCCGAACCCCTCGGTTCCCGCCGAGGGCAGCCAGCCGGCCTCCGGGCCCTTCCCGCCCGAGCGCAGCCGCAGCTACGAAGTGGGGCTGAAGGCCGAGCTGTTTTCCGGGGTCACCACCACTCTGGCCGTCTACGACATCCGGAAAAACAACGTCCTGGAAACGGTGGATATCGGCGACGGCAATACGATCACCGAAGCCCGCGACAAGGTCACCTCGCGCGGGGTGGAATTCGATCTCGCCGGTGAGATCACGCGCCGCCTGAGCGTGATCCTGTCCTATGCCTATACGGACGCCCGGGACCCGCAGAGCACATTCCAGGACAATGTCGTGAACGTGGCGCGGCATACCGGCAGCCTGGCGCTGTCCTACCGGCCCGGCGGCGCGCTGGACGGTCTTTCGCTCGGCGGCGGCGCCTATCGCGTCGCCCGGCGTTATGGCGGGCTGTCCCAGGCCCCGAACGGATCGACGAGCGTGCCCTTCTTCCTGGACGGCTACACGACGTTCGACCTCAACGCCGGCTACGCCTTTGAAGTCGCCTCCGGACACAGCGCTTATGCCCGCATGACGCTGCGAAACCTGACCAACCGCAATTACGACCAGTCCGCCGGCAATGCCCTGCGCGTCGTTCCCGGGCAGGCGCGGACGCTGTTCGCCGCGATCGGGATGCGGATGTAGGGGCCTTGAAGAAAGGGCCGCGTTCGTTCCGGCGCGGCCCTCTCACGGTTCGATCGGAGCGCCCGCTTACCAGACGACGATGGGGTTGCGCGCCTTCAGCTCGTCGATCCGCCGCTTGGCCGCGAGCATGCCGGCCATTTCGGATGCGCCCTTCGGATAGGCCATGGCCTGCCAGTTGCTCACCCCGCCCCGGGATGTCGGCGGATAGGGCCCGTCGATCCAGTAACCGGGAATGCTCGCTTCCAGAGCATCCAGCAGTTCGCGAAGGGTACCGCGGCTGATGGTGTCATTTGTCATGACTCAGAAAACGATGAGGCGGCCGAAGGCTGCCTTGCCCTGCCTCGCCTTGTCGATAAGTGTGCCGGGCAACAGGAACCCGCGGTTCGTCCGCTCCGGGGCGCGATCGTCCCGCTACCGTAAAACCTCCGGGTTTATCCGCGCCTTGCGATCTGCCACAGCTTGCGCCGATGACTGCGCTCCCACACCATCATGACCGCCGGATAAAGGGGCGAATGATAGATTTGCGGGCGAGCGATCTGCCTCTGCTGGTCCTCTACGCGCTCGCGTTCGCGCTGCTGCACTGGACGGCCAGCCCCTGGAGCGGTGCGGGCTTCTTCTCGCTATGGTACCCGCCCGCTGGTCTGCGTTTCGCGGTGCTGTGGAGCCGGGGCGCCCGCTTCGCGCCCTGGCTGGTCCTTGCCGAACTGGCCGCAGACTTCAGCGCCGGCGTCATCGACATCGGGGCTCCGGGCCTGCTTCAGGCGGTGATCGGCGCGATGCGGCCGGGGCTGACGTATGGCTTGGCGCTGGCCGTCACGCGCGGGATTGCGCGGAGCAAGGACGACACCTTTTCGCTGCCGCCGATGATGATGGGGCTGGCCGCGGTTGCGGCACCGGCGCTCAATGCCCTGCTCGTGGCGCCCATCGACGCCCTGCTGCCGGCCGATGCCGGGCGATACCGCATCGGTGTGGACATCGCGATCTCGCTTACCGGGCTAGCCGTGGGAGACCTGCTCGGCATCCTCGTGCTGGCGCCGCCCCTGCTGTGGATCGCGGCGTTGACGGGCGGCCCGCGGCAGGCTCTGCCCCGGCCGCCCGCGCGGCGTGCGGTACTGGAGGATGCGCTCGTCCTGTCGGGCTGCCTGCTGCTGACGATTGCCCTGTGGCGCGCCGGGCTGGGCGCGCAGCCGGCGCCGGGACTGCTGGCGGGCGCCTGGATCGGCCTGCGCCACGGCCGCATTGCCGCCTGGCTGGCGATCGTGGCGCAAGTCCTGGCCTTCCTTCCCTATTCGTCCGGCCGGTTGGACGATGCGACGCGGCTGGAGCTGCATCTGGGCATTGCCGCGGTCGTGCTGGTCACCTGGCTCGCGGGGAGCTTCTCCGACGCGCAGAAGACCGCGCGGATCATGCTGGAGAGACGCAACCGCCTGCTGTTCCAGGCCGAGCGACTCAAGACCCTGAGAGCGATGTCGGTGGCGGTGATCCACGAGATCAGCCAGCCGCTCTCCACCCTGGCCATCGAGGCCGGCCACCTCGCCCGGGCGACCGAACATCTTGACGCCGACATCGCCGAGAGCGCCGCGCTGGTCGATCGCAAGGCGCGCGACTTATCCGACCTCGTGCGCCGCCTGCGCCGCTTCGGCGGCCGCGACGTGGACGAGCCTTCGCTGCTGCCCGTTTCGATGTTGCTGCAGACCGCCTGCCAGATCGTCGCGGCCGAGTTACGCGCGTCAGGCGGCCGGATCGATTGTCTCGGCATCGCCCCGGACCTTGCCGTTCAGGCGCAGGAGATCGAACTGACGCAGGCCCTTGTGAACCTGCTGCGCAACGCCGTCGCGGCCAGCCCCGGCGAAGCGATCGCGCTGCGCGCCGGGGCCGTCGCCGACGAAGTCCGCATCGAAGTGACCAATCCGCTCCTGGCCGCACGGAAAACCGACGCTCAGCCCCTGGGGGCGGGCATGGGGATCGGTCTCGTCATTGCCCGCACCATCGTGGAGGCGCATGGCGGCACGCTCGTCCGGCAGGACGACGTCGATACCGCGCGCTTCGTTCTGTCCCTGCCCCTCGTCGCCGGACCCCTGCCATGACCGACCCCGCCACCTCTCCCGCCGCCCCTCTCGTCGCCGTGCTGGACGACGATGCCGATCTCGGCGCCAGCGTGGCGCGATTACTGGCGCGCAACCGGATGGATGCGCGGGCCTTCACGGACCCCCGGGCGCTTCTGGCCATCCTGCCCGATTGCGCATTCGGCTGCGTCATCAGCGACATCCAGATGGGCGAGATGGACGGCTTTGCCTTCGCCGACGTCTTGCGCGCCCGCGATCCGGCCGTGTCGCTGGTGTTCATGACCGCCTGGCCGACGACCGCCCATGCCGTCGATGCGGTGCGCCGCCACGGCGGGATCGACTATCTCGAAAAGCCGATCGACGAACCGCGCCTGATCGCCGCCGTGGCCGAAGGCCTGGGCTGGTCCGCGCGGGAGCGGCGCATCGCCGCCATGACCGCCGCCTTCACCCGGCGCGAGCGCGACGTGTTCGACCTGCTGGTGCGCGGCCACTCCAACAAGGAGATCGCCGAGCGCCTGGCGATCTCCGCGCGGACGGTGGAAGATCACCGCGCGGCCATCGTCACCAAGACAAGGACCAACGGCCTGGCCCAGCTCATCGCTCTCAGCCGCGGGGAAGCGGTCTAGGTTTCCGGCCCCCAATTTCGGAACACCGGGAATTTCCCGGATCGACCCGGCACTTGCCCCGCGCCAGTTTCCCCATGCGACCCGAAGGCCTGTCCGAATTCCACAATGGACCAGGCTGCCCTGGCCGGCCAGGCTCCCGAGCCTGCGCCGGCCTTTTCGCAAGCTCCCGGTCCATCGTGAAGTCCGGTTTGCCGAAGGCGCCATCGCCGGGCCGGGCGATGGTGCCGTCAGTAGGGTCAGGCCGCGTTCTGCAGACCGGCGGCACCGTCCCGCGCCAATGCCTGCTGGGCGGCGGGGCGCTTGCGGCACCGCGCGACATAGGCGTCCATCGCGGCATCCTCGGGGAACGCCCGGCGGGCGAAGTTCAGCGCGCTGCCGATGAGAATGTCGGCAGCCGTAAACTGCTCGCCCATGACGTAGGGACCCGCCGCAAAGGCACTGGCCAGCTTTCGCAGCACCGCATCGTAGCCGCGCCGCTTCTCTGGCGATCCTTCGAGTTCTCCCGTAAATCCGGCAAAGAGAGCCGGCTCCATTTCCGCCACATACCAGGCCATCCAGGTCAGGTATTCACCGCGGCGCGGATCGCCGGGCTTCGGCGCCAGGCCCTGCTCGGGAAAGGCATCCGCGAGGTAGAGGGCGATGGCCTGCGATTCTGCCAGAAAGACACCGTCGTGGTCCAGCGCCGGCACGCGCTTCTCGGGATGGGGGTTGGATGCGTCCGGAGTGCCCTCTCCCGTCATCGGGCGAAAGATGGTCACTGGCCGGATTTCGTAGGACGCGCCCAATTCCTCCAGCATCCAGACGATGCGGGAGGAACGCGAATTCGGCGCATGGAACAAAGTGAGCATCGGTAGGTCTCCTGGAATTCTCGCGGTGCATGGTCACGCCGCGAAGTTCCCGATAGAGAAGCCCTACTGACAGCATATTGTCAGTAGGAGGCATGCGATGCGACGGGCGGACCGACTTTTCCAGATCATCCAGATCCTCAGGCGGTCGTCGCGGGCGGTGACGGCGGGAGAGATCGCCGGCGAACTCGAAGTCTCGCAGCGCACCGTCTATCGCGACATCGCCGACCTCGTCGGGCAGCGCGTGCCGATCCGCGGCGAGACCGGCTTCGGCTATATCCTCGACGACGCGTTCGACATGCCGCCGCTGATGCTGACGACGGACGAGATCGAGGCTGCCGTGCTGGGCGCACAATGGGTGATGGGCCGCGGCGATCCGGTGCTGGCCCGCGCCGCGCGGGACCTCATCGCCAAGATCACCTGCGTCGCGCCCGAACGCTTGCGCTCGGTCATCGCCACGCCCTCCATCGGCACGCCGTCCAGCGGGCAGTGGCCGGGCCGGTCCATGGCGCCTGACGGCATCGACCTGGCCCGCACCCGCACCTGGATCCACGAGGGGCGCAAGATCGTCCTCGACTATCGTGACGAGCAGGGCCGGACCTCCCGGCGCACCATCTGGCCGGTGATCGTGGGCTTCATGGAAAATGCCCGCATGCTGGCAGCCTGGTGCGAAATGCGCGAGGACTTCCGCCACTTCCGCGCCGACCGCGTGCTCCAGGCGGAGTTCCTGGACGATCGGCACGGAGTCCGGGCCAGCACCCTGCGCCAGCGCTGGAAACGGCACATGGCGGAGGCGAGCCGCGCCCGTCAGCGCGCGGCCGCCGAAGCGTGAACCCGTGACAGCTTCGGTCCGCGCTTATTGCCCGGGCATGGTGCCCGGCCGGAGGTAAGGGAACATGTGCGCGACATAGTCCGCCTTGCCCAGGTCCACGCCTTGGGCGCGAAGGATGGCGTAGGCGGTCATGACGTGGAAGTAGAACTGCGGCAGCGCCCAGTCGCGGACATATTGGGCCGCGTCCAGATCGAAGACCATGCCCTGCGGCAGGGCGTGAGCGATGGCGGCTGCCGGATCGACCTCAGGCATGCCGACCGCCGCCTGCTCCACGATCGCCACGGTCTCGGCGATCCTGGTGCGCGCCTCGGCAATCGAGCCGGGCTGCTCTCCCCCTTTGCGTCCTTCGTCGAGCAGTTCCGCGATCGAGGGCGGAAGAGGCTCCCCGCGCAGCCTGAACATGCCTTCCTGTGCCTGGACGCAGGCGAAGCGGACCTGGGTGGACAGAGGAAACATGTCGGGAGCCAGGCGCGCCGCCATCAGCGCATCGGCCTGATCGCCGGCTTCGGCCTTGCCGAGCCATGCCGACAAGGCGCCGAGCATCTGGAGGTAGGTAGGCACTAGGATATCCGGCAGCGTCATGATGGTCTTTCCGATCGTTGGGGCCAGGCGGCACGGCTTGCACGGGCGCTGGCGGCAGGACATAGTGAACGCCATCCGGCCGCCTTTCGACGCGATATCGAACACTTGGTCATGGACGAACAAGCATGCGGCGAGACAATGAACAATAGCAAAGCGGGCAACGGCGGCACGGATCGCAGCAAGACCGGCGACAAAGGCGCCGTGAAGCTCGGACCCAGGGCGATCCCGATCCCCCGGTCGATCAGCGAAGAGGCGCAGGCGGCGCTGGCTCGTCTCGTCGGCGAGGACGGCATCCCCCTCCATGCCCACTACGAGATGCCGCAACCGGACGATTTCGCGGGCTGGATGCGCATGAAGGCCGCAGCGGACGCGCAATACGCCGCCGCCGTGCAAGGTCTCGCCGGCAGCCTGCGCGCCGCCGCAACGACCATGGAACAGGGCGGTGCCACGATGCACGTCGCGATGCCGGAGGCTCCGGCCGAAGACAGCAGGGCTTTGATCGACTTCCACGGCGGCGCCCTCGTCGTCGGCGGCGGAGAGGCCTGCCGCATCGGCGCGTGCCGCCAGGCCGATCAGCATGGCATCGCCTGCTACGGCGTCGATTACCGGATGCCGCCCGGGCATCCCTATCCGGCCGCGCTGGACGATTCCCTGGCGGCCTATCGCGTCGTTCTGGAACGCCATGCTCCGGGCAGCATCGCCATCTGCGGCCGCTCCGCCGGAGGCAACCTGGCTGCGGCCATGCTGCTCAGGGCGCGGGAGGAAGGCCTGCCGATGCCGGCCAGCCTCATTCTGCTCTCGCCGCAAGTGGACCTGACCGAATCCGGGGACAGCTTCGAGACCAACCGCATGCTCGACGTGGTGCTGCCACGCCCGCTGCCCTCGAACAACCGTCTCTATGCAGGCGGCGCCGATCTCGCCGATCCCTGCCTCTCCCCGCTGTTCGCGGACCTGCAGGGCTTCCCGCCGACATTCCTGCAATCCGGCACGCGCGACCTTTTCCTGTCGAACACCGTCAGGATGCACCGCGCGCTGCGGCAGGCGGGCGTGGCGGCCGAACTTCACGTCTTCGAGGCGATGCCGCATGGCGGCTTCATGGGCGGCACTCCGGAAGACGCGGAACTGGAGGCGGAAATTCGGCGCTTCATTCAGGCGCATTGGAACGAATAAGGGGGTGCTGCTTGCGCCTGATCCCATGATGACTTGACTGGAGAGGAAGCAAACGTCGCCCCGCCGATCATTGGCTTCCGGTCGATTGACACAAAATGCCTGTCCACCAACCCTCGCCGTTCATGTGCGGCGGAGAGAAGACGATGGACAGGCAACAACTGGCGGTGGGCTTTGCCGCGGCAATTCTCGGCATATCTCTCACCTCGCCTGAAGTCCGCGCCCAGGAAGCGCCTCCCAGTGCCGCCGCTGCCGGATCGGGCGAGATCATCGTCACGGCCCGCAAGCGCAGCGAACGCCTGCTGGACGTCCCGGTCGCGGTCTCGGCGCTGTCCCAGGAGCAGCTCCAGCGCTATGCCACGGTCACGCTCACCTCGATCAGCCAGCAGGTGCCGCAGCTCGTCATCGCGGAATCGCAGAACCAGGTGGGCGGCTCGATCAACTTGCGCGGTATCGGCTCCGGCATTTCCAATCCTTCGACCGAAACGGCAGTCACCCTCAACATAGACGGCATCCCGATCAGCTACGGAAACGCGATCCGCCTTGGCCAGATCGACCTCTCCCGCGTCGAAGTGCTCAAGGGGCCGCAGGCCCTGTTCTACGGCAAGAACAGCCCCGGCGGCATCATCTCGCTGGTATCCCAGGATCCGGGCTCCAGTTTCGAGGCGAAGCTGCGCACCGGCTACGAATTCGCAGCCGACCAGCGCTTCGTGGAAGGCTCCGTCTCGGCGCCGCTGACCGAGACTGTCGGCGCCCGCGTGGTGGGCTACTACTCGAAGGAGGATGGCTGGTTCCGCAATGTCGCGGTGCCGATCGCCGGCGTCACGCCCGGCCCGGCGGCAGACAGCTACAATGCCGAAGACGTGTTCGTGCGCGGCACGCTGTCCTTCCATTCGCCGAGCGGCGCCACCAGGGCCACCGCCAAAGTCGCTTATGGCCGCCGCACCCGCGACGGTGTGGGGCCGACCGGCGGGTCGCAGATCGTCTTCTGCCCGGGCGGCGTCAGCCGGCTGTCCGGCGCCATCGACTGCAAGCTGAACCGCAAGTTCTACAGCGTGATCCTGCCCGCCCGGATGACGGCGCTGGACCCGACGCTGGGTGACGGCGTCCCCTTCGTGAAGTCGACCCAGTTCCTCGCCTCCCTGTCGATCGACCAGGACCTTACCGACGAACTCACGCTGTCGTCGGTAACCGGCTATTACCGCCTCGGGGAAAAGTCGGTCGATCCCTTCACCTTCTCCAATGTCCCCTATTTCGGCGCATCGAACGACATCGTCGCGGACGGGGTGAGCCAGGAAATCCGCGTCGCGACCGACTTCGACGGGCCGTTCAACCTGCTCTTCGGCGGTTTCTTCCAGGACGCGCACTTCAAGATCCGGCAGGCCTTCGCCGTCGACTTCGGCGGGACGACCCGGCCTTTCCTCGTCGGCTCCACTTTCTATGACGTGCATACCAGCGCCTATTCGGTCTTCGGACAAGGCCGCTACAAGCTGGCCGACGACCTCGAACTGGCGGCGGGTGGTCGCTATTCGTGGGAGGACAAGTCCCTCCAGGGCACTTCCTTCGCCAGCCCGATCGACGTGCTGAACCCGCGGCGGACTTACGAGGACTTCTCGCCGGAAGTCACCCTCACCTGGCGGCCGAGCAACGACCTCACGCTCTATGCGGCCTATCGCGAGGGCTTCACTTCCGGCGGCTTCAACACAGTGCCCACGACACTGCGCTCGCAGGCGAACCCTTCGCTTCCCCGCGTGGATTTGTCCTATGGCCAGATGACCGCGAAAGGCGGCGAAGCCGGGATCAAGGGATACCTCGCCGGACGACAAATCCTGTTCGACCTCGTCGGCTACTACTACAAATATTCCGGCCTCCAGCTTTCGCGCTACGACAATGCCTCCTTCACGCAGCTGACGCAGAACGCCGGGGGCGCGGAGATCGAGGGCGTGGAGGCCAGCGTGACCCTGCGGCCGGACGCGCTTGCGGGGCTCTCGCTCAATGCGGCGGCGGCCTACAACCACTCGCGCTACACCGACTTTATCGGCGGATGCTACGCCGGCCAGTCCGTGGCCGCCGGCTGCAATCTCAACCCCCGCAATCCGAGCCTCGCCGCCTCCACATACGGCACGGCAGCGAACCCCTATCAGGATCAGGACCAGACCGGACAGCGGCTGTTCCGCGCACCGCTGTTCACGCTGACCGCGGGCGCCGCCTACGACCACAGTTTCTCCGAACGTCTGGGCGGCACCCTGGCCGTCGATACCAGCTATTCGAGCAGCTACATCACCCAGACGGAAGCCAATCCGCTGAACCGCCAGGGCTCCTACTGGCTGCTCAACGGTGCGGTAACCCTGAACGGCGGGGAGGACAAACCGTGGGAACTGGCGCTGATCGGCCGCAATCTCACGAACAGGCTCTATGTCGTCGCCGGCTCGGTCGTGGGCGCCACCGCCAGCGGGACGGGCACCGCCGCGACGGTTCAGGGCGACGTGCTGGGCACGGCCAGCCCCCCGCGCTCGGTCACGTTGCAGCTGACGCTCAAGAGCAGCCTGCTGCAGGGCCGCTGACGGCAGGCGCGCCCCTTCAAACGGCGGGCGGTGCAGACCGGCTCGCGGCCTCCTCCTCGGGAAATGCCATGCTGCGCCGCCCATCCAGCATCGCGATCCGCGCCGCGACGCGCTCACCGTCCAGGATCGCATCGAGCGGCGCGGCCATGCGGCGGCGCCAGTTGGGGTGTTCGTCCACGGTGCCCGGAAGGTTCGGCTGTTCCTCCAGGCCGAGGATATCTTCCAGCGGCACGATAGCGAGGTCGGACCCCGCCCGCGCAATCTCGCGGATCGCCGCGTCGACGGCGTCGGCCGGTTCGCTCGGCAGAGGCTGAGGCTTTCCTTCGCCGATCGTGCGCCACAGCGCCGCCCGGTCGGCGGATCGCCGGTCGTCCGCAGCCTCGCCTGCCGCGCCGCGCCCGAGGGCACGGTTCCATTCGAGGTCACGGCCGGACCACCAGCCTGCCACGGTCGCCGTGTCGTGCGTTCCGGTCATCGCCGCACTCGAACGGTCGTAGCGGGACGCGGCCTGGAAGCCTCCGTCGTCGTCACGTTCGAACCAGAGCACGCGCATGCCCAGAAATTCCCGGTCGCTCAGCAGATGGTCGAAGCCCGGAGGCCGCGTGCCCAGGTCTTCCGCCACGATCAAGGCCTGGGCACGGTACGATTCCAGCGCGACCAGGCGCGTCAGGTCGTGAATGGGATAGTTGAGGTAGGCGCCCTTGCTGGCCGGCTCACCCTCCGGGATCACCCATAGTCGCGCCAGCCCGAAGGCATGGTCGATCCGCAAGCCGCCCGCATCGCGCAGCCCCGCGCGCAGCATGGCCAGCCACGGTTCGAACCCGCTGGCCACCAACCCACGCGGCGAGAAGCTGGTCAGCCCCCAGTTCTGCCCATCCGGGCCAAGCGGGTCCGGCGGGGCGCCGATGGTCAGCCCGGAAAGGACACTCTCCTGCATCGCCCAGGCATCGCTGCCTAGCGGATCGATCCCGACCGCGAGATCCTTGACGATGCCGATCTTCATCCCGGCCTCCAGCGCGGACTGCTGCACGCACTTCATCGACCGCGCGGCAAGCCACTGCGCGAAGAGGTGGAACCGGATCTCCTCCGCATGGTCCCCGGCAAACCGTTTCGCCTCCCTGCCGGAGGGATCGTGATAGCCGGAGGGCCAGTTCTTCCAGCCCCGGCCATGCGCCGCAAAATGCAGCGAAAGCGCATCGAACAGGGCATGACCATAGGCACCCGCTACCTTTGCAGCCCAGGCATCGACTTGTTCCCGTACCTCGCTGCCGCAAGCGGCATGGAGCTTTCGCATCGATGCCAGGCGCCGCGGCAGGGCTTCGTCCCAGTCGATCAGGGCAGCACCCTCCGGCTCCGCGTAAGGCTCCAGGCCCGCGAGTTCGGGCGCAGCCAGCGCGGCGTTCAGGAACAGGCGGCTCGATGGGGCATAGGGGCTGAACCCACTCGACTGACCGGCGAAGACCGCATGTACCGGACTGATCGCGAGCGCGTCGGCGCCAAGCCCTGCAAAGCGGACCGCGGCATCCGCCAGCGCCCCCAGGTCGCCGAATGGCGCGGGGCCGTGCTTCCTCAGCGAAGGGATCTGGATGGCCGCCCCCCATGTCCTCAATCCATGAAGGTCATGGCCGAGCGAGAAGGCACGGTGCGGAGCGACCGCCAACCGAACCGACTGGCCACCGGCATGGAGGTGATAATAGCCGGGCTCCTCGATCGCCATGACCAGCCCATCGTGCGCAGGCAAGGCGCGCGAAGTGCAGCTGTCCTCCGAAACGAGATCCACCCGGTGCAAGTGGGCAAGCGCCTTGGGCAAGCGGACGGGCGATCCTTGCTCCGCCGTTATCAGACCGGGAAGCGCCAGAGCCTCTTCCCGCCAACGGGAGAAGCTCTGCCTGATCTCGTCGTCCGACCCGGCCGCATAGCCCAGCGCACCCAGCACCGAGACGAGCACTTCGTCGGCAACCAGACACTCGGTTCCCTCGGCGCTTCGCCAGGCGCGCATGACGCCCACTGCTGCGGCAAGATCATGGAGCGGGGTGCGCGGCTCCCACTTCGGCGCGGCGCCGACGTCTAGAGACAAGGGGGCACCTTCAAACGCCGAACCCTTTCCGGTCTCGGACCTGCACCGAAAATGTTCCGTCGCATCTCGCCTCCTCGCTCAAAGGCAAAGCCGCAAGACCGGCAAGGTTCCGAACCAGGTCCCGGCGCCGAAAGAGAGCGTGTGGTTCGGGCGCCTTCCCGGTCGCCCGCTTGCCCGGCCGCCTGTTTATCGCGGTAGCTTCCCGGCTTTCACAGACGGCGGTGCTCTCGCCAGCGCATGGTTTGGACAGGTCGAACGGCTTGCCGGTTAAAATGCAAGTTCCGACGCCCACCGCGCTCTCGCCCCGGCCGCGCAGGAACTTTTTGCCCTTTGCCAACCTTAACCGTCGAAATTTTAACCAGAATCACGCTTTACCGGTTGCGTGCAACGACATCCGGTTAGCTGGAGCCACGTATGAAGACCTATACCTTGAAGTTCTCGGACGATGATATCGGCGTGGCTCGGCGTCTCGAATTCAAGGCTTCGGACATGACCGGCGCGCTCGTCATCGCGCACCGCGAGGCTTCGAAGCGTTCGGCGGAACTTTGGGAAGGCGCCCGGAAGCTCTGCTCCATTCGCCGTCCCGCGAACGACGTGTGGATGCCTGCCAGCCTCAAGGCCTGACAGGGCGGGCTGCGGTTGCCCTCAGGCGGCTAGACGGTCTCCGCCAGCTTGAGCATCATCGCCCCCGCCTCCGCAGCCGGAACCGCCCGCGAATAGTGGAAACCCTGTCCCAGCAGGCAGCCGAGCGCCAGCAGCTCGCGGGCCTGGTCGGCATTCTCGATTCCTTCGGCCACCACCTTGATGCCCAGCCGCTTGGCAATGCCGATGACGCCCTCGACGATGGCGGCGCTCGGGCCTCTCGAAACGAGGTCTTCCACGAAACTCCGGTCGATCTTGATGATGTCCACCGGCACCGTCATCAGATGGGTGAGCGAGGCATAGCCCGTGCCGAAATCGTCCAGCGCCAGCCGGATGCCCCGCGAACGCAGCGCCTGCATGGACTTGCGAACGATCCCCGCGTCGTCATCCATGCAGACCACTTCGGTCACTTCCACGATCACATGCTTCAGCGGGACATTCTCCCGGTCGAAGCTCTCGGCTAGCACCGCGTAGATCGTGCCGCTGTGAAAGTCGGCCGACGAGACATTGATGCCGACATGCTGGAATGCGATCCCCAGATCGAGCCAGCCACGGACGTCCCTGGCCACTTGTGAGATCACCTGCCTGGTCAGCGCCGTCGCCACGCCGGCGTCGGACGTCGCCTCATGGAAGGCGGAGGCCGACACCAGCTGGTCGCCGCTGCGCATGCGGCAAAGCGCTTCCACGCCGACGATCTCACCGGTCTCGATCAGGACGATCGGCTGATAGAACGTCTCGATGCGGTGCTCGCGCAAGGCGACGTCGACCTCGCGAACGGCAGCGAGCCTGCGGGTGATGCGCGATCCGATTTCGTCGGAGTAGGGAACGTGGGAACCGCGGGCGGTATCCTTGGCGTGATAGAGCGCAAAGTCGGCCTTCTGTCGCACGCGCTCCGGCAGCAGGTCGCCCGGGGCCAGTTCGGCATAGCCGATGGTGGCACGCGGCACGATGGGGTTGTCCACCTGCCCGCCGGCGCGGGCCAGCGCCGCGAGGTAGCCGGCCATGGTCTCATCCAGCGCGCGCAGGGCGGCCGGGTCCTGGACGATCACGGCGAACTCGTCCCCGCCGATCCGGAACAGCGGCTCCGGCGCGGCTGCACGGGAGAGACATTTGGCCACGAGTTGCAGCAGGCTGTCCCCAGCCTGGTGGCCGAAGGCGTCATTGGTGACTTTCAGGTTGTCGAGATCGATCACCGCCAGTGCCCAGGCGCCCGGGATCTCGCAGCTCAGGCCGGAAAGCGCGGCATTGAAAGCCGCCCGGTTCGGCAAGTCCGTCAGGGCATCAGTATGGGCGCGGCGGTTATGGTCTTCCACCCGCCGTTCCCGGTCGAGCGCGATGGCGCACAAGTGGACGCATTGATCGACGATCTCCCGCTCGCTCTGGGTCGGCCCGCGTTTCTCTCCGAAGTAGAAGGCAAAAGTGGCTATCGGCTCGCGGTTCGCCCCCAGGATCGGGCTCGACCAGCAGGCGCGTATTCCCAGCGGCAGGATGAGATCGCGAAAGCCCTCCCAATGCGGATCTTCCGCAATGTCCTGGGAAAGCACCTCGGTCCCGAAATAGAGCGCGGCCCCGCAGGCCCCGATGGTCGGTCCGATTTCAACGCCGCTGACCAGATCGCAAAAGGCAGGAGGAAGCCCCGGACCCGCCAGCGGACGGAGGCATCCATCGGCATCAGCAGTCACAACGGAGCAGATTACATCCGGCGCCAGGCGATTAACTTCACGGCAAAGACGATACACCGTCTCGGATAGCGGCTGACCCTTGGCAATCATCTCCAAAATAGTGCTTTGAAAGTCAATCACATGAGACATCCGCTGTTTTGCACGCAAGGCCACTGTATCTATGGAAACTTAATTTCCCCGTGATCGGGCATGAAGGGAAACAGCCGATCCGGTTGCTTTCCCGTTTCTGCCGCCCGCTCGGGGACGTTCTCCACCCCTTAGGAAGGGCTCCGCGCAGTCGAAGTTCCGCTGGCCGTGACAAAGTCCATGAACATCGCGGGCCACTATCCAAGTAACGTGCCACTGCGCGCGCCCGGCATCATGGCAGGATCAAGACCTTGACGAGAGGGCCAAAGCGCTACTTTAAGGGCCTCATGAAATTGCGCGGCGCCGGTTCCTCGCGGTTTCGCTTTAGGGGGTTTAATCCATGAAGTTTGTGCTGGCTTCCGGCGCGGCCGCTCTTGCCGCCTTCCTGTCGCTGCCATCTGCAGCCCAGACCTCGACCTGCTACCTTCTGGGTAATGTCTCCAGTTGCAGCGTCCGATCCGGCGGGGCCAGCGACAACCCGGCCTGGCAGCGCTATTCCGCCTTCCAGGAACTGGAGCGGCAGCGAAACGAAAACCAGCAGCGCCGGGAGGACGAGGAAAATCTCGCGCAGGCCCGCAAGGGGCAGGAACTTCGCGAGACGGTGGGCGCACTCGTGGCCGATGGAAAATGTGCCAGCGCGAAGCGTGCAGCGCTCCAGGCCGGTGACTTCGCGCTGGCCGAGCAGGCAGCTTCGCTTTGCGAGCCGCCTTCCCGCGCCGGACACTGAGCCGCCCGCCAGCGGCGGGAACCGGCGGCCGGAATTTCGCAACGCTCCGCAGGCTCTCGGCGCCGTGGCACTTTAGAAAGGGAAATTCACGCTTGCCGTCAGGCGAATTTCGGCCTCTCAGAGTTGCGACCAGGATCTCCCCGATCCGCCGAAAGGATATGCGCCTTGCTTGACGGCCCCCGCCTTGCCCCCCTCTCCGGCTCCAGTGCCGATGCGCTCGTGGTCCTGATCCACGGCTATGGCTCCAACGGCGATGACCTCATCGCGCTGGCGGCCGCGATGCAGCCCATGCTTCCCGGCGCGGCCTTCGTCGCGCCCAATGCCCCCTCTCAGCTGCCGCACATGGCCGCCGCCTACCAATGGTGGCCGATCGAGACCTTCTCGATGGCCGAGCGCGCCGCGGGTGCGGCGGCGGCCGCGCCCGGGTTGGACGCCTTCATCACGGCGGAACTGGAAAAGGCCGGCCTTTCCAGCGACCGCCTGCTTCTCGTCGGCTTCAGCCAGGGAACGATGATGGCGCTTCACGTCGGCCTTCGGCGCCCCGATGCAGCAGCCGGCATCGTCGGCATTTCCGGCATGCTCGTGGCGCCGGAAAGCCTGCAGGCGGACATCCGCAGCCGCCCGCCGGTCCTGCTCATCCACGGCACCGAGGATGAAGTCGTGCCGTTCCGCTCGATGGAGATGGCCGCCACCGTCCTCACCGAAACCGGCGTGCCGGTAGAGACGCATGTCTCGCCGGGGATCGGCCACGGCGTGAGCCAGGACGGTCTCGTCGCAGCCACGAACTTCGCGCGGCGCGTCCTGACCTGACTCCGGCACCCGCTCAGGCGAGCGCGCCGAGCCTTCGCCATCTCGGCAAGTCACGGTCCAGGAATGTCCGCGCGCGGCTGCGTGCCTCGCGGCGTTCCTGGACGCCTTCGAGCGGGCTTCCGCCGCGCTGCAGCGTCCTGCCGGATCCGGCGAGCGAAAGGACCAGCCGTTCGGACAGCGCCGTCTCGTCGGCCAGGCCGCCAAGCGCGAGCCAGGCATCGATGAGCATGAGGTCGGCAAAGTCGACAGGCACGGCGCCGCCGATCGCCGGCGCCGCGAGATGGTCGTAAGGCATGCCGCGTACCGCTTCGCGCGCTATGGCCGCATTCAGGCGCTGGGCGGGTGCGTGGTCAGTGCGCGGCGCCTCAATGCCGAGCGTTCCGGCATGTAGCAGCATCAGCACCAATTGCAGCACTTCCGTCAGATCCTTGCCGCCGGCCTTCGGCAGCACTGCCAGTTCCGCCAGTGTCAGCGATCGTTCCGCCAGAGCCTCGACGATCCCGGCATAGGCAGGCGGTTGCAGCGCGAGTTCGCCGAAGGGCGTGCGCACCGACAGGGTTGCCCCGGGTGCAGGGGCATCGAGCAGAAGGAAGCGGGTCTGCGCCGCCCGCTCGCCGGGCGTGGGCGTGAGCGTGGGCGTGGGCGTGGCAGGCGCTTCGCCGCGCCGGTAGACGTCGCGCCGATAGAACTGGTTGATGACGAAGTCCTGCACGTCCTGCCGCAGCAGCGGATCGCCCTGTGCCAGGATCGTGTCGCGCAGAGCCGAAGGCAGGAAGGCGGGCAGCAGCGCTTCGGGCAGCGTTGCCGAGCCCGCAAAGGCCAGCCCGGCCCCGGCCACCTCGCGGGCGACTTGCGAATGCCACATCGGCTCCCACCCTTCGTGCAGATATTCGTGGGCCAGTTGGGCAATGTCGCGCTTGCGCAGCGAATCCAGCCTCGCGCCGAGCCCGGGCAGCAACTGGAAGGTGGCAGCGCCCCCGCCGCGCAGCTGTTCGAACAGGGAGATCGAACGGTCCAGCACTTCCGCCACCGGCGCCGCCCCTTCTTCGTGGATAAGCCGCGCCATGTGCCGGAAGGGCATCGTCGCCAGCCAGCCGGGCTGCGCATTGTAGCCGATGTAGACCAGCGCCCCGGGCGCGCTCGCCTGCCCGATGCACTGCAGCAGCGCCTGGCGCACCGGCGCCGTGACCCAGCTGTAGACGCCGTGGAGCGCGACATGATCGAACCGGCCCAGCGCCTCCGGCCAGGATCGTGCCAGCTCGACGAAGTCTCCCTGGACGAATTGCACATTGGCAAGACCGGCCGATGCCGCGATCCCGTTCGCATGGTCGACATGCTCGGCCATCAGGTCGATGCCGACGAACGCCCTGCCCGGATTGGCCGCCGCCAGCAGGCACAGTCCGAAGCCCTGCCCGCACCCGAGTTCCAGGAAGCGCCCGCCCCCTGCCGCCGAAGTCTCGCCCGCTCCCGCGGCAAGATCCATCCAGGCAGGCGCCATTTCCCGGCAATAGCCGTAAGTGTAGCCTACCGAGACGTCGTAGCCATGCGTCCGGTCATCCATCTGTCGCACCCCGATCATAATTCGCCAGTGCCCGGCTTGGCACGCCAACCGTGACGGTTTGACGAAACGGACCTTGCGCGGCCTGGGGCCGATCGGCGGCCTGCTTAGGGATAGCGGTCGCCTCGCGGCGCCTCGCCCGTGTCAGCGCAGGTTCGCGGCGAGGAAATCGACGAAGACGCGGATGCGCGCCGGGGTGCTGTAGCCGCCGACGAACACGGCGTGGATGAACTCCACGTCTCCGGGATTGAACGCCTCCAGAATGGGCACCAGCCGCCCGTCCGCGATCTCCCGCTCCACGCTGAACCGCCCCACCCGCGCCAAGCCGACCCCTGCCGCCGCGAGCTGCCCCAGCGTCTCTCCGTTGTTGGCCTCGATGCTGCCTTTCACGGACAGCGCGAATTCGCGCCCCTCGCGCAGGAACGGCCAGACCGGCTCGGCCCTGCGAAAGTTGAAGTTGAGACAGTTATGGCCGTGGAGATCCTCGGGTTCCTGCGGCGTGCCGTTCCGCGCGAGGTAATCCGGCGCGGCCACGATCACCCGGCGCGTTTCGCCCAGCTTCCGCGCCGTCAGCGTGCTGTCGGCCAGCGGTCCGAACCGGATGGCGATATCCGCCTGCCCTGCCGCCACGTCGACCAGTGTGTCGGTAAGCGCAATGTCCACCAGGATATGCGGATGACGCGCTGCGAACGCGCCGAGCAAGGGCACCACGCATAGCCGTCCGTGCGAGAGTGCGGCGCTGATCCGCAAGCGCCCGCGCGGCGCGCCCTGATCGGCGATGAGCTGTTCGGCATCGTCGAGATCGGCCAGGATACGGCGCGCCATCTGGAGATAGGACTGACCTTCCGACGTCAGCGCCAGCGCCCGGGTCGAGCGCAGCAGCAGCCGCACGCCCAGCCGCGCCTCGATCCTGTCGATCGCGCGGCTGACGGCGGAAGGGCTGAGGTCCAGCAGCCGGCCGGCACCCGAAAAGCTGCCCTGCTCCACCACCGCCACGAACAGTTCGAGCGCACGGGCCCGGTCAGTGCCGCCCGCGAGCTTGGCTTCGCTCAGCATCTTTGCGTCACAGTCAAAATTCCTTCGCGTTCGCGGGCAGTACCGCCTTCGGTATTTTGCCGTCATCTATGCGCCTGCATAGCAAATTCACCGCTGCCGCGAGAAGGATTGTTCATGGAATATCGTCAACTCGGCTCATCCGGCCTGCGTGTCCCCGCCCTGAGCTTCGGGACCGGCACTTTCGGCGGCCAGGGTCCGCTCTTCGCCGCCTGGGGCAGCAGCGATACCGCCGAAGCGCGGCGCCTGCTCGACATCTGCCTGGAGGCCGGCGTCACGCTGTTCGACACGGCCGATGTCTATTCGAACGGCGCCTCGGAGGAAATCCTCGGCCAGGCGCTCAAGGGCCGCCGCGACGACGCCCTGATCTCCACCAAGACCGGGCTGCCCACCGGGGACGGACCGCAGGACTGGGGCGCCTCGCGCTCGCGCCTGATCGGCGCGGTGGAGGCCGCGCTGCGCCGTCTCGATACCGACCGGATCGACCTGCTGCAGCTCCATGCCTTCGATGCCCATACGCCCGCGGAAGAGCTGATGATCACGCTCGACCGGCTGATCGCCGCGGGCAAGGTCCGCTACGCCGGGGTCTCGAACTATCCCGGCTGGCAGGTGATGAAGGCACAGTCCGTCGCCGACCGCCACGGAATGCCGCGGCTGGTGGCCCACCAGGTCTATTATTCGCTGGTCGGCCGGGCCTACGAGCACGAACTCATGCCGCTCGCGGCGGATCAGGGCCTGGGCGCGCTGGTCTGGAGCCCGCTCGGCTGGGGCCGCCTCACCGGCAAGATCAGCCGCAGTCGCCCCGTACCGGCGGGGAGCCGCCTGCACGATACCGAGCAGTTCGCGCCGCCGGTCGAAACGGAGCTGCTCTACGCCGTGGTCGACGTTCTGGAAGCCATCGCCGGGGAAACCGGCAAGAGCGTGCCGCAGATCGCCCTCAACTGGCTGCTGCGCCGCCCGACCGTCTCCTCGGTCATCATCGGCGCGCGCAACGAGGAACAGCTGCGCCAGAACCTCGGCGCGGTCGGCTGGTCGCTCACTGCCGAGCAGGTCGCCCGGCTCGATGCCGCCAGCGAGGTGCTGCCGCCCTATCCCCACACCCCCTATCGCCAGCAGGAAGGGTTCGCTCGGCTGAACCCGCCGCTGGTCTGAGGACCATCCGATGAAGCTCAATCCCGGCCTTCTGGCCCTGTCCGTCGGCGCTTTCGGCATCGGCGTCACCGAATTCGCACCGATGGGCCTGCTGCCCGTCATTGCCGGAGATCTGGGCGTCTCCATCCCCGCCGCCGGGCTGCTGATCAGCGCCTATGCGCTGGGCGTGGTGCTGGGCGTGCCGGTGATGACGCTCACCACCGGGCGGGTACCGCGCCGCACGCTGCTGATCGCCCTGGCCGGGATCTTCACCCTGGGCAACCTGCTGGCAGCGGTATCCGGCAGCTACGGCATGCTTCTGGCCGCCCGCGTGCTGACCTCCTTCAACCACGGCGCCTTCTTCGGCGTCGGCTCGGTGGTCGCCGCCAGCCTGGTCCCGCCGCACCGCCAGGCCGGCGCGGTGGCCGCGATGTTCATGGGGCTGACGATCGCCAATGTCGTGGGCGTGCCCTTGGCGACCTGGGCGGGCGAGCACCTCGGCTGGCGCGCCTCGTTCTGGGGCATCGCGGCGCTGGGCGGTGTCACGATGGCGGCGCTGCGCCTGACCCTGCCTCCCTTGCCCTCTACGGACGGCGGCGATGTGGCGGCCGAACTGCGCGTCCTGATCCGCAAGCCCGTTCTCGGCGCGCTGGCCCTGACGATCGTGGGTTCCAGCGCGATGTTCACCGTGTTCACTTATATCACCCCGATCCTGCGCGAGGCGACGGGCGCCTCTCTCGGCTTCGTCACGGCGATGCTGGTGACTTACGGCCTCGGCCTGACGGTGGGCAACTGGCTGGGCGGCAAGTTCGCGGACCGTTCGGTCGATCGCACGCTGATCGTCACCCTGGCCTCGCTTGCCGCGATTCTGATCGCTTTCGCCATGACGATGACCCATGCCGCGCCTAGCGCGATCGTGATCTTCCTGTGGGGCATCGCCAGCTTCGCCCTGGTGCCGCCGCTCCAGGTGCGGGTCATGGACGCGGCCAGCGACGCGCCCAACCTGGCATCGTCCATGAACATCGGCGCCTTCAACCTGGGCAATGCGCTGGGCGCGGCGCTGGGCGGCGGCGTGATCGCTCTCGATCTGGGCTATCCTGCCGTAGCCCTGGCCGGCGCGGCAACCTCCGTCATCGGCCTGGCGGCGCTGCTCCTGACGAGCGGCCGGAGCGCGGCACGCCAGAGCGGCGAAATGGCGGCCGAATGCACCGGCGGCGCACGGCTATCGTGAGATCTACCAGGCCGTAGCCCCTGCATCCACGGCAATGTCCGCTCCGGTGACGTAACGCGCCTCCGGGCTAGCAAGCCAGGTCGCGGCCCAGGCGATGTCCTCCGGCTCGCCCAGCCGCTTCAGCATGTTTCCGGCCAGGACCCGGCGCCCGAAGTCGGGATCGGCCTCCAGGTGCCGGGCCGTGGCCGCCGTCCTGATGAAACCGGGCGCAATCGTATTCGCGCGAATGCCGTGCGGGGCGCCTTCCATGGCAAGTTGCCGCGTCATCGCCAGCACGCCGCCCTTGCCCGCGCAGTGCGCCAGCGCCGGGGAACCCTCCAGCGCATGGCGCGCATTGGCCGATGCGAAGTTGACGATGCTGGCCGTGCCGCTCGCCTTGAGCCAGGGCCAGGCCGCGCGGGTTGCCAGGTAGACGATGTCCAGCTCCCCCGTCAGCGTCCGTTTCCAGTCGGCATAGCTCAGGTCCTCGATCCACGAGAAGACTGCGAATGCTGCCGCGTTGACGAGAACGTCGATCCGGCCGTGCTCCGCGCCGATCCTGGCGAAGAGCGCGCGGGTGGCCGCCTCGTCGATGAGATTGCAGGCCTCGTCGGTTCCCGAAAGGTCGACGCCGATCACCCGCGCGCCCTCGTGCCGGAAGATGCGCGCGACGCCTTCGCCTATGCCGTTCGCGGCACCGGTGACCACGGCGATCCTGCCCGCAAGACGATCAGCCATGCGCCATCGCCCCATTGCCGCCGTGCGATGCGCGCGAAGCGATCAGCGCCACGACGACCCCGCCCAGCGCGGCGAGCGACAGGACCGAAAAGGCCCCCAGCAGGCCGCCTGTGTGCCGTCCCGCAAAAGTCACCACCAGCGGGGAGAGGAACTGCCCGAACGCGAAGGCCGATTGCCAGAAGCCCGTCCCCCGGCCGCGAAATTCGAACCTGAGGATCGACATCGACCAGACCAGCAAAGTCGGCAGCAGCAGCCCTGCCCCGATCTGGTTGACGAAGCATCCGGCAAGGAAGCCCGGAACGGTGCCGGACCTTGCCATCAGCATGAAGCCGATGGCCAGCAGGGCGAATTCGAGGAGCAGCAGCCGTCCCACTGCCAGCCGCGTGCCAATGCGCGAATAGATGAAGGTCCCCAGCGGCACGCCGATAGAGGCGATGGATGTCAGGAACCCCCGCTCCGCCGGACTGGCCAAGCCGAGTTCGGCCAGCCCGCTGGGCGCCTGGATCTGCACCGTATAGAAGAACACCGAGCCATAGACCGTGATTACCACGATCATCGCCATCGTCACCCAGGGAAAGCCCGCCCAGGAGCGGTTGTGCGGCGGCGCATCGGCCTCGTCATCGGCGGTGCCATCGCGCGATGGCTCCCATGTGAACTTCCAGACGAGCGCAAACATGACCAGCGCCGAGGCATAGGCCCAGAACGGCGTCCGCCAGCCGCCTTCTCCCAGCACCCCGCCGAGGTTGAAGAACAGCAGCGCCGACATCGAGGCGAAGGCCGTCTGCGCAGCCAGCCACTTGTCCCGCGAGGCACCCTTGTAATAGTCGCCGATCATCGTCGTCGAGAGCACGTAGATCAGGGCCTCGGCAATGCCCACGCCCACGCGCGAGATCAGGATATGGGTGAGATCGTCGAGAAACACGGGCATCACGCCGACGACCGCATAGAGCAGGAATGCCGCCAGCAGCAGCCGGCGCCGCCCGAACCAGTCTCCCAGTATCCCCGCCAGCGGACAGAGCAACGCCACGCAGAGCGAAGGCAGCGTGAGGATCATCGGCACCCAGTATTCATGGCCCGGCACCGCGGCGTAGTGTGCCATCAGATCCGGGATGATCGGCGCCAGCAGCACGATGGCCATGGTCGTCAGCGTGATCGGCAGCAGCAGCGATATGCCGGTCAGCAGGCCCGGCTCGGGATGGCGTGTCATTATCTCCCTTTCTTCGGCCGCCTGTCTCCGGGCCGATAGAAACACAGTTTTCAGCTTCCGTCGGTGATGAGCGTACCCCCGTCCACGACGAGATTATGTCCAGTGACGAAAGCCCCGGCATCGGAGGCGAGGAACACGGCGGCGCCTGCCACTTCCGGCGGCGTGCCGGGTCGGCGCAGCGGAGTCATTGCCATGCGGCGGGCCATGAAAGTCTCGTCCGCCAGCAAGGGTGCGGACAGTTCGGTGGCGATGAAGCCGGGCGAGATCGCGTTGACGCGCACGCCGCGCGGCCCCCACTCCACCGCCAGATTGCGCGCCAGTTGCGCCACGCCCGCCTTGGCGAGGGCATAGGCATTGATCCGCCCATTGCCCCTCAGGCCCGAGAGGCTGGAAACCAGCACCGCCGCGCCGCCGCCCTGCGCCGCGATATGCGGCAGGGCAAGGTTGCAGAGCGCAACCTGACTGGTGAGGTTGATCGCCATGACGCGGGCATAGTCGGCCATGTCGAGATCGGCGAAGGCTCCCGCCTTGCCGGTGATCCCGGCATTGCAGACAAGAATATCCAACCCGCCGAACTCCGCCACCGCGCGGTCCACCAATGCGGCCAGCGCGGCATCGTCGGTCACATCGCAAGGCTGGCCGGGCATACCGAGTTCGGCGGCGACGCGCGCGGTATCCCCTGCATCCTCGCTGGAAATCACCACGCGCGCGCCTTGGGCGATCAGCCCTTCGGCAATGGCGCGACCGATCCCGCGCGTGGAGCCGGTGACGATCGCGCTCTTGCCGGTAAGGTCGAACATCAGGCCTTACTCGCCGCCTCGTTGTAGACCGGGTCGACCTGCTCGGGCTTGGCCTCATCCAGCGGCACGCCATCGTGGAGGTAAGCGGGCGCTTCGATCAGAATGAAGGCGATGCGGCAGACTTCTGCGGTGGTGTTGCGCCAGAGGTGGTTGGTGCCGCGCTGAATTATGATCCCACCTTCGCGCACCGTCTTCTTGCAGCCGTCTTCCAGTTCCAGTTCGATCTCGCCCTTCAGCACGATGCCGTAGTCGATCGAGTTGGTGCGGTGCATCGGGCTCTGCTTGCCCGGCAGCATGTCCACCACCCGGATCACCGAGCCGCCTTCCAGCGTGGTGCCGGTAGGGCGTTCGCGGCCCTCGGTCTCGTCATTGTTGTCGGCAGGGACGGTGGCGGTGGTCCAGATCGTCAGGAACGAGGCATCGCCAGAGGGCACCATCCTGGTCGGCGTCACGTCTTCGGAGCGGAACACGGCACGGCCATTCTCGTCATGTCCGGTGACGACGCGCTGGACCGGCGGCAGACCGGAATCGGAAAGAACCTCGCTCATGCCTTCACAACCTTCTGTTCGATCACGCCGAACGGCGCGCGGCCGTCGGCAAGGGTTCCCTGCATGCGCACACTGTCGCCAAAGCGCATGAATTCCGTGCGCGGCTCACCGAAATCGACCAGTTCGATCCCGCGCCGCTCGGCAATGCAGGAGGAGCCGATTTCGCGGTAATTCTCGTTGGAGACGGTACCGGATCCGATCACCGTGCCCGCCACCAGATCGCGCGTGGCGCAGGCATGGGCGACAAGCTCGTGGAAACCATGGCCCATCGGCTCGCCATTGGCGGCGCCGAAGCGCTTGCCGTTCCAGTCCACCAGCAGGTCCATGCAGACGCGGCCATCGCGCCACTGGTCGCCCAGTTCCTCCGGCGTGACCGCGAAGGGCGCCATCGAGCAGGGCGGCTTGGCCTGGACCCAGCCGAAGCCGGTCTTCATCTCCGGCCCGGCCAGCTTCCGCAGCGACCAGTCGTTGATCTGCACGATCAGGCGAATGTGCTTCATGCAATCCTCGGCGGAAGTGCCCATCGGCACGGCATCGACGATCACGCCGAACTCGCCCTCGAAATCGATGCCGTTCTCTTCGGTGAGGTAGCGCACATCCTCGGCAGGACCGTAGAACTTGTCCGAAGTCCCCTGATACATCAGCGGCTTGCCGGTCTTCACCGGCACCACGCCCAGCGCCTTGTCCATCAGTTCCCCGTGGCAGGCGAAAGCCGAACCATCGAGCCACTGCCACGCACGCGGCAACGGCGCACGCAGCAGCGCGGCATCGAGCGCTTCGGGAAATTCGGAAATCTCGGCCAGTACGGGCGCGACGAAAGCCCAACTTTCCATCGCCTGTTGCAGCGTATCCACCGGCGCGTGGGCATAACGATCGCCTTCGGGCGAAACGACGACGAGGCGCCCGTCCGGGGTGCCGTCATCGAGAGTGGCGAGGCGCATTGTTCCTTGTTCTCCCAAGAATGCCGTGTCGAAAGCTTTGTGCTTGGGAACCGGGCTAGCGAAGCCCCCGTGCGGCAACAACGGCATAGGATCGATAGCAAGGCATCGATAACATGCGATGGTCCCCGCTCGCTCCCCGGCGCTAGGTCCGGTGAAAATCACGTCACACCGGATCGGGAGAATATCATGGCCATCTGGCTGAAGCGCGGCGCCACTGCCGAGGCAAAGGCAGACGCAGACCGCAAGGTCCGCGACATCGTCGAGGCGGCGCTCGCCGATATCGAGAAGCGCGGCGATGAAGCGGTGCGCGACATGTCGATCAAGTTCGACGGCTGGGACCGCGACGACTATCGCCTCAGCCAGGCCGAGATCGACGCCTGCGTCGACAGCCTGACCCCGCAGGAACGCAAGGACATCGAGTTCGCGCAGGCACAGGTGAAGAACTTCGCCCAGATCCAGCGCGATTCAATGAAGGATGTCGAAGTCGAGACGCTGCCCGGCGTGGTGCTGGGCCACAAGAACATCCCGCTGGGTTCGGCCGGTTGTTACGTGCCCGGCGGCAAGTATCCGCTGCTCGCTTCCGCGCACATGTCGGTGATCACCGCAAAGGTCGCGGGCGTGAAGCGCGTCATTACGTGCGCCCCGCCGTTCCAGGGCCAGCCGGCACGCGCCATCGTCGCCGCGCAGGCCATGGCCGGGGCCGATGCGATCTATGCGCTGGGCGGCATTCAGGCGGTGGGCGCGATGGCGATCGGCACGCAGAGCATCGATCCGGTCGACATCCTGGTCGGCCCCGGCAATGCCTTCGTCGCCGAGGCCAAGCGCCAGCTTTTCGGCCGCGTCGGCATCGACCTTTTCGCCGGACCGACCGAAACCCTCATCATTGCCGACGAGATCGGCTGCGATCCTGAAATCGCCGCCACCGATATCCTCGGGCAAGTCGAGCACGGCCCGGACAGCCCCGGCGTGCTGCTGACCAATTCCGAGAAGTTCGCCCGCGCAACCATGGCCGAGATCGACCGCCTGCTCCAGATCCTCCCCACCGCCGACCATGCGCGCAAGGCGTGGGAAACCTTCGGCGAAGTGATCGTGGCCGACAGCTACGAGGAAATGGTCAAGGTCGCCGACGAGATCGCCAGCGAGCACGTGCAGGTGATGACGGCTGACCCGGACTACTTCCTGAACAACATGACCAACTACGGCGCGCTGTTCCTGGGCAATCGCACCAATGTCAGTTTCGGCGACAAGGTGATCGGCACCAACCACACCCTGCCCACCAGGAAGTCCGCGCGCTACACGGGCGGCCTGTGGGTCGGAAAGTTCCTGAAGACCTGCACTTACCAGCGCGTCACCACCGATGAGGCTTCGGCGCTGATCGGCGAATACTGCTCGCGCCTCTGTGCGCTGGAAGGCTTCGCGGGGCATGGCGAACAGGCCAATATCCGCGTGCGCCGCTTCGGTGGCCGCAACGTGCCCTATGCCGGGCAGGCCGAACCGACACCCGAAACGGCGGCGTGACCGTGAGACTTCCGAAGACGCCAAGCCTGCGCCTTGACGGGCGACGGGCTGTGGTGACCGGAGCGGGCCGGGGCATCGGCCTCGGCGCCGCTGCCGCGCTGGCCGCCGCGGGTGCCGAGGTCACGCTCGTCGCCCGCACCTCGGCCGAGATCGAGGCCGCCGCCGCCGAGATCGGCAATGGCGCGGAGGCCGCGACGCTCGACGTCTCCAACCTCGACGCCGTCGCCGCGTTCTTCGAAAGCCGAGAGCCGTTTCACGTCCTCGTCAACAACGCCGGCACCAACCGGCCCAAGCCGATGTGGGAAGTGAGCGAGGACGATTACGACGCCGTGCTCGATCTCAATCTCAAGTCCGCCTTCTTCGTGGCGCAGTCCTGCGTGAAGCGGATGCTCGCCACGGACACCAGGGGCAGCCTGATCCACATGGGCAGCCAGATGGGCCATGTCGGCGGGCCGAACCGCTCACTCTACTGCGCCAGCAAATGGGCGCTGGAAGGCATGAACAAGGCCATGGCGCTGGACCTTGCCCCCCACGGCATCCGTTCCAACACCATCGCTCCGACTTTCATCGAGACCCCGCTGACCAAGCCGTTTTTCGAAGACGAAGCGTTCAAGGCCAGCGTCCTTTCCAAGATCAAGCTGGGCCGCATCGGTCAGGTGGAGGATCTGATGGGCGCGGTGCTGTTCCTCGCTTCCGACGCTTCCGCGCTCATGACCGGCACCAGCCTCGTCGTCGATGGCGGCTGGACTGCCGAATAATCATCTCAAAATCGCAGGATAGATCATGTTCGAACCGTTTCCCGGAAACTACGTCTGGAACCTCGCCACCAACCTCGCGCTCGCCTGTGGCGGCAACTATGGCGAGATCGACGAGGCCAACCGCCCGATCATGGAAGCGAGCAAGGCCGGCGCCGATGCCGGCTCCGCGCAGATGTTCGATAGCTGGATCGCCGTGGCCGATCAGGTCTGCGCCAATGCCGACGCCGACGAGGCGGCAGGCTACCTGCTCTCCGCCGGCACCAAGTACCTGCGCGCCTCTGGCTACTATCTCGCTGCCGAGCGCATGCAGAGCCGCGACTACGCCCCGCGCTGGGCGGCTTACGACAAGGGACTGGAACTCTTCCACAAGGGCGCCAGGCTGCGCGGACTGCACATCGATAAAGTGGAAATCCCCTACGAGGACGGCGCCTATACCGGCATCTTCGTCCACGACGGTTCCGGCACGCCGCGCCCCACGCTTGTCTCGGTCAACGGGCTCGATTCGATGAAGGAGCAGGTCTGCATGGCGGGCCACGGCCAGTCGAACCTGGAGCGGGGCATGAACACCCTCTTCGTCGACCAGCCTGGCACTGGCGAGGCGATCCGCAAGCGCGGGCTTCCCGCCGTGTTCGACGGCGAACGCTGGGGCACACCCGCGCTCGAATACCTGCTGACGCGCGATGATGTTATCCATGACCGGATCGGCATTTTCGGCCTCTCCTTCGGCGGCTACCACGCCCCGCGCATCGCCGCGAACGAGCCGCGCTATGCGCTTTGCGCGGTGATGGGCGCCAACCACGTCTGGGGCCGTCGTCAGCGCGAACGCCTCGCCAACGAGGGCGAGAACCCGGTGCCGCATTACTGGGACCACGTCATGTGGGTGTTCGGCATCGAGGATCGCGACGCGTTCCTCGAATATGCCGACCAGATCACGCTGGACGGTCAGGTGGAGAAGATCCGCGTCCCCTTCCTCATCACCCATGGCGAGAACGACCGCCAGATCCCCGCCTTCAATGCGCAACTCAGCTACGATCAGGCGGTGAACAGCCCCAAGCGCAAGCTTCGCGTCTTCACCAAAAAGGACTTCGAAGTGGAGCATTGCGGCGCCGACAACGGCACCGGCATGCGCGACTACATTGCCGACTGGTGCGCGGAGACTTTCGCGGAAATGGGCTGACCCGTTACGCCTGAACAACGATAAAGAGGTCTGGGGAGAGGCCGCGAATGGAACGATATCTGCGCAATTGCTGGTACATGGCCGGCTGGTCCGACGAAGTAGGCGAAACCGGCCTGTCCCGCCGCATTCTCGACCGGCCGGTCTATCTTTACCGGCTGGAGGACGGTTCGCTGGCCGCTCTGCTCGATCGCTGCCCACACCGCTTCGCGCCGCTGTCGAAGGGATCGCGCGAGGGGGACGTGGTGGTCTGCGGCTATCACGGCCTCGCCTTCGCGCCGGACGGGCACTGCGTGCGCAATCCCTTTGCCGACCGCATCCCGGCGGGATCGACCATACCCCGCTTCGCCGCCGCCGAACGCGACGGCATCGTCTGGCTCTGGGGCGGCGATCCGGACACGGCCGATGCAGCGCTGATCCCGGACTTCTCCTTCGTGCCCGATACCCCGCACAGCCGCACCGTACGCGGCTACACGCTGATGAAGGCGAACTACGAATACGGCACCGACAACCTGCTGGACCTCTCCCACATCGAGTTCGTCCACAAGGGCACCTTTGCCGGGCAAGGCGTGATCTTCGCCGGCAAGCACGCGGTGGAAGTTGAGGATCGCACGCTCCATTCCAACTGGTGGATGCCCGATATCCCGCCGCCCTCCGTCGCGCGGCCGTATTTCCCGGCCGATGCGAAAGTCGACCACTGGCTGGATATGCGCTGGAACGCGCCCGCCGCGATGCGGCTCACGGTCGGCGTCTGTCCGCATGGCACGGAGCGGGAGAGCGGCTTCGAAGTGCCACAGGCACATATCCTGACCCCGGCAAGCGAGCACGAAACCCACTATTTCTGGTCCTCTACCCGCTACGACGATCTCGATTCCGAAGAGACGGATGCCGCGCTTCGCGCCCTGTTCGGAGAGGCTTTCGATTTGGAGGACAAACCGATGATCGAGGCCGCCTACGCCAACGTGAAAGGCCGCGATTTCTGGAGCGAGAAACCCCTCTCGCTCGGCATCGACCAGGGCGGCACCCGCGCGCGGCGACTGCTGGAACGCTTCATTTCACAAGAGAAGAGCCATGGCTGAATTCACTTTCCACCACGGGGGCGTCTCAGTCCCAAGCCTTGACGAGGCGATCGACTGGTACGGCCGCGTGCTGGGGTTCGAGGTCGAGAAGACGTTCTACATAAAGGCGGCAAAGTCCCGCACTGCGATGGTCCGCAAGGGGCCGCTGCGGTTCGAGATCTTCGAGGTGGAGGGCGCCGCAGCCCTCCCCGAAGACCGCCGCTTCCCGCCGCGCGATCTCAAGACGCACGGCAACAAGCACGTCGCCTTCCGGGTGGAAGACCTCGAAGCATTCCTGACGGAGATGGAAGAGAAGCAGGCCGACATCGCCTTCGTCGTGCGCGAAGCTTTCGGAAAGGGTTGCTTCATCCGCGACTGTGCGGGCAATCTGATCGAATTCGTCGAGGAGCCGAACCTGTGATCCACGAGATAGCCACTCTGACCATCGACCCTGCCCGCGCCGCCGAATTCGAGGCTGCCGTGGCAGAAGCCCGACCGCATTTCGAAGCGGCAAAGGGGTACGTCTCCTTCGCGCTCCATCGCTCGGTGGAGAATCCCGAACGCTATCACCTCGTCGTCGGCTGGGAGAGTGTGGAGGCCCACATGGTCGACTTTCGCGAGTCCGAAGGTTTCCAGGCCTGGCGCGCGCTGGCGGGGCCGTTTTTCGTCGGCACGCCCTCGGTCGAGCACTTCGCGTTGATTTAACGCGGTTCTGCCCTCGCACTTCCGCAGGCCGTTCCTACATGGCGTGCGGAGGTCGCCCCCGCATGCCAGATCGCAATCGCTACTATACCGGACCCGTCACCGACCATTTCGACGGAACGCGCTTTCTCAATCCTGCCGGTGAACCGGAAACCGATCGTTCCTTCAGCGATATCCTGCGCTGGCGCCGTACCGCGCCCGCCACGAAATGGCCCAAGACGATAGCCGTCACCCCCGTCGTTCCCGAAAGCCGGGTGGAGGGCCTGCGCGTCACCATGGTAGGTCATGCCACGCTGCTGATCCAGGTCGGCGGGCTCAATATCCTCACCGACCCCGTCTGGTCCGACCGCGCGAGCCCGGTCCAGTTCGCCGGGCCGAAGCGGGTGACGGCGCCGGGTATCCGCATCGAGGACTTGCCGCCGATCGATGCGATCCTGCTTTCGCACAACCATTACGACCACCTCGACATCCCGACGCTCAAGGCCCTCCATGCCCGGCACGCGCCGCTGATCGTCACGCCCCTGGGCAACGACAGCACCATCCTGCGCCACATTCCCAAAGCGCGGGTATCGGCCGGCGACTGGGGCGACGCCTTCGACATCGCCCCCGGCGCACGGGCGCATATCGTCCCTGCCCTGCACTGGTCGTCACGCGGGATGGGCGACCGGCGGATGGCGCTGTGGGGCGGCTTCATGCTGCGCGTGGGGGAGCGGTTGATCTACTTCGCGGGCGATACCGGATACGGCACCGGCAATATCTTCCGCCGCCTGCACGAGGAGTTCGGCCCGCCCGATCTCGCCCTGCTGCCGATCGGCGCCTATGACCCGCGCTGGTTCATGGCCGCGCAGCATACCGACCCGGAAGAGGCGATCCAGATCATGCGCGACCTTGGCGCCCGCGCTGCCGTGGCCATGCACTGGGGCACCTTCAAGCTGACCGACGAGCCCCGCGAAGACCCCGCGCTGCGGCTGCGCGCGAGGCTGGTGGAACGCGGGATCGACCCGGCCGCATTCGTCCCGCTGCTGCCTGGCGAATGGGCCGCGTTCGACCATCTCTTGGTCTTGTGAGCGCCGTCAGAGGGCGTGCTCATCGTCCTCGGTCAACTCGCTCAGCTTGCCTTCTATCGGGCGCTTGCCGGGCCTGTCCTTGCGGAACGGTTCGAAGCTGGCGCGGTCGGCGTCGAAAGCCATGTCCCAGGGAATGTTGTCGCCCCTGAAGATCGGCGGCGCATTGTTCGACCAGAGCAGCGATCCGAACCGGAAGTCCCAGGCCCGCGGCACCCAGTTGTCATCGAGATAGTCGGTATCGGCGTGATACTCGGCCTCGCCCGCCTTGCCGGGCATGTCGCAGTAATAGTAAATCGCGCTGGAAATGCGGTGGCGGGAGATACCGCCCGAGCTGTTCATGCTCTCGTTCTTCCAGCCCTTTCGCTCCATGATGTTGGCGCCCAGCATCACTTCGTCGATATCGTCCATGCCGAAGGCAATGTGCATGAACTTGAAGTGGTCTGGTGCGATGGGCAGGTCGCAGTTCACCCAGAAGATCGAGTGATGCTCGTAAGTCCCCCCGGCCCGGGCGAAGATGCCCGATCCCTTCGAATGATCGACGTAGCGGAAGCCGAAATGGCGTTCGTAGAATTCGAAGCTGCCGACATAGTCGGGCGAGAAGAACACGACATGGTTGATCGTCTTGGGAACCGCCTTGCTGCGCCAGATGCGGTGCTGGTTGAAGCGCGGATAGCTGGCGGGGGTATTGACCGGGCTGGCTGCCGAATGGAACGCGCGCTTGTCCCACACCCGCAGCGCCAGCGGCTGGCCGTCCGGGCAGACGGCATGGATGGTGCCGTCCGCATCCCGCGTCACTGGGACTTCCGCCGCCAGGCTCGCCGTGATCGTCTGGAGATTTTCGGCGGTATCGACGCCCCAGACGGTCTCCTTGAGGCCGTCTCCCGGGAAAGGATCCGGACTCGGCAAGCGGGCATCGCCGTGACGCAGGACGATAACCCGGCTGCCCGAGGCCAGGCGGAACACCGCTTCGTCCGCGCTGGCGCTTTCCAGCGGCAGGCCGAAATCGGTCCAGAACCGCGTGTGCTCCGCGACGTCCGCGACGCCGAACAGGACGCTCTCAACTCCCAGAATGCTCATGCTTGTTTCTATCCCGGCTGCTTGAGCCTTCCTTATGGAGGCCGCGGGCCGCGCCGAAAAACGCATGGAATGGGATCGGTGCTATCGAGCGGGCCGATGCGGCCAGCCTTCACCGGCGCCTGCGGAACAGCAGACTGACGATAAACAGGATCGTCCGCGCATCGAGCAGCTTCAGCGCGGCGCGCGCCTCCTCGGGCGTCACTTTCGCCACCATCGGCATGGCCCCGAAGATCTTGCCGCGAATGACGAGGTTCTCCCCGTCCCGCTCGATCCGGCGCACCGCCATCAGTTCCTTGTCCTGCGCGTCGAGGATGCGCATGACCGGCGCTTTCTTCTTGGCATCGGCCATCACACCCGCTCCCCGCAGACCTTGTCGAATTCGATGTCGAGGTCGTCCATCATCTGGATCGCCGTTGCCCGGCCCGCGCCGAACACGCCGCCGCCCGGGTGCATGAACGGCCCGACGAGGTAGAGTCCGTCGATCTGCGGCACCCGGAACGAGCCGAGATCCGGCGTCGGACGGTGGCCCACCGACTGGTAGAAGAACGGCGCGCAGCCGTGGATATCGCCCTTCAGGAAGCTGGCCGGGCTGTCGCGTTCATGATCGACGGGGGATCGGATCAGGCGGCCGGTGATGTTGTCGTCATCAAGGTTCGCGTAGAACTTGCGGTACTGCGCCAGCGCCTTGTCGGCGATCTCTTCCTTGCGTTCGTCCCACGAAGCCGGTCCGCCGGGCCAAAGATCGTAGGGAGCGAAGTTCACGCCGTAGAACACGCCCGCGCCTTCGGGGGCGCGGCTGGGATCGAAGATCGTGTTGTCCCCGCCCGCGATCAGCCGTTCGGACACTTCGCCGCGCCGCAGCTTGTCGTACTCCAGCAGCATGTCGCGCATGGTGTAGAAGTCCATCAGCTCGGTCATCATGGCATTGGTTTCATTGCCGACCTTGAGCCTGAGGCGCTCCTTCAGCGTCAGGTGCGTGAGGTTGATCGAGAAAGTGGACTGGGTGACCCGCTCCGCCCGCTCAAGCACCGGCTCGGGCGTTTCGGCCACGAACTTGCGCAGGACGTGCGGGTGGATCGCGCCGATCACGCCGTCCTTCGCCATGAAAGTCTCGCCGTCGATCAGTTCGAGGCCCGTGGCTTTGCCACCAGAGACGATCACCCGGCGCACTTCGGCATTGCAGCGCACTTCGCCGCCGAAATGCCCGATCGCGCGGATCAGCGCGTGGCTCAGTTGGCCGGAGCCGCCCTTGGGCATCGAGCAGCCATAGGCATGGATGATCCCCGGCATCAGGAAAGCGCCCATGCCGGTGCCCAGTTCATCGGGCATCTGCAGGTTCTCGGTGACCATGCGGACGATGTGAATGCGCAGCAGGTCGCTTTCGAAATACTGGTTCACCACATCGAGCGCGGAACGCTGCATGACGTCGAGCAGGAAGCGCCCTTCGTCCGACTGGTCCATCATCGCCACGAAAGCGCCCATCGGGAACGGCGGGGCGTAGAGGCCGGACATGAACATCGGCAGCGCCGCCATCGATGCGGTGGCGAACTTGCGATAGGCCTCCGCATCCCGGGGCGAGAACATGGCGATTTCCTCGCAAGTGCGGTCCAGATCGCGCCAGGAACGCACCATCGTCCCGTCTTCCCAGATCGAGGCGTGGGGCAGTTCGGGGTAGATGTATTCCAGGCCGAATTTGCCCAGCAGGCCCAGCTCGTCCTCGCGCAGCATCGGGTTGCCCTGGATCATGATGTGCACGTTGGAGTGCTCGTCATGCCAGAAGCCGGGCTGGATCAGTTCGCGCGTGGAAACGCCCCCGCCGTAGTGGGGCTTACGCTCCAGCACGATCACCTTCTTGCCCGCCTTGGCCATGTAGGCGGCGGCGACGAGGCCATTGTGGCCCCCACCCATGACGACGATGTCGTACTGGCTCATCACTGTTCTCCCGAAAAGAAGGCCCGGAACTGTGCGATTCCGGGAACGTGGCTGGCGCAGCCGCCATCGGCGACGAGCACTTGCCCGGTAATGTTGCGCGCCGCGTCGGAGGCGAGGAAGGCGACTGCCTCGGCAATGTCCTCCGGCTCACCCAGACGGTCGCGCAGGGTTTCGTCCTCCACCGCCTGGCGCAGCACGGGCGGGAACGCTTCGCGCAGCGCCGGGGTCATCGTCATGCCGGGGGCGACCGCGTTGCAGCGCACGCCGTGGAGGCCGTGGCTGGCGGCGATGGCGCGGGTCATCTGGATCACCGCCGCCTTGGACGAGGAATAGGCCGCCTGGATCATGTGGCCCTGCAGCGCCAGGTTGCTGACGGTGTTGACGATGTTGCCGCGTGTCTCGCGCAAGTGCGGCAGGGCGGCGCGGCAGGCGATCATCGTGCCGCGCACGTTGACCGCGTAAGTCCGGTCCCAGAGCGCGGTGGCCATGTGCTCCACGTCGCCATCGGCCTGCGCGATGTCGGGGCCGAGCAGCGCGGCGTTGTTGTGCAGCACGTCCAGCCGGCCGAAATGCGCGAGCGTCCGGGCGATCAGCGCCTCGATCGAGGCTTCCTGCTCCAGATCGAGAGGCACCGCAATGGCACCGGGCAGTTCCTCGGCGAGCGCCGCCGCGGCCTCTTCCGCAATGTCCGCGATGACGACCCGCGCGCCGCGCGCCGCCATCAGCCGCGCTGTCGCCGAGCCGATCCCTCCTGCCCCGCCGGTGACGACGGCCACTTTCCCGTCGAGGCGGATGGCGTCGATGGCCATGTTTCTCTCCCGTTTGCGAGCCAGCGATTGACCCTGTCCTCACTGGTCATAAAGTGGCCTTCGATGGTGAGAAGACGGCACTTTTTTGTACCCTCGGGCGGACCGGCGCGATGATGGCAGAGGCGGAGGACGACCTGCCCACGCGGCCGGGCATCGTCGCGCTGGCGGCCGACATGGCGGCGCATGGCACCGCCCGCGATGCGCCGGTGCGCAATGTCATGGGGGCGCTGGGAGACCGCTGGACCACGCTGGTGCTGCTGGTGCTGACCACCGGGCCATGCCGCCATGCCGCGCTGCGCCGGTTGCTGTCGGACTTGTCCAACGAAGGCGACGTTTCGCAGCGTGTGCTGACGCAGAAGCTGCGCGCCCTGGAACGCGACGGCTTCGTGGAGCGGAGCATCAGTGCGGACGTACCGCCGCGCGTCAGCTATGCCCTCACCCCGCTGGGGAGGGCGCTGGCCCTGCAGGCGCGGGCGATGATAGACTGGGTCAATGCCAACGAGGGTTCCATCCTTGCCGCACGCGTCGCTTTCGACGCGCGCGAGGCGGAGGACTAGGCCGTCAATTCCTGGACCGCAGGCCGCTCAGCGCGGCGGCTGAGGGTGGTTCATCCGATACTCGACTTCCAGCGCGTCGCGGTCGATCCGCTGCGCGGCGAACGCCACGACATTGCCGGGTTCGTCGACCTTGCGCGCGGCGATGAGCTGGAGGCGCTCGACGATCCAGCGCAGGGCGCGGTCGTTGCTGTTGGACAAGTGCCACTGCAGAGCCTCGCGGATCGGCGGGAAATCGAACGGGATCTCCCGCATGATGAGAGGCATGTTCTGCACCACCTGCTCGGCCAGGCGCCGGTGGATCGTGGCGATCCGGTTGGTATTGATCACCAGGCCCGAGATCGAGAGGAACGTCGGCGCCACCACCTCGACGCGCCGCTGCTGCTTCTGGCGGCGCACGAACCAGTCGTCGAAGGCGGGGACCCGCGCCTTGCCGAACCGCGCCGTGACGTGGCCGAGTTCGAAGTAGACGTCCTTGGTCATCGGCCCCTGCATCGCCGGATTGCCCTCCCAGCCGACCACGACATAGTCGTCCTCGAACAGGATCAGGCTGGGGTGATCGGCGGAAATCGCGTAATCGATGGTCAGCAGGAGATCGATGTAGCCGCGTTCGAGCGCCTCGATCGGAAAGTCGTTCATCGGCTGGATCTCGAAGCGCATCTGCGGGGCATCGCGCTCGAATTCCGACAGCGCCTCGGCCAGCAGGACCTGCGTGGAATAGTCGGAGGCCATGATCCGCACTTGCCGGTCGGCGGTCATGGGATCGAAGGCCGGGGCGACCGAGATGGTCGTGCGGATCTGCTCCAGCACCGCGCGGACCGGTTCGATCAGTTCCTCGGCGCGGGTGGTGAGGATCATGTTGCGGCCCTTCACCACCAGCAGATCGTCTGCGAAATACTCGCGCAGGCGGCCCAGCGCGCTGGAGGTTGCCGATTGCGAGAGGCAGAGCCGGTCCGCCGCGAGCGAGACGCTCTTCTCGCTCAGCAGCGCATCGAGCGCGACCAGCAGGTTGAGGTCCAGTCTTCCAAAACGCATTGCCATCTCCCGCTCCCCGTTTCGCTAGTGGTTATTCCAAAGTCGAAAGGGCGCTGGCGACGAGACTAGCAGCATCGCCGTCATGCGCGAAGCCCGCATGATCCGCCGCCGGCGTGGCAAGCGGCGGCTGCGCGGCAAAGGCGGCCTCCAGCGCAGCGTCAGGCTCGTAGCGCACGAGATCGGCGGAGACGCCGCACTGGCGCGCGATCTCGGCGGCAAGCTCACCCATCGTCAGGCGCAGCGCCGGCAGCGTCACCGCGCGGGTCGGCGGCAGCAGCGCGGTATCGAGCGTCAGGGCGTGTACGAAGTTTCGCGCCGCGCATTCCAGCGATTCCGCCCAGATCGTGCCCGCGGCCGAGACCGGACACGTGAAGGCCTCGCCCGCCTTCAGGGCATGGAACAGGTTCGACATGAAAGCCGATTTCATGCCCGAAGGCCCTTTCGGCCGCGCGAGGATGCCGGGCAGGCGCACCGTCACGCCGTCGATCAGCCCGCGGTTGGAGAACATCGCCACGGCATGCTCCATCATCGCCTTGTGCCCGCCGTAGATCATCCTGGGCGAAAGCGGGGTCCGGTCGTCGACATGCGCCGGCAGCGGATCGCCATAGACCGCGATCGAGCTGGCATAGGCGACCCGCAAGCCCGGCGTGCGCGCGCTTGCCTCCAGCAGCAGGTCGTACATGGCATCGATGTTGATCCGGCGCGAAGCCAGAGGATCGGCCTCCGCCGCACCGCCCGGCACGGTCGCGAGGTGGACGAGCGCGTCGCAGCCCTCCGCCAGAGCTTGCGCCCGCACGGCGGCATCGCCCAGATCGCCTTCCACCGCCTGCGCGCCGGCGGGAATGGCCCCTGCATGGCTGTCGATCCCCACGACCGCGTGGCCCGCATCCAGCAGGCGGCGAACCAGTTGCCGGCCGACGAAACCGCCGGCGCCGGTGACGAGCACTTTCACGTTCTTCTCCTAGTATCTGTCCGAGTACGCCTTGCGCACGTCCTCGGAATATCCATCGACGCGGTAGGGCAGCATCTGGGCATTCCAGCCGTCCCAAAGGCTTTTCAACTCGGCCAGCTTGGCGGGCTCGGCAGCAGCGCGTTCGGCGCGTTCGTGCTCGTCCTCGGCCAGGTTGTAGAGGTGTTCCTTCCCGCCGAGTTTCACGTATTTCCAGTTGCCCTGGCGCACGGCGGCCTGCTCGTTCGCCTTGAAGCGCCAGAACAGGGTGCGCGGCACCGATGCCGCCTTGCCGGTCAATTGGGCGGAGAGGTCAACACCGTCGAACTTGCCCGCCTTGGCCACGTCACCCCCGGCCATCGTCAGGAACGTCGGCAGGAAATCCATCGAGGCCATGACCTGATCGGAGATCGATCCCGGCGCGATCTGCCCGGGCCAGCGCATCAGGATCGGCACGCGAATGCCGCCTTCCAGCACTTCTCCCTTGTGGCCGATGAAGGGCCAGGTTTCCGAGAAGCGCTCGCCCCCGTTGTCGCTGGTGAAGACGACGATGGTGTTGTCCGCCTTGCCGGTGCGTTCCAGCGCGGCCAGCACTTTGGCGACGTTCTGGTCCATCGCCTCCACCATTTCCTTGTACTTGGCGAGATTGCCCCCGTCATAGTGGAAGGAATTGGGCAGGACTTTGGCCACCGCCGCATCCTCGCGCCCTTCCCAGGGCCAGTGCGGGGCGTTGAAGTGGAGGGACAGGAACAGCGGTTTGTCGCCTGCCCCCTCGATGGTCTTGACCGCCTCGTCCCCGAACAAGTCGGTGAGGTAGCCCTCGCGCCGTTCGGGCGCATTGTTCTGGGCAAGGCCCACGCCGACGTCCTTGCCGCCCATGACCATGTGATGCCGGAAATAGTCCGCCGCGCCTTCGACGACGCCGAAGAACTCGTCATAGCCGTGCTGGAGCGGGCCGTGTTCGGGCGGCTCGCCCAAGTGCCACTTGCCGATCAGCTTGGTGTGATAGCCCCGGTCGCGCAGGACCGAGGCGATCGTCGGACGGTCCAGCGACACCCCGATATGCGGCGGCGCGCCGGGGCCCAGCGGTTCCTCGATACCGATGGCGAAACGCTGGGCGTAGCAGCCGGTCAGCAGCGCCGTGCGCGTGGGCGAGCAGATCGGCGTGCTGGCATAACCCTGCGTCAACCGCACCCCGTCACGGCCGAGACTGTCGATGGCCGGCGTGCGGATCGCATGCGATCCGGTGGCGGAAAGGTCCGCATAGCCGAGGTCGTCAGCCATGATGTAGACGATGTTCGGCAGGCGTCCCGAAGGAGGGGCCGGGCGGGCAAGCGCCCTTCCCGGCCCGGCAAGCGCGACGAGTGCGGTCGTCGCGCCCAGCCATCCCAGCACCCGGCGGCGATCGGCAGGCATCCTCGTTTCCTCGGCCATATTCTCAGAAGCTCGCCGAGAGACGCAGGCCATAAGTGCGCGGCGCGGTATAGCGCGCCACGGCGAAGCCGATGGGCGAAGACTGCGGCGTGGCGATCCTGCGCTTGTTCTCGATATTCTGGATATAGGCCCCGATCGAGAAGCCGCCGTCCGCCATGCGCAGGGTCAGGTTGGCGTCAGTCAGCCAGTAGGGCCGGATCTTCTCGAAATCGAGGTACTCGAAGGCGCCGTACTGCGAAGAACGCCAGGACGTGTTGACGCTGCCGACCAGTTCGTACTTGTCACCCAGCGGCACGATCTGTTCCGCGCCCAGGTTGATCGTCCACTTGGGCGAATAGAGCAGCGGACGTCCCGAACAGTCGAACGCCAGGATCGGGGTGCTCCCGTCGCTGAGGAAGTTGCCCGTGGCGGTATAGGGACAATTGATGTTGTTGCGCGGCGATGCGGTTGTAAGCGTCAGCTCCTTGTACTCGGTGTCGAGATACTGGACCTTGGCGGAAAGCGTGGTGCTGCGCATCGGCTTGACCATGAGATCGACGTCGAAGCCCTTGATGTCGGCACGGCCGGCATTGTCGATGGTGTTGATAAGGACGGAATCCGGCGAAACCGTGAAGTAGTTGATCTGCTGGTCCTTGTACTTCCAGTAGAAGGCTTCGAGGTTGAGCTGGACACGGTCGTTCAGGAAGCGGTTCTTCGATCCGATCGTATAGGCCGTGATGAATTCGGGATCGTAGCTGGGATTGCCTTCGGAGAGCTGGAAGCCGCCGGCACGGTAGCCGCTTTCCACCGAAGCATAGAGCAGCGATTCCGGCGCAATGTCGAATTCGGCACCCGCCTTCCAGGTCACGCGGCTGAACTTGCCGGAATCGACCACAGGATAATAAGTCTTCTGGATGATCCCGGCCCCGTTCAGCAGCGGATAGAACTGCCCGTTCGCATCGTCGGTGCTGCCGGGCGCGATATAGCCGTTTTCGATCAGCCAGTTCACCGTCTCGCCCGTCGTGGTGAAATTGGGGAAGTGAGGGAGATTGCCCGGCACCGCGCAGCCCTGCGCGAACGATCCCGGCGGCGTGACGGGCGGCAGCCCGCCGCAATAGGCGATGAAGTTGTTGATGATGCCGTTGATCGACTTCTTGTCGTGCGTATAGCGCAGGCCGCCGATCAGCCGGAACTGGTCGGTGACATGGGCGGTGAGCTGGCCGAAGGTGGCCCAGCTGGTGGTCTTGTGGGTATAGCGCTGGATGGGCAGCACGAATTCCTGGTTGTATTCGCCGACGTTGCGGATCTTCTCGTCGAAATAGAAGCCGCCCACGACGTAATCGAACATCCCCACTTTGCCCGCAAGGCGCGCTTCGAGACTGGCCTGGCGGTCCTGCTCGTCGTTATAGGCAGTGTTGAAGGCGGGTCCGTAGAAGTAGGTCGTGAAGTCCGTCTTGCGATAGGCTGGCAGCACCGTCAGCGTGCCGATTCCGGTTTCCAGCGTGACTTCGGCATTGAGCCCCCAATAGGTCGCGTCGATCATCTGCTGCCGGTTAAGCGCATTCAGGAAGCCGAAGCCGGGCGCGCCGAGCTGGGTCTGGCGATAGGCATTGGCCGCATCCGTGTTGAAGCCCTCGGACGATCCCAGCCCCGTCGCGGGCGCGAAAGTGAAGCCGTTGGGGCCGGGCGTGAAGGCGCCGATATAACTCGATCCCGCGCCCACGCCGCCGACATGGGTATAATCGCCGCCGAAACGGATGCTGAGCTTGTCGGTAGGCTCGAACAGCAGTTGCGCGCGGATGCCGCTGCGGTTGGCATCGTCGCTGCCGTCGCGATTGTAGCCGTCGTGGTACTGGTGGGTGGCGGCGACGCGCAAGGCGGCGTTGTCGCCCAGGCCAAGGTTGAAGAACCCTTCCGCGCCCACGGCGTCGTAATTGCCCACCGAAAGCGTGAAACCGCCGGAATTGCGGCCGAGTTCGGGACGGTTGGGAATGATGTTGACCGCGCCGCCGGTAGCGTTGCGCCCATAGAGAATGCCCTGCGGCCCCTTCAGCACTTCGACGCGCGCGAGGTCGTAGAAGGCCGAGCCGAAGGCACCGGCCGCCCGGCCCAGCACCACGCCATCGTAGCTGGGGGTGACGGCGGGATCGTTGTAGCTGTTGTTGGTGATATTGCCGACGCCGCGCAGGAAGATCGAGGTGTTGGATCCGCCGCCATTGGTCACGGTCAGCGCGGGAACCGCCTTGTTCAGGGCGTCGGCCTGGGTGATGCCCTGCCGGATCAGGTTCTCGCCGCCCACGGCATCGATGGCGATGCCCGCGCTCTGGAGCGTTTCCGAGCGGCGCTGCGCGGTGACGATGATGTCCCCGATTCCCGCGTTGTCCGGCGCCGGCGGGCTCGCGGCGGGTGCCGCCTCCTGCGCCGCGGCCGGCGCGGCGGCTGCGGAAACGGCGAGCGCCAGGACGGCCAGACTCGATGAATGGATAAGTCGATTGCGCATGGCGCTCCTCCCGTTGTGTTTGTTCTTGGCCACAGGGCTAGCCAAGCCATCGCTCCCGGTCACACCGATTGTATCGATGGCCAGGCATCCACAGTTCGGATTTGTCTGGCGGAGCGGGCGCGCTACCTCTCGTCGTCATGATACGGGAGAGCATCAGCAGCATCGCCACGGCACTGGTCGTGGGCGGGGGGATCGGCGGCATGGCCACGGCCATCAGCCTTGCGGAACGCGGCGTCAGGGTGGACCTGATCGACCTCGATCCGGAATGGCGGGTCTATGGCGCGGGCATAACCATAACCGGGCCGACCTTGCGGGCCTATCGGCGGCTCGGCCTGCTGGAGGAGATCAAGAAGGCCGGCGCCATCACGAACAAGACCCGCCTGTTCCGCCATGACGGCACGCATCTCCACGATCTCGACGAACCCGTGATCGAGGAAGGTCTGCCCGCAACCGGCGGCATCATGCGCCCGGTGCTGCACCGGATCATGCAGCGCCGGGTGCAGGACCTTGCCATCCCCGTCCGCCTGGGGCTGACCGTTACCACGCTCGAAACCGACGAAACCGGCGTGGACGTCACCTTCTCGGACGATAGCACGGGCCGCTACGACCTCGTTGTCGGGGCCGACAGCGTCTATTCCACCGTACGCGAGATCGCTTTCCCCCACATGGCCCCGGCGCAGCCGACCGGCCAGGGCTGCTGGCGCATCTCGATCCGCAAGCCCCCCGGTCTGGAGGCGGGGGAATTCTTCCTGGGCCACGACAACCCCTGCGGCATCACCGCCTGCAGCCCGGACAGTGTCTACATGTGGATGCTCACGCCTCACGAACCGCGCGAAACCTTCATGGACGAAGAGGAACTCTATACCACCCTGAAGGGGCTGCTCGCGGACTTCGGCGGCAATGCCGGATGGATCCGCGACAACATGACGCGGGGGGACTGGATCAACTACCGCCCGCTCTCCGCCGCGCTCCAGCCCCGGTCCTGGAGCAACGGGCGGATCGTGCTGGTGGGCGATGCGGTTCACGCCACCACCCCCCATCTGGCCTCCGGCGCCGGGATGGCGGTGGAAAGCGGCGTCGTCCTGGCCGAGGAACTGGCCCGGGCAGACACGGTCGCAGAAGGTCTGGCTGCCTACGAGGAACGCCGCTTCGAACGGTGCCGCGATGTGATCGAAAGCAGCGTGGGCATCGGCAGGTTGCAACTGGAGCACGGCTCACCGGACCGGCACAAGGCCTTGCTGGAAGGCGCGCTGGCCCGGCTCAACGAGCCGTTCTGACCGCGCGCGCGAGGGATGGGGGCGCTTCGGCGCCCCCCTTTCGCACAGGCACGCCCGGCCAAGCCCGGGCGCCGTGGGTCAGGCCGGGATCGGCGGCAGCTTCATGGTCGCCAGCATCGCGTCCTCCAGCAGGGCGGGAAATTCGTCGCTTTCGAGGACGAAAGGGCCGGGCCGGTTGATCAGGGTATTGTTGAGCACCCCGTACATCACCTGGAAGGCGAAGCGCACCCGTTCCAGGCTCACGTGCTCCGCGTCGATTGCCGGCAGCGCCAGCAGGCGCTCGATATAGGCGCTCGCCAGGTTCTGGGCATTGCGGCGAAACGGCTCCCACGCCTGTTCGGCATCGAGGCTGACCTTGAAGGCAGACCTGAAGAAGGTCGACTGGCGCAGATAGCGGTCGACTTGCGCCTTCACCAGCCTGGGCAGGATCTCCTCGAAGGGCGCCTCGCGCACGATGCCTTCCAGAAGCGGGCCCGATTCCGCCGCGGCGAAGACCATGACCGCCTTGAACAGCGTGATCTTGTCTGGGAACCGCGAATAGAAGGCCCCCGTCGAGCAGCTTGCCGCCGCGCAGATATCGATGATGCTGACATCATCGAAGGGCTGGTTGCGCGCGATGGCAAGCGCCTCGCGAATGAGGCGATCGCGCAAGGCGCGGCTGCGCGATTGCACGGCGGGCGTCACCCCTACTTTCGCCAGGTCATCCTCGATCTCGATCGCCACCGCCGCCTCCGTCATGGACAGAGGCATTGCCGATAGCGCGCCGCTTGTCCACGTTTCCATAAACCGAATGAGATTCGCATTCTGGTTGACTCGCTCTGCGGGGCGATGTTAGGCGAAGGCCAACAAGCCCGATCAGGGCTGGATCCCAGAGTGGAGAGGAGTTCCATGAATTTCGCGTCGCGCATCCCCATGCTCAACCGCCGCGGCCTGCTGCAGGCGGCCATGACCACCGCTGCCGGCGGCCTGCTGGCCGGTTCCGCCTTTTCGCTGCTCGCCCAACCGGCCAGCACCGCCAAGGCCTCGGCAAAGGGTGCGAAGCTGGTGCTGCTCGGCACCAAGGGCGGTCCCCGCGTGGGCGGCACCCGCTCCAACCCGGCCAATGCCCTGGTGGTGGACGGCAAGGTCTACGTCATCGACACCGGCATGGGCGTGACCGCGCAAATCGTGAAAGCCGGGCTCGGCCTCGCCGATATCCGCGCGATCTTCATCTCGCACATGCATTCGGACCACCAGCTCGAATTCGGCAATCTCGTCTACAACATGTGGGCCGCAGGCGCGCTGCGCAGCCCGGTCGACGCCTATGGCCCGGTGGGCATAGAGGCGATGGCGGCGGACTTCTGGCGCCTCAATCACATGGACATCGCCACCCGCATGTCGGACGAGGGCCGCGTCGATCCCGCCACGCTGCTGCGCGCGCATGATTTCGCCCCGAAGCAGGGGCCGGTCATGTCTGACGGCGGCGTGAAGGTCTCCGCCTTCACCACCCCCCACCCCCCGCTCGACAACCTGGCCTATCGCTTCGAAACGCCTTACGGCAGTGTCGTCTATTCGGGCGACACCGCCTACAATCCCGCCCTGGCCGATTTCGCCAAGGGCGCCGACGTGCTGGTTCACGAAGTGCTCTACGTCCCCGGCGTGGACGAACTGGTGAAGCGGGCCAACGGCACTCCCACTTTCCGCAACCACCTGATCGAGAGCCACACCACCGCCGAACAGGTCGGCCGGATCGCCGCCCGCGCCGGAGTCGGGAAGCTGGTGCTCAGCCACTTCGTGCCCGGCGACATGGAGTGGATCACGGACGACATGTGGCGCAGCGAAGTGGCCAGGCACTTCAAGGGCGAGATCGTGGTCGGCCGCGATCTCATGGAAATCCCCCTCGGATAAGCCGCGAGAGGACGATCATGCGCAACCGGACTTTTCCGCTGCGCGATCGGGGCCTCACCGGATGCGTGACGATCGGACTGCTCTTGCCGGGCTGCGCTTTCGCAGCCACGGGCGATGACGTGCAGCCGGTTCCCGCGCAGACGGTGGTCGCCGCGTCGCCGCAGCCCGTCATTCCCGCCGGCACCCCGGCACGCGATCCGCTGAAGTCGCCCTATCCGGCCGAAGCGGACGGACAGGGGCCGCGCACCGGACCCAACTACATGATGCTGCGCGGGGCGGAAGACTGGCGCTTCCTGCGAAGCCAGAAGGCGAAGCGGGAATGGGCCTCTCCGCTCAAGTTCATTCCGCTGGCGGCGGACGGCGACGTCTCGCTGACCCTGAACGGCGACCAGCGCGCCAGCGTCAGCCTTTCCACCCGGCCCCTGCTTTCCGACACGACCAACCGCGTGGAAGTGCTCTCGCGCACGACTCTGGGCGCCGACCTCAGGATCGGCCCCGCGGTACGCTTCTACGGCGAACTGGCGTCAGGCCGGATCTTCGGGAAGAACGAGAACCGGCACATTGCGATCCAGCAGAACGACCTGATCGTCCAGCAGCTCTTCGCCGAAGTGCGCGCGCCGGTCGGCGCGGGCACGGCACGGGTGACGGTGGGCCGGCAGGAGTTCTTCGACGGCCCCCGCTTCATCATCAGCCCGCGCGAAAATCCCAACATCCGCGTCTCGATGAACGGCGCCCGCCTGTCGATGGACTGGCGGCGGTTCCGCTTCAGCGCCTTCCACTTCGTGCCGACCGAGCAGGGCACCGGCCTGCTGGACGACAAGATCGGCAACGGCGAGACCCTGAGCGGTATCTACTCCAGCTTCGTGGTTGCCGGCGGCGCGCCCAAGGGCCGCACGGCGGTCTACCTCGATCCTTTCTACTATCACTTCGAGGACGACGACCGCACCCTAGGCCGCCTTTCCGGCAAAGACCGGCGCGAGACCTACGGCGCGCGGCTCTGGGGCCACCTCGGCCCGGTCGCCTTCGACTGGACGGCGATGAAGCAGGACGGCCGTTTCGGCGCCCGCGCCGTCGATGCCTGGGCCGTGAGCACCAACCAGTCGGTCGCGCTGGCCAAGGGCGCCTCGTCGCCCCGGCTCGGTTTCCATGCCGATTATGCCTCGGGCGGCGGCACTTTCGACAGTTCGGGCAAAGTCGGCTCGTTCAACTTCCTCTATAACGCCACGATCATTTTCAGCGACGACAATTACCTGGGCGCGGTCAACCTGATGGGCGTGGCGCCGACGCTGGTGGTGCCGGTGACGAAGACATTCTCACTGACCGGCGAAACCGGGTTCTACTGGCGCCCGGACCAGAACGACGCCGTCTATCGCGGCAACTCGCAAGTCTACGCCGGCACGCAGAACGTGGCGGGCAAGCATGTCGCCAATGTCGCCCGCCTCAAGGCGAACTGGGCGCTGAACCCGCATGTCGCACTCACCGGCTTCGTAAATTACGTAGACGCCGGAAAGGTCTTACGCCGCGCGGGTTATGGCGATAACCTGTTCGTCCAGACAATGATGACCCTGCGGTTCTGACGCGGTGGCCGGTTCCGCTTTCCCGATGGTCGCATCTGCCGGGACGGGGGCCTGCCCCCCGTGGCGCGGCCGGGCGGCGGGAGACGGTGTGCGGGTGGTGCGGTCCAAGGGACGCGAACGGCAAGTGGTCCTCTACTGCGCCATGGCCCTGTTCGTCAGCGGCTATGCGTTCCAGGCCCTGAGCTTCTCGATGCCCGGACTGGTCCACGACTGGCAGCTCGAAAGCGCGCTGATCGGCCCGTTGCTGTCCTCCGCGATCTTCGGACTGCTCCTGGGCTACATCTTCGTCGCGCCGTTGGCCGATCGCGTGGGCGAAAGGCCGGTGCTCTGCGGGGCCATGCTGGGCCTGGCGCTGGCAACGATGGTCTGCGTGGTCGCGCCGGGGTTCGAAGTGCTGTTCCTCGGCCGGGTGCTGACCGGCATCGCCATAGGCGCCGCCCTGCCCAGCGCGGTTTCCATCGCCAGCCAGCATGGGCGCATGCGCTGGCGCGGCGCGCAAGTGGTGGGGATCTATGTCGCCTTCTCGCTCGGCTTCCTGGCGGCAGGGCTGGTAAGCGGCTGGGTCGTCCCCCGCTCCGGCTGGCGCGCGCCCTGGGGAGCGACCGTGCCCCTGGCCCTGCTCATCGCCGCGATGCTCAGCGCGGCGCTGCCCGTCGAGGAGATCAAGCCACGGAGCGCCAGCCCCCTCGCCGCCCTCTTCGCGCCGCGCCTGCGCGCCGGAACGGTGCTGTTCTGGATCATGTTCTCGATCGGGCTGGGCCTGTTCTACGCGCTCCAGTCCTGGCTTCCGCTGCTGACCGCGCGCGAGGGGCTGTCCTATTCCAGCGCCGTCGCGGCAACCAGCATGTTCACGCTGGGCACCGCGCTGGGCGCCTTGCCGATGATCTGGTGGGCGGACCGCATGGGCCCGTTCCGCGCCCTCGTGGCGATGAGCGCGGTAGGGCTGACCGGCATCGTCTTCCTCGGCACTTTCGCGGCCAGGGGCGGCGCACCGTTCCATGCCGCCGCCATGCTGGCCGGGGTCGGCATCGGCGGCGGGCAGAAGGGCATGATCGCCGCCGCCTCGCTGTTCTATCCCCCCGCCGCGCGCGCAACCGGCCTGGGCTGGGCACTGGGCCTGGGACGGATCGGCGCGGCCTGCGGGCCGCTGCTGATCGGCTACCTGACGATGCGCGATGTCGAAAGCGGCACCTCGCTGCTGTGCCTCGCGCTGCCGGTGCCCCTGGTCATGATGGCCGCGGGGTGCCTGGAACGAACCTACGGCCGGATCGACCGCGCCGTTCACCATCCGCCGTCGCTTTAGGGCGTAAACGCGCAAGACCGGACATGACGATGACCAGAGATCCCCAATCCATCCTGTCGCCCCAGACTATCCTGTCCAAGGGAACGATGCGACCCCTGCAAATCGCGGCAGTGACGCTCTGCGTGCTGCTCAACGCGCTTGACGGGTTCGACGTGCTGGCGATCAGCTTCGCCTCGCCGGGCATCGCCTCGGAATGGGGGATCGACCGGGCCGCCCTTGGCCTGGTGCTGTCGATGGAACTGATCGGCATGGCGGTGGGCTCGGTGGCGCTGGGCAACCTGGCCGACCGGATCGGACGGCGGCCGACGGTGCTGGCCTGCCTCGTCATCATGGCGGGCGGCATGGCCATGGCGACGACGGCCAGTTCGGTGGTGAACCTCTCGATCATCCGGCTCGTCACCGGGCTGGGGATCGGCGGCATGCTGGCCTGCACCAATGCCCTGGTGGCGGAGTTCTCCAACGACCGCCATCGCAACCTGGCGGTGGCGATCATGGCGGCAGGCTATCCGATGGGCGCCATCGTCGGCGGCTCGATCGCCACCGGCCTGCTGGCGACCGGCCACTGGCGCGACGTCTTCATGTTCGGCGCGGTAGTGACGGCCGTGTTCCTGCCGATCGCCTGGTTCCTCCTGCCGGAATCGATCGGCTTCCTGCTGCAGAAGCGCGGCCCCGGCGCGCTGGAGCGGATCAACGCCACCTTGCGCCGCCTCGGCCACGAAACGGTCGACGCGCTTCCGCCTGCGCCCCTCACCGCCGCCAGAGCGTCCATCGCAGAGCTTTTCGCCCCCGGCCTCGCGCGCAGCACCGTCCTGCTGACGCTCGGCTACTTCTGCCACATCATGACCTTCTACTTCATCCTGAAGTGGATCCCCAAGATCGTCGTGGACATGGGCTATGCCGCATCCAAGGCGGGCGACGTATTGGTCTGGGCGAATGTCGGCGGCCTGGCCGGAGCCACGCTGCTGAGCCTGCTGACTTACCGGATCGCGGTGCGCAAGCTGGTGATCGTGGCCATGCTGGCCTCCACCGTACTGGTTTCGCTGTTCGGCCAGGGACAGGAGACCCTCGCCGGACTGGCGCTGATCGCCGGAGCGGCGGGCTTCTGCACCAATGCCGGCGTGGTCGGCCTCTACGCCCTCTTCGCCAGGGTCTTCCCCACACAAGTGCGCGCGGGCGGCACCGGCTTCGTCATCGGCATCGGCCGGGGCGGTGCCGCGCTCGGCCCGATCGTCGCGGGCTTCCTGTTCAATGCCGGGTTCGGCCTGTCGATCGTCTCCGTTCTGATGGGCATGGGCTCGCTCGTCGCGGCAGGAGCATTGCTCCTGCTGCGCGAGCGGGACGACCAGCCCTCGGGCGAGCCGTCCGCTCAGGCCTGAGAGGCCTCCAGGCCCTTACCGAACCGATGCGAGGTCCGCCGTGCAGTCCGCCAGGTCCTGACCGGCATGCCGCACCGCATTGCACCGAACCGGCGCGCCGCCCGGCAGCGACACGCGGTATCCCGGCAGGCGCGGGTCTTCCCAGAGATAGTCGGTCGAGATGTACTGCGCGCCGCTCCCCAAGGCCGCGCGCAGACGCGCCAGCGTTCCCGCGCGCGCTTCCCATGTATCGGCATCGGCGCGGGTCCGCACCATGAACCCCGCCTTCACGTCGCGCGCGATGCGGTCGGCCTCGGCGATGGGATCGTTGAGGGTGAGATAGGCGGCAGCCGGTGAGTTCTCGTCGGTGTTCACGAAGAAGACCCGCCCTTCCAGCGACTTGCGCTTGCCGCGGTAGATCGCGACTTTGGCCTCGTGCTCGTCGAGCGCGAAGAAGATCTTGCCCCGCGCCGCGGCAAGGCTGGGCCAGTTTCCGGCCAGCACGCCCTCGCGCAGGGTCGGATAGCGGCCCTGTACGTCGTCAGGCAGGATCAGTTTCCCGCGCGGGATGACCGAGAGAATCTCGCGGTCCAGCGCGTCGAAGGCCTTCTCGTCGAAGCGCAGCGCCGCCTTGCCGTGCTCGGGATCGGCGTCTTCCTTGGCGTTGAACATCAGCATGATCGGCGCATGATCGGGATGGGCGTCGGACCAGTCGCGGATCTCCGCCAGGCAGGTGACGAGCCGTTCGCAGCTGCTGGCCGCATCGCTGAAGGCCATGTGCAGCACCTTGAAGCCCGGCTTCAGCAGTTCCGCGTCGGAAGCGCCCTTGGCGTAGTAGCCGCCCGCGGGATCGTAGTTGACGTCGATCTCCAACTGGCGCGCGCCATGGTCGAGCTGCTCCGACAAGGGGCGGTGGGAATAGTCGAGCGCCATTTCCAGTTTCTCGCTTTGCGCCGCGATCCGGGCGCGGACGGCATCGCTCATCGCCTGCTTGTAGCTATTGTGCGTGCCAACGGCCTGGATATCGTTCATCTTCGGCGCATGTGCAGGAACAGGGGCAGGCTGGGCGGCAATCGCGGCGGCGGCAAGGACGAGGACGGACAGGGTCATGAAGGCTCCGAAAAAATGCCGGTCTGGCGCAAGGCCCCTTCCCGCCTTCGGTTACAGGCATTTGACGAAGCGCGCAGATCGGCGCGACAAGGCGCTGAAATTGCGGATTGCGACAAGGGTGCATCCGCGCACCGGCCCGCTGCGTATATCATGCGAATTCGCCCGGAAGCCCGGGCAGCCAATTGCGCCGTCGGCCGTTGATCGGGGAAGGCTTGAGGTCAGGACGGACGGATGAGAGAGACAGCCGTGGCAGACGAGCGGGCAAGACTGGTTTCGGCCATGGATCTGGCCGCCGCTGGCGATCCTGCGGGTTTGCGCCGAGTCTACGACATGACGTGCGCGAAGCTTTTCGGCATTTGCCTGCGCATCTGCGGAGACCGGGAGGCGGCGGAAGACGTGCTTCAGGACGTCTATGTCAAGGTCTGGCGCCGCGCCTCGGCCTTCGATCCCGCGAAAGCCAGCCCGATCACCTGGCTCGCCGCCATTGCGCGCAATGCCGCGATCGACTGGCGCCGCTCCGACCGGCGCTTCGACGCGGCGCCCGAGGGTGTCGTGGAAGCCATAGCCGATGAAAGCCCGCTGGCGGATGCGGTGATCGAGGGAGACGACGAGCACCGGCGCTTGCGGCTCTGCCTGGAAGGGCTGCAACCGCAGCAGGCGCAGGCGATCCGCCGCGCGTTCCTGGAAGGGCTGACGTATCAGGAACTGGCGGAATGCACGGATACGCCGCTGGGGACGATCAAGAGCTGGATCAGACGGGGAATGCAGAAATTGAAGGATTGCCTGGGCGATGGTTGAGATGCCCGAAGATCAGGATCGCGACGGCCTGGCGGCCGAACTTGCGCTCGGCCTCCTTGACGGCGCTGATCGCGCCGCCGCCTTGCGCCTCTGCCTGAGCGACCCGGCCTTCGCGCGGCGGGTGGAACAATGGCAGCTCCGGCTTTCGCCCATGCTGGCCGCAGTTCCCGCCGCCGAGCCTTCATCCACGGTGTGGAACGCCATTGCGGCGCGGATCGGCGCGCCGGTCGCCGCGGCTCCGCGCGGGCTGCGTGCCTGGCGGGCCGCCGCGCTGGGCGCGGGCGCCCTTGCCGCCAGCCTAGCGCTGTTCGTGGCGATGCGACCGGCGCCCACCGTGCCCGACGGCAGCATGGCGGTGTCGCAGATGTCCGGCGTGGAAGGCGGCGCGATCATGGCCGTCGCGTTCGATCCCCGCCGCGGGGTCCTGCGCTTCGACGCCGGTTCTCCCACCGGCACCGGCAAGAGTCCGGAACTATGGGTTATCCCGAAGGACGGCGTACCGCGCTCGCTGGGGCTCATTCAGGCCGGTAGCGCCGAAATGCCGGTCGCCGATCCCATGCGGCCCTTCCTGAAAACCGGGGCTACGCTGGCCATCACCATGGAGGATCCGGCCACCGCACCGCACCAGGCGCCCAGCGCCGCGCCGGTCATGACCGGAAAAATCTCGGAAATCTGATCGCCTCTGCATCCGGGCCGTGCGCCGTACCGTATCTGGAGCGCATCCCAGGAAACGGAATGCGAAACGGAAGAGAGGATGTCAGACATGCACGCCCTACCCCGCACGCTTGCAACCGCATTCACCGCCGCCCTGTTGCTTTCCGGCGCCGCTTCGGTCGGTGCCAAGGCGCCCGCCGACAAGGCGATGGCCGGCAAGTCGATGGCCAGCAATCCGATGGCCAGCAATCCGATGGTAGGCGGCGCTGCCATGTATTCCACCAAGGACATCGTCGACAATGCGATGAATTCCAAGGATCACACCACGCTCGTCTCCGCCGTCAAGGCTGCCGGGCTGGTGGACACTCTCAAGGGACCGGGGCCCTTCACCGTCTTCGCACCCACCAATGCCGCCTTCGCCAAGCTGCCCGCCGGAACCGTGGACATGCTGATGAAGCCCGAGAACAAGGCGATGCTCACCAAGGTCCTGACCTATCACGTCGTGGCCGGACGGATGACCGCCGCCGACATCGCCGCCAATGCGATGGCGCACGGCGGCAAGGCCATGCTGACCACGGTCGAGGGCGAGAAGCTCACCGCCTGGAAGGACAAGGCCGGCGCCTGGTGGCTCACCGATGCCAAGGGCGGGAAGTCCAGGATCACCATCGCCAATGTCATGCAGTCCAACGGCGTGATCCATGTCGTCGACACCGTCCTGATGCCCTGACACCGGTTTTCCCGCATGGGGCCGACTGACAAGAGTCGCTGCCTCATAACCCTCTCCCGGTCCCATGGCCGGGAGAACCACACCGCCGCAGTCCTTCGGGTCGCACGATCGACATAGCGGCGCAGTTTCAGGCCCGTGACCGAGGTTATTCCCCATAACTTCCGGTCGCGGGCCTGAGCTGTAAGCGGGCCTTGCAAAAGAGACCGGTGGCCGGGACGACAACGGGATCACCTCCGAAATTTAAGTGATGTTGCAACATATCATTGACGCGCGAAAGGCGCACTGACAGAAGCCCCTCGTCAGGAGCGTTTGCGCGCTTCCGCCGCAACGTCACTACCGGGGGTCATCATGTTTCGTTTCGCCAAGGACGGCCGCCTGCTGGCCGGAACCCTGCCGCTCGCCTTTGCGATGGCGCCCTTTCCTGTCTCTGCGGAAACGGTCGAGGAGGAGCAGCGCCGGGAAGAAGAGGTTTCGGGCGAAGAGCGCAGCGGCGCCATTACCGTCACCGGCGTGCGCCAGGCCTATCGCGGCGATTTCGCCTTGTCCGAAATCCCGCAGTCGATTGCCGAAATCGATGCCGAGACCCTGCAACGCAACACCATCCAGCGGCTCAGCGACGCGCTGGACCTCAACGCATCGGTCGCCCGCCAGAACACGCTCGGCGGGCTGTGGGACGCTTTCGCCATTCGCGGCTTCACCGGCGATGAGAACATGCCGAGCGGTTATCTCGTCAACGGCTTCAACGGCGGACGCGGCTTCGGCGGCCCGCGCGACGTGGCCGGGATCGAACGCGTGGAAGTGCTCAAGGGCCCGGCGGCTGCCCTCATCGGGCGCGGAGAGCCGGGCGGCACCATCAACCTGGTGACCAAGCAGGCCGAACTGGGCCGCTCTTACGGCACTGCCTCGGTGCAATACGGCAGCTTCGACCGGCTGCGCGGCGAGGCGGACGTCAATCTGGCGCTGACCGGCGGCCTCACCGCGCGGCTGATCGGCTATGCCGAGGACGGCGACACCTTCCGCGACCATGTCCACCAGAAACGCTGGGGCTTCCTGCCGTCCATCGGCCTCTCGCTGGGCGAGCGCACCCGCCTGACCTATGATTTCGAGAAGAGCCGGGTGGAAGTGCCGTTCGATCGCGGTATCGTGGTTCTGGACGGCAACTTCCACACCGTTCCACGCTCCCGTTTTCTGGGCGAGCCGGGAGACGGAGACACGATCGCACGCGCCACCGGCCACCAACTGCGCCTTCAGCACGAGCTTGGCGGCGGCTGGAGCCTGCTTGTCGGCGGCAGCATCCGCAAGACCCTGCTGACCGGCTTTTCCTCCGATGCGGAAACGGTGGCTTCGCGCCAGGCGGTCTATAGCGATGGTCGCTCGCTGTCGCGCCAACGACGCTCGCGTTACTACGATGCGGACCATTCCGTCGTCCGCGCCGAACTCGCCGGCCTGTTCGATACGGGCAGCCTGCGCCACCGCGTCCTCATCGGGGCCGACTACGACTCCTTCACGTACGACCAGGTGTTCCGCCGCTTTCGGCCGCCGCTCCTGGCATCGAACCCCGGCGCTGCGGCAGGCTACGTGATCGACATTCTGGATCCCGTCTACGGACAGTATCCCCTGCCCGCCACCGCCGTCATCACTGACAGGGTCGACCGGCAACGCGCTGGTGGCGCTTATGTCCAGGACCAGATCGAACTGACCGATCGCCTGCAGGTTCGTCTGGGCGGGCGCTACGACAGCGTGACGCTGGAAACCGACAACCGCCTGACCGCCACCCGGAGCAAACGGACCAAGGGTCGATTCAGCCCCCAGGCCGGGCTTGTCTACAAGCTGAGCGCGCCGGTCACGTTCTATGCCGCTTACGGCCAGGGTTTCCACGCCAATGTCGGGACCGACGCGGCCGGGCTGATCTTCGATCCCGAGACCAGCGAGTCCCTGGAAGCGGGCGTGAAGCTCTCGCTGCTGGGCGGCAAGCTGAATGGAACCCTGGCCATGTTTCAACTCGAAAAGTCCAACGTGCTCGCCAGCGACGCCAACAACCCCGGCTTCTCGGTCGCGATCGGCAAGGCCCGCAGCCGCGGCGTGGAACTGGACCTTGCCGGGCGGCTCCCCGGCGGTTTCGACCTTCTGCTGAGCTATGCCTATATCGATGCGGAGGCCCGTTCGAGCGTTCTCGACCCCGCCTATTCCTTCCAGGTCAATCCCGGCGATCCGCTGGCGAACATCCCGGACCACAACGTCAACATGCAGATCGCCCGCACATTCGCCATCGGTTCGCGCGAAGCGACACTGGGGGGCGGCGTGCAGCATGTCAGCCGGCGGCGCGGCGAAACCGGCACCGATTTCACGCTGCCCGCGCATACGCTGGCCCGCGTGTTCGGCGAACTGGAACTGACGGAAACAGTCGCGCTGTTCGGCAGCGTGACCAATCTCTTCGACGCGGACTGGTACGCCAACAGCTATACCCCGCTGTGGGTGCAGCCGGGCGCCCCTCGCACCGCCACCGTCGGCCTGCGCGCCCGCTTCTGATATCTTCCGAGAGACCCTCCTCATGCTGAAGACTTCCCTCGCCCTCGCGGCGCTCTCCATGCTTGCCTCGCCCGCACTCGCGCAGCCTTCCGCGCAGGCGAGCCACGCGCCGCCCCATGTCCTGCCCCCGGCACTCGCCTGGTCGGGCGCCAGCGAGAAACTGGTCGCGCGCGAAGACGACCCCTGGATCACCCCGGCCGAAGTGTCCGACTTCGCAGCCACGCCGCGCTACGCGGAAGTGCGCGCCTGGCTCGAACGCCTTGCCCAGGCGTCGCCGCTCATCGCACTGGAGACATTCGGCAAGACCGGCGAAGGTCGCGACATGCTGCTGGTCCGCGCGAGCAAGGGCCCTGCCGCCGATGGCAAGTCCAAGCCCGTGGTCCTGGTCCAGGCCGGGATCCACGCGGGCGAGATCGACGGCAAGGACGCCGGCCTGATGCTGCTGCGCGATATCGCCGTGCGCGGCAAGGACCGCCTGCTGGACAAGGTGGACCTGGTCTTCGTTCCGATCCTCAACATCGACGGCCACGAGCGCATGAGCGTCTGGAACTTCCTCCATGTGCGCGGGCCGGACGAAAAGGGCACCGAGGGCAATGCGCGCGGCATCAATCTCAACCGCGACTATGCCAAGGCCGATGCGCCTGAAACCCGTGCCATGATCGCCCTGCTGCGGCGGCTCGATCCGATTCTTTACATCGACTGCCACGTCAGCGGCGGCTTCGACATGCAGTACGACATCACGTTCACTTATGCCGGGTGGGGCCGCTATGCGCGCCACCGCGCGACGGCGAACTGGCTGGAGCAGCGCTTCGGCCCCGGCGTCACCGCAGCGCTTGCCAAGGCGGGCCACACCCCCACGATCTACCCCAGCCCGATCGACACGCGCCGCCCGGAGAGCGGCATCCGCCAGAGCCCGGAAGGGCCGCGCTACTCGACGGGCTATGGAGACTTCATCGGCGTGCCCACGGTGCTGGTCGAGAACCACATGCTCAAGCCCTATCGCCAGCGGGTGCTCGGCACTTACGTCCTGCTGGAAAGGGCGATGACGCTGGCGGCGCAGGATGCCCCCGCCATCGCCGCGGCAAAAGCGGCGGACCGTGCCGCCCGCCCGGAAACCCTGCTGACCCGCTGGCAACCGGCGAAGGAGCCGGTGGGCTGGGTCGAAGGGTTCAAGGGCGTCGCCTTCGAAAGCTATGCCTCGCCCGCTTCGGGACGGATGGAGCAGCGCTGGACCGCCCGGCCGCAGACCCTGCGCATGCCGATCGTCGGCCAGGAGCCGGTGGAAACCGTAACCCTGCCCAAGGCCTGGCTGGTGCCGGCCGCGCAAGCCGAAGTGATCGACCGCCTGCGCCTTCACGGGATCCGCATGGAAATTCTCGAACAGGCCCGCGCGCTGGAACTGGACCGGGTGCGCCTGAAAGATCCCGCCCTCCAGGCCCCGCACGACGGCCGGGTGCCGCTGCAGGCAAGGTTCGAGCATGCCCGGGCAAGAGAGACAGTGCCCGCCGGCACCATCCGCGTACCGTCCGACCAGCCGCTCGGGCTTCTGGCCGCGGCCCTGCTGGAGCCGGAGAGCCAGGACTCGTTCCTGGCCTGGGGCTTCTTCCCCGAAGTGCTTTTCCCGCCAGCGGGAAGCGAGGACTTCGTGCTGGCGCCGATCGCCGATGCGCTGCTGGCCCGCGATGCGCAAATCCGCACCGCTTTCGAAGCGCGGGTGGCAAGCGATGCTCACTTCGCGCAGGACCCCGAAGCGCGGCTGGAATGGCTGATGGAGCGCACGCCCGCGCCCAACCGGGAAACCGGGGTCTATCCGATCCGCCGGGAGACCTGATGCAGCGCCGGGGCCGACGGGTTTGGAGCGCGGACGCGCCCGGCCCTTCGGCCCTGCTCACTGATAGCGCAGGGTTTTCTCGAAGCCTTCATTGGCCTTGGTCATCTTCGCCAGTTTCCTCAGATGACCGCGCACGTTCCGTTCGAACCGCGTGTCATCGTAGATGCCCGTCACCTTGTACTCGTCCTGAGCGATCAGTTCCTTGATACGCTGGGCGAAGGCGGCCTGCTCGTTCGTGCAGTCGGCAGACTTCAACGTGCGGCAGACCCATTCCTCGGCCGCCGCCTTGTCGTAATCGTCCTGCGCTTCATACCCGCGCCGATCCGCCGCGGCCTGATCCAGCCGGGAAGCCTCGAACCGGCGCTCCAGCCATTTGCGGACCTGTTCCCCATCCCATGCCTTCGACGGATCGCTCATCTCTATCTCCAATTCCCGCCGCCCTAGCCAGGTTCGGGGCGAAAGGACAGAACCCAAGGTCGGTCCTGACGGGATCGCAGCCGGTCGGGCACGGAACCATCGGCGGCCCCGCTCGCTATTTTCTCAGAAGGAGACTGTTGAATGCTAGGCAAGATCATCGGAGGAATCGCGGGCAAACGGATCGCCCGCAATGTGGCGGGTGTCGATGAAACCGGCGGCGCGATTGCCGGGGTCGTGGCTGCAACCGTGCTGCGCCGCTTCGGCCTCGCCGGGATCGCCGCCGCGGCCGTGGGCGCCTATGCGGCCCGGAAACTCAGCGAAAAGCGGCGGGACAGCAATCTGCCCTGATATCCTCGCGCCCGCGTTTTCATCGGCGGCGCGCCGGCAGTCCCAGCGCGCCGAACGATGAGAAAAGGGCAAGTCCCGAAACTCCCATTGCACGGCCCATCCGGCCTTGCGCCGGTTGCGGCCATGGCCTCGGCTTCCGATATGGTCGGTCCGGCCGAGCGCGGTTTCTTCCGGCGCCGGCCCCGCCTAAAGGAGTGCAGCAATGGCCTATCCCGATACCCAGCTTTTCATCGATGGGGCGTGGCGCGATGCCGCCGGTGGCCGGACGCTGGCGGTGCAGAACCCCGCAACCGGGCAGGAAATCGGCCGCGTTGCCCATGCCGACCGCGCGGATCTGGACCTCGCGCTCGCCTCGGCTGAGCGCGGGTTCGAAGTCTGGCGCGATTTCACGCCCGCCAGGCGCAGCACGATCATGCGCAAGGCCGCCGCGCTCCTGCGCGAGCGTGCCTCCGACATTGCCGGGGTGATGACGCTGGAGCAGGGCAAGCCGCTGGCGGAAGCCAAGGGCGAGACCATGGCAGCGGCCGACATCATCGAATGGTTCGCCGAAGAAGGCTTCCGCGTCTACGGCCGTCTCGTGCCGCACCGCAGCGACCTGTCGGTCCGCCAGATGGTGATCAAGGACCCGGTCGGCCCGGTCGCCGCGTTCACGCCCTGGAATTTCCCGATCAACCAGGTCGTCAGGAAAATCGGCGCGGGCCTGGCCGCCGGATGCTCGATGATCGTCAAGGCGCCGGAGGAAACCCCCGCAAGCCCGGCCGCGCTCATTCGCGCGTTCCAGGATGCCGGTCTTCCCGACGGCGTGCTCAACCTGGTCTATGGCGACCCTGCCGAGATCTCGGAATACCTGATCGCCAGCCCGGTGATCCGCAAGATCACTTTCACCGGATCCACGCCCGTCGGCAAGCTGCTCGCCAGCCTCGCCGGCAAGCACATGAAGCGGGTGTCGATGGAACTCGGCGGGCATGCGCCCGTGATCGTCTGCGAGGATGCGGACGTCGACCTCGCCGTGCGCAGCGCCGGGCGCGCCAAGTTCCGCAATGCCGGGCAGGTCTGCATCTCGCCGACACGCTTCCTGGTCCACAACAGCGTGAAGGAGCAGTTCGCGCAGGCCATGGCCGAGCTGGCCAAGGGCATCTCCGTAGGTGACGGTCTGGACGCGGAAACCCAGATGGGCCCGCTCGCCAACGACCGCCGCCTGACGGCCATGGCCGAGTTCCAGCAGGACGCCGTGGCACGCGGCGCGCGCCTGCTTGCGGGCGGCGAGCGGATCGGCGAAGTCGGCAACTTCTGGCAGCCCACCGTGCTGGCCGATGTCCCGCTCGATGCCCGTCTGTTCAACGACGAGCCCTTCGGTCCGGTCGCCGGAATTCGCGGCTTCGACAAGCTGGAAGAAGCGATCGCCGAAGCCAACCGCCTCTCCTTCGGGCTGGCCGGCTATGCCTTCACGCGGTCGCTCGCCAATGCCGACCTGCTGACGCGGCGGGTCGAAGTCGGGATGCTCTGGGTGAACACGCCCGCGGCTTCCTCGGCGGAACTGCCCTTCGGCGGCATCAAGGATTCAGGCTACGGCACCGAAGGCGGCCCCGAAGCACTGGACAACTATCTCAACACGCGCGCCGTCGTAGTGGCGAACGTCTAAGCACCGGCTTCGCGCCCGGCATGACCGACAGAAGATCGCGAGAGCGCCCGCCGGCGCTTTCGCGATTGTCGCGTCAGGCCCATTTCGCCGTCACCGGGCAAACGCAGCCACTACCGCGCGGGAGCATCGTCAGCCGAAAGCGCGGCAAGTTCGCGCCGATAGGTTTCGAGCATTCCCCTATAGCGAATGCACCCTCGTGCTCCGAAATACACAGCGTATAATAAGATATTGAACGCCGCTTAATTTTGCGATAGCTGTCGGGACAAGCAGCAGACGCGAGAGGACAGCGATGAACAGCCCCCAAGATTCCGCGATCCCGCAACATGGGGCCGCCTCTCCCGAAGCCGAGGCGGGCGAATGGCCGCTGCGATCCTGGGGCCTTGCCCTGCTGGGGGCAGTGGTGGGCCTGGCGATCTACTGGATCGTCCGCCCGGACAAGCATCACGGCGATTACGACCTGATGCAGACCCGCATGGCCTTGGCCACGTTCCTGGGCATCGGGTCGCTGATCTTCGGTTTCCTCGTGGAGCGCACGCGTATCCATTGGAGCGCCGCCTGTGCCGCGATCGGCGGAGCGGTGGTCGCGCTGACGATCTATTGGAACGGCCCTTTCGGCAGTCAACATGGCGAAGAGCCCTGGCGGATCGTCTGCGCCGTGCTGGCCGTGGTGATCGCGGCGCCCCTCTTCCAGGCCTGGCGGGACGCCCGCCTGATGCCGGGCTCGTCTGCCGATGGGCAGCGGGGACGCCCCCGGTCATTCACCATTCCCTATCCGGAAGCGCATGGCCACGCCTGGACCAATGTGGTGCTGTGGTGCGCGGCATGGGTCTTCGTCGGCGTGGTCTGGGCGATGGTGCTGCTGCTGTCCGAACTGTTCCGCCTGATCGGCATCAGCCTGCTCAAGGACCTGCTGGCAAAGGATTGGGCAGCGCTCCTGCTCACGGGCGCCGCGCTCGGCGCCGGGATCGGCCTCCTGCGCGAGCGTGACGGCATCCTGCGCCTGCTGCAGCGCGTGGTGACGACGATCCTGTCCGTACTGGCGCCGGTGCTCGCGCTTGGCCTGGTCGTTTTCCTGGCGGCGATCCCCTTCACCGGCCTCGCGCCGCTGTGGGACGCGACCCGTTCGACCAGCCCGATCCTGCTCGGCTGCGTGATCGGCGCACTATCCCTGGCCAATGCCGTGATCGGGGACGAGGCACCGCACGAGGCGCGCAGTCCCCTGCTGCGCGGCAGCGTGGCCGCGCTCGGCATCGCCATGCTGCCGCTCGGCGCGATTGCCGCGATCTCCACCGGCCTACGCATCCAGCAATATGGCCTGACGCCGGACCGGCTCTGGGCCGTGGTCTTCACGGCCATCGCCTGCGCTTATGGCCTGGCCTATCTCGTCGTCCTCGTGCGCTGGCGCATCCGCGCGGCACCGCACTTGCGCACGGCCAACTTGCGCCTGGCGGCCGGGCTCTGCCTCGTGGCGCTGGTACTCTCCACGCCGCTGATCAATTTCGGCGCCCTGTCCACGCGCGACCAACTCGCCCGGCTGCAGAGCGGACGGACACCGCTGGCCAGGTTCGACTGGCGCGCCATGCGCTTCGACTTCGGCCGCGCCGGTGAAGCTGCCACCCGCCGCCTCGCCGAAACCGGCCGCACGCCGGAAATCCGCGCCGCCGCGAAGAAGGCGCGGGATGCCAAGAACCGCTGGTCGCTCGACCCGGTCTCGATCGAACCTCGGCAGACGCCCATCGACCCCGCGCGCCTGCTGGTGCTGCCACGCGGCACGGTGCTGCCCAAGGCGCTCCACGACCAGCTCCAGGACTACAATGCCTGCGGATACTCCGGCGCCTGTACCGTTCTCTTCGAGAAGAACAGCGACGAGGCCGTGATCGTCACCAACGACCGGAGCTTCCTCTGGAAGGGCGAGAACGGCACTTGGAACCCCGCACCGGGGCGGCCCAACGTGACCGGCCAGGAGGCCGTCGAGCGCCTCGAAACCGCGCTCAAGGCCGGACGCGTCGAGATCCGCAAGGTCACGCGCCGCCAGGTCTTCGTGGATGGCCAGCCGGTCGGCAGCGAGTTCGAGTGACGCCCTGAACCCGGATCAGCTGCCGGTCTTGCGCAGCCCCCGCCAGGCCTCCCGCACTTTTGCGATGCCGAAGCGTACGACCTGGGCGGGTTCTATGTGCGGCATCGTCGGCAACTCGTCGGGATCGACGATGGCGTGGAGGATGGCCGGCCCCGGCGCCACCAGGAACTGCGCCATCGTGGCGTCGAGCCGCGCCGGGTCGCTGACGGTGAAGCCCTGCGCGCCGCAGGCCCGCGCGAACAGGGCGAAATCGACATTGGGGAAAGTGGTTCCTTTCGCGGCCGGAAGCGCGGCCGCCTCCATTTCGAGATGGACGAGACCCCACTGGGCATTGTCGTAGACCACGATCTTCACCGGCAAGTCGTGCTCTACGCTGGTCATGAACTCCCCGAGCAGCATGGTCATGCCGCCGTCGCCGACATGGGCGATCACCTGCCGCCCGCGATCGAGCAACTGCGCCCCGTTGGCGAGGCCCAGCCCGGTGCCGACCGCTGCATTGTTGAACGAGCCGGTGCCCCGCTGCCGCCCGCTCTGGCGCCACCAGTTCGCGGCCCATAGCGTAACCTCCCCGGTATCGGTGACGATGATCGCATCATCCGCGGCGTGGTCGCTCACGGCGCGTGCCACCGCCGGGGGATGCAACTTGCCCGGCGTCCGCGCCGTGTCCGCACGCTTGTCGAGCATGGCGTTCCAGTCCGCCCGCGCGGCCTGCGCCTTGGCCAGGAACGCCGTGTCCGTCCGCGCGGGAAGCTGTTCCAGCAGCATCGTCAGCGCGGGGCGAACCGATCCGACGATGCCGAGCGCCACCGGAGCCCGGCGCCCCAGCGCAAGCGCGCGTTCGTCGATCTGGATCACATGGCCGTGGCCGGGCAGGAACTCGGAATAAGGATAGTCCGTGCCCAGCATGATCAGCAGGTCGGCCGCGTTGATGGCATCCACACCGGCGCGGGAGCCGATCAGCCCCACGCCGCCGATCCAGTGCGGGTGATCGAACGACAGGATGTCCTTGCCGCGGAAGGTGTGCATGAGCGGCGCCTTCAGCCGTTCCGAGAGCTGCTCCAGCTCGCCCGCAGCGCCGTGACAGCCGTTGCCGCAGAACACCGCGACGGTCTTCGCCTCGCCGATCAGGCGCGCGGCTTCGGCAATGTCGGCAGGCGCCGGCGCGATCTGGGGGCGGGGGCGCAGGGTGGCCAGGCTCTGTACCGGTCCCGGCACGGCCGCGGAGAAGACATCCGGCGGCACGTTGATATGCGCCACGCCGCGCTCGGCATAAGCCGCCGCGATCGCCTCGCGGATCACCGCCGGGGCCTGTTCCGCGGCGGATATGACCTGGCTGTAGACCGACACGTCCCGGAACAGCAGCGCCGGATCGTCTTCCTGCAGATAGTCCGTGCCGCGCTTCTCGGCCGGCACGCCGCCGGTGATCGCCAGCACCGGCGCATGGTCCTTGCGCGCCTCGTACAGTCCGGCGACGAGGTGATTGCCGCCGGGACCGGTGGTGCCGCAGCACACGCCGAGCCGCCCGGTCAGCTTGGCCTGCCCGGCTGCCGAAAGCGCGCCGCCTTCCTCATGCCGCACGCCGATCCATTCCACCCGGTCATCGGCATCGAGCGCGTGAGTGAACGGATTGAGGGCATCGCCGACCACCCCGAACACATGTTCCACGCCAAGCTGTGCAAGCGTATCGACCAGAAGTTCGGCAACGGTTTTCGACATGATGGCTCCTCGAATGACCAAACCTTCCCAACGCATCGCCGCCCCATGCGCTCCTCGAAAAGTGTCCGCCCGGCAGGATAGGGCGCACCGGCCCGAACCGATGGGACAATGGAAATCTTCGGCATGGCTTCAATTGCATTCGTGCGGGCAAGTGGCGTAGGCTTCCGCCGCAACAAAGCGGGAGCCGCCATGATCGACCGTCGCCATTTCCTTGCCACCGCGTCCGCGGGGGCCGCACTCGCCGCCGCCGGTCCGGCATTTGCCCGCATATCCGCGCCCAAGGGCGCCGCTGCCGGTTCGGCCGATCCCGCCCTGGCCGCCTTCATGGACAAGTATTTCGAAGCCCAGGTCGATGCCTCGCCGGAAACCGCGACGCAGCTGGGGCTGGATACCGGGGCCCGCGCCGCGCTGAAATCCCGCCTCACCGTGCCTACGCTGGAGCAGGAAGAGAAGGACCGCGCCCGCGTCCGCGCGGCACGCGCCGAACTGGGCACTCTGAACCGCGCCTCGATGACGGCGCAGGACGCCATCTATTACGACACCGTCGCGGCGAACCTCGATGCCATCATCAAGACTTACGCCATCCCCTATGGGCAGGGCGGATGGCCGCAGGTCTACCGCGTCAGCCAGGGCGGCGGCGCCTATCTCAACACCGGCGACTTCCTCGACAACCAGCACACCATCAAGACTGCGGCCGATGCCGAAGCCTATGTGGCCCGCGTCGGAGACTTCGCGGATGTCCTTGCCGCAGAAACCGACCGGATGAACGAAGACTTCGGCCGGGGCGTGATCCCGCCCGACTTCATCCTCAAGAAGACCATCGGATTGCAGGCGGGCATGCTGGGCACGAAGCCCGGAGAATCCACGCTCGTCCAGTCGATCATGCGGCGCACGCACGAACAGTCGATCCCCGGCGAATGGGGCGCGCGGGTGGAAAAGCTGGTTGCCGAGCGGGTCTATCCCGCCCTTCAGCGCCAGAACGACGCCCTGAAGGCCGTTCTGCCCAAGGCCGGCCACGAGGCTTCGGTATCGCGCCTGCCCCAGGGCGCGCAGTATTACGCCAATAGCCTGAACTACATCACCACCACCCGCATGACTGCCGACGAAATCCATCGCATCGGCCTGGAGCAGGTGGCGGACCTGACCGCGCGTTCGGACGAGATGCTGAAGAAGCAGGGCATGTCGCAAGGCACGGTGGGCGAACGCATGGCCTCGCTGATCGCCAACCCGGCCAATGTCTATCCCAACACCGACGCCGCCAAAGTCGAACTCGTCGCCCATCTCAACGAACAGATGGCGGCGATGCAGGCCCTGCTGCCCAAGGCTTTCGGCCGCCTGCCCAAGTCCGGCGTGCAGATCAAGCGCGTCCCGCCGGAGATCCAGGAAGGCGCCTCGCAGGGGTATTACAATTCGCCCAGCCTCGACGGCACGCGGCCGGGGATCTACTGGATCAACCTGACCGACACGGCCAACTGGCCCAAGTTCGGCCTGCCCACCCTCACTTATCACGAAGCCATTCCGGGCCATCACCTGCAGATCGCCCTGCAGCAGGAAAGCCCCGCCGCGCCCAAGCTGATGAACCTCATGTTCTTCTCCAGCTACGCCGAAGGCTGGGGCCTCTATGCCGAACAACTGGCGGACGAACTGGGCGCCTACGACAACGACGCCCTCGGCCGCGTCGGCTTCTACCAGAGCCTGCTGTTCCGCGCGGTGCGACTGGTGGTCGATACCGGCATCCATTCCAAGGGCTGGAGCCGTGAACAGGCCATCCGCTATTTCATCGACAATACCGGCCGCGCCGAAGGCGGGGCGACCTCGGAAGTGGAGCGCTATTGCTCGTGGCCGGGACAGGCCTGTGCCTACAAGGTCGGGCACAACGAATGGGTCCGCCTGCGCGAGAAGGCGCGCACGGCGCTCGGCAGCCGCTTCGACATTCGGGGCTTCCACGACACCGCCCTGGCCGGCGGCGGCATGCCGCTGACGGTCCTGGAACGCGTGGTCGACAACTGGGTATCGGCGCAAAAGGCCGCCGGCTGAACCCCGGGACCAGAGGGGCAGCGTAAGCTGCCTTCGCTGCCTGCCCGTAAGCAAAGGGGAAAAGCGGCCTGGATGCACATCCAGGCCGCTTTTTCATGGACAGGGCAAGCTGGCCGGGATCAGTCCTTCCAGGTCCGGCCCTTGAGGCGCGCCGTCGTTACCGGGCCGAGATGCTCGGCATCCTCACCCAGCGCGAAGCCGTAATCGCCGGGAGCGAGCACCCAGCTGCCCTCGCGCCAGTCGGCGAGCAGACGCGGGTCGATGGTCATGGCCACTGCCTTGCCCTGCCCCGCAGCCAGTTCCACGCGCTGGAAGCCGACCAGACGCTGCACCGGCTTGCCCGCGCGGGATACCAGGTAGAGCTGCGCCACCGTGGCGCCGGCGCGCTTGCCGGTGTTCGTGACACGGGCCGTCGCCTTCGCGCCGTCGGTCTTCAGCGCGTCAGCCGCGAACCGGGTGTAGCTGAGACCGTAGCCGAAGGGGAACAGCGCCTTCTGGCCCTTGCCCGCGTTCCAGCGATAACCGAGATTCGCGCCTTCGATATTGTAGTCCGCCACCAGCCTCTGCCCGTGCACGTCGGGCGCTCCGGCAAAGTCCGGCTCGACCGTATCGAAGCCCTCGATCGTGGCGCGCGGCAACTGGTCGATGCCGGTGGGGAACGTGATCGGCAGCTTGCCCGAAGGATTGGCCTGGCCGAACAGCACCGCGGCAATCGCTTCCGCGCCCCTTGCCCCGGGGTACCAGGCTTCCAGCACCGCGGCCGTCTTGTCCAGCCAGGGCATCAGCACCGGCCCGCCGGTTTCCAGCACGACGATGGTATTGGGATTGGCTGCGGCGACAGCGGCGATCAAGGCATCCTGGCCGTTGGGCAGCGACAGATCGGGCTGGTCGAAGCCCTCGCTGGACCACTGCGTGGCGAACACGATGGCGATGTCCGCCGCCTTGGCCTGAGTCACGGCTTCGGAGATGTAGCGGCCGCTGCGATAGTTCACCTGGGCCTGAGGCGCGGCGGCGCGGATGGCCTTGATCGGCACCGACCGATGATAGGCTTCGAACAGGAAGGGCGAGAAATCGTCCTCGCCTCCTTGCGGCACGTTCACGGCGGCGCCGCCTTCGCCCTGCACCTGGCTGGAGCCCGCGCCGGACAGAACGCCGCTGTTCGCATAACCGCCGATCACGGCGATGCGCTTGGCCGAAGCCGCCAGCGGCAGCACGCCGCGCGCGTTGCGCAGCAGCACGATACCCTGCCGCGCCACCGCCTCGGCAACGTCGCCGTGCGCCTTGAAATCGATGGCACCGCCCGGCTTCACGGGATTTTCGACCAGGCCGTTGTCGTAGACGGCCCAGAGGATTCGCCGGTTCATATCATCCAGCCGCCGGGCATAGGCCGGGTCCGCCTTCGCCGCAGCGCCCAGCTTCGCGGCGAAGAACACGTCCTTGTCCAGCTCCGAGCCGGACTGCTGGTCCAGTCCGTTCAGCGCCGTGCCGAGCGAAGGCACCGCGCCCCAGTCCGACATGACGAAGCCCTTGTAGCCCCAGGCCTGCTTGAGAACCTTGTTGAGCAGCCAGTCGTTGTCGCAGGCCGAATGGCCGTTGACCTTGTTGTAAGCGCACATCACCGCGCCGGGATTGCCGATCTCGATGCCGATCTTGAACGCCAGAAGGTCGCTTTCGTGGGCATTCGCCGGAGAGATGACGCTGTCGACTTCCTTGCGCGCGGTTTCCTGCCCGTTGAGCGCGAAGTGCTTGATGGTCGCGATGATGTGGTTCGATTGCACGCCGCGAATGGCATGGCCGGCCAGAGTACCGGCCAGGAGCGGATCCTCGCCGAAATATTCGAAATTGCGACCGTTGCGCGGATCGCGCATCAGGTTCACGCCGCCCGCCAGCAGCACGTTGAAGCCTTTGGCGCGGGCCTCCGCGCCGATCATCCGGCCGCCCTGCTCGGTCAGTTCGGGGTTCCAGGTGGCCGCCTGCGCCAGGCCCGAAGGCAGCGCCGTGGCGCCGTCCTTGCGAAGGCCGAACACATAGGACACACCCAGGCTGGCGTCGGTTTCCAGAAGCGCCGGGATGCCGAGCCGGGGGATGCCGGTGATATAGCCCGCGCCGGGAACGGCTTCGGCCGGCGGCTCGGGCGAAGTCGGCGTCAGCTTGATGGGCATGATGCCCACCGTGAGCACGGTCTTCTCTTCCGGCGTCATCGCCTCAAGCGTCCGTTCCGCGCGCGCGGAAGCCGCCGCGCCGCGATCCTGCGCGGCAGCCGGCATGGCCGTGGACGCGGCAACCGCGCCGGCGAAAAGAAACGAATGGCGAAGGGTCATGTCGGCGATCCTGATTTCAAGCGGCGGTGGTCGGCCCGGATGGCAGGACGAACGCCGCCATGGCGTGTCTCGAAACCATCGGTGAAGGCGGAGAAGCGCGCCGAAAGACCAGCCGATCGCGACATCACAAACCCCCTCCCCTGTTTTCGTCCATCTGGACGAAAAGAAATGCGGGCGAACGCCAGCCGCGTCAAGCGGCTTGTTGCGCCGCGCCGCGGGTCAATGGATCAGCTCGGAGATTTCCTTGTCGCGGGGTCGTGAACCGAGCCCGTCAGAAGCCTGACCACGGCCTCGGCATGGGCCTCCACGGCCTCGTCCGTCATGAAGTCGTAACCCATCGCGAGCTGCGCCTCCTTCTGCAGCATGAAAGGCAGCTGGATCATGCCGACCATCGCGTAGAGCAGCGAGGGCAGCGGCATGTCCGGCACCAGGCCGCGGTCCAGCAGTTGCGTCAGATTTCCGGTCGTGGCGGCCTGGTTGGCGCTGACGAACTCCCGCACCATCCACTCCAGCCTTTCGCCGCCCGCAATCGTTTCGGAAACGGTGATGCGGGCATGCTCCGGATGCTCGGCACTGTAGCGGGTGTAGAGGTGGACCAGCTTGCGGAACCGCTGTTCGAAATCGAGTTCCGCCTCGGCTTCCACCGGGTCGATGACCTGACGCTGGAGCAGGGCGAACATGTCGCGCACGGCCTCACGCCAGAGTTCGTCCTTGCTGCCGAAGTGGTAGGTGATCATCGAATGGGTCGTGCCGGCGGCGCGCGCGATGTCGCGCACATTGGCCGCGGCAAACCCGTGCGCGGCGAAAACCTGGCGCGCGCAATGCAGGATGCGCGACCGCGTGGCCTCGGCCCGCGCCTGCGACAGCCGCCGACGGCCGCCCGAAGCTTCGCCCTGTTTCGCCGCCCGTTCCGAAGCGGTGGGCGCGTCCGATGGCTGCTTGTGAATGATGCTCTCCATGCCTTGCCCGATCCGCCGGGGCCCGTGATCGCCCGAAAGGATGCACGAGAGGCCCGACATGCGAAACCCCGCCGCGATGGGCGGCGGGGTCAATTCGGCCGTGACGATGGCAATCCCGATTGCTCGGCGGTCCCTGCGAATACGCGGGGAGGACAGCCAGTCCCGGACGGATCCTGCCTTACATGGCCTCGCCGATAGCTTCCAGCGATCTGCGCTTGGTCTCCGGGAAGAAGGCCAGCACGATCACGAACTGCAGCGCCATCATCGCGCCGAACAGCCAGAACGGCAGCGCGCGGGCATGCGCGGCAGCGAGCGGGAAGCCGAAGGCGATCACCGCATCCATGAACCAGTGGACCGAGGAGCCGAGGCTCTGACCGCGTGCGCGCACGTCGGTAGGGAAGATCTCGCTGATATAGACCCAGATCACCGCGCCTTGCGAGAAAGCGAAGAAGGCGATGAAGCCGATCAGCAAATAGAGCAGCCAGCCCTGATGAGTGCCACTGCCGAAAATCGTCGCCACCCCCGCCAGCGCGGCCGTCAATCCCACGGAACCGATCAACAGCAGGGTCTTGCGGCCGATCCGGTCGATCACGGTGAGCGCCAGCCCGGTGAAGAGCAGGTTGCAGGCGCCGATGACGATGGCCTGCCGGTCCGCCGAAACACCCGTGAAACCGGCAGCAGCGAAGATGTCGTTGAGGTAATAGAGGATCGCGTTGATGCCGGAGAGCTGGTTGAACGCGGCAATGGCGATCGCCAGCAGCATCGGCCGGTGGTGTCGCTTCCAGCTGAGCCGCGGGGCGTGGCTTTGCTCCTCCGCCCGGCGCCAGACGGCCATCTCGCCCGCCACATCGGCATTGCCCAGCTTGCCGAGCACGGCGGCGGCCTCCGCCTCGCGGCCCTTGGCGAAGAGCCAGCGCGGGCTGTCGGGGATGGTTCGCATCATCACCAGCAACAGCACGGCCGGAAGCGCGGTGACGCCGAACTTGACGTGCCAGTCGAGCGCGCCGAGATGAAGGCTCGATACGAAATAGTTGCTGAGATAGGCGACCAGAATGCCCAGCACGACATTGAGCTGGAAGGCGCCCACCATCATGCCGCGCCGCTCGGCCGGGGCGATCTCGGCGATGTAGACCGGCGCCAGTACCGACGATGCGCCCACCGCAAATCCCGCCAACACCCGCATGATGAGCAGCATCGGCCAGTTCACCGCCAGCAGGCAACCGATCCCGGACACCAGGTAAAGCAGCGCGATCACCGACAACGACGCGCGCGCACCGTAGCGGTCCCCCGGAATGCCTGCGAGCAGCGCGCCCGCAAGCGTGCCCCAGAGCGCGCTGGAGACGGTCACCCCGACGCCGGTGGCGTCGAGGCCGAAGGCGGTCCGGATGCCTTCCGTGGTGCCGGCGATCACCGCCGTGTCGAACCCGAACAAGAGCCCGGCCAATGCGCCGACCAGCACACCCCGGAAAAGCGTCGCATTCATCAGGATGTGTCCTTTCCAACCAAACTCACGATTTGGAGCCGAATTTTCCCGCTAAAGTCGAACGCACGCCAATACGCCCCAGCTTCAGCCCATCAGCCACCTCGGGAAAAATCCACGACACCTAAGGAGAGGGCAAATGCTGCGGGGATAACACGGTAATCGCGGATCTGGCGCTGCCCTGGTTCTCGCTCACGATGCTCTCTCCCGGCCAAAGACCAACCGCTTCCGCCTCGTCAGGAATTGCTACGAAGAGGCAGCGCTTAAGTCCATCGTGAATGATGCAGCGATCCGCGATGCGTGCCAAAATCGATCGGCATGGACAAGTTCCTGCGGATCCGGCACGCCCTCCGCAATCCCGGGCAAAGGCTTCCCACGCTTGAGCGTTTCAGGGGCAGCGCGGCCGAACAAGGCAGAATGCGAAGGACACAAGATCATCTGTGCAAACAAGGAACCCGTCCGATCATTGAACCGGACGGGTTAGTGGCTGCAGGCGCGGAAGGTTGAATGGCGCCTGCAAGTCCTCAGAAGCGGAAGCGCGTGCCCAATCCGAAATAGCGGCCTTCGTATCGGATATCCCGCGGGTAGGTCTGGGTCTGGTTGAAGTACCGGTAGTTGTTGAACGGCTTGCCCAGGATGTTGCTGACGTCCGCCGTGATCGTGATGGCCGGAATGACGGTGTAGGAAAGGGAGTAGTCCAACCGTGCGATCGGCTTGGTGCCTTCGCCTACGTAGAGATTTCCATTGGCATCCGGCGAATAGAAATTGGTGAATTTCGAGCGATAGTTGTAAGAAAGGCGGGTCGAGAGCTTACCCCGCTCGTAGAACAATACGGCGTTGTAGCTCCACTTCGACACGCCGGGAATGGCCACCATCTTGGTGTCTTGCCCTAGAGCGTTGGGAAGCTGGTTCTTGCCGTCCAGATAAGTTGCGTTCGCTTGAACGCCAAACCCGGAAAGCCAGCCCGGCAGGAAGTCGAAGAAGCTGTGGAACCCGGCCTCGATGCCCTTGATACGTCCGGAACCCGCGTTTTCAGGGCGCACGACCTGGATCAGGCCATAGACCGGATCCTGTACATCGCGGGTATAGTCGCTGATGAAGCCGTCGAGATCGCGATAGAACACCGAGATCCCTGCCGCCGCCCGGGGTGAGAAGTAGTATTCGATCGTACCGTCGTAATTGCGCGAGGTCAGCGGCGCGAGATCGCGGTTGCCGGCGCGCCCGAAAGCGTCATAGCGCCCCGGCGTGCCCCCGGTGTTCTGCGCGCGCGTGATGTTCACCGCCGGATTGAGCTGGCCGAAAGTCGGCCGGGTTCGCGTTTCGGTATAGGCCAGTCGAACCTGAAGCTTGTCGGTGGGACGAATGCGCATGCTGACGTTGGGCAGGACGTCGACGTAGTTCTGCCGGTTCTGTTCCGGGGTCTGAACTCCGTCCACCAGTGACGTGCCCGAATAGACGCCGTCGGTGTTGACGATGCGCACGCCGACAAGGCCGCCGACATCCACTCCGCCGATGTCGAAAGCATATTTGCCCTGGGCATAGGCGGCATATGTCTTTTCGCTGGCCTCCCACGATGCCAATGGGTCGATCGGCACGTCGGTGCTGGACCAACGCGCGACGTTGTCGGCAAGCCCGGCATCGTTCGGATTGAGAGCCGAGAGTTGCTGCAAACCGGCAAGGGCGATCGCTCGCAGGCCATCGATGTTGCTGCGGATGGCCGACCGTTCAGGGGCAAGCCATTGCGTGAAGCCCTGCACGCCGCCCCGGAAGCTGTCGTCCACCAGCGACATGGCGCCCAGGCCGAGTTCGTTCATGCCGATGCCAAGGTCCATGAGGTAGGCATAGCGCGAACCTGAGCGGACCGAAGAATTGCGCGTGGTCACGCGGCTGCCGACCTGCAACTGCGGAAGAAACGGGATGTCGGTTTCGAGCGAAATGTCGCCCCGCCACTGGATGCCGTTTCCTTTGCCGACATATGTGCGGTCGAAGAACCCGCGGAACTGGTAATGGCTGGGGTCGGTTGCATCGAAGCCAGGCAGGGAGAAGGCAGCCGATCCCTTCACGTCGAACGCAGCATCCACCGTCGGGGCCGATGTCAGGGCGGAATCGAGGCTCCATTCGGTCTGCTTGAAGGTACTGTCGGTATAAGCGAAGTCGGTTGAGATCGTCGCCTTGCCGGTCGTCCAGATCGCGCCGATCGCGCCCTGGTAGGTGTTGGTGTCGCCATTGACGGTCGAACGATAGATGTCCGGGCGCCAGCCTCCGGTCTTGGTCAGACTTGCGACCTTGTTCGGTTCGTCGGGATCGAGCACGACATTGCTGAGCTGCGCGCCGGCAAAGCGAAGCGATGTCGCGAAGAAGTCGTTGGCGTCGCGGCCGCGATAGGCCTGCCACAGGCCATCGACGTAGATTTCGAGATTGGGCGCCGGCTTCCACTGAAGCGAGGCATTGATCGACGGACGCTTGCGGATGCCGCTGTTGTAGAAGACGCCGACGGCCTCGGGAAACACGAAGTCGCGGCCGACCGATTCCGGTTCGACCGTATTGGCGACATCTGGCGCCAATACGTCGGCACTGTTCCACCGGGCAGCATTACGGAACTGTTGCTGCGTATAGGCGAAGTTGATGAGCGCGCCGATCTCGCCGATACCGGTCTGCCAGCGGTCGGTGATCTGGAGATTGGCATTGGCCGGATCGTACTTCTTCGACTGGTCGTTGTAAGTACCGCGAACGGCGCCTGCGATTTCGAACCCCTTGAAGTCGAACGGGCGCCAGGTGCGGACGTTGATGAGACCGGCCAGCCCGGGCTCGACCAGATCGGCCGTGCCGGATTTGAAGACTTCAAGCGCGCGCAACGCGCCCGGAGGGAAGTCCCAGAGCGCGACCCCGCGAGATTCCGCCGTGAATATGTCGCGTCCATTGAAAGTCGTGGCGACATCGGGCAGGCCGCGGACAAGAACCTGGTTGGCTTCATCGCCGGACCGGCTGACCTGGACGCCCGATATCCGCGCAAGCGATTCCGCTGCGTTGTTATCCGGCAGCTTGCCGATGTCTTCCGCAACGATGGCATCGACGATCGCATCGGATTCCCGCTTGATCTGCGCCGCATTGTACAGGCTGGCCCGGAAGCCCGTGACGATGATGTCCTCAGCCGAGACAGGATCCGAAGCCGCAGTATCGGCCTTGTCCTGCTGCGAAGACTTCTGATCCGTTTGATTGGCCTCATCGCGTGCGATGTCCTGACCATAAGCAGGCGCCGCGAACGCGGCACAGGCGCACGATAGATACAGTCCGACTTTAAGCATCTGGCATCTCCCCCGTTTCCCCAATTCCGCTGATCTAACGACCCACTAAAGGTCCGTATGATCGGGAATATCTGTATATTTGAGTTTCATTTATCTTTCTCAAATCGATTCGACAATCAAAAATTAGTCTGAGTATATCGCCTGCGTCAGATAATGTCGCAAAGCCGTGCGCTGACCGGCCATCGAAGTGGCGACAAAGGCGGCGGCTCCGGCTCGGCGGCTGTTGGATTAAATCTTTGAAGGGTAGCGGCCCGGTACTGATGACCGGAATGCCGCCACCCTCTGGAATGTCCCGTCGCCGGACGCACCAACCGTGACAGGCTGCGCACTGTCTGATGAACTTGCCGCTGCGGGGAGATCAGGCGCTTTGCGATTGATCGGGATCAGCGAGCCAGCCCGACCGTGAAACAACGCCGGGGCGAAGTCCCATCGCGCGCTCCGGCGTGGATTGACCTGCGAGGTTTCGGATTTTACGTTATTCCTAATAATGTAAAAGGACTCGATATGGGACGAGTGACAATCGTGACGGGCGCTGCTTCCGGCATCGGCCTGGGTGTTTCGCAGTGGTTTGCCGCCAAGGGGCACCGGGTGGCGATGATGGACCGCAATGGGGATGAGGTGCGGGCAGCCTCGGACACGCTCAATGCGCGGGGCTTCGACACGCGTCCCTTCACCGTCGATGTGGCGGATCGCGATCAGGTGGAAGCGGCTGTCGCCGAAACGCGCCAGGCGTTTGGACCGATCGAACTGCTGATCGCCAATGCCGGCATCTCGGAATACAAGCCCTTCGTCGAAATGACCGTGGCAGAATGGCAGCGCATGCTGGACGTCAACCTCTCCGGCATGTTCCACTGCATCCAGCTGGCCATCCCCGACATGATCGCGGCCAAGTGGGGGCGGATCGTCACGATCTCGTCCATGAGCGCGCAAGTCGGCGCGCCCAGCATGGCGCATTACTCGGCATCGAAAGGCGGCGTCACGTCGCTGACCAAGGCGGTGGCACGCGAATTCGCGGAACTGGGCATTACGGCCAACACGATCCCGCCGGCGATCGTCTATACCGGGCTGAGCCGCCGTACCGAGGTCGACGGCAGCAACCCGCGCATCGATGCGATGGTGCAGGGCGTCCCCCTGAAGCGGATCGGCATGCCCGAAGACATTGCCTCTGCCTGCGACTGGCTATGTTCGGACCATGCCGGATACGTGACCGGGCAGGAGATCAACGTGAACGGCGGCATGTACTCCTGAGCCGGCCGATGACGGGCAGCCTAGTCCAGATGGATCGCGATCGGCCGCGTGAACGCGCGCACGACCAGCGTGTCCAGCAACTTGACCACGTTGCCAACGGGATAGTCCTCGTCCTGGCGCAGCCACCAGCGCAATATGTCGAATATGGCGTTGGTGACGAGTTCGGTAACGAGGTCGGCCGGCAAAGCCGGGTTGGCGCGAGGCCTGCTCTCCGCGATCTCGTTGGCGATGCGCGAGAATTCCGCGCGCATCTTCTCGTTCGCGCCGGCTGTCAGCAGGGTCGACCAGAGTTTGCGATGACCGTTCACGTAGCGGCACAAGTCATCGAGCGAGCTGGTGGCCTTGCGCTCGAACGCGGGCTGCGAATGGCGCAGCAGATGGCGCACCTGTTCGGTCGCGACATCGGCCAGCAGGTCTTCCTTGCTGGCGAATTGCCGGAAGAACACCGGGTAGCTGACTTTCGCTTGCGCCGTGATCTCCTTGATGGTGATGAGATCGAGGGGCTTGGTGTCTATGAGTTCGAGCAGCGCTGTCTTCAGCGCTTCGCGAGAGCGCGTCACGCGGGCGTCGTGCGGTCTGCTGATGCGTTCGCGGGCGCGGTCTGGAATCGACACTCGAACAATCCTCTGTTGCACGCTGACGGTAATACGCGGCGTGCCGAAACGGCAAGGCGGCCTGCTCATTCATCGACGCGGTGGTATCGGCGTCATCATCGAATGGCCCGCCGCGTCAAGGCATTTGCCGGCCTTCATATGCCTAAAATCATTCGAAGCGGCGCCGATGGGCGGCGGTCCTGCCCCGTGCGGACCGAGACCCTGGCCCTATCTGACGGGAGAGCATCATGAACACGACGGAGCGCGACTATTACACCGACCGCACGGTCCTGCTGGATCCTTACGACTGGTTCGAGGAAATGCGCGCCAAGGGGCCGGTATGCCGCATGGCCAACCGCGACCTGGTCCTCGTCACCGGCTTTGCGGAAGCGGTCGAGCTGCTCAACAACGCGGCCGACTGGTCGAACGCGATCAGTGTCAGCGGCCCGCTTCTGCCGTTGCCGTTCGAACCCGACGCCGAGGACATCTCCGGGCAGATCGAGGAGCACCGCGGCGACATCCCGCTTGCCGATCTCCTCGTGGCCAAGGACGGCACGCCGCATGTCCAATCGCGGGCCTTGATCTCCGCCCTCTTCACGCCCTCGCGCCTCAAGGCCAACCAGGCCTACGTCACCGCGCTCGCCGATCGCATGGTTCGCGGCGTCGTCGCGCAGGGCGGATGCGAGTTGATCGGCGAGATCGCCAGCCCCTTCGTCACTTTCGTGGTATCGGATATCCTCGGCGTGCCGGAAGCCGACCGGGACGATTTTCGCCGCATCATCGACCTTGCCCCGCCGCCCGGAAACATGGAGGCCGCGCCGCCTCCGGGCAAGGAAGCGGAATGGGCTGCAAGGCCGCGCGAGACCGAAGAAGTCAATCCGCTCGAATATATGGCCGCCTATTTCTACCGCTACATTTCCGAGCGCCGGGCCCAGCCGCCCCGGGACGACGTCCTTTCCGAGTTCGCCCACTCCCGCTATCCGGACGGCACCCAGCCCGACATCCCGGAACTGATCCGTCTCGCCACTTTCCTGTTCGGAGCGGGGCAGGACACCAGCGCCAAGCTGATCGGCAATGCCATGCGCTATCTCGTCGACGTGCCGGGCCTGCAGCAGCAACTCCGCGACGATCATAGCCTGATCCCGGCGTTTCTCGAGGAGGTGCTGAGGCTCGAAGGCTCGACGAAAGTGGTCAAGCGCCTTGCCAGGCGTGCCATGCGGGTCGGCGACATGGAGATCGAACCGGGGACCAAGGTGGTGATCGCCATTTCCGCCGCCAATCGAGATCCACGCCGGTGGGAGGAACCTCACGCATTCAGGCTCGGGCGGCCGGGCATCAAACAGCACCTCGCCTTCGGCCGCGGCGCCCATACTTGCGCCGGGGCGCCGCTGGCGCGCTATGAGGTCCGCATCATCTTCGAGAAGTTCCTCGAACACACGCGCTGGATATCGCTGTCGGAAGATCGCCACGGCACCGCCGAGAACCGCATCCTGGATTTCGAGCCCACTTATAGCATGCGAGGCCTCGCGAACCTCCATGTCGAACTGGAACCCGCGGTTTGAGTTCGTCCGGCTGAATCACGGGAATCAACCGGCCGCTCATCCTTCCAGCTGATAAGTCATGGGCACAAGGAACTGCCGTCCGGCACGCGGGAGGCCTTTGGGGGGACGCGGATAGGGCACTGCGTCGCGCACTTGTTTCAGCGCGAGGCCGTCCAGGGGCGGATGGCCGCTGGAGCCAACCAGTTCGGCCGTTTCGAGGCGGCCGTTCTCGTCGATCAGCAGGCGCACCAAGGCCGTGCCCTCCCAGCCCTTGCGGGCGAGACGCCCCGGATAACCCTTGTGGCGGCCGATCCATGCAAAGACCCGGCGCGCATAGGAATCCTCGCCCCGGCTACCCGCAGACGGCGGCGCGGCACGGTCCTGCGCGGCTGCCTTGCCCTCGCCGGATGACGACCCCGCCGTCAATCCACTCCCAGGGTTCGAAGACGGCGGCCGAGATGCCGCGAGAAGCGGAACGGCAGGTGCCTGAGCCATGTCGTCCGACAGGCGCAGCGGGGAAACCGGGGCGACCACCTGTACCAGAGGCCTGACGGTCGGCGCGGGCACATCGGTCGCATTCGCTACGGCAAGGGACTTGCGAGGCGGATCCGGCGCGGGCTCGGCCTGCGGCGTCTCGTCCGGCCGGGACAGGTCCACGGAGCGGAACGACACGACGCCCCTGTGCCCGGGTTCGCCCACTTGTCTGGAGGGACCAAACGCCATCCACGCCAGTCCGAGAACAGTCACATGGACGGCGCAAGTCAGAGCAAGCGACGAGATTCGGAACGAATTCATTGCGCGTCGCCTGTTTTTATTGCTATCGTGTCGCAATAGCATATCGGGAAACTGCGATGAAATTGCGCTGGCTGGATACCTTGGCCCTTTCCGTGAATAGCGCTTACGCGCTGCTTTGCCTCGGGTTCGTCGGCAAGTTGCTGTCGCTGCATGCGCTCGGCAATTCTCCCGAGCATGCTCTGGTGGCGGGTTTCGCGCTGCTGGCGCTGCTCTGGCTCGGCAATGTCGCCCGCATCCTGTGCCCGCTTCGCCGCCGCATCGTGTTTCAGACCCTCGTGAACGGCGCCGCGCTGGTTTTCGGCCTGTTCGGCCTGCTGTTCGGCTTTGCCGATCCATTCGCCTGGATCGCACCGGTGGCGATCCTGCCGCCCGCGCTCACTTATCTCGTAGCCAGACGCGCTCACGCTAAAGCGTCCTGAGAAAGGCAGCGAGCGCGGCCTGCTCGTCTCGCGTCAGACCGAGCTTCGAAACCAGCGGGTCGGGTATCGGCGCCGGTGCCTCGCCCATTCGCCTCGCCCGATCCCGTCCGCCCCCGCCGTCATAGAGCGCAACGACATTCTCGAGCGTGGGGAACAGACCATTGTGCATATAAGGCGCGCTGCGGCTTACGCCCAGCAGGGAGGGTGTGCGGAACCGACCGACATCCGCCGGATCGCGCGTAACCTCGTAGCGCCCCAGATCCTCGCGAGACCGCCCATGGAAACTGATGCCGAGATTGTGGAACTGCCCGTCACTCAGCAGCGGCCCATTGTGGCAGGCGGCACACCCCGCCCTCGTTCGAAACAGATGCAGGCCCGCGAGTTCCTGATCGGTCAGCACCGAGACGCCCCGCTCCATTACCCGGCTCCAACGCGAACGCGGGGGCTGCAAGGTCCGCTCGAACGCCGCGATCGCGGCGGCGGCGTCCTGCAAGGTCACGCGGCGATGGCCATTCAATTCACGAAACGCGGCGCGGTAGTCCTTGTCGCGGTTGATGCGCGGTTCGATCAGGCGCGCGCTGCCCGCCATCTCCTTGCCGTCGAGCAGAGGGTGGAGCGCCTGCTCTTCCAGCGTTGCCGCGCGGCCGTCCCAGAACAAGGGCGTCATCCAGGCCGCGGCATAGAGCGACTGGGCATTGCGCCGCCCCCGCTGCCGGTCATGCCCGAACGCGGTGCGCAGCCCGTCCGCCAGGCCCAGTTCCGGGCTGTGACACGAGGCGCAGGCGATCTGGCCGGAACGCGACAGCGCCGGATCGTCGAACATGCGCCTGCCGATCTCCGCCAGCGCCTTTTCGCGCGGAGAGGCTTCGGGGAGCCGGGGAAGCGGGCCGAACTCGGTGAAGCGAGCCCCCTCCCCCAGGCGCGGGCGCGGCCATGTTGCCGGACCGCCCGCATAGAGCGCCCGCAGTGCCCCCACTGCCGGAACTCCCTCCCCGCCCGCCTGCTGCGCGCGGCCCACGACACTCCCCCCGACCGCGAGGATCGCGAGTGTCAGAACGATACGCGGCAGCAGGCGGACACCGGACATCGAGACGATCAGAACCGATAGTTGAGGCCGACCCAGAACGAGCGTCCATATTGGTAGGGCTGCGCGGTCGCCGTGCTGTTCGGCGAGGGAATCCGGTCGAACAGGTTCGCCACGCGCACGTCCGCAGTCAGCACGCCATAGCTGGGGCGGACGAGTTCGGCCTGCGCATTGAGGTTCACGTCGATCGAGCGCGGATACTTCACATAGTCGTAGACATCGTAACTGGCGCCATCGATGGTCTCGTTCCTGCCGGTATCCTCGATACGCTTGAACTTGTCCGTATAGCGCAGATTGACGTTGGTGGTGATCCGGTCGTCCAGCCAGAGCGCGGTCCAGGTCATGTTGGCCATGAACGGCACCGCCATGTCGGGCCGCTGGTTGAGGGCAATGACCTCGGAATAGCTCAGGACCTGTCCCTGGAACGACACCATCAGGTTCGCCAGGTCGTCGTCCACCTCCACCATGTAGTCGTCGTTGGTGGATGTGGTCTTCGAGAAGTTGGTATTGAAGGCGACCGAGTGCTTGCCGAAGCTGCGCGTCCATTCGAAGGAGGCGCCCCGGTACTTGCTGTAGCCGTCGTTAGTGAGGACGTACTGCGTATAGGTCGAGATTTTACCGTTATCGAGAGTCTTGCTCACCTTCTCACCCGCCGAGCGGGTGAACTCGTCATTCCCCTCGCGGTAGATGCCCTTGATCCTCAGGCTGCCGCCCAGCAGGCGTGCCGACAGTGCGGCCGAAAGTTCATCCGAATAGGGCGTCTTCTTCTTGCCGTCCGAATAGCTGGCCGTATGGCTGGTGCTGGACAGATACCAGTCCTCGTCGGAATAGGTGGTGATCCCACTGCTCGTGACGCCGGTGCGCGTATAGATGTAGTTGTCCGGGTACTTCTCGCGCAGCGCATAACCCAGCATGGAGCGTCCGTAATAGCGATTGGCGCCCAGCGTCACGCTCCAGCCGTCCCACGGCAGCGCATACGTCGCGGAAAGGCGCGGGGAAAAGTTGCTATTGCCGAGGAAGCTCTCGTAATCGTAGCGCAGCCCGCCGCGCAGCGTGAAATCGCCGATCTCGGCCGTGTATTCCGCCCATCCCGACACGCTGTCCAGGTTCACGCGGGCGCGATAGGCCTGATAGAGCGAAGCGGTCGTCAGCGCATATTCACCGGTGGTGCAAGTCAGGCTGTCCGGCTGTGCGCAGGCGATGGTCGCCGCGTCCGATTGGTCCGTCGTTCCCCGGTAGGAATAATTGTCCTCCAGGCGGCTGCGCATGGCCTCGATCCGCTGGTAGTCGAAGCCGGCGGCAAGACGGCCCGGCCCCAGCGGCATCGACCAGCGCCCGGTCAACGCATAATTGTTCTGCCATTGCCGGATATCGCCGAAGCTGCCGATCGCGCAGTTGGCGGAGGTGGAACATCCGCTGCCCACTTCGGTCCACGAAGAAATGCTGTAGAGCGTGCCGGGCGCATCGCGGCTCGTATCGCTGTGCGAGAAGCTGGCGGAAAGCGACCAGTTGGTCTCGCCCGATTTGGCCAGTTCAAGCCGGCTGGTCACGCCGCCCCCGTGTGACACCATCTGCGAATCGATAGAGTTGTTCACCTCGGCCTCGCTCTCGTAAGGCGTGTAGGAGAACTGCCCGGTCAGCTTCAGGTCGCCGGCAAGATCCGCATCCGCCTTGGCGAGAAAGTTGTCGCTGGTGCTGGACTGGCCGTAAGGCTTGCTGCCGTAGGCTTCCGCCTTGGTATACGTGACCCGCGACTGCGATCGGTTGTAGCCCAGGAGCAGGCCGATGGCGCTGCTGACGGGAAGGTCGACGGTCGCACCATAGCGCCACTTCTCGAACGAGGGCTTTGCGGGAAGTTCTCCGTCCAGGCTTTCGCGCGATCCCTCGGAGATCCTGAAATGGGTCATCGCGTCCGAACTGTAGGACACTGTGCTGGTAAAGCCGAACTCGCGCTTCGGTGCGCGGGTCTTGATGTCTAGCGCGCCGCCGGTGAAACGGCCGTACTCTGCCGAGACGTTGGAATCACGAAGCGTGATCTCGCCGATCAGATTGGTGTCGACCCAGAGCGCCTGCGCGGACGCGCCCACGGGTTCGGCAAAGTTCGCGGCCTTGCTCTCCGTGATATCCACCCGCGCATTGGCATCGATGCCGTCGAGCGTAATGAGGTTCTCGTAGTAGCGCCCGCCAGAGATCGAGATGTCGGACGGCCGGATATCCTGGATATCCTCGCGCGTTGCCATGTACTCGTCGCGCCGGAACTGCACGGTGGGCAACGCTTTCAGCAACTGGTTGGCATCGCCGGAGCCCGGCGCGCGGGCGCGAATTTCCTTCTCGGTAATCCGCGTCGTCCCGGCCTCCGCGCCGGTGCCCATGACATAGCTTTCATCGGCCCGCTCTCCGTCCGCGACGACTGCCGGCAACTGCTGCTCGACCGTGCCGGAGGCGGACTGGTCCTGCGCCTGCACCGGAATGGCAGGCACGACCATAGCCGTCGCGAACAACGCTCGCGCGAGTGTAATATGCATTGGGCGACCCCTGTTGTTTTGTTGGGGCGGCCTCTAGCCAGACAGGTCAGCTATTGCAACCGATTCTCATTAGCATATTTACTGCGTGGCTGGTGAGCGTCGGGACCGCGCGGTGACGGGGCGACAATCACGCGCCCCTCGTCTCGGTGGGCATCCATACGGGGAAAGCTGTAGGCCCTGCCCTAAACCAGCGCCAGCCTCTCGCGCAGGATCCGGGCAATGGCGGCATCGATCATCGCGCGCTTGCTGCCGAAGATCTGGCTGTCCTTGCGCGTGCAGAGCGAAATCCTCAGCGTGAACAGGGGATCGTCGATCCGTTGCACGCGCATATTCCCGTCCTGCGCGCCGATGTAGGCCAGCGGCAGCAGGGCGTGGCCCATTCCGGAAAGCGCCAGATCCTTGATAAGCCGGGTGCAGTCCGCCTCGAACGCGATCCGGGGCTGCACGCGCGTTCGCATCGCGGCATCGTCTATGGCCGGGCGCATGCCCATATGGTGGGAAGGCACGATCAGGGGGAACGCGAAGGCCGCATCCGGGCTCAGAAGCGTGTCCGGCGCCTGCGACCCGAGTTCGGATGCCGCGCTTGCGCCGAACAGGCAGAACGGCAGATCGGCCAGCGGATCGACCACCAGCTGCTCGCTCTGGGAGGGCTGCTCCAGCACCGCCAGGTCGATCATCCCGCGCCGAAGCCAATCCTCCAGGCTGCCCGTCGGCCCTTCGCTCAGCCGGAAACGGACTCTCGGGAAAGTCGCGTGAAGTTCCTCGGCCAGCGGCCGCGCAATCAGATCGGCGATGCCCGGCGTCAGGCCGAGCGCCACGTTGCCGTCGATCTGCGAAGGGAGCGCGCGCATGTTCTGGATAGCCAGCTCCAGTTCGCGCAACGGCCCGGCAACGGCGGTTCGCAGCTGCGCGCCCTCGCTCGTCAGGCGCATGCCGCGCGGCGTTCTGGCGAACAGCGCGACGCCCAGTTCCTCCTCAAGCAAGCGCATCTGCCTGCTCAAGGCCGATTGCGCGATATTGAGAACCCCTGCCGCGCGGGTCAGCGAGGCATCTTCGGCGACCCGCACGAAGTAGCTCAGGCGGCGCATTTCCATATGACGACCTATCTCATTCTGCGATGACAGGAGCACGTAAATTGAAATGGATGCATGGGTACAGCCATTTTATGTCCCCATGAAACAACACGAGGGGGAGCGGCCTGCCATGGCATTTACCGAGAAGTACGGCCCTTGGGCGCTGATCGCCGGTGCATCCGAAGGAACCGGAGCGGCTTTCGCTCGCGAACTGGCGGCGCGCGGTTTCAACCTGGTGCTGATCGCCCGAAGGCGCGCGCCGCTTGAGGCGCTTGCCCATGAATTGGCGGCGACCCACGGCATCGAATGCACCGCCGAAACGATCGATCTGGCCTCCGACAGTGCCGCCGAACAGCTCAAGACTGTCAGCGCAGGGCGGGAAATCGGCCTGTTCGTCAGCAATGCCGGTGCCGATCCCAACAGTTCCAGCTTTCTCTCGAACGATCCGCAGGCCTGGCTCGATCTCGTGAAGCGCAATGTCGTGACGACGATGCTGGCCTGCCATCATTTCGCGGGGGCGATGAAGACCCGAAAGCGCGGAGGGATCATCCTGGTCGGCTCCGGGGCTTGCTACGGCGGCGCACGGGGGCTTGGCGTCTACTCCGGCACGAAAGCGTTCGACTTGTGCTTCGGGGAGGGCCTCTGGGCCGAATTGCGCGGGCACGGCGTCGATGTGCTGAACCTCTTGCTCGGCCGCACCGATACGCCGGAGCTGCGGCGCCTGCTGGAGAGCCGCGGCGCGCCCGTCCCCGGCGGCCTCGCCTCGCCCGAAGACGTCGCGCGGGTGGGGCTTGAGCGCTTGCCCCATGGCCCAGTCCATAACTGGGGGCTGGCCGATGACGAGCAGGGCTACGCGCCCCAATCGGCGGCAGCGCGGCGCGAGCGCATCCTGATGGTCGAGAAGGCCATGGCGGACATGGCCGGGAGCACACGAAATTGAGGTGTTCGGCATGACGGGGCGCAATGATATCCAGGCCCGCGACATTCAGGCCCTTCTGGACAAGCAGGCGATCACCGAACAGATCCATCGCTATTGCCGGGCCGTCGACCGGCTCGACATTCCGCTCGGGCATTCGGTCTGGCACGTGGATGCGACGGCCGAATACGGCGGCGGCTATTACAGCGGGCGCGGGCGGGATGTGATCGACAGGATCTGCGCCGATCACCGCAAACTGCTACGCCATTCGCACCAGATCGCGAACATCCTGATCGAACTGCGCGGCGACACCGCCGGCAGCGAGTCCTACGTCACCGCCACGCTTCAAGGCCTGCGCGGAGAGACGCCGTTCCAGATCACGACCTGCTCCCGTTACGTCGATCGCTGGTCGCGCCGCGATGGCCGCTGGGCGCTGGATCACCGCATGGCCATTCGCGATTTCGACGAGATGCGCGACATAGGCGGCCTCTCCGCCGACCCGCTGTCCCGGCGCGATGCAAAGGACCCTTCCTACGCGGTGCTCCGCGCGCAGCCCTGATCCGAAAGGCCCCGTCCCATGCGAGCCGCTTACATCCAGAACGGCCTGGTCCGCCTTGGCGACATGCCCGACCCCGTCCCCGGCAAAGGCCAGGCCCTGGTGCGAACGCATAGCTGCGGAATGTGTGCGTCCGACGCACACTTCCTCCACGCCGGCGAGACGATCATCGCCCTGTCCCGGTCGCACGGCGGGCCTTACGCCGGTCTCGATTTCGCGCGGCCCTTCGTGCCCGGGCACGAATATGTCGGCGAAGTCATCGATTACGGTCCCGGCAGTGCATGCAAGGTGAAGCCCGGGCGGAAGGTCACCTCCATCCCGATCATGCGGCAGTCGGGCGCCCATGCCATCGTCGGCTTCAGCCACGACTGCCCGGGCGGTTTCGGAGAATACATGCTCCTCGATGAGGACATGATGCTGGAAGTGCCGTCCGATCTGGACGACGATCTTGCGGCCCTCACCGAACCGCTCGCCGTGGGGTTGGAGCATGCGCGGCGCGGGCGGCCGACAAAGGAGGATGTCGTCCTGGTGCTGGGCTGCGGGGCGATCGGCCTGGGCGTCATCGCCGGGCTGGAGCTTCTGGGCATCGCGCCGGTCGTTGCCGCCGACTTCCATCAGGATCGCCGCGACCTTGCCATCGCCATGGGCGCGGAAATCGCCGTCGATCCGCGCGAGATCTCTCCTTATGCGCCGCTGCCGGATCTTGGCGGCCGGCGCGTGAACCTGGTCTACGAGAACGTCGGCATGCCGGGCATGCTGCAGCAGATCATCTCTTCCGTCGGGTTCGATGCGCGCATCGTCATGGGCGGCTACTGCATGGAGCCGGAACAGCTGCTGGTCTTCGCGGCCCAGAACAAGCGGCTCAACATCCAGTTCGCAGGGGGTGAGGAGCCGCAGGACATGCAGCTTGCCCTGCGCGCGATCGCCGATGGACGCATCGATGTGCGTCCCTGGCTTGGAGAACGGATCGGCATCGCCGGAGTGGCGCAGGCCATGGCGGACATGTCCGGCCCATCGGCACCGATCCGCACCATCGTCGATCCGCGCCTTACGCAGGGTTGAAGGGCCACAGTCGCAGCCGCCCCGCGAGCGCCCGCGGCACCCCCGCCAGATCATCGAATGAACAGATTTTCGTCATTATTAATGATGGAACTGGATCGGTGCAAAATTACAGCCGGTCTGACATCCAATATATTCGGGATCTCTATGGCACTGAACGAATTTATTGAGTTAGATAGGTGGTCTTCAACGACCGCAATCGAAGTCATATTGGATCATATCCATCTTCGGTGGTCCTGATAGGATTGAAGGCCATGAATGTGATTAACAACAATCGCTTGCGCCGTTCCTTAATGATCTTTGCCATGATGGGCTCTATTCTTCCTGTCGCCTCTGCCCATGCGGCAACACAGGGCGCGCTGGGAACGACATCCACCGGCACCGTCACCATCAACGCCACCATCGCGGGGCTGGTGCAGATCTCGAACCTGACCGACATCACATTCAGCGCGCTGACGGGTGCCGCCGACGCGCAGCAGACCGAAAACGTCTGCGTGTGGAGCAATACCTCCAGCAAGAGCTATACGATCAGGGCCACCGGCAATGGCACGACTGGCGCCTTCACACTCGCCAGCGGCACTAACGCGCCCGTGCCCTACACCGTCGCCTGGGCCAATTCGGCTAGCGCAACTTCGGGCACCGGGCTGACGACCAATGTCGCCTCCGCCGCCTTCACCAGCACGGCGGTCACCCCGCTCTGCGCCGCCGGCGCCAGCCCGACCGCGAAGCTCTTCGTGACCATCCTTGCCACCGACCAGAACTCCATGATCGCGAATGCGGCTTACACCGGGGTACTGACCCTGCTGGTGACGCCGCAGTAAGGCGCGCTCACCAGGGCCTGCCGCTTCGGCACATCGGGTCCCGCCCGATGCGGAAGCGGCAGCGGCCTCTCCAAGGGAAGGACCGTTCATGGCTTCGTCGATGGGGCGGGCGGCAGGCTGCGCTCTTGCGCTGACCGGCCTGCTCCTGCCTGTCTCCCAGGTGCAGGCGCAGCAATTCCAGATCAATGCGCTGAGCGATGTCTCCTTCGGCACGCTTTCGTCCCTGACGGCCAGCCAGACGAGATCGCAGACGGTGTGCGTCTATGCCAGCCTTTCGCGATATACGATCAGGGCCACCGGATCGGGCGCGAGCAATGCCTTCACGCTGGCAAATACCGCCAATGGCGCGGCCCTGCTGGCCTATACCGTGCAATGGTCCTTTTCCGGAGGGCAGACGAGCGGCATGGCCATGACATCCGGCCAGCCCCTCACCTCGCCCAACGGGATCAACATTCTCTGTTCGCTGGGCGGCCTGCTGGCGAGCAGTGCCAGTCTCATCGTCTCCCTGCCCGCCGCCAGTCTGAGTGCCGCCCAGGCCGGAACCTATACCGGAACGCTGACGCTCATGGTGTCGCCGAACTGACCGGCGGGGCATGGCGCGGGCACGCTTTCTCGTCGCTCTGGGCGGCATGGCCATCACCGGCGCGGGAGCGATCGCAAGCCCGGCCGCGGCCGCCCCCGCCCTCAAGGTGGACGCGCCGCCCGGCTTCGAGGACCTGACCGGTCCGCAGCAGGTGGTGCTCGATGTCTACATGGGCGGCGTGCGGATAGGCGAGGCCGTGGCGGTGGTGCAGCCCGGCCATTTCCGCTTCGTGGACGCGCAGAAGCTGGTGGAGAGCCTGCCCGACATCAGCGACCGCCCCCGGCTGACGGCCGCCCTTGGCGCGCCCGACCTCGATCCCCATCCCGAGGCGATCTGCCCGGTGGAGAGTTCCAGCCCCTGCCCCCGGCCCAAGCCGGACGTCGTTGCCATCGTCTTCGATCCGGCGCGCTACCGGGTGGATATCATCGTCGCCCCGCGCTTCCTCTCGGTTCAGGCGGCGGTGCGGATGCAGAACCTGCCGCCCCCCGCCGACACGCCCGCGCTGGTCAACTTCATATCGGGAACGATCACCGGCGCGCGCGGGCAAGCGGCCGAGTATTACCTTCAGGACACCGCCGTCATCGGGATCGGCACGGGCCGCATCCGCGCCAGTTTCCAGCAGGCGAGCTATTCCGGGTTCCAGACCGACACGCTGGCCGGCGAACTCGACCGTCCCGGACTACGCTATACCGCGGGCGCCTTCTGGATTCCGGGAGACACCCTGCTGGACCGCGTCAAGATGGTCGGCCTCGGCCTCGCCACGCAGTTCAACACCAGGCTGGATCGCGACCAGCTGATGGGCAGCCCGCTGATCCTGTTCCTCGATCAGCGCGCGCGGGTGGATATTCTGGTGAACGGGCGCATCATGGCATCGCAGATGTACGATGCGGGGAACCAGGCCCTCGATACGTCCGCACTGCCGGAAGGCTCTTACACGGTGATCCTGCGGATTACCTCGGCTTCGGGCGCGACGCGCGACGAGCAGCGCTTCTTCTCGCGCAGCAGCACCTTGCCGATGACGGGGCATGACGCGTTCTTCCTTTATGCGGGCGCGCTGGTGCGCAACAACCGGGGCCTGATCGGAGACATCACCCATACACCGCTGTTCCAAGGAGGCTGGGCGCGGCGCATCTCGCCCGCTCTGGCCGTCAACCTGGGCGTGATCGGCACTGACAAGCGCCAATGGGGCGCGGCGGGCGCCACGGTGCTCCAGGGCGACTGGCAACTGGACGCTTCGGTCCATGTCTCGAACAGCGGCGGCCTGGGGCTCTACGGCCACATTTCGCGCACAAGCGCGGGGCGGCTCAGTCTCGACCTCGACGCCCGCCATATCGCGAACCCGGGCGGAGGGCCGCTGCTGGCGACCACCGACCTGGTCCTGCCGGCACCGGGCGGCCTTGAATATGCCCCTTATTCGGGCGCCTACACCCAGTTCAGCGGCGCGGTGGGCTATCGCATCGGGCAAGGGCGGCTGTCCCTTGTCGGCACCTACCGCCGGCAGGAAGCCAGCCGCGACTATTCGCTTGGCCCGGCCCTCTATCTCCCGCTGAAGCGCTGGCGCTCGGCATCGCTCGATTTCAACGGGAACTACACCTTCACGAGCCTGGGGCGGCAGGCCTACTTCGGGTTGAACCTGATCGTCACCCGCCCCCGCACCAGCTACACGGTGACCGGCGCCGGCCAGGTCGGTCCGGGCAACGAGGGCCTGCGCGACGAGCTACAGGGCGGCATCAACGTCTCGCGCCGGTTCGACGACGTGGCGGGCGCGGAAGTCCAGGCCGACGGCGGCGTGCAGCACGCCAACGGCCTTACTTACGCCCAGGCGCAAGTCCAGGCGCGCAGCGATGTGGGCGGGGGTAACGTCAATCTGGTCCAGCCCTTCTCCGGCGGCGCAACCCAGTACGCCGCATCGCTGAACACGGCGCTGATCGTGGGCCAGGGCGGCGTCCGCTTCAACGAAGGCAGGAACGGCGATGCCATGGTGGTCGTCCACATCGACGACGGCGATGCCGACGCCTTCTTCGAGGTGCTGGTGGACAACCGGGTGATGGGAACCGCGCGCGGCGGCAAGGACCTCACCGTGACGCTGCCCTCCTATCGCGCCTATGCCGTGCGCGTTCGTGCCAAGGGCCAGGTTCTCAGCGATTACGACGCGAAGGCGCGGCAAGTGAGCCTCTACCCCGGCAATGTCGTTCAACTCGTCTGGCGCGCAAGGCCGGTCGCGGCAGTGTTCGGGCGACTGGTGCGCGCCGACGGCCAGCCGATCGTCCAGGCCGAGATCGCCGCCGGCGGCGACCTGGCCCAAAGCGACGAGCGGGGCCATTTCCTTATCCAGACCAGCCGGGGCGCGACCTTGATCGTCCGCAGCCGCGACGGCTCGGTCTGCAAGGTCGCCCTGGACGCCCTCGATCCCGTCGACGGCTATGCCGCCGTGGGCGACCTCATCTGCCAGCCGGTCGCGCGGCTGGCCGCCGATTCCGATTCTCCGCCCAGCCAAACCAAGGTCGAACCATGATGATGCCTGCTCCCAGCCTTTCGCAACCGCAGTTGCTGCGCCGCATCGCGATCCGGGCCGCCCTGCCCCTTGCCGCCATGGCCGGCGCGGTTCCCGCAGAGGCGGGCATCGCCTTGAGCAAGGTGATCGTGGACCTGCCCGCCGACACCCCGCCGCGCGACGACATAGAAGTGAGCAACGACAGCAACGAGCGCCAATATGTCCTGGCCGAGCCTGCCGTGATCCAGGCTCCGGGCACGCCCCAGGAAAAGCGCGTGGATTCCGCCGACCCTGCCGTGACGGGCCTGCTGGTCACGCCGCAGAAACTGGTGCTGGAACCCGGCGAGCGCAAGCTGGTGCGGGTAGCGCTGGTGGCGCCGCGCGGCAGGGACGAGCGGGTCTATCGCCTGGCGATCAAGCCGGTGGCGGGATCGATATCGGCAGAACAGAGCGCGCTGAAGGTTTTCATCGGCTACGACGTGCTGATTATCGTCCGCCCGGCAGTGGCCACCGGCAAAGTCACGGCCACGCGAACGGCCAGGGCGATCACGTTCCACAATGGCTCGAATGCCAGCGTGGAGATGTCCGAAGGCCGGCAATGCGACGCGGCGGGCAGGAACTGCGCATCGCTGCCTGCCATGCGCCTCTACGCGAACGCCGACTGGACCGTCCCCATAGAGCGCGACACCCCGGTGGAATACCGGCTCCAGACCGGCAAATCGTCGACGACCGACAAGTTCTGAACCACCGCTGCCGTTCTCCCCGCAGCGGCGGCTGTCGGCCTTTGCGGATACGGAAATGGCGGCCCCGAGGGACCGCCATTCCTTGCGCTTCGTCCGGTTGGCTCAGAAGCGAACCTTGGCGCCCATCGTGAAGTAGCGGCCGATGGTGTCGTAGTGGATCGCGCCGTACGTGGTCAGCGGCGGATCGCGGTCGAACAGGTTGTTGACGTTGGCGAAGATCGTGAACTTGTCGACGTTCACTTGCGCGCCAAGATCCACGTAGACGCGGGCCGAGATGTCGTTGTTGGCGATGTCCAGCGCATGGTTGAACTTGCCGCCGCCGACATAGCGCACGCGGGTGTCGAGCGAGAAGGTATCGCTCGTGTACGTGACGATGCCGCTGGCGCGCCAGTGCGGCGTGCCGAAGCTGACGTTGTCGCCCACGTCACCCGCGCGGTCCACGGTGGTGGTGCCATCGTTGATGAGCACCTTGGGCACGTAAGTCGCCAGGCCGCGCAGGCGCAGGTTGCCGCCCAGGTTGGACGCGATCGTGCTCATCGGGAACTGGTACGTGGCCTCGATGTCCACGCCCTTGGTCTTGTACTCCGCCAGGTTGATGTAGGTCGTGTAGATCGTGGTCGGCGCACCGGAGCTGTCGCGCACGATCTGGCTGCAGAGCGAGGTGTTGCCGTTGTTGCATCCCGTGACGATGTCCTGCGCGCCCAGCGAGGTGATCGCATCGCGCAGCTTGATGTCGTAGTAATCGACCGAGAGGTTGAAGCCGCGCAGGAAGGTGGGCGTGAACACCGCGCCCAGGGTCAGCGTGCTGCCGATCTCGGGCTTCAGGTTCGCATTGCCGCCGCCGAAGCGAGTGACCGAATAGGTGTTGCCGTTCTCCGCCACGGTCGAGAAGCTGGTCGTGGTGGTGGTGAACAGTTCGCTGAGGCTGCCCGAACGGATGTCGCGCGAACGCGAGACGCGCAGCAGCAGGTTGTCGAAGATGCGGTCGGTCAGGCCCAGCTTCCACGACCAGATGCCGCCGCTGGTGCTGTAGTGGCTGTAGCGGGCGGCGCCGTTGACGTCGATCTTGCTGAAGGGCTTGTCGAGCAGCGGCACGGCCACTTCGCCGAAGGCTTCCTGCACATTGAACCCGCCATTGAGCGGCGAGAAGTTGAAGCGGCTGAAGCCCTTGGCGGCCGAGACGGCGTCAAGGCCGCTGGTCACCTGTTCCTCCCAGCGTGCCTCGGCGCCGACCGCGATCGAGACCGGGCCTGCCCAGGTCGAGAACGGATCGCCGCGCAGGCTGGCGCCGGTCGTGTCCAGCTTGGTGGTGTAGACCGCGCGCGCATCGTTGCCGAACACATAGTCGACCGCCGCCTGGCTGGCAGTGCCGGTGCCCAGGATATTGAGCGGGGCGCAGGCGGTGGTGGGATCGGTCAGCGCCACGCGGCAGACGATGTTGCCGCTGGAATCGGTCACCGCGTCCAGCGCATTGGTCAGGTTCGCGCCGGTGATCTGGTTGTGGTAGCTCTGCATGTTGCGCATTTCGCCGTGGCTGTAATAGGCGCTGTAGCGCCACTTGCCGTCGGCAAAGCTGCCGTCCACGCCGATCGCGCCTTCCACGTTCTGGCGGTAGTAGTCGAAGGTGCGGTAGCCGTAGTCCTCGAACACGCGGCCGACCTTCAGGCTGGTTTCGCCCGCGGCGGCAAGCTGGCTTCGGATCGTGTCCGACACGTAGGGATTGCTGGCCGAGATCGTGTAAGTGCCGCTTTCCGCGTAGAACGGATAGCTGGCCCAGATGCGGCTGTAGCTGCCGTCTGCCCAGAACGTCGCGTCGCCCACTTCGAAGCTGGCGCGGGCGTAGGAATTCACGCGCTGGTAGGGATTGGTGAGGGCGTATTCGTCATTGGTGGCAACGCCTTCGCCGCCGACCATGGTGGTGCCGCTGATCTGGCTGCCATACTGGAAGGCGCGCAAGCTGCCGTCCGCATTGAAGGTCTGGCCCTTCAGCGTGCCCGAAGTGATCAGGCCGCCGAGGCTGGTGTTGGAGGCGTTGACGTCGCGCACCAGGACATAGTCGTGATCGCCGCCCACGGGCGAAAACAGGTTCGAGCTGCCGACGTTCTTGCGCGAATTGCGGTCGAGGATGCCTTCGTCGTTCTGGTATTCGGCGCCGAACATGAAGTGGCCGCGGCCGTCCGCGAACTTGGTGCCGAACGTGCCGTCGAAGCTGTAGCGATAGCCGTCGCCGCGCGTGGAGATGCCGTTCTGCGCGCCGATGGTCAGGCCCTCAAGCTCGTCGTCGAGGATGATGTTGACCACGCCGCCGATGGCGCCCGAACCCCATGCCGCCGACGCGCCGCCGGTGACGACGTCCACACGCTTCACCAGGCCCTGCGGAATGGTGTTGAGGTCGGCCGCGCCGGTGAAGCGGCGGTTGTTGAGCAAGGTCAGCGTGCGGGTCACGCCCAGGCCGCGAAGGTCCATGGCAGAAGCGCTGGAATTGGTGTTGGCCACCGTGCTGGCAGGCGTCTGCGTGGCGCGAAACTGCGGAAGGTCGTTCAGCACTTGTGCCAGGCTGGGCCGGGCGCCCAGGCGCAGCTCGGTTTCGCCGACGACCGTGGTCGGCGTCGGCGCGTCGAAGCCCTTGCGGTCGATGCGCGATCCCGAGACGACGATGTCGGGGCCGCTTTCTTCGGCGGCGCCGACGGGCGCGGTATCCTGCGCCATCGCCGGCTGGGCAAAGGCCATGGTCAGGCCGAGGGCGGCGGTGCCGCCGCTTAGCAACTGGCGAAACTTCCGGTTGGTATCACGCATTTTCTTGGACCCCTTTTTGAGATTATCCGGCCGCCCCTGAGCGGCTTCTTTTTTGGTGAGTTTTCTGGGAACGGGCTCAGCCGTCGGTGCGGCGGAACTCGACATCGTAGGCACGGCTTTCGCCGAAGCGCAGGCTGGTGACCTTGCCGCCGGCATCGCGCCTGAACTTGACGGTCATGGATGAGGACTGCGGCAGCGCGTCGCCGGTGAAGACATCGGCATAAGCCGCGGTCAGCGGACGGCCCGACCAGCGCGGGCCGTCATAGACCAGCGTATCGCCCTGCTGGCGGAAAGTCAGGCAGCCGCCGGTATCGACGCCGCAGAAACGGCCTGCGTAGTCCTTGGGATCGAAGGCGGAGACCTGCTCGACCTTGCGGTAGGCGATGCGCTCGCCCTCCCGGTTTTCGCGCACGAGGCCGCTCTTCGAGAAAGCAAACACGTCCTCGCGCAGGGCCCAGCGGCCGGGGCCTACCGGCTCCAGCGCGCGGCCGTCGGCCGTGAGCTGGCCTTGCGCATCGGCGGCGAAGCGAACCGGGAAGCCGGTCATGCCGTCGGCATAGAGCCCGGTCGGCAGCGGGCCCTTCGGCGTGTAGGGCCTGGACTTGAAAGCGGGCAGGAAGACGTCCGCGACATCGCGGCCCAGCGTCGGCGTATCGGCATTGCCGCCGTTGCACAGGAGCGAGACAGCCAGCTTCTGCCTGGGATAACGCGCCATCCACGCGCGGTAGCCGCCGGTCGAACCGGAGTGGCTGACTTCCTGCTCGCCGTGATGGTCGAGGTTCACGACGGCCAAGGCATAGGCGATGCGGGTTCCGTCGTTCAGCCGGGTCGGCTGCTGCATGGCCTCGGTAAAGCCCGGGCCGAAGCGGTCGTCATCCAGCGCGGCCTGCCACTTGACCAGATCGTCCACCGTGGTGAGCAAGCCGCCGTTGCCGTAGGCGTCCTCGATCACCTGGTCGTTGCGATAGACGCCGTTCTCGAATTCGTAGGCGCCGGTGCGGCCGGGGACCACTTCGCCATGGTCGTCGCGCCAGCGGGTGTGGCTCATGCCCAGCGGCACGAAAATGCGGTCGTGCGTGAAGTCCGCCAGCGACTGGCCGCTGACGCGCTGGACGATGATGGCCAGCAGGTTGAAGTTGCTGTTGCTGTAGAGGTAGTGCGCGCCGGGGGCGAAGTTCAGCTGCTTCTGGCGGACCAGAATGTCCAGCATGTCCTTGTTGTCTGCCGTGCGGCTGTTGCGCGGCCAGCCTTCGATCGCGGCGACGGAACCCCAGTCGCGCAGGCCGCTGGTGTGGTGCAGCAAGTGGCGGATGGTGATCGGCGCGCCGTAGTCCGGCATTTCGGGAACGTACTTGCGGATGTCGTCGTCAAGCGAGAGCTTGCCTTCGCGCGCCAGCATCAGCGTGGCAGCGGCGGTGAACTGCTTGGAATCCGATCCCGCCTCATAGATGGAATCCTGCTTTGCCGGCACGCCGAGTTCCAGGCTGGCCATGCCGTAGACGCGCTGGGCAAGGATCTCGCTGCCGCGCGATACGGCAACCGCGCAGCCCGGCGTATCCTGATGTGCCCAGCGTGCGAAGATCGCGTCGACTTGCGCGATCTGGGCTTCGGTGGCCGCAGCGGGCGTGACCGGCGCAGGCGCCGCGTAAGCCGCGCCGGCCATTCCAATCGCAGTCATCGCGCCGGCAATCGGCGTCAGGCTCAACTTCATGTCGCAAGATCCCTTTTCGATCCCGCAACCCGCACTCCAGGGCCAATCGACCTCCGGCGCAGGCGGTGTTGCGTTCGATAGGGGCGCTAGACGGTCTCGCTGTCACGAACCTGACATGTGCGCCCAGCGTCAAGCTTTTGTGCAATCATTTGCAAGAACATGTCGCAAAGGCTTGGCATTTGTTATGCGTAGAGCCATGCATGGCGAAATTTCACATCCTTGGGGGAGGGAAACGGGTCGCTGTTCGGGGATTTTTTGATGCGTTTGCTGCTGGTTGAAGATGATGAGAGGCTGGCGCGCGGCGTCGCAGCCTCGCTGGAGGCTGCGGGCTTTTCGGTGGACCGCCTCGAAAACGGCGAGGATGCGCTGCAGATGGCCGGCGCAGAGCCCTATGCGGCGATCATCCTCGACCTCGGCCTGCCCGACCTCGACGGTCTGGACGTGCTCTCGCGCCTGCGCGCGCGGGGCGAGGTGACGCCGATCATCATCCTCACCGCCCGCGACATGGTGGACGATCGCATCAACGGCCTGGACCGCGGCGCGGACGACTACATGGCCAAGCCCTTCGACCCGCGCGAACTCGAATCGCGGATCCGGGCGCTGGTCCGGCGCAGTCAGGGCACGCCCGATCCGGTGCTCCGCATCGGTACGCTGGTGTTCGACCGGTCCAGCCGCACCGTCTCCCTCGACGACAGCGTGATCGACTTGCGCCGCCGCGAACTGGCCGTGCTGGAAACGCTGATGGGCCGCCCGGGCAAAGTCATCCCCAAGGAACGCCTTTCCGCCCAGGTCTTCGCCTTCGACGATGCGGTTACGCCCAATGCGCTGGAGGTCTACGTCGGCCGCCTTCGCCGCAAGCTCCAGCCCGCCGGCCCGGCGATCCGGACCGTGCGCGGGCTGGGCTACATGATCGAAGCGGCCTGAACCGCCGCCAGACGCACCGACGCCAGACCCCATGCTTCACGTTCGTTCCCCCCGCGCGCCGTCCCTTCGGGTGCGCCTGACCGGCGCGGTCATGCTGCCGCTCGCCGCGCTCGTGCTGTTCTTCGGCGTGGTGACGGTGCTGGTCACGCACAATACCGAGGCTGATACGGTCGACCGCGTGCTGGTCGGCTCGGTCCGCACGCTCAGCCTGGCTTACGACAGTCCGCCGCAGGACCGCGTGCGGCTGGTCCCCCTGGCGATCCACCTGCTCAAGCGCCGCGCCCGGCCGGTGGTGCATTACAGCGTCTATCGCGGCGCCAGGGCGATCGCGGGTGACGCCGCCCTGCTGCCGCCCGCGGACTATGCGCGCCAGTGGAACGGCGTGACCGATGCGCATGCCCCGGCCACCTTCTACAATGCCTACCGCGAGCACCGGCTGGTGCGGGGCTACCTGGAGCCGGCCGACGCGCAGGCCGTCACGCAGGCGGCCTATCTGCGCGACGGGACGCTGCGCGGAAAGCCGGTGCGGATCGCCACCGAGATCCGCCGCGCCGCGGGCGACGACGGCCTGATCGCCATCCAGATCGCGGACTATGTGGACGACCGCGCCGCCTTCGAGAAGAACTTCACCTTGCGCGTCTTCCTCGTGGGCCTTGCCGCGCTCGCCGTGACGGGGCTGCTGTTCTGGTGGGCGATCCACTGGGGCCTGCGCCCCCTGCTGGATATGACGCGGCAGGTCGAGCAGGCCCGGCAGGACGCATCGCCCTCCTTCCGGCTGCAGGCGTCGCAGACGGCGCCGGTGGAGATGCGGCCCTTCGTTGCCGCGTTCAACGGCTTGATGGCGCGGCTGGACCGGGCGGCGGATTCGCTGCGCCAGTTCACGTCGAACGCCTCTCACCAGATGCGCACCCCGCTTGCCGTCGCGCGCGTGCAGCTGGACGTGCTCGACCGCTACGGCCCGGAATCGCCGCAAGGGCAAGCCGCCCTTCAGGACATTCCCTATGCGATAGATTCACTGGAGCAATTGCTGCGCCAACTCATCGCGCTTGCCCGCAGCGAGGATCAGGAAGGCACGCTGCTCGAACCCTTCGACTTGTCGGAGGTGACGTCGTCGGTCACCGCGGATCGAGCCGCGCTGGCGCCGGCCAATATCGACATCAGCTATGAGGACGAGAGCGAGGGCGCCGTCACCGCCATCGGCGAGCCGCGCCTGGCTGCCGAACTGATCGGCAACCTGCTGGACAATGCGATTCGCTACAACCGGCCCGGCGGCGCGGTTTCGGTCCATCTCGGCCGGCGCGGGGAAAATGTCTTCGTGGAGATCGACGATACCGGGCCGGGCATTCCCGCCGAAGAACGCGAACGGGTCTGGGAACGCTTCTACCGCGTGCGGGGGCAGAGCCAGGCTTCCGGCACGGGCCTCGGCCTGCCGATCGCCCGGGCCCTGGCCGAGCGGCTCGGCGCGCGGGTGACGCTGGGCGACGGCCGCACCGGGCAAGGGCTCTGCGCCAGGGTGGAATTTTCCGCCGCGGCGGCCTGACCCGGTTCCCGACTTTGCGGGCGCGACAGGTTCGTGTCAGCCCAAGGCGATAACCCGGAAGGCCAGCCATTATCGGGCCAGTCCAAGGGGAATTCCGTCATGCCTATCCGCCACCGCGCCTTCCGCGCCCTGCTTGTCGCGGGCGCCGCTGCCTTCGCCGCCGTCGCAATGCCTGCGTTCGCGGAAGAAGAAGAGGAAGGCGGCGCGCTGCCGGCCGTCACGACCGTCCCCAGCTCGCCCATCGCCGGCGACTTCACTTTCGCGGCCGTCGGCGATCTCATCTACTTGCGCCCGATGCTGGCGACGCTGGAGCGGCAGTCGCCCGACATGCTCCGCCTCCTGCGCAGCGCCGACGTGACTTTCGGCAATTTCGAGACGACCGCGCTCGATCTCAAGACGTTCAAGGGATCGCCGCAAGCCGAATCCGGCGGCACCTGGATGCTCGCGGACCCCAGAGTGCCGGCGGACGTGGCCGGCATGGGCATCGATATCGTCGGCCACGCCAACAACCATGCCACCGACTGGGGCGTGGAAGGCATGATCGATACGCTGGACCTGCTGGACAAGGCGCATGTCGTCCATGCCGGCACCGGCCGCTCGATGACCGCCGCGCGGGCGCCTGCCTACTTCGACGCCGGCCATGGCCGCATCGGTCTGGTTTCGGCGACCACCACGTTCACGCCGATGTCGCCAGCCGCCGATCCGCTGGGCCAGGTACCGGGACGCGGCGGCGCCAATACGATCCGCAGCACCGAAGTGGGGCTGGTGTCGCAGACCGACCTTGCCGTGATCGCTCGCCTGGCAGGAACGATGGACGGCGCGCCGGTGAAGATGAAGGGCCGCGAATACCGCCTCGCCGCCGATGCCGTCTCGCCGATGAAGATCGAGTACGACCTCAACCCGAAGGACGTGGCCGGAAACCTGCTGGCGGTCCGGCAGGCCAAGGAGAACGGCAACTTCGCGGTGTTCTCCCTGCACAACCATGAACCCGGCAACGCCAGCAAGACACCTGCCGGGTTCGCGCAAGGGCTGGCTCATCAGGCCATCGATGCCGGCGCGGATGTCTATGTCGGCCACGGTCCGCACCAGCTGCGCGGGATCGAGATCTACAAGGGCAAGCCGATCTTCTACTCGCTCGGCAACTTTGCGATGATGAACAACTCGCTCGATGACGTGCCGGCCGACATGTACGACCAGTTCGGCGTCACCCCCGGCACCGTCACGACGCCAGAACTTCTGGCCGCGCGCAACGCCAAGGAATTCTCCGACCCCAACCTCTACGAGACGGTGATCGCCACTTCCCGCTACCACGACGGCCAGCTTGCCGAAGTGCGGCTCTACCCCGTCGACCTCGGCGTGAACGCCAGCGGCGCCGGGCGCGGTGTGCCGCACATGGCCGATGCGGCGACCGGCGCCCGCATCCTTGCCCGGCTGCAGACGCTCTCGCAGCCCTACGGCACGAAAATCGTCATCGAGCGCGGCGTCGGTGTAATCCGGGTCGGCGCCTCGAACTGATCCCCGCATCGCCGAGGCGGGCTCCATGCGCTCTCATGCGTCATGGGGCCGCCTCGGCGCAGTTGGTCTTTCATTTGGGCGTGAGAAAGCCCTGCATGGCCAGCCACGCGGTGAACTCATCCATCACCAGCGTCGTCGTGGTATTCGGCTTGCCGAGCCCGAACCCGTGGCTTCCCTGCTGATAGCCGTGAATTTCGACGGGCCGCTTCGCCGCCTGCCATGCCTGGGCAATGGGGAAGCCCATTGCAGGGAACAGAGGATCGTCCAGGGCGATCGCATCGAACAGGGGCGGTGCATCTGCAGGCACCTCGATCCTGGCCTGCGGGCCATAGATGTACCCGAAGAACGCCGGACGTTCGCCCACCCTGGCGGCGAGCACGGTCTGCAGCGAAGTCATCGCGCCGGCCGAAAACCCGATCATGCCCACCCTTGCAGGATCGACGCGCCACTTCGCGGCATTGTCCCGCACCATCTTCAGCGCGGCGAGGCCGTCCTCGGTGGCCTTGGGATTGCCGAGCACGGGCATCTTAGCAGGGTCCGGCATCCCCTCGCTCATCTTCTTCCAGACATATCTGCCGGCCTCCTGCTCGTCCTTCGGCGTCGGGAGCAGCCGATACTTGAGGACGAAGGCCGCGATGCCGCGATCGGCAAGAGCCTTGGCAACGTCCCAGCCCTCGTGAGACATGGAGAGCGCCATGAATGCACCGCCCGGTGCGACGATGACGGCAGCGCCCGTCGCCTTGGCCGGATCGGGAAGCACCGGGGTGAGCGTCGGCCGCGTGACATTGCGGACCGAATAGTCCTTCCCGAAATAGCGGGCCCAGACTTCGGTGCCGGTCGAACCCGGGGTCTTGGCGCCGTAGAGCGGGATGGCGCCCGGCTCTGCCGGTGCCTGGGCCGGCGCGGGTGCGGGATAATCCGCCGGCTGCGCATGAAGGCCCTGCGAAACCAGCATGCTCACGGCCGCGAGCATGCGAAAAGCGTTCCTTGCCGGCATCGGCCTCTCTCCCCTCTGTTCTGTCTTGCCGTTCGGATGACATGCACCGCAGACAGGGTCAAATAGCCAGATTTTGCGATGCCATAGCCCCTTCCTATAGGAGTGCCGCGCGCCCTTCGCGCGCTTCGTCCAGCCATCGCCTGCCTGCCGGGACGCGGCGAATTGCCCCGTTGCGAGCAAGCGCCTGCAGGCGCCGATGTCCCCTGCCCCGCCAAAGGCCAGCGATTATCGATGGATCGGCCCGAAAACTTGTCCTAGGAAGACGGCTATGTCGCAAGTGTTCGATCGCCAGAATGCCAGGATCAGCGGTTCGGGCACCAGAACCATGCTTTTCGCCCATGGGTTCGGCTGCGACCAGAACATGTGGCGCTTCGTCGCCCCCGCCTTCGAAGACGATTACCGGGTGGTCCTGTTCGACCATATCGGCTTCGGCGGCTCCGACCTTTCGGCCTATGACCAGCGGCACCGCGAGCTTTCGGGCTATGCGGACGATGTTATCGCGCTGGCGCGCGCGGCCGGAGTCGAGAACGGCATCTTCGTCGGCCATTCGGTCAGCGCGATGATCGGCATCATCGCGGCCCAGCGCGCGCCTGAACTGTTCGACACCCTGGTCCTGGTCGGTCCTTCGCCGCGGTACATCGATGACGGCGATTACGTCGGCGGGTTCGCCGAGCACCAGATCGCCGAATTGCTGGAATTTCTCGACAGCAACCATCTCGGATGGTCGCAGGCGATGGCCCCCACGATCATGGGCAATCCGGACCGGCCGGAACTGGGGCAGGAGCTTACCGACAGTTTCTGCCGCACCGATCCGGCCATCGCGAAGCAGTTCGCCCGCACGACCTTCCTGTCCGACAATCGCGAAGACCTTGCGAACGTGAAGGCCCGAACCCTGATCCTGCAATGCCGCGACGACGTGATCGCGCCCTTGAGCGTGGGCGAATTCGTCCATGACGCGATTCCCGGCAGTGAACTCGTGATCCTCGAAGCCACGGGGCATTGCCCGAACCTGAGCGCCCCTGAAGAGACGATCGCAGCGATCAAGAGCTTCCTTTGAGCGGAGAAGAACGAACCGCCGTCGAGGGTCAGGCCGGGCTGGACGATCTCGAAGACCTGTTCGAGAACGCCCCCTGCGGCTACATCTCCGCCGACAAGGACGGCCGCATCCTGCGGGCGAACAAGACATTGGCGGACTGGATCGGAACCGTGCCCTCGGCGCTGAGGGGCAAGCGTCTCTCCGATCTGCTGACGATGGGCGGCAAGATTTTCTACGAAACCCATTTCGCCCCGCTTCTGCGGATGCAGGGATCGTTCACCGAAGTCGCGCTGGACCTGGCCTGCGCGGGCGGAGATAAACTGCCCGTCCTCATCAATGCCGCCGAGCGCCGCGATGCCGACGGCAATCCCCTGTTCGTGCGGATCACGATCTCCAACGCCGTCGAGCGCCGCCGCTACGAACAGAACCTGCGCACGGCGCGGGCGGCGGCGGAAGCGGACGCGCGTGAAGAGAAAGCCGCCTCCGATTTTCGCGAGCAGTTCATCGCGGTTCTGGGTCACGATTTGCGCAACCCCCTCGCCTCGCTGACGAGCGGGCTGCGCATGCTCGAAAAAGAGCCGATCAGCCCGCGCGGCCGCAAAGTCCTGGGCCTGATGGACGGCAGCATCTCGCGCGCATCGGCGCTGATCAACAACGTCATGGACTTCGCGAAGGCCCGGCTCGGGGACGGGATCGGCATCGTTCCCGACAAGGATACGGACATTTCACCGGTCCTCCACCAGGTCGTTGCCGAAATGCGGTCCATTGCCGGCCCGCGCGTGATCGAGGCCCTGATCGAGATCGACGCCCCCGTCGAAGCCGATCGCGGCCGCCTTGGCCAGCTGGTTTCGAACCTGCTTGGCAATGCGCTCACGCACGGCGCCGCGGATCGACCGGTTCGCCTCGGCGCCTTCACGCGGGACGGGATCTTCGAACTCTGGGTGGTGAACGGCGGCGATCCGATCCCGGCGGAAACCATGAGCCGCCTGTTCGAACCCTTCGTGCGCGGGCCCGGCAGATCCAGTCAGAGCGGCCTGGGCCTCGGCCTTCACATCGCGCTTGAAATCGCGCGGTCCCACGGCGGTGAACTCACGGCCGCGTCGGACGCCGTCGAAACCCGCTTCACTTTGCGCATGCCCTGCCGCCAGCCGGCGAAACGCCCGGACCTCTGACAGGCGCCCGAGCCGTCAGCGCCGGGGGCTTACCGTAACGATCGCGCGCCGGTAGCTGGTGAGCGCAGGTGCCCCCTTGTCGCGGGCTTCGAGGATGACGTGGAAGCGGGTTGTCTCGCTCACGTCGGGCACCACGAAACGGGTTTCGATGGAGTCTCCGCGTTGGAGTTCGACACGCGGGTTACGGTTGACCGCCTCGGACTCGCGGTACTGCCACCAGCCATAGTCCACCGTATCGCCGTCGGGATCGCGCGATCCTGCCGCGGAAAGACGCACCGTCTCGCCGGGCCGGGCGGCAATCTCCACCGGCGCGGTGCCGCCGGCGCCGTTCAGCACGAGCGTGGGGGCATGGTTGGCGCCCTTGAATGCGGACTGCAGAGTCCACTGGATGCGCGCGGCGAAATCGTTCTGGAAAGCCTCGCGCCAGCGCCAGATCGTCGCCTTGTTGGTCTGCCGGGGCTTGCCGTCGATCCCGGTGACGAGATCGCTGGTGTCGGTCCAGATGCCGTCCCACTCGGAGACCTTGCCGTAGCGCCCGCCCCAGCTTCCATAGTCGGGATGCTCGGGATCGCCGAGGCCGTTGGGGATCAGGTAGAGGAAGCTCGGCGTGTCTCCCTCCATGATGAATTCGTAGTTCGGATAAAGCGAACCCAGCGGGCCGATCTGCACGTTCTCGCGCAGCCATTCCTTCGATACGGTCGTGAAGTCCGGGCCGTCGAAGTAGTACATCCGGTCGCCCGAGATGCCGCCCCAGGTCGACAGGTTGTAGTGCCGATGCGCGGTCAGGCTGACGATCCAGAACACGTCCGGGAACTGCCGCCGCACCCAGGGCCCGGCGTTGTCCTGATCGGAGATCGAGTAGACGCGCAGCCTGGCCGCGAGCCTGGCCACCTCGTCCGCCGGGCGCGTTTCGCGCAGCGACCACAGCGCCTGCGCCAGATCCACCGCCCCGCCCCAGACGCAGATCCACAGCGGCCGGGGATCGGGGCTTTCCAGCGCGGCGACGATGGCGCGCGAGCCTTCGGTGTCCTTGCCCGCACCCACGCCCGTCATGCCGTATTCGGGCCGTCCGGGCTTCACTTTCGCGCGAAGGTCCGCAGCGGAGGGCCAGCCTCTGGCGTGAGCACGCAAGTTGGGGAGAACGGCTTCGTAAGCGTCGATGCGCCGCAGGATCTGCTCGGGGTGGACCGAATCCTTGAGATGCCGCGATGTGGAAGGGATCAGCGCCTCGACATCGAATTCATTGGTGTAGAGCAGGAACCGCACCATCGATTCCATGTCGTCCGGGTCCGATCCCACGTCGGTCAGGACGATCACGCGCGGCTTGGTGGCGGCGGTCTGCACGGCCGCCGCCGCCTCTGCCGGCGCTGTCCATCCCGGCGCCGTCCATCCCGGCAGGGCCAGTGCAAGCAGGGCCGGAGCCAGGCGCTTCATCAACATGCATGTTCCCCGGATGCGCGAAGGACCGGGAGCGACAGGCGCCCCCGGTCCACCACGGATGGTCGTCAGAATCGGACGCGGACACCGCCCGAGAAGCGGCGACCGGTCTTGCGGTACTCCTTGGTGCGATCGGTGCTGACGGAGTAGATGAACTCCTTGGCATCGTTAAGGTTGAGCGCATCCGCGAAGACGGTGAACTGCGGCGTCACTTCGTAGGACAGGCCCGCGTCAAGCTGGCCATAGGCGTCGAAATACTCCGGCTCGCCGTTACGGCCCGAGGCCACCTGCAGGAAGTTGTCGCGCCAGGTATAGGCGAGGCGGGCCTGCACGCCGTACTTCTCGTAGAAGCCGACGAGGCTGTAGGAGGTCTTGGAAAGCCCCTCCAGCCCGTAGGAGACGCCCGCCACCTGGTTCGTGTAGTTCGCGTTCGACTTGGTGTAGTTGAAGCTGGTCTGCACGCCGAGGCCGTCGAAAGGCGAAGGCAGGGTGGTGAAGGCCTGGCGATAGCCGAGTTCGAAGCCCTTTACGGTCGCGCCCTTGCCGTTGTCGGGCACGGTCACCTGGAACGTCACCTGGTCTACCAGCTGCGGCGTGGTCACCAGCGTCACGAACGAGTCGATCTTCTTGTAGAACACGGCCGCGGACAGCAGCGCGTTGCCGGTGAAGTACCACTCGATGTCGGCCTCCACCTGCTTGGCCCGGAACGGCTTGAGGTCGGGATTGCCGCGGCTGATCGTCTCGTTGCCGGGGTTCGTCTGGATCGACTGGCGCGGCGAGAGGTCGGTCAGCGTCGGGCGCGTCATCACCTTGGAGGCCGAGAGGCGCAGGATCAGTTCGTTGGTCGCCTCCAGCTTGATGTTCACCGAGGGCAGCCAGTCATGGTACTTGCCCTCGAAGCCGACCGGCACGATGGGCGAAACGACGATGATGTTCTGCCCCTGCCCATTGGGCTGGGCGCTGAGGACCGTGCGCGATGCGCCGGTCGAGGTGTAGGTCGTGCCTTCGTAGCGCACGCCGGCGTTGATGGTCAGCGGCATCGACCCGAGGTCGGTCGTGAAGTTGGCCATGAAATAGCCGATCTTCACCTTCTCATCGACGACCGAGGAGGCCGAAGGCGAGAATACGGCCGGGTTGAACGCCTTCCCGTCCGCGGCCGCGAACTGGTCGATCACGCCCACGAGCTGCTGCGGGCTGTAGATCACCCAGTCGCGGACGATGTTGCTGGGGCCGCTGCCCTGGAAGAAGTTGCGGTTGGTCGGGCTGAACAGCGAAGCCGGCAGGACGCGGTCGGAGCCGCAATAGGCGCACTGCTCGCCGAAGGGCATCTCGTCGCCCGTCAGCGTCTTGGTGCGCCGCGAATACATGGCGCCCGCGAAGAGCGAAAGGTTGGACGTGGCCTTCCACTCGTTGTCGAAGCGGTATTCCTCGATCTTGTCGTCGACATCGGTGCCGCCGCCCCAGATGTAATAGTGCGCGGTGATGCCGTTGGGGTTGGTCGAGGCATTGGGGTAGTTCGGGCTGGTGAAGCCGTATTCGTAGATCGGGCTGCCCGACCGGCGATCGAACCACAAGTCGATGTTCTTGCGCCGGATGGTGGTGAAGAGGTTGTCCTCCTTGCCGCGCCGTTCCGCCTTGGAACGCGAGGCGTCGAAGCTCATCTTGAGCGTCTCGGTGGGCTTCCACTCGATGTTGCCGCCGAACTGGTTGGTCATGACCTTGCGGTGGTCATACTGCAGGATCTGGTCGACGAAGCCGCCCTGGTAGCGCTGGTAGACGGCCTCGTTGTCCTCCACGACCTGCTCCACCAGCGTGCCGCCGGAGAAGTCGTAGGCAAGGCCGGTCTGCTGCTCGCGGAAGTCCGCCTTGGAGTAGAGGCCGTCGAACGACAGCGTCAGCGTGTCGGTCGGCCGGAACTGCAGCGAGCCGGAGAAGCCGTAGCGTTCGAGGCTGCGCTCGAAGAAGAACGGCGAGAGGTTCGACGGCATCGAGACGCGGCTGAACGGCGCCACGTTCGGCCCGATGCGCGCGCCCGGAACCCCGCCGGCGTTGTAGTAGGAGTCCGTGCTGGAGCGATAGACATGGCCCGCGCCGATGGTGAATTCGTCGTTGCGGGTGTCGCGCTTGGTATAGACCCCCGAAATCGACACGCCGATGGTCTTGTCGGCATTGCGCCAGGACGCCACGCCCGAAACCTCGGGATTGAACTTGTCGGCCAGCTCCGCCCACATCTGCCCGGCGGAGGCGCTGATGGCGAACTGGTCCTTCTGGTCGATCGCGCGCAGGGTCTTCACATCGACGGTGGCACCGATCGAGGCGCCGTTGATGTTGGCCTGGGGCGACTTGTAGACGTCCGCACCCGAGATGATTTCGGAGGGCATGACGTCGAACGAGAACTCGCGGCCGTTGTTGTCGGTGGCGAGCGTGCGGGCGTTGACGGTCACCGCGTTGAACTTCGGCCCGAAGCCGCGCACGGTGATGTAGCGGCCCTCGCCGCGGTTGCGCTCGATGGTCACACCGGCGATGCGCTGGAGCGATTCCGCGACGTTCTGGTCTGGCAGCTTGCCCAGGTCTTCGGCGACGATCGAGTCCACAACCGCGATGGAATCGCGCTTGATGTCGATCGCGACCTTCTGGCTGGCGCGGATGCCGGCAACGATGATGACGTTCTCGGCCTCGCTGTCGGCAGCCTCCGAAGCGCCCTGGTTACCCACGGCCTCCTGCGCCTGCGCCGAAGTTGCCAGCGCTAGCACCGATGCGGCAGAAAAAAGCAGCGCCGACCTGGCCGCACTGCGAAACCTTCCCTCGTTCGACATCTCGACTCTCCCTCCAAATTCTTTGCAGATCTTATGACCTGCTATCGTTTTCATGTCAACTTACATCATATGTATGATGTTTACCGCACCGACTTGATCGGCAGCACGCAGAGTGCGGAGCCGAAGACGAAGACCACCGCCGCGATGAAGATGGCCCGGTAGTCGCCGCCGAAGATCCCGAGCAGGACCGCGGCCATGACCGGGCTGATGATCTGCGGGATGTTCACGGCGGTAGTCAGGACGCCCAGGTCCTTGCCCTCATCGCCCAGCGCGGCCTTGGGCAGCACTTGCGTCATCAACGCCATGTCGATGGACATGAACATGCCGTAGCCCACCCCGATCACCGCCGCGTAGACCCACATCCCGGCCATCGAGGGTGCCAGCAGCGGCGCAACCATCGCCGCGCCCATGAAGAGGCTGCCGCCGATCACGAAGGGCTTGCGCCGCTGCAGACGGTCGGAAAGCCAGCCCGATGCCAGCGACGAGACGACGAGGCACACCAGCGTCACCATCGCCATGTTGGCAATGGCCAGGTTCGAAGCGTCGTCGCCCAGCCCCACGTAGTCGCGCAGGATATAGAGCAGGTAGGCCGCCACCGCCTGGTAGCCCATGTAGATCGTGAAGCGGCTTGCGAAGGCCCAGGCGAAATCGGGATGCTCGCGCGGGCTGATCCAGAAGCTCTTGAAGAAGGCGCCCCAGTGGATCGGGCGGCGCGGCAGGGCATCGCTGGGCGGTTCGCGGTTGAGCGCGACGAAAGCCACGCAGGATGCGGCGATGGCGCCCGCGAAAAGACCGTATGCCAGCATCCGCTGCGAGGCGAGATAGCCTGCCACCACCGTGCCTGCAGTCAGCCCCGCCGTCATGCCCGCGCCGACTATGCCGGAAACACTGCCCCGCGTCTCGGGCGCGAAGCGGTCCGCGATCAGCGTGGTCATCGCCGGCTGCATCGAATTGTAGGCCACCGCCGCCATGACCCAGAGCACCATGAGCGACCAGAACCCGGTCATCATCGACACCCCGAACAGCGATGCAGAGCCGATCAGCGAGCCGATGGCGATCCACGGCGCGCGCCGTCCCCAACGACTGCGCGTGCGGTCCGACAGAGCCCCCGCGATCGGCGTCGCCAGCGTGGAGAATACCGAAGTGATCGCGAAGAGCAGCGCGAGGTTGTTCTCCTTGGACGCGGGAGAAAGCTCCGCGATCTGGTTAGGGAGCAGCACGCCCAGCACACCGCTGTAGAGCCCCATCAGCAGGAAGAAGTTCACCATGAGCGACAGTTGCAGGCGCCAGCGCGCCGCACCCTGGACCCAGGGCGTTCGGGCCTCTGCGCCCTGGGTTGCAGAGCCGTGCATCATTCCGCCGCCCGCCGCGTATCGGGAACGAGCCGAAGCCCCGCGCCGGCCGGCCGGCGATGCGGGCCGCCGCGCTCGCCCCAGCCGATGGCAGTGACGGACTGGGCCACCGCGGCCTCGTCGATCGAGATCCCGAGGCCCGGCGCGTCACCGAGGATGATGCCGCCCTCGGCGATCTGCTGGTCGACCGTGAAGCCGGTCGGGAAGCCGAAGTCCTGCACTTCGATGCCGATCATGTTCGGCAGTGCGGCCGCCGCATGCGCGACCGGATTGGCGTTGTAGGCCACCGGCGATACCGGCAATCCCCGCACATGGGCGGCCATTGCGACGCGATTGAAATGTGTGATCCCCCAGACGCTGCCCGCCTGGACGATATCCACCGCCTGCGCATCGAACAACGGTCCGTACTGCTCCAGCCCGGTGAGATTCTCGCCGGTCGCCACTGCCGTCCGCGCGGCGCGGGCGATCTGGGCATGCCCGGCCGCGTCCCATCGGCGCACCGGTTCTTCGATCCACGTCAGGTCGACGCGCTTCTCGATCTCGGCAAGGTGGCGGATCGCCTGCTTGGTGTTCCACGCTTCGTTGACGTCGAGCATGACCGCAGGGCGCGTGGTGTTGCGCGAAAGAATGCCGCGCACCGTTTCGAGCCGGGCGATGTCGCGGTCCAGGTCGCGTCCGCCCTTGATCTTGGCGGCGGTGAATCCGCGCTCGGCCCAGAGGGTGTAATGCGTCGCGAAAGCCTGGTCATCGAGGCCGTAGCACAGGCCCGAGGCATAACCCGGCACGAAACGGTCCCCGGCCCCGAGCGTGCGCCACAGCGGCTCGTCCGCCATCTTGGCCTTCAGGTCCCAGAGTGCCATGTCGATGGCCGCGATCGTTCCGAACGTGGCGCCGGCATGGCCGCTCTTGAAGACATGCGAGAGCATAGCATCGTAGAGCGTAGCGACCCCGCGCGGATCCGCGCCTTCCACGGCGGGAAAAAGCCGGTCGATCTCGCGGTGCGATCCCAGCCCGATGCCGGTCAACCCGCCGTCGGTCTCGACCAGCAGGACCGGCACTTCGGTAATGCCCGATTCGACGATGCCGTTGACGTCGCCCACGGGGCGCTGCCAGTCGTGGAAGGCGGTGAGGCTGCGGTAGCCTGTGATCTTCATTCGGGAATCCCCTGACCTAAGGCCTGTTCGTAATTCGTATTATGTATGATCTATGTCGTTTGACAACCCTTGACGCGCTTGGTCAAGTCGGTTCAGCGTAAATCAGGCGCCAAGAACGCGCGTCACCATGAATCAAGGGCGTAAAAGAGCATGCAGGATAGGGTTGTCGGCCTCGGAGCGCCCGCGAAGACACGGCGGCGTCCGCGCCTTGCGGAAGCAGTGGTCGAGGAACTGGTCAGCGCCATCGTCACCGAAGTCTATCCCGCCGGTTCGGCCCTTCCCCCCGAAAACATGCTGTGCGACCACTTCGGCGTCAGCCGCACCGTGGTGCGGGAAGCGACCACCGCGCTGACTGAAAAGGGCCTCGTTGTCTCGCTGCAGGGACGCGGCACCATCGTGCGCGAGCAGAGCGACTGGAACCTGCTGGACCCGATGATCCTGGCGGCGCTGTTCCGGCGCGAGGACGGCCTGGCCTATCTCGACAACCTTTCGGAAATCCGTTCCTCCCTCGAAGCCTCGATGGCGGCCAAGGCGGCGAAGCGCGCCACGGCAGAGAGCCTGGCCGAACTCAAGGCCCAGATCGACAAGCTGGAAAGCCTGGTGGAAATCCCCGCAGCCTATGTGCACGAAGACGTGAATTTCCACGATGTGATCATGCGCATGTCGGGCGACCGCCTGAGCAAGGCGATCATCGACGGCATCCAGTCGCGCGCCCTCAACACCCACGGCTATTCGGGCACGCTCAATGTCGAGCACGTCCGCAACACCCATGCCGCGCATCGCAAGGTCTACCAGGCGATCGTCGATGGCGATGCCGAAGCGGCGTCGAAAGCCATGCGCGAACATATCGAATCGTCATGGGCGCGGCGCCGGGCGAGCGGCCCTCAGGCCTAGCCGCCCGGGTCGGGTCCTCCGGCTCGGCCATGCGCGGCCGCCTTCAGGGCTGCTCCGAAAGCGCGTAGATCCGCTCCATTTCGGCCCAGGTCCGGTCCGGCGCGAAAGGCAGCGGGCGCTGGAAAGTGCGCATGAGCGCATCCCACGCCTGCACTTCCGGATTGGCCGCATCGCGCGCCGCCTTGCCTTCCGCATCGGCGGCCGTGGCCGCATCCTGCTCCATCGTCATGAACATGCGGTCGCCCACCAGCCAGATCTGGAGATCGCGCACCCCATCGGCGCGGATCGCTTCGGTCACGGCCGCGGGCGGGCCGCCAGGCGCATGCCAGGCGCGATAGCGCGCGATCATTTCCGGCTCGTCCACCAAGTCCACGGCGAAGCACCTGCGCACGAATTGGCTCATTCCACTCTCCCGGTTGACGCCCCCCATCTCCTTACGTATTCATCATACGTCTTACAAGATGGAGAGGGCAGGCATGGCCTTGCTATATGGCGCGCAGATGTCGAGACGGCATCTCGCCGAGCGTACCGGATCCCTGTCGCAGTTCGCGGGCGTGCGCCTGATGACGCTGGGCGACGGCGTCGAGCGCGGCGTGCGCCTGCTGGAATTCCGCACCGGGTCCGGCCTGCGCTTCACGGTGCTGGTGGACCGCGCGATGGACATCGCCGAGTGCGATCACGCCGGGCGCGCGGTTGGCTGGCATTCGCCCTCCGGCTTCCGCAACCCGGCCTTGCACGACTACGAGGGTGAAGGCGGCCTCGGCTGGTTCCGCTCGATGTCGGGCCTGAACATCACCTGCGGCCTCGACCATATCCTGTTCATGCACGACGATCCGGCAGGCCACTACAACTACGGCCCGCGCGAGGTCGTTTCCTCCTCCCTCCACGGCCGCGTCGGCACCATCCCCGCGCAGCTCACCGGCTACGGCGAGCGCTGGGAGGGGGATTCCTGCACCTTCTGGGCCGAAGGCGTGGTGCGCCAGTCCACCGTTTTCGGCGAGGACCTGCACCTCATCCGGCGCATCGAGGCGGACCTCGGCAGCGACGAGATCCGCATGACCGACCGCGTGGTGAACCACGGCTTCTACACCACGCCGCACATGTTCTGCTACCACATCAACGTCGGCCATCCGGTCGTCGCCGAAGGCGCGCGCTACGTGGCGCCGGTGCGCGAAGTGCTCTGGGCCGCCCATGCCGACGACTACCGCCGGCAGGGCGTGGGCTACCGGACAATGCCGGCGCCCATCGTCAACTTCCACGAGCAGGTCTGGCAGCACGACATGGCGCCCGACGCGGCAGGCCGGGTCGAAGTCGCCCTGGTCAACGAGGCCATCGGGTTCGGCTTCTCCGTCACCACCCGCAAGGATCAGTTCCCCTGCATGTTCGAGTGGCAGAACCTCCACGCCGGCCACTATGCGGTGGGTATCGAGCCGGCCACCAATCATGTCCTCGGCAAGGACTTCGCCCGCGAGCGCGGCGAACTGATCCTGCTCGATCACGGCGAGGAGCGCCGCTACGACACGGTCCTGCAGGTCCTGCCGGATGAGGCCGCCGTCTCTGCCGCCATCGCGCGAATCGACGGAGCAGCGCGTCAGCCCGAGGACGAGTATCCGGTTCCCACCGGCAACTTCCCCGCCATCGGAGGCGCCGCGTGAAGGGCCGCACCATCCTCTATACCGGCGCCGCCGGCGGGCTCGGCCTCGACACCACGCTGCTGCTGATCGAACGCGGCGCCCATGTCATCGCCCTCGATAACGACGATGCCAAGATCGCCGCTCTCGTGGCTGCAGCCGAAGGGCGCGGACCCGGGCGGCTGACCGTCTCGCGCACCGATCTCGCAGACCTGCCCGGCCTGCGCGCCACGCTCGATGCCCTGGCCGCGCGCCACGGCGGCATCGACGTGGTCATCAACAACGCCGCGATCTATCCCTCGAAGCCTTTCGAGGACTACACGATCGAGGAGCACCAGTTCGTCCAGCGCATCAATGTGGACGCCGGAATCGTAGCGGTGCAGGCCGTGCTGCCGGGGATGCGTGCGAAAGGCTTCGGGCGGATCGTCAACATCTCCAGCATCACCCTTTCGGGCGGCTGGGCGAACCTGTCCCCCTATGTCGCCTCCAAGGGCGCGCTGGTCGGCCTGACCCGCGCCTGGGCGCGCGAATTCGGACCCTGGGGCGTGACCGTCAACGCCATCGCCCCCGGCGCCTTCCCCACCGATGCCGAAAAAATCCACCCCGATCCCGAGGGGTACGACCGCATGGTGCTGGATGCGCAGGCGATCAAGCGGCGCGGCACCGCGTCCGACATTGCCCACGCCATCGCCTTCTTCGCCGCCGACGAGGCGGGTTTCATCACCGGACAGACGCTGCAGGTCAACGGCGGCTGGACCATGTCCTGAAGGACCAGAAAATGACGATCCTCTATGGAATCCGCGTGCTCGACTGCTCGATCGCCATGGCCGGGCCTTTCGCCGCCCAGCGCCTGGGCGACATGGGCGCGGACGTGGTCAAGGTAGAGCCTACCAGCGGCGAATGGCAGCGCCATGCCTCGGCGGGCGGCGCGGCGGGCAACAGCATCAACGTCTCGTTCCTCTCGCTCAACCGCAACAAGCGCTCGCTGGCGATCGATCTCAAGTCGCCCGAGGGCAAAGCCGTGCTGCTGGACCTCGTGAAGGACGCCGACGTCTTTCTCCAGAACTACCGCCCCGGCGTGGCCGAGCGCCTGGGTGTCGATTACGCGACCCTGAGCGCCATCAACCCGCGCCTTATCTACGTTTCGATGTCGGGCTACGGCGAGGACGGACCCTATCGCATGCTGCCGGGGCAGGATCTGCTGCTGCAGGGCATGTCGGGCGCGATGCTCTCGGCCGGCAGCGAAGGCGCGCCGCCTTCCCCCGCCGGCCAGTACCTCGTGGATGCCATCGCCGCCTACAGCGCCTTCGAAGGGGCGCTGGCGGCCCTGTTCCACCGCGAACGGACCGGCGAAGGGCAGCTCGTGCAAGTCAACATGCTCGATGCCATCACCACGATCCAGATGCAGGAGCTGTCGGTGTTCACCGTCGGCGGCAAGCCGCAGACCCGCTCGGCCGAGCCTCATGCGCACAGCTACATCCGCGCGCCTTACGGCGTGTTCGAGACGGCGGACGGCTACATGACACTGGCGATGGCGCGCTTCGAAACGCTGGCGCGCGAACTCGACGACCCCTTCTTCGCCGGCATGGAGGAGGAGCGCGACGGCTGGACCCAGCGCGATGCCATTTTCGCCCGCATCCGGGGCCACCTCGTCCGGCAGCCCACGGCACACTGGCTGGAGAAGTTCCGCGCCGCCGACATCTGGTGCGGCCCGGTCTACGGTTATGCCGACCTCGTCGAGGATCCGCAGATCAAGCACAACGGCACGTTCGTCGAGTACGATCACCCCACCGAAGGCCGCGTCAAAGTGCCCGGCTTCCCCATTCGCTTCTCGCGCACGCCTTCCGCGATCACGCGCGGCGCGCCGCTGGTGGGCGAGCATAGCGAGGACATCCTGCGCGAAGCCGGCCGCAGCGCCGAGGACATCGCACAGCTCATCGAGTCCGGCGTGGTGCGCCAGCACACATGAGCGACGTCGAAACGGCCGGGCCTGCCTACCGCGGCCTCACCTGGGACCATCCGCGCGGCTACCGCGCGCTGGAGGCGGCCGCGGCAAGCGTCGCGCCAGCGCAGGGGCTGTCGATCGCCTGGGACCGCCATCCGCTCGAAGGGTTCGAATCCCATCCCATCGCCGACATTGCCGAGCGCTACGACCTCATCGTGCTCGACCATCCGCACGTCGGAGAGGCAGTGGCGCAGGACTGCCTGATCCCGATGGCGCAAGTCGTCGGCGCGGAAGCCCTGGCCGCGCTGGAAACCGCCGCGATCGGCCCTTCGCTGGCAAGCTACCACTATGCCGGCGCGCACTGGGCACTGCCCCTCGACGCGGCAAGCCAGGTCATGGCCTATGCCCCCTCACGGATCGGGACGCCGCCCACGACATGGCAGGCGGTCGTGGACCTTGCCCGGCGTGAACCGGTGGCGCTGTCGCTGTCCGGCCCCCATGCCGCGCTCACCTTCCAGTCCATCGCGGCGTCGCTGTCTTCGAACGACCGGCCCGGGGACCGCTTCGTCGATCCCGAAACCGGCCGCGAAGCTTACGAATGGATGGCCGCGCTGACGGGCGATGCCACCCGCGCCCGGATCGACCAGAACCCCATCGCCCTGCTCGAAGCCCTGTCGGGCGGGGAGGACCTCGCGCTGGTCCCGCTCGTCTACGGCTACGTGAACTACGCCAAGGAAGGCGCCGCCTTCGCCGATGCCCCGCGCGGGCGCGCCGGGATCGGCTCGATGCTCGGCGGCACCGGCATTGCCGTCTCGCGCCGCTGCACGGTGACCGACGAACTGCGCGCGCATCTGTCGTGGCTGATGGGCGAGGAAGCCCAGCGCCGCTTCATCCCGGCCCACGATGGCCAGCCCGCCTTGCGCCGGGCATGGGACGATCCGGCCGTCGACCACGAGTGGCGCGGCTTCTACGCCGCCACCCGTGCCACGCTGGAAGCGGCCTCGCTGCGCCCCCGCCATGACGGCGCCATCGCCTTCCAGACCGAAGCCTCCGCCCGCCTGCGCGAAGGCCTGCTCGCCCATGAACCCGCCGCGCCGGTCCTCGCCGATATCGAGGCCGCCTTCGCCCGCCACCACATCGAGGGAACCGAGACATGAGCGCCAACTTGCGCTTCGAAATCGCCGATCACATCGCCACGATCACGCTCGACCGCCCGGAAAAGCTCAACGCCATGACGCCGGACATGGCCCAGGCGCTGGTCGAGGCCGTGGCCACCTGCAACACCTCGAACGAGGTCCGCGTGGCGATCGTCACCGGGGCGGGGGCCAAGGCGTTCAGCGCCGGCTCCGACATCGCGACTCTCGATGCCTATGCAACGCCGTGGGACTTCCGCAACCGGCAGGACTACTGCGACGCGCTGCGGGCCTGCCGAAAGCCCGTGATCGCGGCGATCAACGGCTATGCGCTCGGCGGAGGGCTGGAAACGGCCATGGCCTGCGACATCCGCATCGCCTCGGTCCATGCCCGCTTCGCCGCGCCGGAGATCAAGCTCGGCTGGATCGGCGGCGGCGGCATGGCAGTGGGATTGACGCATTCCGTCGGCATGTCGAACGCGGCGCTGATGCTTTATACCGGCGAGATGATCGACGCCGCCCGCGCCGAGGCATGGGGCCTCGTCAGCGAGGTCACCGAGCCGGACGCCCTGCTGCCCCGCGCCCGCGAAATCGCCGGCCAGATCGCCGCGCGCGCGCCGATCGCGGCAGAGACCGCCAAGCTCAACTTGCGCGCCGCCCACCAGATGCCCTACGAAAAAGCCATCGAGTACGAGCGCGACTTGCAGGCCATCTGCTTCGCCACTGCCGACGCCGCCGAAGGCCGCGCCGCTTTCGCGGAGCGCCGGGCGCCCGTGTTCGAAAGGCGCTGAACATGGACCTCTCGCCCGCGGCCATCCTCCCGGCCGACCCCCACGCCCTGCTGTTCGGCCGCGTCTGGCGGCCCGAGGCGGAAGGCCCCTCGCTGGTGCGTATCGACGGCGAACGCGTGACCGACATCAGCGCCGCTTTCCCGACGGCGCGCGACTTGTGCGAAGCAGCCGATCCGGCAACCGCTCTGCGCCAGGCTCAGGGCGAGGACCTCGGCCCGCTGGCGGCGATCCTTGCCAACAGCGATCCGGCAAGGCGCGATGCCGCGCGCGCCTGGTTGCTTTCGCCGATAGACCTCCAGGCCGTGAAGGCGGCGGGCGTCACTTTCGTCACGTCCATGCTCGAACGCGTGATCGAGGAACGCGCGCGCGGCAATCCCGAGGCCGCCGCCGGGATCCGCGCGCAAGTCCGAGGCCTCGTCGGTGACGATCTGCGCGCCCTGCGGCCCGGCTCGCCCGAGGCCATGGCGCTCAAGCGGACCCTGATCGAGGCCGGCGCCTGGAGCCAGTACCTCGAAGTCGGTATCGGTCCCGATGCGGAGATCTTCACCAAGGCCCAGCCCATGGCCAGCGTAGGCACCGGCCACGAAATCGGCGTCCACCCCGCCTCGACCTGGAACAATCCGGAACCCGAAGTGGTGCTCGTCATCGCCTCGGATGGCCGGATCGTCGGCGCGACGCTGGGCAACGACGTCAACTTGCGCGACGTGGAAGGCCGCTCCGCCCTGCTGCTCGGAAAAGCCAAGGACAACAATGGCGCTGCCGCGATAGGGCCGTTCGTGCGCCTGTTTGACGGAGCGTTTGACCTTGCCTCGGTAGAGACCCTAAGCCTCACGCTGACAGTGACCGGCGAGGATGGCTTCGTGATGCAGGGACGTTCGGAAATGCGCGAGATCAGCCGGGCGCCGGCAGACCTCGCGGCGCAGGCACGCAACGCGCATCACCGTTATCCGGACGGCTTGGTCCTGTTCCTGGGCACGCTGTTCGCGCCGACGCAGGACCGTGACGAGCCGGGGCATGGCTTCACGCACAAGACGGGCGACGTGGTGCAAATCGCCGCCGGCCCGCTGGGCGCGCTGGTGAACCGGGTGACCGCCACGGACCGCTGCGCGCCCTGGGACTTCGGCGCCGGCGCCCTGATGCGCAACCTGGCGGGGCGCGGGCTGCTATGAGCGCGAAGCCGAAAATCCTGCTCACCCGCCGCTGGCCGGAAGCGGTCGAGACCCGGCTTGCCGCCGCTTACGACGTCACCCTGAACGATACCGACATACCGCTGGGCGAGGCCGAACTGGCCGCGGCGATGCGCGAGCATGACGCGCTTTGCCCCACCGTCACCGACCGCATCACCCGCGCGGTCATGGAAGTAGACGATCGCCGCGCGCGCATCATCGGCAATTACGGCGCCGGCTTCGAGCACATCGATCTCGCCGCCGCGCGCGCCCTCGGCATTGCCGTCACCAATACCCCGGACGTCCTGACCGAGGCCACCGCGGACATCGCCATGACCCTGCTGCTCATGGCCAGCCGCCGCGCCGGAGAAGGCGAGCGCGAGCTTCGCGCCGGGGCATGGACGGGCTGGCGGCCGACGCACCTTGTCGGCCAGTCGCTTTCGGGCAAGCTGCTGGGGCTCGTCGGATTCGGGCGGATCGCACGGGCGACAGCGAAGCGGGCCGAAGCTTTCGGCATGCGCATCGCCTACCACAGCCGCCGCCCTGCGCCGGACATGCCGCAAGACGCCTACTTCGCGGACCTCGGCGAACTGGCCGAGCGCGCCGACATGCTGTCCCTTCACGCGCCCGGCGGCGCCGAGACGCGGCACATGGTCGATGCCGCCCTGCTGGCGCGAATGCCTGCCCACGGCGTGCTGGTGAACACCGGGCGCGGCACCCTGATCGACGAAGCGGCGCTGGCCGAGGCCCTCTCTGCCCGGCAGATCGCCGCCGCGGGCCTCGACGTCTATGAAGCCGAACCCAAGGTCCACCCCGCGCTCGTCGACCTTCCCAATGTCGTCCTGCTGCCGCATCTCGGCAGCGCGACGATCGAGGCGCGTACCGCCATGGGCATGAAAGTCGCTGACAACCTCGACCGCTTCTTCGCGGGGGAACCACTGCTTGACCCAGTCGTCTGAGCGGGTCGCCGCGGCCGTCCGGGGCTGGCTGGAGGCGCCGCGCAGCGGCCCACTGGTACTGGGCCTCTGCGGATCGCAGGGCTCGGGCAAATCCACGCTGGCCGAAGACCTCAAGTTGCGGATAGAGGCGCTGGGCCGCCGCGTCGCGGTCCTCTCCCTCGACGACCTCTACCTCGGCCGCGCCGCGCGCGCGGATCTGGCGCGCGAAGTCCATCCGCTGTTCGCCACGCGCGGCGTACCCGGCACACACGATGCCGCGCGCGGCACTGCCCTGCTCGACGCCATCCGCGCCGGTGCGCCGGTCACCCTGCCCCGCTTCGACAAGGGCCGGGACGAACCCGTGCCCACCGGCGATCCCGTTCCCGCCGGGCTAGACCTGCTCGTTTTCGAAGGCTGGTGCCTGGCTGCCCGCCCTCAAGGCGAATCCGCGCTGGCGGCGCCGATCAACGCCCTCGAACGCGATGAGGATCCGGACGCCGTCTGGCGCGGCCATGTGAACAGCTTGCTGGAAAGCACTTACGCGGCGCTTTTCGCGCGCATCGACCGTCTCGTCCTGCTCGCTGCGCCCGGCTTCGAGGTTGTGCGCGGCTGGCGCGGACAGCAGGAGGACGTCCTGCGAGACCGCATCGCCCGCGGCGAAGCGCAAGGCTCGCAGGTCATGGATGACCCCGCGCTCGACCGTTTCGTGCAGCATTACGAGCGCCTTACCCGCCACATCCTCGCCGAGATGCCGGACCGGGCCGACCTCGTGCTTCACCTCAATCCCGACCGCAGTCTCAGGGACCCTTCATGATCGTTTCCTCTCCGCTCGACTTTCGCGAAGCGGCGCGCCGCCGCCTGCCGCCGTTCCTGTTCGACTATGTCGATGGCGGGGCCTTCTCCGAGGAGACGATGGACGCCAACCGCGCGGCGCTGAAAACCGTGCGCCCGCGCCAGCGCGTGCTGCGCGATGTCTCCGCGCTCAGCCTCGAGACCCGGATCCTGGGCGAGACGATGGACATGCCGGTCATGCTGGCCCCGATCGGGCTTGGCGGCATGATGCGGCGGCGCGGCGAATTGCAGGTGGCCCGCGCCGCGCGGGCGGCGAACGTGCCCTATATCCTCTCCACCGTCAGCGTCTGCCCGCTGGCCGACGTGATCGCGGCCAGCGGCGCGCCGATCTGGTTCCAGCTCTACGTGCTGAAGGACCGCGGTTTCATGCGGCACGCGCTGGAACGGGCGCAGGCGATGGGCGTGACCAAGCTGGTGTTCACCGTGGACATGCCGCTGCCGGGTGCCCGCTACCGCGATGCCCATTCCGGCATGAGCGGCCCCGCCGCGCCGATGCGCCGGATGCTGCAAGCGGTCACGCACCCGCGCTGGGCCTGGGACGTGGGCCTGCTGGGCCGACCGCACGATCTCGGCAATATTTCCCACTACCGGCAGAAGCCGACCGACCTTGCCGACTACATCGGCTGGCTGGGTGCCAACTTCGATCCATCGATCACCTGGTCCGACCTCGAATGGATCCGCGACTTCTGGCAGGGCGAGATGATCGTCAAGGGCGTGCTCGATCCGGCCGATGCGCGCGACGCGGTGCGGCTCGGCGCCGACGGGGTGATCGTCTCCAACCACGGCGGCCGCCAGCTCGACGGCGCGATCTCGACCGCGGAGGCCCTGCCCGCCATCGCCGATGCCGTGGGTGACGAACTGACCGTGCTGGTCGACGGCGGCGTCCGCACCGGCCTCGACGTGGTGCGCATGCTGGCGCTCGGCGCGCGCGGCGTGTTGCTGGGGCGGGCCTATATCTACGCGCTGGCGGCGGAAGGCGAGGCCGGCGTGACCAGGCTGCTCGACCTCATCGCCCAGGGCATGAAAGTCACGATGGCCCTGAGCGGCGTGACATTGGTGAAGGATATTACCCGCGACATGCTGGTGTAACCGGCCGGAAAGAGTTGGCAGCGCCCCTCGCTTATGTAATACGTCATACAACATAAGTTTGAGGGAGCAGGAATGGACCGCGTTATCGAACGGGCGGAATTCAGCCGCCGCGCCGTGACGCTCGGCTTTGGCGCGGCCTTTGCGATGAGCGCCGTGCCGGTGCGCGCGGCAGGCGCTCTTTCCGGATTCCACGACGTTCGCGACCACGGCGCCAGAGGCGACGGGGCGGCCATCGATTCCGACGCGTTCAACCGCGCCATTGCCGCCGCGAGCGGTGCGGGCGGGGGCACCGTCGTGGTGCCTCCCGGCCATTACTTGTGCTTCTCGATACGCCTGCGCAGCCACGTTACCTTGCTGCTGATGCCCGGCAGCGTCATCGAGGCGGCCGACCCGCGCCGTCACAAGGGCGGGTACGACCTCCCCGAAGGCGTCTTCGAGGAGCAATACGTAGACTACGGCGTCGCCCATTTCCGCAATGCGCTGATCTACGGCATCGACCTGAGCGACGTTGCGATCATCGGGCGCGGCCTGATCCACGGCCTCGGGCTGGACCGCGAGGGACCGGCGCCGCGATGGCACGGTATCGCAGGCTGGAAATCCCCCCGCGAGCAGGGCCTGTCCCCCGATGCCGCCCGCCGCGCCATCCCGCGCGAGATGGCCTACGAAGGGCGCGGCAACAAGGCCGTGGCACTCAAGCGCTGCCGCAACGTGCTGCTGCGCGACTTCACGATCCTGCAAGGCGGTCACTTCGCCTGCTACGTGCTGGGATCGCAGGGCGTCACCATCGACAATCTCACCGTCGATACCGACCGCGACGGCATCGACATCGACTGCTGCCGCGACGTGCGGGTGACCGGCTGCACGGTCAACGCCCCGAAGGACGACGCCATCGTCCTCAAGAGCAGCTATGCCTTGAACGCGCCGGTGTTCTGCGAGGAGATATCGGTGATCGGCTGCAAGACCAGCGGCTACGACCTCGGCTCCTTGGTGGACGGCACGTATCGCCCCTCGCCCTATCGCTCGGTGGACGACGTGGGCGTGCTCGGACGGATCAAGCTCGGCACCGATTCCGCCACCGGCTTCCGCAATATCCTGATCGCGGACTGCACGTGCGAGAACACGCGCGGATTGCAGTTGGGGGCGATCGACGGCGGCATTCTGGAGGACGTGACCTTCCGCGACATCAACCTGAAGAATCCCGTGAACCATCCGATCTTCGTCCGCCTCGCCGCGCGCAACCGCGCGCCCGTGGGGACCGGACCCTCGAAAGTGCGCCGCGTGCGGTTTTCGGGCATCAACGTCTCGGGCGCGCCCGGTCCCTATGCCTGCGGCATCGTCGGCAATCCCGGTGCGCCGGTGGAGGACGTGACCTTTTCCGACGTCCACGTTCGCGCGGCAGGCGGCGGCACGGCCGAGGACGCCGCCCGCGCCATCCCGGAACGGCCTGCCTCCAGTCTCGAACCCAGCTTCATGGGCACGTTCCCGGCCCACGGCCTCTACGTGCGCCATGCCCGCAACGTGGTGCTGCACGACGTGACGTTCGATGTCGCCGCGCCCGACGCGCGCCCTGCCGTGCTGTTCGACGACGTGGCCGGCGCAATGGTCGATGGCCTGCGATCCCCCCACGCGCGCGGCGAAGCGATCCGCGCCACCGCCAGCAGCGACATCGCCATCGGCGCCGTCGTGAAACTCGCCTGAGAGACCGACCATGATCCAGAGATCCCTGCGCCCCCTGCTCGGCCTGCTTCTCGCCGGAGCGCCGGTTCCCGTGCTGGCCGCCAGCGAGCGACCGCTGGCCGAGGGCTGGCATTTCGTGAAGTCCGATGCCGCCGGTGCCGAGGCCCCCGCCTTCGACGACCGCGCCTGGCAGAGCGTCTCGGTGCCGCACACCTACAATGCGCAGGACTCCGGCATCGGCGGCGCCAAGGCGCGCGGCGAGCCGGAGGGAGTCTACTATCGCGGCCCGGCCTGGTACCGCCTCGGCTTTGCGGCCAGCCCGCAAGCGGGCAAGCGCTATCTGCTGAACTTCGGCGGAGTTTCGCTGAAGGCCGAGGTCTGGCTGAACGGCCGCCGGCTGGGCCAGCACAAGGGCGGCTACGGCGCCTTCCGCTTCGACGCCACCGAGGCTCTGCGCAGCGGGGACAATGTCCTGGCCGTGCGCGTCGACAATGCGCGCGACACGCAGATCGCCCCGCTCAACGGCGACTTCAACGTTTTCGGCGGCCTGGCCCGCGCGGTCGGCCTGATCGAGGAAGACGCGCTCGCGTTCGACCGGCTCGACCATGCCGGACCCGGCGTGCAAGTCCGCACCACCTCGCTGAAGGGCCGCGAAGCGGCGGTGGCGCTCACCGCCGCGCTGAGCAACGCGCGGGCCTCGGCTGCACGCTTCAGCCTCGACACCCGCGTGCTCGACGCCGCAGGCAAAGTCGTCGCCCGCGCCTCGCGCACCGTCATGCTTGGGGCAGGTGAGAAAACCAGCATCGAGCAGTCGCTGGCCTTGCACAATGCGCGGCTCTGGCAGGGCGTGAAGGCCCCCTATCTCTACCGCGTGGTCACCGAGATCGCCGAATCCGGCCGCGTGATCGACAGCGCCAGCGTACCGCTCGGCGTGCGTACCGTGGCGGTGCGCAAGGACGGCACCTTCCTGCTGAACGGCGCGCCCTACCCGCTTCACGGCGTCAACCTGCAACTGCCCACCCGCTTCGGCCGCGGCCCGGTCGTGACCGATGCCGAGATCGACGAGGACCTGGGCCTGTTCGCGGAGATGGGCGCGACCGGCCTGCGCCTGGCGCATATGCAGCATCCGAGCCGGGTCTACGAACGCGCGGACGAACTGGGGCTGCTGGTGCTCACCGAAGTGCCGCTGATCGACGATCACGATCCTTCCGACGCCTTCCGCGAGAACCTGGTCGAACAGATGCGCGAGCTGATCGCGCAGACCGGCAACCACCCCTCCGTGGCGCTCTGGGGCATCGGCAACGAGATCCGCAAGTCGGATGCAGCTTCGAACCGCATTCTGTCCGAACTCCAGGCCACGGCAAGAGCCCTCGATCCCACGCGTCCGACAACTTACGCGCATTGCTGCCTCGACGACAGCGATCCCATCGCGCAGCACAGCGATACGGTGTCCTACAACCGCTACTTCGGCTGGTACTGGACGAATTCGGAGGACATCGGCCCCTGGGCCGACGCGCTTCACGCCAAGATGCCGGGGCGGCCGTTCGGCGTCAGCGAATACGGCGCGGGCGCCAGTGTGCTGCACCAGGAAGACCCGGTGATGAAGCGCCCGGAATCGAACGGCTACTGGCACCCCGAGCAGTACCAGACCGACTTCCACATCAAGCACTGGCGCGAGATGAAGAAGCGGCCGTTCCTCTGGTCCAGCTTCGTGTGGGTGGGCATCGACTATCCCTCGTTCAAGCGCAACGAGGGGGATCGTCCCGCGATCAACGACAAGGGCCTCGTCACCGAGGACCGCAAGACGCGCAAGGATGCCTGGTACTGGTATCAGGCGAACTGGTCGGACACGCCGATGCTGCACCTCGCCAGCCGCCGCGACGTGAACAAGCGCACGCAGCGCGTCGTGGCGCAGGCTTTCACCAACCGCCCCGAAGTCGAGATGCGCCTCAACGGCGGCGCCTGGACGAAAGTGCCGGTGGACGACCATATCGCCGCATGGACGGTGGACCTCGCGCCGGGCAGCAACCGCGTGGAAGCGCGCGCCGGGACATTGATCGATACCGTAACCTGGAACTGGACGACCCGGCCCTGAGCGTCCCCCTCGCCCCGGATCAGCTCCGGGACGAGGGGCCCTGGGCCGTGAAACGGTACTCGCCCGAACCGACCTCGATCACCAGGCGATCGCCGCGCATGCCGACGATCTCCACGCCCGGTGCGTCCGGGAGCGCGCGCCCGCTCTCGCGAACGGCATCGGCCGAGCCGGCCGGCAGGCAGACTTCCGCGCGCGAGTTCGCCGGCACCACCAGCCGCGCATCGAACTGCCCGGCCGCGTTGCTCCACTCCGTGACGATACGGCCGAGCACGCTTTCGTAGCTTGCCCCACCGCGCGGCAGGCGCGGGTCCAGCACCGGGTCGAAGCGCCACTTGAGGAAGCCCGCGTCGAGCGGGTCGATCCCGGCCACGCGGCGGAACACGAAACCCGTCACCGCGCCCAGCGCATAGTGGTTGTACGAATTCATCGAAGCGTCCGCCATGTCGGCGTTCCAGCGCTCCCAGATCGTGGTCGCGCCCTTGGCGATCATGTAGCCCCACGAGGGAAAGGCGGTGCGCAGCAGCAGGTCGTAGACCAGCGCATGCTCGCCTTGGTCCGCCAGGGCATCGAGGCTGAACGGCGTGCCCAGGAACCCGGTCGAGAGCAAAGTGCCGCGCCGCCGGATATCCGCTGCGAGCTTCGCCGTCGCCGCCGCGCGCAGGCCCTCGGGCACCAGTCCGAAACGCAGCGCGAGGATGTAGCCGCATTGCGACCCGTTGCCGACACTGCCGTCCGGCCGCACGAAGGCCGCGGCGAAAGCGGCGGTGATGTCCTTCGCCAGTTGCTCGTAGCGTTCCGCCTCGGGCTGGCGCTTCGCCCCGCGCGCCATCTGCGCCATGGCATCGGCCGAGCGTTTCCACATGGCCGTCGCGATGAGGTCCTTGGGCGTGGTCTCGTCCCCCGGCTCCTTGGCGTCCAGCGCCACCCAATCGCCATAGTCGTAGCCGCGCAAGTGACGCCAGACATGGTCCGGGTTGCTGTCGGCGATGAAGCGCATGTAGCGCGTCATCGCCGACCAGTTGCGCTCGACGATCGCGGTGTCCCCGTAGCGCTGCCAGACCGTCCAGGGCAGGATCACCCCGGCATCCGCCCAGCCCGGCGAGGCGCCGAGCAACTGGTCGCGCCAGCCGGAAGGCGCATAGTCCGGGAATTCCCCGCGCGGCCCCTGAGCGTCGCGCATGTCGCCCATGAAGCGGCGGGTGAACGGGCCGACGTCCATGGTGAAGGCCGCCGCGTCCCAGAACACGTTGGCGTCCCCCGTCCAGCCCAGCCGCTCGTCGCGCTGCGGGCAGTCGGTAGGCACGCCGAAGAAGTTGGAGCGCTGGCTCCAGCGGCTGTTCTGCCACAGGCCCTGGATGATCCGGTTCTCGATCAGTGGCCGCCCGGTTTCGGGCAAGGCGCTGGATACGACGATCCCCGCGATCTCGTCTGCGGTGGGTGCGCGGCCCAGTCCGCTGACTTCGACATAGCGGAAACCGAAATAGGTGAAGTGCGGCTGGTACGTCTCGCCCGCCGGATCGCCGCGCAGGGTATAGAGGCAGGCGCAGCGCGCCGACCGCAAGTTCGCCTGATCGACATGACCGTCCGCGCCGAGGATTTCGGCAAAGCGCAGCGAAACCTGCTTCCCGGTCGCCCCGCGGGCCTTCAGTTCCACCCAGCCCGCGAAGTTCTGGCCGAAGTCGATGACGTGCCGGTCGCCGTCGAAGCTGGTGATGGATTTCGCCGCCATGCGCTCGATCGGGCGGATCGGCGGGCCGACGTGAGCGACCAGCGCACAAGGCGGGGTCTCGCCGATCCGCACGGGCACCCAGCCTGCGCCCCGGAACCCCGGCTGCGACCAGCCGGGCTGCTCCAGCCGGGCGTCGTAATCCTCGCCGTAGTAGATTTCCGCCTGCGTCACCGGACTTTCGGGGCGCAGCTGCCAATCCTTGTCGGTCGCGACAAGCGAGCGGGTGCCGTCGGTGTGCTCGACCTCGAGCTGCGCGAACAGCCGCAGCGGCGGATTGCCGAAAGCATAGCGCCCGGCCGGGGCATGGTAGCTGCCATACCATCCCTCTCCCAGCATCGCGCCGATGGCGTTGGCGCCCGGACGCAGGAGTGCCGTCACGTCGTAAGTGCGGTAGAGCGCGGTGGAACGGAAATCGCTGCTTTCCGGCGCAAGGCAGACATCGCTGATACGCGCGCCGTTGATTTCCGCCAGATAGGCGCCGAGCGCCGTCATCCGCAGCCGCGCCTGCCGCACCGGCTTGGCCAGCCGGAACTCACGCCTGAGCATATAGGCACCGCTCCTCGGCCAGGCCTGGGGCTGGTCGGCGGAGCGGGTCGCCGCGGCCCAGCGCGCATCGTCGAAAGACGCCTCGGACCACCCCTCGGGCGCATGGACGGCCGTACGCATCGTTTCGCTGGTCAGGCGCCGGCCAGCGGTACGGATCATCGCGGTAGCGGCGATCTCGTGGATTTTCGGCCCATTGAAGCCGCGCGGATTTTCCACCCGGAAGCCCAGCACATGACGCCCCGTCGCCAGCTGCCGCGTCGTTACCGCTACCGGATCGATACCGAAACGCTTGAAACCCACGGGGACTTCCACTTGCGCCCCATCCAGCCAGAGCGTCGACTTGAAGTTCGCCGCCGTGAACAGCGTCACGTCCCCGGGTTCTGCCAGATCGAAGGCGAGACGGAAGAAGCGCGGGGACTCGTCCGCCGTGCGGTCGCCGCGCATCCACACGAAACCGGCCGCGCGGTCGGCGCGTTCCAGTTCGGTCTGCGCCTCGATCCACTGCGCCTGCCAGTCCGCCTTGTCGAGCAGGCCCATTTCGAACGTGGCGACCGGACTGGTCGCGCGCAGGCCCGCATCGTCGCGCACGAGGACGCGCCAGTAGACCTTCTGCCGCGACTTCAGCGGCGCACCGAGCCAGCCCATGTCCATGCTGCGGCGGGTGAGCACTTCGCCCGCGTGCCACAAGTCCGGCGTGCCCGCCTCCAGCAGCGCGGCGCTCGACGCGGCCTGAACCTCGCAGCGGGTCTGGGTCACGCCGCGCCGGTCGCTTTCCAGCCGCCACGAGAGCCGCACGTCCTGCTGGTCGAGCCCGATCGGCGCGACCAGTCCCTCGGCGCGAAGATCGACCACGCGCAGCGCCGCCGCCTCCTGCGCCAGGGCCGAACCCAGCGGCATCCCTGCGGCTGCACCCAGCGCGCCGGCGCTCTTGAGCAGCGCACGGCGGTCAAGGCCGGCCCCGCTCACTTGCGCACCCCGGCCGCGTCGATCACGGCCTGCGCCTCGGCGGGCCAGTTCCGGTCGGGCACCAGCGGATTGTCCCGCGCGACGTTGCCGATCTCCTCCAGCCAGCGCCCGCCGGTGGTGTTGACCGTGTGCCAGTTGCCGGTGGCAAGGTTGTCAGTGGAGATGCGCCGCTTGTACATGGCGCCCGCGGTGTTGATATTGAGCCACTTGCCGCCCGTCTCGACGACGTTGCCGGCGATCCTGAAGTGCTTCGAGCCCTCGTCGAGATAGATCGCGATGCGGTTGCCGATGTCGAAGATGTGATTGCCCCGGATCACCGAGTCCGGGTTGGCCGAAAGGTTGTAGATCGCGCCGCCGTCCATGAACCAGGTCTTCACGCCGTGGATGCGGTTGCCCTCCACCACGGTATCGCGCAGCGTCGTGGGCGTGGTGAACCTGGTGTTGTGGACGTAGCCCTTCGCGTTCTCGTCGTAATTCGGGTTGCCGCCCGCATCGTTGTAGCCCCAGCCCCAGCCGACGGCGATCCCGTCATAGGGGGCATCGCTGATGTCGTTATGAGCGATGCGCGCGCCGGTCACGTACGTGGTGAGGATCGCCGCGTTGTCGCGGTAGTCCTGGCTGACGGTGACGACCGTATTGTCCTCGATCGCGAGGTCGCGGTTGACGAGGCGGGGATCGGCCGGGTGGTGTGCCTCGACCCGGACGCCGCCCGCCATGATCGCGCTGCCCGAGAGCACGGCGAAGCGATTGCGCGTCACACGCACACCCTGCGCCGCCAGCCCCACGCCCGAAAGGTTGGCATTGGCGTCATTGCCGATGCCGAGCGCCACCTGGCCGAGCTGCGAGAAGGTATTGCCCGTAAAAGTGACGTCGCGCGCCGCGGAGACCTGCACGGCGGCAGGCATCTGGTGCCATTTCTGGCGCATCGATTCGAACTCGGTACAGCCCCAGCCGCAGCTTTGCCAGGCATCGGCGGGGCGGATCGGAGAGGTCTCGTAGAGGAACGCGCCGCTCTGCTGGTTGGCATAGCCGGTGGGGCGCGAGGGGCCGAGCCAGCTCGTATGCGAAAAACGCAGGCCTTCGAAGCGCAGCCGCTCCACCGGCGCCTCGGGCGTGCCCGCGATGGAGACCAGCGCCTCCAGCCGGGGCACGATCACCTCGCGCCCGGCGATGTCCTCGTCCAGGCCCATGCGCAGATAGAGCTTGCCCGCCTGCGGGTCGATCACCCACTGATAGGGACGCGAGTGCCACTCGTTCGCCTTGCCGACGAATTCCAGCGCATTGGTCAGGAACAGGCGGCTGTCGTCGGGGAAGATAGGCTTGGAGATCGTGTCGTAGCCCCAGGTGTTGTTGTCCCAGGCGGGCTGCTGCATCGTCACGCGGCCGCCCGCGATGGCCTTCACGGGAGAGAAGCGATCGGTGAAGAAGCCGGTCGCCTCCAGCTCCACCCGGTCCGGCCGGGCCAGCGTGGAGAGCCAGTCCAGCTTGGGGTTCACCACGTTGAAGCCCTGCGCATCGAACTTCACGTCTGCAGCGCGGATCTCCACCCAGGGCCGCTCCGCCAGCGTGCCGTCGACCCAGACCTGCCGGGTATCGAGGCCCTTGGGCACGTCCGCGACCCAGATGCGGCGCTCCGCATCGTAAGGCTTGAACCCCGTCACCGCCATGCCGCCGGAAATCGTGGGATGCGCGCCCGGCGCCGCCTTCCATGTCACCGCATGACCGCCCAGCCCTCCATCGCCGCGCCGGAACGAGAGCGGCGCCTCCAGGCGGTAGGTCCCCTCTCCCAGCAGCACCGTTACATCCGCCTTGGCATTGCTGCGTTGCACCAGGGCCTGTGCGCGGGGAAGCGAGCGGACCGGCCGCGCCGCCGTGCCGGGATTGCGGTCGTCGCCTTGCGGAGAGACGTGCACTTCGACGGCGCGCTCCTGGGCGATGGCCGGCAGGGCGCTGGCGCCCGCCGCCAGCAGGGCCAGAAGGCGCGCGATGCGGCGGGCCTCGATCATAGTTCCGTCTCCCTTTTCTTGTTCTTGCCCGGATTCTTGTTCTTGTGCGGAATCAGCTGGTCCAGCCGCCGTCGATCACATGGATCCCGCCGGTGGTGAAAGCGGACTCGTCCGAGGCCAGATAGACCGCGAGCGCTGCCAGCTCCCCCGGTCGGCCGAAGCGGCCCATCGCCTGCCTTGCCGTGAATTCCGCATAGGCTTTCTCGAAATCGCCGGTGTCGCGCAGGCGCTGGAGCAGCGAGGGCGTTTCCACCGTGCCGGGGCAGATCGCATTGCAGCGGATGCCCTGAGTGACGAAGTCCACCGCGACCGATTTGGTCAGCCCGATCACCGCCGCCTTGGTGGTCGAATAGGCGAAGCGGTTGGGCACGGCCTTCACGCTGGATGCCACCGACGACATGTTGATGATCGAGCCCCGCCCGAGCGCGATCATCTGCGGCAGCACGGCCCGGATCATGCGGTATTGCGCCGTGACATTGAGCGCGTTGGAAAAGGCCCAGGCCTCCTCGTCGCAGTCGAGAATGGTGCCGGGATGGACGAAGCCCGCGCAGTTGAACAGCACGTCGATGTCGGGGTGCGCCGCCGCAGCAGCCTTTACGGCATCGGCGTCGGTCACGTCGAGCACCAGCGTTTCCGCACCCTCGAAGTCCGCCAGCACATCGGCGCGGATGTCCGTCGCGATCACCCGCGCGCCTTCGCGCAGGAACGCTTCGGCACTGGCGCGGCCGATACCCTGTCCGGCCGCCGTCACCAGTGCAGTCTTACCAGCAAGACGCCCCATACTCTCTCCATCATCACGTAATACGTATGATGAATTAAGCGCATGGGGCGCATGCTGTCAATCAGTCTATCGCGACGAACTCCTGCCGCTGCGTGCCCAGCTTCTCGATGCCCAGGGTCACCACGTCGCCCGCCTTGAGGTACCAGGGCTCCGGCTTCTGGCCGAGGCCGACGCCCGGCGGGGTGCCGGTGGTGATGACGTCGCCGGGAAGCAGCGTCATGAACTGGCTGAGGTAGGACACGATCTGGGCGACGGTGAAGATCATCGTCGAGGAACTGCCGTCCTGCACACGCTTGCCATTGACCTCCAGCCACATGCCCAGCGCCTGCGGATCGCCCACTTCGTCAGCGGTGACCAGCCAGGGTCCGATCGGCCCGAAGCCGGGGAAGCCCTTGCCCTTGTCCCAGGTGGCGCCGCGCTCCTGCTGCCACTCACGCTCCGACACGTCGTTGACGACGCAGTAACCCGCGACATGATCGAGCGCCGAAGCTTCGTCCACATGGTAGGCCTCTGTGCCGATGATCACGCCGAGTTCGACTTCCCAATCGGTCTTTCGCGAGGCGCGCGGGATCGTCACCGGATCGTTCGGCCCCTGGATGCAGCTCACCCACTTGTTGAAGACCACCGGTTCCTCGGGGATCGGCAGGTTGGATTCGGCGGCATGGTCGGCATAGTTGAGGCCGATGGCGACGAACTGGCGCGTCCCGCCCACGCAAGGGCCATAGCGCACGGGGCCTTCGATCAGCGGCAGTGAAGCCGGGTCGATCTGGGCAAGGCGCGACAAGGCGTCCGACGAAATCGCACCGGAATCGATGTCTCCCACATGGCCGGACAAGTCGCGGATGCCGCCCTCGGCATCGATCATCGCTGGGCGCTCGTTTCCGGCTTCGCCGACGCGGCAGAGTTTCATTCTTGGCATCCTTTCGTCTTGATTTGTCAGGGCGGCATGGACAGCCGCATCGCATGTTGTATGATGTCGTATGTTTATTCAGGGCGCAAGGCCGGAAGGCAAGGGAGAGGACATGACCGCCGCGTTTCGGACGACCCGCTGCAGAGCCGCGGCGCGCCGTCGGCCCCATCCGGGGCGGCGCCGGTGACGCGTCCGCGCATTCTCGATTCGCATCAGCACTTCTGGCGCATTTCAGCGCCGGAATGTAGCTGGCCCGATGCCGACTGGCCACTGTTGAACCGCGATTTCCTTCCGCCCGACCTTGCCGCGGCCACCACGGGTGTCGATCTTGCGGGCACGGTGCTCGTCCAGTCCCAGCCCGACGACCGCGATACGGACTGGCTCTTCGCCCTTGCCGCCGAAGAACCCATGGTGCTGGGCATCGTCGCCTGGGCCGCGCTTGACGCGCCCTGCGCGCCGCAGCGCATCGCCGCGCTGGCCCGGCGCCCCAAGTGCGTGGGCCTGCGTCCGATGCTCCAGGCCCTGGCCGACAGCGAATGGCTCCTGCGACACGAACTGCACCCCGCCATCGCGGCCATGGCCGAGCAGGGCCTGCGCTTCGATGCCCTCGTCGAGCCGCGGCACTTGCCCGCCCTCGCCCGCTTCGCAGAGGCCTGGCCGCAGATTCCCATCGTCATAGACCACGCCGGCAAGCCCGGCGCGGCCGCCCTTGCCATGGACCCCTGGCGCGCGGACCTTGCCGCCCTCGCCCGGCTGCCGAACGTGTGGTGCAAACTTTCGGGTCTGCGCACGCAGCAGGCAAAGGGGCAGGACGCCGCCGCACTGGCGCCTTATGCCGCGCATGTGTTCGAATGCTTCGGCGCGCGCACCATGTGGGGCAGCGACTGGCCCGTGCTCCTGCACATGGGCGACAGCTATGCCGACTGGATCGACGATACCCTGATGCTGGTGGGCGATCTTGGCGCGGCCGACCGGCAACGCCTGTTCGAAGGCGCGGCACGTCAATTCTACGGACTGGAGTAACCATGGCGACGCAATCGTTCCCGGCACCGCTGAGCTTCGGCTCGGCCGCGATCGGCAACCTCTATCGCCCGGTCCCCGACGCGGAGGCCTTCGCGGTGATCGAGGCTGCCTGGGAGGCGGGCCTGCGCTACTTCGACACTGCACCGCACTACGGCTTCGGGCTGAGCGAAAAGCGGCTAGGCGAAGCGCTGGCCACGCTGGACCCGGCAGGTGAAGCCGTCATCTCCACGAAAGTCGGCCGCCGCCTGGATCCGGCCCCCCTTGCCGATCTCACCGCCCTACGCCAGGGTTTCATCTCGCCCGAGCCTTTCGAAAGCGTGTTCGACTACGGCTACGACGCCGTCCTGCGCTCGCACGAGGCCAGCCTGAAACGCCTGCGACGCGATCGCGTGGACATCCTGCTGGCACACGACATCGGCAGCTATGCCCATGGTGCCGACCATGCCGAAAGGATGCGGCAGTTCCTGGACGGGGGCCTGCGCGCCATGCAGGAACTGCGCGACGGCGGCGCGGTGGTCGCGATCGGGCTCGGCGTGAACGAAACCGCGGTCTGCGAGGAAGTCCTGGACCACGCCGATCTCGACGTCATCCTGCTGGCCGGGCGCTATACCCTGCTGGAGCAATCGCCGCTCGATCGCCTGTTTCCCCTATGCGCCGCGCGCGGAGTGCGCATCGTCGCCGGGGCACCCTTCAACTCCGGCATTCTCGCGCGCGGGGTGCGGAATGGCCTGCCCGCGCCTTACGAATATGGCGCGCCCTCTGCCGATATCATCGCGCGGGTGGGCCGCATCGAAGACTTGTGCGCCGAATTCGGCATTCCGCTGGCGGCGGCGGCATTGCAGTTTCCGGTACGCCATCCGATCGTGGACGCCGTGATTCCCGGCATCGCCACGAAGGCCGAACTGGATGCCGCGCTGGCGTTGATGTCCACGCCGATCCCCGAGAGCTTCTGGAGCGCCCTTGCCCAAGCCGGGCTGGTCGACAGCCGCGCGCCTCAACCCGCCTGAGCCGAACCTTTCCGCACGGCCGTCAAACGATGGAACCGAACGCCTAGCCCGCCTCCACGCCTCGGCGCACCAATTCGAAACTGCGCGCCATATGCTCGGAAAAACCGTCCTCGGCGGGGTGGAAGGTCCACTGGCGGGACATGTCGCGGATCTCGCCGATTTCCGCCGCCACGCGGTCGATGGTCCAGTCCGGCCGGTAGACGCCCTCGGTCTCGGCGATGAAGGCGCGGGCCACGCGGCCACCCATCGAGACGTACATCTCGCCCGTCACCGAGCAGCTTTCATGCGCCAGCCAGCCCACTACCGGGGCGACCAGTTCCGGGCCCATCGCGGGATATTGCGAGGTATCCAGCCCTTCGGCCATGCGCGTCACCGCGCCCGGCAGGATGATGTTCGATTTCACCCCATGCGCCGCGCCCTCGATGGCGACGATGTTGTTCAGCCCGATCATGCCGGATTTGGACACGGCGTAGTTGACCACGCTCGGCATCGAATAGAGCCCACCGATCGACCCGGTGAGCACCACCCGGCCGTAGCCCTGCTTCACCATGCGCTCGAAAGCCGGGCGCACGACGTGGAAAGCGCCCAGCAAGTGCACGTCCACCACGCTGCGGAAATCGTCGTAGCTGATCTCGTCGAGCATCGCGAAGCGGTTGTTGCCCGCGTTGTGGATCACCACGTCGACCCGCCCGAAGGCATCCAGCGCGGCCTCGACAATGGCTTTGCCGCCCGGTTCCGTGGCCACGCTCTCGGTGCAGGCCACCGCCTCGCACCCGGCGCCGCGAAGGGCCTGGGCGGCCTGCTCGGCCGGGCCGGCATCCGATCCGGAGCCCGAGAGCGCGCTGCCGTTGTCGGCGACCACGATCCGCGCGCCCAGCCCGCCCAGCAGTTCGGCATAGGCACGGCCCAACCCGCGCGCACCGCCGGTGATGACGGCCACTTTTCCATCGAAACGGCGTTCGGTCATGGCCTGCTCCAGGTGGTTTCGCCGGCGCTCCACAGCGGCGCCCCGCGCGTTTCGCGCAGCGAGGGGATCGTGCGGCCGTCCTTGTCCGTCACGCCATATTCGGCGGCGAGTTCGGCATTGATGAAAGTCCCGCCCGACCGCGCCTGAACCTGCGGGTCCATTGCCAGCGCGGCGATCACCCGCCCCGGGAACTCGGGCGAGGAGCCGACCGCGCTGTTGAGCTGGCCGGCCATGCCGGGCACCGTCTTCAGGTTTTCCCTCGCCCGCTCGGTATACGTGAAGCCCTGCCAGAGCGAGACGGCGCTGACGCCGGTATCGCGCAGCTCGTGCCCCATGTCGCGCATCATCCGGTCCGTGGCGGTCTTGGTGGTGCCGAACACGACATCGTAGGTATAGGTCACGCCGACATAGCCGGAGAGCGCGGCGATCAGGCCGGAACCCTGCGGCACCATGATCCGCGCCGCATGCCAGGCGGCAATATAGGCGGCACGCATGCCGGTATCCCAGATTTCCCACGCATCCAGCGGCTTTTCCCAGAACCCGTCGCGGCGGGTCATGGCCTCCGGAATGGCCATGGCATTGTTGGCGAGGATATCGAGCCGCCCTTCGTCCCGGCGCACTTGCGCGAACAGTGCGGCGATCTGCGCGTCGTCCTTGAGGTCGATCGCGACGGCCACGCCCTTGCCGCCGCGTGCCTCCACCTCCGCCACCGTTTCCGCAAGCGTTCCCGGCAAGGGGTTCTGGCCCGCGCCCGTCGTCCTGCCCGTGACGTAGACGGTCGCGCCATGCTCCGCGAGCGCGCAGGCGATGCCCTTGCCGATTCCCCGCGTGGCCCCGGTCACGACCGCGACTTTCCCGACAAGTCCGTCGGAGATCCGGCCCACCTCGCTCACTTCCTTGCCGGATTGCTGGGCGCGCGGCGGTTGACGAGCGGCCGCTGGTAGGACGGATCGTCCTTGTCGCGACTGGACACGCCGTTCAGCGCGATGCCCGGAACGTCGGAGAAGGGAACGGCCATAGGCGGCGGCATGGAACCCCATTCGATGACATTGGTGCGCAGCGCGATCCGCCAGACATCTCCCCGCCGCTCCAGCCGGTCGATGTAACGGCCGCCTGCGATCCACAGCAGCTCGCCGCGATTGCGGCCGACGAACTGATAATAGGTTTCGGTATGGGCGGTGTCGCCGTCGAGATCGATGGTGGTCTGGAGCAGCGCGTGATGGGTGAGGATCTGCCCGGCCTCGTGCATCGGCACCGCCCAGTCCCAGCAATCCGCCGCCGACCCCACGAAAGGCCCGGCCGCCATCGTCGCATCGTCCCAGAACGCCGAGAGGTATATGTCCCGGTCGAACCGGTCCATCCCGCGCGAGAAGCGGGCCAGGCATTCGCGAATGTCCTGCTTGTCCAGCAGTTCGTCCAACCGCGCCGCGCGGTCTCGGGGGGTGTCACTTGCCACGGTAGTCTACCTCCGCAATGGGCTTCCATAGGGGCGAACCGCGCGAGGCGCGGGCGGATTGGATCACTTGGCCGTCCACGTCGGTCAGGCCGTATTCCTGCGCGAGTTCGGCCGTGACGAATTCTCCGCCGGAGCGCTTCATCACAGCGGGATCGGCGGCCAGCGCGGCGATCACCCGGCCCGGATGCTCCACGCTGCTGCCGTGCATCTGGGTGATCGAGGCGGTCATCTTGTCGCCCATCCTGGCAAGATTGTCCTGCGCCTTCTCGGTCAAGGTCAAGCCCTGCCAGAGCGTCAGCGAGGCGACGCCGTGCGGTTCCAGTTCGATCGCCATGTCGCGCGCCATGCGGTCGACCGCCGACTTGGACGTGCCGAAGATCACGCTGTACGTGTAAGTGACGGCCGCGAAGCCGGAAATCGCCACGATCAGCCCGGATTTCTGCGGCGCCATGATCCTGGCAGCGTGCCAGGCCGCCACGTAGTTGGACCGCACGCCCACGTCCCACATCTCCAGGTTGGAGAGCGGTTTTTCCCAGAAGGCCTTGGGCTCCAACAAGTCGTCCGAGAGCGTGAAGGCATTGTTGACGAGGATGTCGAGTCGTCCCTGCTCGGCGGCTATCCGCTCGAACAGCGCGGCCACGGCGGCATCGTCGCCATGATCGCAGGCCACCGCAACACCGCGCCCGCCGCTCTCCTTGCCGCGCGCATCGCATTCGGCGGCCGTTCCACCGACGGTGCCGGGCAGGTAGTAGTCCCCCTCCCGCACGGTGCGCCCTGTGACGTAGACGGTCGCGCCCTGTTCGGCCAGGACCAGCGCGATCCCTTTGCCGATGCCGCGGCTGGCGCCGGTGACCAGCGCGACCTTGCCGGCCAGCGGCGCGCTCATGCCGTTTCTCCGGCGAACCAGCGCTCGCTGAAGTCGTCCTTGGCGCGGCCGGGGAAGTGCTCGGCGGTGAAGGGATAGCCCATCACGCCCTTCGACCAGTCGGCGGCGGCGCCCCAGTCCTGCTCCCAATCGTAGAGCATCACCCGGTCGGCAATGCGCCATTGCCCGTCGCGCTTCTCGAACGTGTCGAGGTAGCGGCCGCCGATGCAGGTGTCGCGATCTCCCTCCCCCATGTCCACGCGGTGATAGGAGAAGACATGGCTTTCGACGCGCGCGCTATCGCCGTCCAGTTCGATCACCGACTGGCCGATCAGGTGCTGCGTATCCTTGATGGCATCGGCGCCGGGCACGACCCAGGCCAGATAGGCGTCGAAATCGCCGGCATAGACGCCGTAGTCGAACCGCGCCTCCGGCCACCAGCAGGAGCGGATCAGGTCCGCGCTGCGCCGGTCCTCACCGCGCGCAAGGCGGGCAACGCAATCGCGGATCGCCTCGCGGTCGAGCAGGGTCTGGATGTCTGGCGTCATTGGTCCTCTCCGTTTTCGGTGTCAGCCCGAATTCATTCAAATTTCGATGCAGATTTTGCCCACCTGCTGGCCCGAACGCATGTGCGCGACGGCGTCTTCCAGGGCGTGAAGCGGGAACACCCGGTCGATCACCGGATGAATATCATGCGCCTCGATCGCGCGAACCATCTCGATCTGGTCGCGGTGGCTGCCGACCGTCACCGCCTGAAGGCAGAGGCGCTTGGCCTGGACCGCGGCGAAGGGCATCGTATCGACATCGAACCCGGCTACCGCCCCGATGATCGCGATGTGGCCGCCGGTCCGCGCCGCCTTGAAGCTTTGCGCAAGGGTATTGGGTCCGCCCACCTCGATCACATGCTCGACGCCTAGGCCGCCGGTCAGTTCCAGCACGGCGTCTCCCCAGTCCGGCGTGGCGATGCGGTCTATCACATGGTCCGCACCCAGTTCGCGCAGGCGCTCCTGCTTTTCCGGGGTCGAACCGATGGCGATGACGGTGGCACCCGCCGCCTTGGCGAATTGCAGCGCGAACAGCGAAACGCCGCCGGTGCCCTGCACCAGCACATGCTGACCGGGGCTGACGCGTCCATCCGTAACAACCGCGCGCCATGCCGTCACGGCCGCGCAGGGCAGACATGCAGCTTCCACCAGCGAGAGATTGCCCGGCGCGCGCGTGAAGTGCGAGGCCGGACGCACCGCTTCCTCGCAAGCGAAGCCATTCGCGGGACCGCCCGGCGCATTGTCGAGTTCGGCGCGGTAGACATGGCCGTCGCGCCAATTGGGGTGGAAGGTGCTGACCACCCGGTCGCCCAGGGCAAACTGCGTCACGCCCGCAGCGACTTCCACCACTTCGCCCGCGCAGTCGGACAGCGGGATCAGCCCCGGCGGCGAGGGAAACACGCCCCCGATCACCAGCCCGTCGCGAAAGTTCAGCGAGGCGCCGTGCACCCGGACGCGTATCTCGCCCGGCCTCAGAGCCTCCGCTGCCGGCAGCTCCACCAGTTCGAGCTGCCGTTCGCCGCTGGCGGGCGCAAGGCGCATGGCCTTCACCGGAACTTCGCGCCCAGCTGGATGCCGTAGGTCACCGGCGCGTTCCAGACCGAGCCCGTCCCCAGCGTGTTGAACAGCACCTGCGTGCGATAGCGTGTGTTGGTCACGTTATCGCCGAACACCGCCACGGTGTAGCGCTCCGACGGATCGGTCCATTCCGCCCGCAGCGCCAGCACTTCGTAGCCCTTCTGCTTGAACTGCTGCTCGGGATCGAAATAGAAGCTGGAGGTGTAGTAGAGATTGCCCGACAGCGTCAGCCCGCCGCCGGCGAGGTCCAGCCGGTAGCTGGCGCCGATATTGCCCGTGAAATCGGGCGCGCGCTGCATCTTGTAGCCGGAGGCGTCGGTGGAGGTCTGCGTGATCGCGCCGGGTCCGAAACCGCCCAGAGCGGTGGGGATGCAGGCCATCGCATTGCTCAGGTCCGCAATCGCCGGATCGCAATAGCTATAATAGGGCGCGTTGGTAAACGACTTGTACCGCGCATGGGTCCAGGCCGCGCCGCCCAGCAGCGAGAAGGCATCGCTGACCTTGTAGCGAAGCTGCGCCTCCAACCCGTAGATTTCCGAGGACGCCGCATTGCGGATCTGCGCCGCGCCATTCTGATAGCTGGACACCTGCAGGTTCTTGTAATCGTAGTAGAAGCCCGCAAGATCGGCGGAGAAGCGGCGATCGTCGTACTTGAAGCCCACTTCGAAGGCGTCGATCTTCTCGGGCTTCACCGGCTGCTGCGAATAGCCGCCGACGTTCAGGATGCCCGCCTTGTAGCCCCGCGTCCACGATGCGTAGACGCTCGATTCCTCGCTGGGCTTGTAACGGACCACCACGCGCGGCGTGAAGCTGTCGTTTTTCAGCCTGTTGACCGGGATGCGCACGCCCGCGCCGCCCGAATAGGACACCGGCAGACCGTCCGGCCCGATGTAGGACGTGGTCGTCGCGTTGGTGACGAAGTAGGCGTCGCCCACCGTGTCATGGCTGTACCGGCCGCCCAGCGTGAAGAACAGCTGGTCGCTCACCGCATATGTCGCGTCCAGGAATGCGGCGTAGGACTTGGTCGTCGTGCTCGATCCGCCGAACGGGCCATAGGGCGATCCGCCGAAACTGGCGCCGATGTCCCAAGTGTCGCGGATCTGGAAATAGTTGAGGCCCGCCGTCCACTGCAATGGCGATCCCGCCTTCGAATTGACGAGGAATTCCTGGCTCCAGGTCTCGTCATTCACGCCGACGAAGATGTTGAAGAACGGCAGCGCCGTCGCGTCCAGATCGCCGTGATAGGGCGACAGGTCCTTGCGGTACTGGGTGTAGGAGGTGAACTCCGCAAGGCCCAGATCGGCCTTCAAGGTTGCCTGAAGCGCGTCCGAATTGGTGCGGAAATCGACCGGGGTGTTGAGCAGGACCTGCCCCGGCTTGGTGGCATAAGTCGATGACGGCGCATAGAAATAGACCAGCGGCAGCCCCTGGGAGCTGGACGCCCCGTAGATCGCCTGACCGGCGGGCGAAACCTTGTCGAGGAAGCCCGCGCCGCCGCTCTTGTCGACATAGGCGTTCACCAGCTGGGTGGTCGGATCGTCGGTTTCCGCATGGACCCAGCGCAGCAGCAGCGAGACGTCGTCGGTCAGATCGGCCTTCATGCCCACGCGCAGCGACCAGTTTTCGTACCTGCCGATATCGTCGTCATCGGTGGCCAGGTCGGTGAAATAGCCGTCGCCGCGGCGATAGAGCCCCTCCACGTCGATCGCGACGCGGTCGCTGATGCCGAAGGTGGCATAGGCCTGCGCTTTCAGCGCATTGAAGCGGCCATAGCTGACCTTGGCCTCCGCGCCGGTATCCGTGCTGGGATCGGCCGTGGTCACCAGGATCGCGCCGCCCGTGGTGTTGCGGCCGAACAGCGTACCCTGCGGTCCCTTCAGCACCTGGATATTGCGAACGTTGAGCAGGTCGAAGTCCGACATGTAGGTGTTGGCCTGGAAGAACCCATCGACATAGATGCCGACATTGGGACCGCCGCCCGAAGTGGTTATGGCCGTGCCGACGCCGCGAATGGTGGGCTGCACCGCGGGTCCCTGGCTGTCGAAACGCAGGCCCGGCGTTACCCGCGCGGTATCGGAAAGCTGCTGGACATTGGCAGTCGCCAACTGCTCCGCCCCCAGCGAGGTGACGCTGATCGGCACGTCGCGCGACTGTTCGGCGCGGCGCTGCGCGGTGACGATGATCTCGGAGGAGGCGGCTGCCGGCTGCGGCGCGGCCTGATCCTGCGCATGTCCGACTTGCGGAAACATCAGCACTGCCGCCATCAATCCATAAAACGATGCAGCGCCCGCGAAACGCGCTTCAGCCATGACACTCTCCCCTGTTGCGCCTGACCCCGTGATCGGATCTGGCACCCCCGCAGCCGACTCCGGCCGGACCGCCAGAGCCTTGCCGGGCATTCCCGCGCCCGACTTGCTGGATCGGGACAATCCGTCCGGCGCGCGTTCCGACTTCGGCCAGGCGATGAAACGCGGTGGAGGCGCGCGAACGCTTGATCGAAACGCGCGGAGAAAGCATGCCGGAAAGGCGTGTCCCCCATCGTTCGAGGTTTGCGGATGGAAATGGAAGCAAGGCACCCGGCTCCTCAGGGCGGAAGGGCTTCGAACAGCGAAACCGGCGGCCATCTGCTGGGCGCGCGCCTGCTGCGCCACTTTCCCGAACTCGTCCGCGAACTGGGCGGCCAGCCGCAGGTCATGCTGGCCGGATCCGGGCTCGACGAAGCCGACTGCGAACGGGAAGGCGCCGCCTCTTACGAGCAGTGGATGGCCCTGGTGGACCGCGCCGCGCGGGAACTGGGTGCGGCCGACTTCGGCATGCGGCTCGCCCTGCGGCAGGGCGGCCGCGGCGTCTACGGTCGGCTCGGGACGCTCATGGCCCATGCCCGCACTTTCGGCGAAGCCACGACGCTGGCGGTGGTCCACAACAATGCCCACTCGCTTGCTGCCCGGGTGTGGAAAGCCGCGACCGCTTCCGGCGCCCATGTCTTCCTGGGACACGACGTGCTGGTCGGCACTCTGCTGGGCCGCTGTCAGGCCGTGGAGCAACTCATGTTGCTGGGCCACCTCGGCGCCATGGTGCTCACCGGCGGCCGGGCGCGGGCCAGGGAAGTGCATTTCCGGCACGGCAACCTGGCGACACTGCGCAGCTACCGCCGCTATTTCGGCTGCGAGGTGCGTTTCTGCCGCACCGAGGACGGCATAGCCTTCCGCGCCGCCGACATGGCTTTCCCCATCCATGACGCGGATGCCCACGCCCGCACCGAAGCCATCGCCCATTTGCGCTCGACCTTCCGGGATGTCCGTCCCTCGGTGAGCGCGCGGGTGCGTGGAATCGTCATGCAGTGGCTCAGCACCAACGAATGCACCAGCGAACGCGTCGCGCGGTTGCTGGCGCTTCACCCCCGCACGATGAACCGGCGCCTCCACGATGAAGGGACGAGTTTCCAGCGGATCAAGGACCAGGTCCGCTGCGATTACCTGGCCTATTACATCGGGCGAACGGACGTCGAATTGCAGGTCATTTCACGCCGGCTGGGCTTTGCCGAGCAATCCGCCCTGTCCCATTTTTCGCAGCAGATGCTGGGTTCCAGCCCCCGCGACTTGCGGGCGCGCGCCTTGCGGGAAAGCGCGCTGGCCAGACTGTAAATCCGGCCGGGCCATGATTGTCCGGATACGACAAGTCTGATCCGGGCCGGTGCAGCATCTCTCCTTTGCATAACGAACGGAGGATGCACCTTTGGCTGAAACGGCAGAAGACGCGATCATGGACATCAGCGACGTCGAATGGCGGCTGGGCCATCAGGTCGGCGGCGGCGAGCTTTGGGAGCCCTGCAACAAGACGGATATCCGCCGCTGGGTCATGGCGATGGACTACGTCAACCCGCTGCACTGGGACCAGCGCTTCGCCCAGCAGAGCAAGTTCGGCGATCTCATTGCGCCGCAATCGATGCTGGTGGCGCTCGACTACGGCCATGGCAACAATCAGGCCTGCGTCGGACGCATCGAAGGCCAGCACATGATCTTCGGCGGCGAGGAATGGTGGTGGTACGGCACCAACGTGCGCCCCGGAGACCGGATTTCCCACGAGCGCATCTTCACGGGTTACAAGCTGACCGACACCCGCTTCGCCGGCCCCACCCTGTTCCAGCGCGGCGACACGATCCACCGCAACCAGCGCGGCGATCTCATTGCCAAGTCCTGCCCCACGGTCATCCGCTATCTTGCCAAGGAAGCGGAAAAGCGGGGAATGTACGCCTCCACCGCCGGCACCCCGCACAAGTGGACCCAGGCCGAACTTGCCGGGATCGACCAGGCGCGGCGCGATTGGTTCCTGTCCAACCGCGACGGCGTCTCCCCCCGGTTCGAGGCGGTCGCGGTGGGCGACAAGCTTCCGCGCCGCGTCATCGGCCCTCACTCGATCGCCAGCTTCACCACCGAATACCGCGCCTTCGTGTTCAACATCTGGGGCAGCTTCTACTGGCAGGGCATCGAAGGCGTGCCCGATTGCTGGGTCAATCAAGACATGGGCTGGATCGAGGGCTTCTCGTTCGACGAGGAAGGCGCCCTTGTCGACCCGCGCCTGCGCGACGGCCTCTACCTCGGCCCCTCGCGCGGCCATATCGACGACGGCCGCGCCAGCGAGATCGGCATGCACCGTGCCTATGGTTACGGCGCCACGATGGCCGCCTGGAACACCGATTATCTGGCCTTCTGGGCCGGCCACGACGGCATGGTCCGCCACGCCAAGAGCGAGTTCCGGGGGCCCGCCTTCGAAGGCGACGTAACCTGGATCGAGGGTGAGGTGATCGAGAAGATCGAGAATTCCGAGTGGGGTTTCCCCGTCGTGCGCATCGAGGTCCGCATGACCAATCAGGACGGGAAGGTCGTGGTGACTTCGGTCAACGAGGTGCAACTGCCACTCTGAATCGTCTCGATCAGATCAAAGCTGACGAGACGGATTTGAAGACGGATTCCAAACATTTTTCCAGGGGAGGAAACAGGAAATGGCAAACATCTACACGCGTTCGGCGACCCGGCTGGCACTGGGAGCGGCAACCATCGCGCTGCTACCCGCCGCAGCGATGGCCCAGACCGAGGCTCAGGCACCAGCTCAGGCACCAGCTCCGGCGCCCGAGCAGCCGCTGGCAGACCAGGTGACCAGCGAACCGATCGTCGTGATCGGCACGCTCATTCGCGGCATCGCTCCGGCCGGCAACAACGTCATCAATGTCGATACCGACCAGATCGCGGCCACCGGCGCGGCCTCGACCAGCCAGGTGCTCAGCACCATTCCGCAAGTCGGCAACTTCTTCAATGCCTTGCCCGCCGGCATATCGCAGCAGCCCGGCTCCAACGGGTCGAACCCGATCAACCGTCCCAACTTGCGCAACCTGCCCGGCGCCAACACCAGCGGCGGCGCCCAGACGCTGGTCCTGTTCGACGGCCAGCGTGTCGTCGGTGCCGGCATCCAGCAGGTCGCGGTGGATCCCGACATCATCGCGCCCGGCGTGATCGCGCGCGTCGAGGCCATGACCGATGGCGGCTCGGCGGTATATGGCTCGGACGCGATCGGCGGCGTCATCAACTTCGTCACGCGCGACCGGTTCGACGGCATCCAGGCAGACGCCCGCTACGGCATCGGCGAGGACTACCAGTCGATCGAAGCCAGCGCGCTGGCGGGCAAGGACTGGGGCTCGGGCGGTTTCTACGTCGCCTACGGCTACTCCCATCACGACAGCGTCTACGGCGCGGATCGGGACTGGGTGAAGCAGGTCGACTGGAACACCGACATCCCCACCGGCCGCAACTGCGCCGCGCCCAACGCGACCATCGGCACCACCGCCTATGTGCCTTCCGGATCGGGCCTCGTCGCGGGCGGGCCCAATGTCTGCGATTTCTCGGATCCGGTCGCCATCTATCCGACTTCGACACTGCATACCGTGTTCGCCCGGCTCAACCAGAGGCTTTCCGGCGGCGTGAAATTCGACATGACCGCGCTCTACGCCAATCGCGCGATCAGCCAGGTCAACGGAACCCTGGGCACCGGCGCCCTGGGCACGGGTGCGGCAGGGCAGGCCACGCTGACGGCCGCCTCGCCGTTCTACCGCCCGACCGCAGACGCCAATGCCGGGCTGCCGCAAGTGGTCAGGTTCGACTACAGCCCGCTCTTCGGAACCCGGTCCGCCACCCAGCAGACCGATCTGGAAACCTGGCGCATTGCCCCTTCCGTCTCGGTGGAGCTTGGCTCGGACTGGGAATTCAGCGGTCTGTTCAGCTACGGCATCGCCACGACGTCCTTCAACAACGCCCAGATCAGCGCGGCCGCCCAGTCTGCCGCGCTCGCGGCGCGCACTCTCAATCCCTACGACGTCGGCGCCACCGCGCCCGGCGTGGCATCCGGATTGCTGCGCTATGCCAGCGGCAGCGGACGGAACGAGTTCTACGACTACCGGGCCATCGTCAACGGACCGCTCTTCGCACTGCCGGGCGGCATGCTGCGCGCGGCCGCGGGCTACGAGCACATGCAGGACAATTTCACCCGCCGCACCACGAATGCGTCCACTTATGCGCTCCAGAACCCGGCCACGTATATCCAGAAGGTGGATTCGGTATTCGGAGAACTGTCGATCCCGATCGTCGGCGATGAAAACGCGATGTCCTTCATCAACGAGCTGACCCTTTCCGCATCCGGCCGCTACGACAAGTACAGCGACTTCGGCGACACCTTCAATCCGAAGCTCGCCGCCACCCTGCGCCCGGTCGAATGGATCGCGATCCGCGGCAACTGGGGCAAGTCGTTCACGGCGCCTTCCCCGGTCGACCAGCTCGGCGTCCTGGCCTCGGCCGTGGCGACGGTGCCGGCTGCATTCCTGCGCACGCCCCCCGGCGTGACCGCGGCTCCGGGCGAAATCGGACTGTTCGTTTCGGGCACCGCGCCGGGCCTTCAGCCGCAGAAGGCCACCAACTGGTCGATCGGAGCCCAGATCGAACCGCCGTTCCTGTCGGGGCTGACGCTGAATGTCAGCTATTACAACATCGATCTGAAGGGAACGATCGGAAGGCCCGTCACCGGGGCCGACCTCAGCGACTACTACGCCAATTTCCCGCAGCTCTATTCGGTGCGGCCCAGCGGCCAGGAACTGGCGGCCTATCTCACGCAGTTCGATCCGGCCAATTTCAACTTCACCGTGGCCAACCCGACCTCCACGGGCCAGGCGCTCATTACCTCGGGCGGCACCAGTTCACCGGTGCTGGTGGCGCTCGACACGCGTTCGCGCAACCTGGGCACCGCCACGCTGGACGGGATCGACTTTTCCGCGAACTACGTGCTCGACACCAGGTTTGCCTCGTTCGATGCGAGCGTGAACGGCAACTACCGTCTTTCGCAGGAATCGCGTGCCCTGCCCTCGCTGCCGCTGTCCGACGATCTTGCCTTCAACACCCCGGTGTTCCGCATCCAGGGCACTCTGGGCACCAGAGTTGGCGGGCTGCGCGCGCAAGTGATCTGGAACCACACGTCCGGTTACAAGCGCGGGCTTGTCGAATTCGGTCAGACCAAGGTTTCGGCCTTCGACACGATCAACCTGTTCTTCAAGTACGACGTCAAAGCGAAGTCCGCCTGGGCCAGCGACCTGTCGTTCACGCTGAATGTCCAGAACCTGTTCGACGTTTCGCCTTCCGAGTTCCGCTCGGCCGCAAGCCTCGGTTTCGACACTACCCAAGGGACGGGCTTCAGCATCGGCCGCATCGTCCAGTTCGGCGTCAGCAAGAAGTTCTGATCCGCAGGGCGCACCGTCCGGGCCAGGGCGCTCGGACGGTGCCGCTCCGAACCGTCAAGACCTGGACCGGTCACCGTCACTCCGCAAATGCCAGCGATCCGCGTCTGCTGACAAAACGCCAGACGCCGTCGGGCTCCAGGTGCAGTTCGTCATCGAAGTCACCCACCAGAACGGTTTCCCCGCGCTCGCCGCTATAGAGCACGACATAGCTGCGCGCACGGGCGCGCGACGCGCCCAGCACGTCGACGACGGTGTTGGCCATGACGTGGCGGGTACGCCGCGCCGGCCGGTCGCGAAAGAAGCCGCGTATGGCCTCGCGTCCGCAGACCGGGGCGCCGGGTGCCGTCGGCCGAGCGAACGTGCCGTCCTGCGTGAACATGGCAGCCAGGGCATCGTGATCGTGCGCATCGTTTGCCTGGGCAAAGCGATGGATCTGGCGCACGACGGCCTGCTCGATCGCCAGGCTCCCGGCAGCGCCGGGTGTCTCCGAAGCGTTTGAGATATCTTGATCCTCGCGTGTCATGCGGTTCCCGCTTCCTTGTCCAGGGGCAATGCCATCCATCGTTCCAGCGCCGCGGTCACGGCTTCGGGCGCTTCCATCGGCGCCATGTGGCCGCTGCCATCGAACACCACGTAGAGCGAGCCCGGCAGCGCCGCGAGGATCTCCTCATGCTGGGCGGGCGGGCTCCACGCATCCTCGCTGCCGACGCCGATCAGCACCGGGCAGCGCACTGCGGCAAGGGCGGCCACCGCGTCGGGCCGTCCCAGCAGCGCGGCGATATGGCGGCGATGGACCGCAGCGCCCATCCGGTGCACCATCGCATGAAGACGCGCGTTCAGTTCCGGATCGGCATCGAGGCGGCCCTTGCGCACCATGGGCGGGAGCCAGACGTTTGCCAGGGCCTCCATGCCTTCGCGCTCGCCAAGCTCGATCAGCGCCTGACGCCGCTCGGCCTCGCCCGGGCGGATGGGATGAATGCCGGTGTCCAGCAGCGCCAGTCGCTCGACCCTGTCCGGCGCCATCCGCACCGTTTCCAGCGCGACCCGCGCGCCCATCGAATGGCCGGCCAGCGAGAAGCGCGCGGGCGCTTGCTCCAGCACATGGCGCGCCATGGCCGCGATACTGTCGAAATGCCGCAAGTCGGGCACTTGAACCTCGTAGGATCGGCCGAGGTGCTCCACCTGATGTTCCCACACGCAGGCATCGCACAACAGGCCGGGAAGCAGGATGATCGTCTGTCGCACAAGCGCTCGCTGGTTGCCGGGTTGTCCCACCGGGTAGAGCACTGCGGGACGATCCGGTCCTATTCAATTGCCGCGCCACGTTATGCGCTTCCGGCATGTCGCCGCTATCGCAATTGGTGATAGCGGCCTCGGCGGAAAGCATACGCCCTATGGCCGGATCGATGCGTAACCTCTGCCCATCGGTTCCATCGGAGCCGCGAAGATAGAAGCGACCTGCACAGCAGGCGGAAGAGGATGCACCATGACAGCCGCACTGCGTTAGCCAGGCCCTTCGTGCCCGCCCTCCCCTGCATCGTGACGGGGAAGGCGCCGGGCATGTGCCCGCACCGACATACCCTTCCGATAGACGAGGATTCCCGAATGGCCCTTGGGCTTTTCCCAGAGATGACGGCTGCCTGCGCCCTGCTGGCGCTGGCCCAGCCCGCCTTGGCGCAGCAGGCCAGCGGCGAGGCGCCGAACCGCGATGCATCTTCCGCCGCGCCCACCTCTGCAGTCCCCTCTGCGCCGGGCGCCACGTCTGTCCTCACGCCTGTCCCCGTGCCCGTCATCGTGACTGCTGCCGCCGCGCAGGAACGCGCCATGCGCCCCCTTCCCCCCGTGGAGATCGGCGCCCCGCCGCCGGTCCCGCCGCCCGCCTCGCCGCCTATCCCGGAGCCGGTACCGGGCGGGCGGACGGCAACGCCCTGCACCCCGCAGAGCCTGCGCTGGACCGAGGACTGGACCTGCCTGGCCAATCCCGCCAAGCGCACTTCTCCGCTGGAAGCGCTGCGCTATCTGCCGCTGGGCGACGATCCCGAGGTCTATCTCTCGATCGGCGGCGAGGCCCGCTACAACTATACGTACTGGAGCGCGCTCAACCTCGGCGCCAAGGGCAAGGACAAGCTCTCCGCCCTGCAGCAGCGCCTTCGCCTGGTGGCGGACCTTCACCTGGGCCGCAACGTGCGCGCTTTCCTCGAACTGGGCGACAACCGCGAATTCTTCGAGACATTCGCCACGCCGCCCAACCGCGACAAGCTGGACATTAACCAGGCCTTCATCGACGTGACGCTGCCGCTCGGCGACACCACCAAGCTCACGCTGCGTCCGGGGCGTTTCGAAATGCCGATCGGCAATGGCAAACTCGTCGGCCTGCGAGACGGCGTGAACGTGCGCTACGTCTATCAGGGCATTCGCGGCACCTTGATCGAGGAAGGGAAGGTCCGGGTCGACGCCTTCGCGGTCAAGCCGGTGACGTTCGAACCCGGCATGTTCGACGACGGCCCCGAGAATGGGCGCCACTTCAACGGCGTATACGTAGCCACCGCGCCGGGGCTGCTGGCGCCCAACCTGGCGGTCGACCTCTACTGGTACGATCTCTACCGCGAGAATGCCCGCTATACCACGCTGACGGGAACCGAAAGCCGCCAGAGCTGGGGCCTGCGCCTCTCCGGGCGCGCCAGCGGCTTCGACTGGGACGCGGAAGGCACCTACCAGAGCGGCAGCTTCGCCGGCCAGAAGATCCAGGCCTGGGGCATGCTGCTGGAGGGGGGCTACACTTTCGCCGATCTTCCGATGAAGCCGCGCCTCGGCGGCCGCTTCAACTGGTTCAGCGGCGATGACGATCCGAACGACGGCAAGATCGGCACTTTCGCACCGCCTTTCCCGCGCACGCCGCTCTACAGCGATGCGGGATGGCTCAACATGTCCAACCTGATCGACGTGACGCCCACGCTGACGCTCAAGCCGAGCAAGAAGCTCACGCTGGTCGGCGGACCCGAACTGTTCTGGCGCGCCACGGCGGCCGACGCGGTCTATGCCGGGCCGACCAACTTTCCGCTTCTGCGCCCGACGGACGGCGGCCGCTTCGTGGGGACGGGGCTGAACCTCCAGGCCGATTATCTGGCGACGAAGAACCTGAGTTTCCACGCCTATTTCACGCACTTCATCGCCAGCGATTCGTTGCAGTCCGGCGGCGGACGCAGTTCGGACTACTTCGGCTTCTGGGCCGATTTCCGCTTCTGATGTCGGGTCAGGCCACGCTTTCGACGATGTCGCTTTCCTCCAGCCGGGCAACTTCGCGTTGCAGTTCCGCCAGCAGCAGCTTTCCAGCCTCTCCCAGCGGTCCGCGGTGGATGATGCCGGCCGGGCGCGGGGCTGACGGCACTGCCACCGGCAGGATGCGCATCGTGTCGCGCGCGAGGTCGCCCGCGACCAGGACTCGCGGCACGGCACTGACGAACGTGCCCGAAAGCAGCAGTTCGCGCATGAAGCCCACCGATGTCGATTGCACGGCCGCATCGGTATCCAGCCGAAGCTGTTCCAGTATCTCGCGCACGTCGCGTTCCATCAGCGTGCTGACCGACGGCAGCACCAGCGTATAGCGCTGCACGTCCGCAGCGCTGACGGAGGGAAGCGCGAAAAGCGGATGGTCGCTGCGGGCCACCAGCGAGATCGGCTCGTCGTAAAGCACGCGCCGGACCAGATCGTCAGGCTGCGACGGGGGATAGAGGCGGCCGACGATGACGTCGATTTCGCCTGACAGCAGCGCCGGGATCATCTGGTCGGTCTTGCCCTCGATGACGGAGATCGTCAGGCGGGCGGCCTGTTCGCCGGCATTGGCCAGAACGGCAGGCAGCAGGCCATGCGCAGCCACCGGAAGCGCGCCGACGCGGATGGTTCGCCGCTGGCCATCGGAAAGCCGGTCCAGCTGCCCTTCCAGCTCGCGAATGGTGGTCAGCAGCTTGCGCGCGCCTGCGGTGAGGACCGCGCCCGTGGCATTGGGCCGCACGCCGCGAGGATGGCGCTCGAATATTTCGGCGCCGATGATTTCCTCCACCTCCTGCAAGGTGCGCGACAGGGCGGGTTGGCTGACCCGCAACGCACGCGACGCGCGGAGCAGGCTCTTGTGCTGCTCCAGCGCGTCGATCACCCGCAGATGGCGGATCTTCAGCCTTTGTTCGAGATAGTGCGCCAAATCAGGATGCCACCATGCCATGGGGGTCGATGACGAACTTGGCGGCGGCGCCCTTGTCGAAAGTCTCGTAGCCCTTGGGGGCATCCTCCAGCGAGATCACTTGCGCGTTGACGATGTCAGCGATGGGCAGACGATCGTGCAGCAGCGCCATCATCAATTGCCGGTTATATTTGAGCACGGGAGTCTGCCCGGTGTGGAAGCTGTGCGACTTCGCCCAGCCCAGCCCCAATCGCAGGCTGAGATTGCCGGTCTTCGCCTGCGCCTCGTGCGCGCCGGGGTCTTCGGTGACGTAAAGCCCCGGAATACCGATGGAGCCGGCCGCGCGGGTCACTTCCATCATCTGATTGAGCACGATGGCGGGCTGCTCCTTGCCGCCGTGGCCCACCGCCTCGAAGCCGACCGCGTCGATGGCGCTGTCCACTTCGGGCACGCCGATTACCTGCTCCACCAGGTCGCCCAGCCGATCGTGGCTGGAGAGATCGATCGGCTCGAAACCGACCTTCCTGGCATGGGCCAGGCGATCCGGGTTGAAATCGCCGATCATCACCACGGCCGCACCCAGCAGGCGGGCGGAAGCCGCCGCAGCGAGGCCCACCGGCCCCGCGCCGGCCACATAGACGGTCGAGCCCACGCCCACGCCTGCGTTGAGCGCGCCGTGGAAGCCGGTGGGCAGGATGTCCGTCAGCATCGTCAGGTCGCGGATCTTCGCCATGGCGCGGTCGCGGTCGGGAAACTTGAGCAAGTTGAAATCGGCATAGGGCACCATGACGTAGCGCGCCTGTCCGCCGATCCAGCCGCCCATGTCCACATAGCCGTAAGCCCCGCCGGCACGGCCGTCGTTCACGGTCAGGCACACGCCGGTGTCGCCGTGGCGGCAGGTGCGGCAGCGGCCGCAGGCGACGTTGAACGGCACCGAGACCAGATCGCCCACGTCGAGCATCTCGACATCGGCGCCTTTCTCGATCACTTCGCCGGTGATCTCGTGACCCAGCACCAGACCCGCCGGCGCGGTCGTCCGGCCGCGCACCATGTGCTGGTCGGATCCGCAGATGTTGGTGGTCACGATCTTGAGGAAGACATCGCGGTGATCCATCTCGCCTTTCGCCTCGACGATATCGACCGCGCAAAGGCCGCATTCTCCGCGTCTGCACTCGAAAACGACCTCGACGCCTGCCGCTTCAAGCGCATCCAGCATGGATTCGTTCTCGCGGACCAGCACTTCTGCGCCAAGGCGCGGGACCTTCACGGTGAACGCCTGAGCCGCGTGGCTGCCGCTCGATCCGAACGTCTCGTAGCGCAGCCCGGCGCGCGGACGGCCAGCTTCTTCCCAGGCGCTGCGTACCGCTTCCATGAGCCCCAGCGGCCCGCACATGTAGAGTTCGCCGTCCGCGGGCAGGCGGCGGATCTCGTCCGCGATGTCGATCTGCTCGCCGCGATCGGACGCGAAAAGGCTCAGCCGATCACCCAGGAACCCGGCCAGTTCCTCGCCATAGGCGAACTCGTCGGCCGAGCGCGCCGCATAGACCATGCGCAGGCCTGCTCCGCGCACGGCGAGCTGCGCGGCCATCGCCACCATCGGCGTGATCCCCACGCCCCCGGCCACGAGCAGGTAATGCGGAGCGCCATGCATGAGCGGAAAGTCGCAGCGCGGGGGCGCGACGGCCAGGGAGTCACCGGGCTGGAGGCGCCACATATAGGCCGAGCCGCCGCGGCTCTCCGGCTGGCGCTTCACGGCGATGCGCAAGGTGGAACCCTCCTGGCCGACGACCGAATAGGACCGCTGGTCGATCCTGCCGCCGACATCGACCTGCACCTTGACGTGACTGCCGGGCGGGCAGGCGGCGGCGCGATCGAGGACGATGCCGAACTCTCGAATGGTCGGCGTGACATCGCGAATGGAGGTCACGCGGCCAGATTGCCAACCGGCCGGAATCTCGCCGCTCATTCCGCAGCCTCCGCCAGGACCGGCCCATTTTCCGCTGCTATCATGCGATCGATCGCGCGACGCGCCCACATCGAGCCCGCATCGATGTTGAGGTTGTAGAAGACATGATCGGGATGCTCGTCGATGGCGCGCTGCTGCGCTTCGATCACCGTCTCGTCTTCCAGCATGATGCCGCCGCCTGCATTGAGGACGCGGCGCGTATGGCCCTGATCGCCTATGTTGTAGTTCCGGAGATGGGCCCAGAAATAATAGCAGGTCTTGTCGGTCGAGGGGGTGGGCAGATGCAGCACCCGCATGTCCACGCCTTGCGAGCGATCGCCCTCCGGCGCGCCGGTTCCGGCGGGTGCGACGCCCACTTCCAGATAGATCACCGAAGGCGCCAGGAAGTTGATGACCTGCCAGCGATCGGTCTTGCCGGGCTTGCCGAGCTGCCCCGCCCAGAACGGCGGCGCCTCCTCGTCCAGCACCCAGCGTTCGACGCGCGCAGTGCGTTCGCCGTGGTAGGCATCGAACGGAGCCTCGGCGAGCGCCTCGTTGCCGATGCTGGAGGAATGGACGAACGTCTCGTGAGTCAGGTCCATGAGGTTGTCGATCACCAGGCGGTAGTCGGCCTTTACCTCGGTCATGCTGCCGTCGCCCGCCCAATCCGGATGGTCCGGCCACGGCAGGTCGGGGATGAGCGCCGGGTCGGCCAGCGCCGCGTCGCCCGGCCAGACCCAGACGAAGCGGTGGCGCTGCGCCACCGGAAACGCGCGCACGCAGGCCGAGGGGTTGATCGTCTCCTGCGAGGGCATGTGCGTGCAGCGCCCGTTGGGGCCGAACACCAGCCCATGATAGCCGCAGCGTACGTCGTCACCCTGCAGGGTACCGATCGAGAGCGGCACCAGCCGGTGCCAGCAGGCATCCTCCAGCGCCACCGGCGTGCCGTCCTGCCGGCGATAGAGCACCATCTTGCGGTTGCAGATCGTGCGCGACAGCAGGCTGCGCCCAACTTCCGCGTCCCACGCCGCGACATACCAGGCGTTCATCGGAAATGTCTGTGTTGTCATGGTTTGTCTCCCAAGCCCCCGCTTCACCGTGCGTGCGGCACGGCGCGGGTCTGCATGAATTCCTCGAAGCTCTCGCCGCGCATGATCGCGTAGACTTCCAGATTGGTTTTCCTGACGACGCGGGCCCACTTTTCGAGGACGAAGAAGTTGACGCCGGCCTGGACGATGCCCAGCCAGTCGCGTGCGCGCACCAACGCCATCTCCTCGTCGTCGAGACCCGCCGCGCGCATCGCCGCTTCCTCGTCGTCCCAGAAGGCCTGGCGCGCCTCGGGCCGGATCATGTTCCAGAAGAAACGATTGAACGCGAGGCGGCGATTGCAGGTGCGCAAGTCGAAGACGTAAGTGCCCTCGGGCATTCCCACGGTCTGCGGGTTCTGCGTGAACATCAGGCGACCTCCTGCTCGCGTTGCTGCTCCGAAGCAGCATTTTCGCGCTCCTCGTAAGTGACGACGGTCATGGCGGTGGTGGTCATGAGGTAATAGTTGCGGTGCATCTCCTCGAGCGAAGCGCCCAGCGCGCCGCGCATCGCCAGCCACATGATCTGCTCGACGCTTTCCGCGCCGCCCAGCCGCACGTAATCCGCATGGGTAAGCTGAGTCAGCCGCTCGGGATCGTCACGCAGGGTTTCAAGGAAATCGAGATCCCACTCGGTATTGTTGAAGCCCGTGCGCTCGCCGTGGATCTGGTGCGAAAGGCCGCCGGTGCCGACGACGACGACCTTCAGATCCTCAGGGTAACTTTCCACCGCGCGGCGCACCGCCTGCCCCAGCCGGTAGCAGCGCCGGGCCGTGGGCAAGGGATATTGCAGGACGTTGATGGCGATGGGCACGACGGTGCCGGGCCAGTCCGGCTCATGCGGCCAAAGCAGCGGCAGGGGCGAGGCGATACCGTGGTCGATCGGCTTGTTCTGGAAGAACGCCAGGTCGAATTCCTCGTTCACCAGCGCCTCGCCGATATGCGCCTGGAAGTCCACGTCCCCCCGGATATCCGGCAATCCGCGCAGGCCCGCGCCTTCGTCGGCAATCGGGAAGCGCTCGCCCACGCCCAGTGCGAACGTCGGGTAGAGGTCGAAGAACAGCGTGGTCGCGTGGTCGTTGTAGAAGAACAGCAGGACGTCGGGCTGCTTCTCGGCCAGCCATTTCGCGACGGGCTTGTAGCCCTCGAACAGCGGGGCCCAGACCGGGTCCTCCTGTCGCCCCTTGTCGTAAGCGACGCCGATGGTGGGTACGTGCGACGTGCCGATACCGCCGATTATTCTGGCCATGTCTGTCTCCTCAGAGCCCGCGGGCCTGCTCGGCCTCGGCCCGTTCGAAGATCGAACGGCGCATCAGCAGACCGGGCTTGTCGGGGGCGAAATTCAGGTCGAACTGCGGTTCGGCATCCTGCGCGACGGTCTGCGCGATCCATTCCAGCGCATCCACGTCTTCCAGGTACGCCTTCTCGGATGCCGTGCGCAGGAACGCGTCCGCTTCCGCATCGTCCAGCTTGCGGTCGCGCGAGTTGAACCACCAGTAGTGGAGCGAAGTCTGCGTCTCCGGCGTGATGAGATGAGTGATGTTGAAGCGGTACTTCTTCGGCGCGCCCGAAGCGTCCGCGTTGTCCGTGACGCTGGCATAGGCGGTGTGCAGCGCCGGGGAGACGTACCGCGCTTCCGAGAAGCGATCGACGCGCTTGTCCATCAGCCCCATCGGCACGCCGTAGATGCCCGGCGGCGGCGCGTCCCTGAGCGCGCGGTAGATGACGACGACATCGCCCTCCAGCCGCACGTCCAGCTTGGACCGCGCGAACTCCGGCGTGCCCACCGTGCCGGGATGAAGGAACGGAAAATGCGTCTGGTCGAGCAGGTTCTCGTGCATCGCCACATAGTCCGACTTGATGTGATAGGCCCCGCGCACGCTCTTCCATTCGGGGCTTGCCAGCCAGGACGTATCCGGGATCAGCGCTTCGTCCGCATGGTCGGGGTCGCCCATCCAGATCCACACCAGCGGGCCGCGCTCCGCGGTGGGGAAAGCGGCGACATTGGCATTGGTCGGCACGATCGGCATCGAGGGCATGGCCAGGCAGCGCCCCGAAGGATCGAACTGCATGCCGTGATAGCCGCAGACGAGCACGTCGCCCTCCAGCCGCCCCTTGGCGAGCGGGAAGGAACGGTGCGGGCAGCGGTTGCGCACCGCCACCGGCTCTCCCGCCAGTGTCCGATAGAGCGCGACGTCCACGCCCAGCAGCCGGCGGCTGATGATGTCGCGGCTGATCTCGTCCGCGAAGCCTGCAACATACCAGCAATTGCGCACGAGCGGCGTGTTCTGGTCGGCAAAGCGGCCCATTTCCAGCGGCGAGGCGGCGGCGGGGATGGCGGTCATCTGGTTCATGTCGGGTCTCCGGTCAGGCGTCGAGTACGAGGGTGCCGCCGGGCAGGCGCGACACGCAGATGCACAGCGTGTCCCCGGCGGCGCGTTCCTCGTCGGAAAGATAGCTGTCGCGGTGGCTGATCCGCTCTCCCCCTTTCAGGACGGGGAGCGGACACAATCCGCATTCCCCGCGGCGACAATCCGAGAGGACATCGATGCCGGAGGCGGTCAGGGCGTCGAGAATGCTGGTATCGCGGCCGACCTCGACAGTGCGACCAGTGCGCCGCAGTTCGACGGCGAAAGGCGCATCGTCGGGAGCGGGACCGGCGGTGAACCGCTCCGAACGCACGCGCGCATCGGGCCAGCCCAGGGTCCGCGCGGCAGTGTGGACGGCCTCGATCATCGGCAGGGGACCGCAGACGTAGACCGTGGTGTCGTCGCTCTGCGCGGCGAGCAGCGCGGCCATATCGAGGTGGTCGGTCGCAGGATCGCCGCTGACGTGCAGCCTGCCCGCCGCACCTGCCAGTTCCATCGCTTCGGCGGCATAGGCGAGCTGGTCCTGCGTGCGGCCGGTATAGACGAATGCGAAGGGCCGCCCTCGCCGCACCACGCTTCGCAACATCGCGTAGATGGGCGTGATGCCGATGCCGCCGGCGATCAGGAGACTACGGCGGTCGCGCAAGTCGAGCGGGAAGTTGTTCTTGGGCCGCGAGACCTTGAGCCGCGTTCCCGGGGCGAAAGTATCGTGGATATGCGCCGACCCACGCTGGCGATCCTCGCGCTGGACGGCGATCCGGTAATGATCGGCCCGATCGTCCGCGAGCCCCTGCCCGCCGACAAGCGAATAGTGCCGCACGATCGGCCCGCTGAGATCGGAATGCGTGTGCAGTTCCACATGCGCACCCGGCGCGCCGCGAGGCAGCGGAGAACCGTCTGCCGAGGCCAGGACGTACTCCCGGATGCGCGGCGTGAGCTGGCGCACGCCTGCCACCACCATGTCGATCAATTGCCCGTGCACCGGCCTCTCCTTGTTAGCCCATTCCTGTGGAACCGATTGCGATCTCAGCCGCGATTCGATGCCTGGATAATCACTTTGGATCCAAAATACGTCAATACCTTTCGATAATTGTCGATTTATGGCGATTTTGGATCCCATAATTGGATCCACGGAACTTGGCGGGTCCGCAGCAGGTGTGTAGGTTCGCCGCCATGACCAGCTCTCTTCCGGATGACGCCACCACCCTTCGTGCCAAGTCTTCGGCGCTGACCCGGCTGCGCGAAATGATCCTGCGCGGCACGCTGAAGCCGGGCGAGCGGCTGCGCGAGGTCGAGCTGGCGGAGCGGCTTGCGATGTCCCGCACGCCGATACGCCAGGCGCTTCCGGCGCTGGCGCTGGAAGGCCTGCTGGTCCAGGCGGGGGTGCGCGGCTATGCGGTTCGTTCGTTCACGCGCGCCGAAAGCCTCCAGGCCCTGCATCTCCGCGCCATGCTGGAGGGCTATGCCGCGCGCAGCATCGTGCTGGCCGGGCGAGGCAAGGCGATTGCCGATGCGCTGGCCCCGCTGATCGCCGAAGTGGACGAACTGCTGCAGGCCGGGACATTGTCGGAAGTGCTGGAAGAGCGTTACGGCGAACTCAACGAGCGCTTTCACACCGCTGTCGTGGAAGGCGCCGACGATCCCCTGCTGCGGGACCTCATCGCCCGCTGCAACGTCGTGCCTTTCACATCGCCGGCGGTCATCGCTTTCGAAGAACTGGAGGACGCCGAGATCATGGACCTCATGCGCTATGCCCAGCGCCAGCATCACGCGATCGTCAATGCGCTGCGCGCGGGCGACGCCCTGCGCGCCGAAATGCTGTTTCGCGAACACGCGACCACGCAGGAGAGCAGCATGGCGATGGGCGAAACGCTTCGGCGTTCCCTCTAGCCACCGCGCCGCTATAACAGGAGCGGCATAGCTCCCAGCATGAATGCGATACGGGCGTTCGCGGGCAGCATGCCTAGCATCCCCCTCAAAGCACCGCTTCAGCGGATGCTGACTGGAGAGGATGACCATGGCAAGTGTCACGGCGGCAGGGCCGCCCACCATCGGGACGGACGATCGGGAGACGATGTCCGTCTTCCAGATCGCCGCTATCGGCGTCTGCGTGTTGATCAATGCGCTTGACGGCTTCGACGTGCTGGCAGTGGCCTTCACCGCGCCGGCCATATCGCGCGAATGGGGCCTGGCACCGACCCAGGTGGGAGGGCTGTTCAGCGCCGGGCTGGCGGGAATGGGCATCGGCGCGTTCACCATCTCTCCGCTCGGGGACAAGCTGGGGCGGCGGCCGGCGATCCTGTTCTGCCTGGTACTGCTGGCCGCCGGCATGTTCGCCTCGGCCTTTGCCGGCGATCTTGGCCAACTGGCGGCGACCCGCGTGCTGACCGGCCTCGGCATCGGCGGCATCCTGGCGAGCATCAACACGGTCGTGGCGGAATATGCGTCTCCGCGCCGCCGCAGCCTTGCGATCTCCTGCATGGCGCTGGGATATCCCGTCGGCGCGACTGTCGGCGCTCTGGCCGCCGTGCCGCTGATCGGGGCTTTCGGGTGGAGATCGATCTACCTGCTCGGCGCGGCGGCGGCTGCCCTGCTCGTCCCCCTGGTGCTCTGGCTGCTGCCTGAGTCCATCCAGTTCCTTTCGGCGCGCCGCCCGGCAGGCGCGCTGGACAAGATCAACCGGGTCCAGCGCAAACTCGGCCGCGCGCCGCTCGACAGGCTGCCGCCGCTCGCGGCCCGGACGGCCGAGAACCGCCCGGGCTTTGCCGATCTGTTCCGCGGCCGGATGCTCGCCGCCACTGTCCTGGTCATGCTGCTCAACATGTGCGTGATGGCAACGGTCTACTTCGCGATCAGTTGGACGCCGAAGATACTCTCCGAACTGGGCTTCAGCGACAGTATCGGTATCTACGCCTCCATGATGATGAACGTCGCGGGCGCCATCGGCTGCCTTCTGTTCGGATTGCTGGCGAACCGCTTCGGCCTTCGCAACTTGTCCGCAGCGGTATTCGTGGGCATGGGGCTGGCGCTCACCGCCTATGGACTGGCGCCGCCGCGCGCCGTCGCCCTGATCGCGGCGGCCTTCATCACCGGCTTCTTCCTCAACACCGCGATCACCTGCCTCTATACGATCCTGCCGCAAGTGTTCCCGCCCGAGATGCGGGCCACGGGGACGGGGATCGGCCTGGGGGGCGGGCGGATCGGCGCGGTGGCCGGGCCCTATCTGGCCGGCATGCTGATGGCCGCCGGCTGGAGCCGCGCGGCCTATTGCATCGCCCTGGCAGTGCCGATGATCGCCGCCATCGTCATCCTCCCCGCTCTCCCCCTCGGGCGCGGGGCCGGTCGGCGCGAAGAGCGATAGCGCCCCGTGGACGCACTGTCCGGCCCCGCCGACCTGCCGGAAGATCAGGCGATCAGCCAGGTTCCGTCGGGTTCCTTGTGCACCACATTGTTCCAGAGATAGCTCTCGCCGCTGTCTTCCGCCGTGAACAGGATGTCGAACCTGAACTCGTTGGCGGCGACGCGCTTCCAGTTCTGGATGCGGGTGACCGTGACGCATCCCGACATGTCGTGGTGGCGCATGCGCTTGGCCGGGGACATCGCACCGGCCCAGCCATTGAACATGGCGGTCCCGCGCGATCCGACGAATTTCTCGACCAGTCCTTGCGTGGCCCTGTCGTCCTGCACGCACATGAGGGTGGCGATGTAGGGGCGCAAGGTGGGCAGCGCTGCGGCCACGTCCGCCTTCAAGGCCGGAGGCGCCGAGGCCAGCGCCTTTTCGAGCGCCTGCACTTGTGCCTGCTCGGGCTGCGCGAGCAGCGGGGACCGCGCCGCGTCTGCCTGTGCCGGAAGGCCCGCAAATCCGGCGATCATCAGCGTTGCCGCAAATCGAGTCTGTATCATTTCAAATTCCACCGTGGGGCCGATCCGAGCGGAAGCCGGTCGGTCGGTCGGTCGGTCGGTTTTCCATCGAGGCCCCGCTTTCCATCCAGGCGGGGCGCCCCGGCGGGCAGGTCGACGCGGATCGTCGCCCTGCCCGGCCTGCGTCAGATCCAGGTGCGACCGTCCGCACCGCCGCAGCCATAGGGCGGCAATTGACTTTCGAAACGGGCCTTCAGCTTGTGGCAACCCCAGGTCCGCAGCGGGCCCGGCATATAGCCGTTGAGAGCGATGCCCACTTCGTCATAGGGGCTCTCGGCCTGGGCGACATACATGTACCAGCGTCCGCCGAACATGACCGTAAACGCGACCAGCACGACGACGATCACTTGAATTACCTTCTGAATTTCCATTCTCCTCAAGAGCTTAATGGGGGCAACACGGTCCGTTGGACCTAAATCAGGAAGCCTGCAAGGGGCTGGCCGCCAGAGGCCCGCGCGTATCGGCACGGGCTTCCGGCCCTGCGGCCGCGATCCGCGGCCATGCCGCGGCCAGATCCTCCGGCGTCGCGGCGGCGAGCGCGTTCAGGTCGCGGGGATAGGTCACGCCTGCCGCCTCACGGGCCTGCGTAGCGGTAAATTGACCGTTCGCGGCGCGCAGGACCCATCCGCTGGCGGTGCAATCGGGCGCCACGAGATAGAGCGCACCGGGCGCGACGGCGTCGGGCCGCAGTTCGTCCGGCTCGCCTTCGACGCCCCACATGCGGGTCTTGGCCACGGGCGAGATCACATTGGCGGTAATGCCGTAAGGCCGGCCTTCGTGGGCGAGCATATTGGCGATACCGATCGCCGCCATCTTGGCCGCGCCATAAGAGGCCAAGCCCGCCTGCGCATATTGCGGGTAGATCGCCCGATCGGACGTGGTGAGCAGGATGCGCCCGAACGCCGCTTCGCGCATGGCCGGCCAGGCCGCCTGCACCAGCCACAATGGCGCATCGACGCCGACCTGCATCATCCGCGCGTGGAAATCGGGCTCCAGTTCCTCGATCGGCTGATAGCCTACCCACCCCGCGTTGTGGATGAGGATATCCAGCCGGCCGTGGACGCCTATCGCTTCGGCCACCAGATCATGGCAGGCCGCGCGGCTCGCCGTGTCGCCCGGCGCCGCGAAGACCGTTGCGCCGGCTTCCCGCAGCGGCTGCGTCGCAGCTTCCGCCACTGACGGATCCCGGCCCGAACCATCCGCCAGCGTGCCGCTGTCCTGCAGGATGACGGTCGCTCCGCGCGCGGCCAGGCCTTTTGCATAAGCAAGGCCCAGCCCGCGTCCGGCGCCGGTCACCAAAGCTACTCGTCCGGAAAAATCGATCATGCCTGTCCTCGTTCGCGGCCGAAATGGCGGGCAGGCACGGCCCGGTCCAATATCGATGACAGGCCGCCGTGATAGGCGCAGGCTATCGAAGCAGCGCGGCCTCCAGTCGGGACGTCGCTGCCGGGACGCTGCCTTCGGGACGGCAGAGCAGAAGATCGAAGCGCGCAGTGTCCCCGGCAATCGGGAAATAGGCGATTTCGGCGGCGCGCACCTGCCGCATGCTGGCCGGCACGATCGCCACGCCCGCCTCCACCGCGACCAGCGAAAGCACGGCATGCATGCTGTGCGCCTCCTGCTCCACTTGCGGCGCGAAGCCCTGCTCGCCGCACAAGTTCACGACCTGGTCATGGAAGCCCGGCCCTTCGCTTCGCGGCCAGCATACGAAGGGCTCGTCGACGAGACGGGAGACATCGACGGCGTCGCCGCCTGCCAGCGGATGACCGACCGGCAGGGCGATCGCCAGCCTGTCCTCGTCGAAAGAGGCCGTGCGCAGCCCGGCAAGGTCGAACAGCGGCGGAACCACGATCCCCAGATCGAGCGTGCCCTCTCGCAGCGCGCGAACCTGGGCGACCGTGGTCATCTCATGCAGGTCCACCCGCAGATCGGGGCAGGCCCTGCGAAAGGCGCGCAGGGCGGCGGGCAAACGTCCGTACATGGCGCTGCCGACATAGCCGAGCCGCACTTTGCCGCGCTTGCCTTCCGCCGTGTCGCGCGTGAGCGCCAGCGCTTCTTCCGCCGCCCGCATCAGCCGCCTGGCCTGCTCCAGCATGACCAGCCCCGCAGGCGTCAGTCGCACGGTCTTGCGGCCGCGCTCGATGAGCGTGGCGCCGACTTCCTCCTCCAGCCGCCGGATCGCTGCCGTCAGCGGCGGCTGCGACATGCCGAGCCGGGTGGCCGCCCGCGTGAAATGCAGTTCCTCCGCAACGGCCACGAATTGCCGCAAGAGGCGCAGATCCATGCGGGGCGGTTCGTATCCTGCCATGTTCGCCCATCATCCTTTCACCGAACGATCGGGCGCGATAGTCGGCTTGGGGCGAATTGGCGACCTTGCAATCGAGTGGGACGGCCGGAATGCGGCAATCCCGCTTGCCGGGCGGGCGGCGCTGGTCCACTTTCGGCATGCGGCCGGACACCGCCTCCTGGGAGTTTTCATGGCGCTGCATCATCGGCTTCTCGGCAAGGCGGCGCGGATCGTCTGGAAAGTGACCAGGCCCCGGACCATCGGCGTCCGCGCCGTCCTGCTGGACCGGGACGACCGTGTCGCCTTGGTGCGGCACACTTATATGGACCAGTGGTACCTGCCGGGTGGCGGCGTGAAGAAGGGAGAGAGCGTGGAAGCGGCCCTGCTGCGCGAACTCGAAGAGGAAGTGGCGATCTCCCGCCCCGCGATCGAACGCATACTGGGCGTCTACCACAGCCGGGCCGAGGGCAAGGACGACCACATCGTCATCTACGTCGCCCGTACTCCGCACGGAAGCGCGGACGGCCTGAAGCGCAACGATACGGCCGAGATCGCCCAGGCAGGCTGGTTCGCGCTGGACGGCCTGCCGGCCACGACTTCCCCCGCAACCTTGCGCCGGATCGCGGAATATCGCCAAGGTGCGCTGGGCGGCGGCACCTGGTAGGCAGCTTGCGCTTGACGGCGATGGCCGCGGATGATGGAATCGCCGCCGTGAACGACAGCGCCCCGGATTCCGATTCCACACCCGACCCCAAGGCTAGCGCCGCAGCCGAAGCCCGTGCCAACGAGGCCGCCGCGATCCGGCGCCGCTGGATAACCCTGGGCGAAGTGCTGACGGTGATCGCCGTCACCATTTCCGGCCTGACTCTATGGAACAGCTGGAGCCAGCGCAGCGAAACCGAGGCGTCCAAAAGCGCCGATGCCCGCCGCGCGTCGACGCAGGCGGCGACGCTCGTGCTCGTATCTTCAGGCTCCGGCGGCGATCAGATCGCGCTCAGGCCCGCCTCTGCCGACCAGTCCGTCCAGAGCCAGCGCCTCGCCTTCCCCTCGCCGCTCGGCATCTCGCCTGCCGAAACCACGGGAGAGCCCCGGATCGAGGCTTCCTGGTTCGAGCGGGCACTGAAGAAAGCCCGCAACGAAGCCCGCCTGCCCGATGACAGCCGAGGCGACGAACGGCTGCCCGTGGCCATCACCACGCGCTTCCTGGTGGACGGCACCGCGCACGAGGACGTGGCGATCTACGATGTGGGGTACAGCATCTCCGGCCACTGGCTGGGCGGCCACAGCATTACCTTGCGCGGCGTGTCGCTGGTCTCGCGGGTGAGCGCGCGGGGCGCTCAGGCCGCGCTGGACGCACGCTGGGCCCGGTTGCTGCCCGCGAAAGAAACCGCGGGCAAATAACGCCGGACGGGCGACGCCCCCGCGCCTACCCCGGCCGTGACAGCCCGGATCCGGCGAGGTGTCAGCCCTTCAGGAACGGCTGGCCTTCGTGCGCCACGAGCAGGTCGTGCATGTCGGCCGCGTGATCTTCTTCGTCGGCCAGGATGTGCTCCAGCATGATGCGCGTCGTGGGATCCTTGTCGCCGAAATAGCGGATCAGCTCCTGATAGTGCTCGATCACCAGCCGTTCCGCGATCAGGTTCTGCTTGATCATCTCCACGAGATTTCCGCCGTCGCCATATTCCGTCGCCGAGCGCGACGCGAGGCCCTCTGGGTTCAGGTTCGGCTCGCCGCCCAACTGATCGATGCGGTTGGCCGCCATCAGCATGTGGTCGTGCTCGCTCTTGGCGTGTTCCTCGAACTCGGCCGCGACGCTCTTCGAGGTGATGCCGTCGGCCGCGATGGCGTGCATCTGGTAGCGCAGGACGCAGACGAGTTCCGTTGCCACCACCGTCTGCAGCAACTCGATCGTCTTTTCGACATCGCCCTGATAGCTGGGCATCACCGCCCCGTCGTCCAGCGACTTGCGGGCACGGGCCCGCAGGGTTTCCACGTCGGTCAGAAAGGCGCTGCGGTCCTGGGTCGTCTTCGTCATGGTCGTTTCCTCGCTAGGGGATTGTTGGCGTTGCAATGGTTGCGCAGGCGCGCTTGTTCCCCGCGAACGACTCTCAAGACGCATCGCCCGGAAAGCCCGCTTCGCTGCGGTTCCGACCGGCTTTCGCCCCAGCGCGCCCGGGCGGCACCACCCGCGCCCCTGATCCCGCGACGATGACGCCAGCCGGCGGAAAGAACTTCGCCATGACGATCATCGGGCCGCGATCGGCCATTTTTACAACAGGTGTGTTGGAAATATAAAATACCCCCGGTACACCCGCGATCATCCGCAACGAGAGGATCGCTCCGTGCCTGACGCCGCTTCGAGTTTTCAGCGCATCCCGCCCGATGAACTGGCATGGCTGGGCACCGGGCCGATCCCGGCGCGGGCCTATCACGATCCCGCCTACTTCGAGCTGGAACGCCAGGCGGTGTTCCTCAAGAGCTGGATCCATGTGGCGCATGTCTGCGAATTGCCGGAACCGGGCTGCTTCGTGCGCCGCGATCTGGAATTTGCGAGAGCTTCCCTCCTGATCGCGCGCGGCAGGGACGGCGTGCTGCGGGCTTTCCACAATGTCTGCACGCATCGCGGGACGCAGCTGGTGGAGGAGGCGTCGGGCCGCCAGTCGAAATTCACCTGCCCCTACCATATGTGGACTTACGGAACCGACGGCGCGCTGCTGTCCGCGCCGGACTTCGAGGCATTCCATCTCGACAAACCCGCCTGCGCGCTTCCCCAGGTCGCGCTTCAGGAATGCGGCGGCATGCTCTTCGTCAATTTCGATCCGGATGCGCCGCCCCTGCGCGCATGGCTCGGCGCCTATGCCGAACGGCTGGAGCAGATGCCGGCGGCGCGGGCCACGACCTTCAGCCAATACTCCTACGAGATCGACGCCAACTGGAAGCTGACGTACGACAACTTCCAGGAAAACTACCACTTGCGGTTCATCCACCCCCGCTCCGGCGGCGCCGGGATCGGCGGCGACAATCCCTTCGGATACCCGGCCAGCCTGGGCTTCGACGGTCCGCACCGCACCCAGCGTATCTGGTCCAACCCCGCGCCGGATCTCAAGCCCTTCCAGCGCGCCGCCGCGATGCGGGGCCTTCCCGCCGTGGCCGAACAGGGCTTGCTCGACCTGCCCTTCGGTCGCGACTACCTGGCGTTCTTCCCCAACCTCTTCGTCATCGGCACGCCCACGCAGCCCTTCTCGCACACGGTCTACCCGATCTCGGCCGAGCGCTCCCGCGGCGTCGTGCGGCTCTACTGGGTGGGCGAGGACGGGAACGCCAGCACCCGCTTCGCCCGCGAATATGCCCTGGCGCAATTGCGCGACATCCACTGCGAGGACATCGCGATGATCGAACGCGGGCAGAAGGGCCTGGCCAGCGGTGCGCTGGACCATATCCATTTCCAGAGCATGGAAGCGCTCTGCCGCCATCTCTTCAATGAAGTGGACTCCCGCGTCCAGGCCCACGCCAGTTCGCTGGGAGAGAGGCCATGAACCAGGCGTCAACCCTGCCCGACGGCTTCTCCGCGCTGGAGCCGTTCGTTGCGCAATGGGGCTTGTCCGGCACCGCGAGGCGGGCGGCGCAGCGCACGGCATCGAGCCCGGAGGCCCGCGAAGCCTTCTTCGAGGCGGCAAGCCCGCTGCTGGAGGCCGCGCTCACCTGGCTCGACGACCGGGACCTCGCCACGCTGCCCCCCGCCGGGCGGCGGTTGATGGACCTGATGCTGTCGCTCGGCCATGTCGCCCTGGCGGTGGAAATCCAGGGACCGGACGAAGTAAAAAGTGCCGTCTGGCGAGACCGGATGCGGATCGATCGCTCCACGGCGGATCAGGGGATTTCATCATGTTCGAACTGAGCGGCAAGACGATCTTCATCACCGGCGGCGGTGGCGGCATCGGCGGCGGAATGGCCCGGGCCTTCGCCGAACGCGGCGCCCGTATCGTGCTGGCCGACCTGAGCCCGGACTTCGCGCAGGAAGAAGCGGAAACGCTGCCACCGGGCTCCGAAGTCCTAATCGTGAAGCTGGACGTCCGCCATCCCGATAGCTGGCAAAGGGCCAAGGACGCCGTGGCAAAGCGCTTCGGGGAGGTCGACGTGCTCTGCAACAACGCCGGCATCTCCACGGGCTTCGGCCCGTTGCTGGACGTGACCCCGGATGCCTTCGAGAATGTCATGGCGATCAACGTCGCCGGGGTCTTCCATGGCATCAGGACCTTTGCGCCGGAAATGGTGGCCCGGCGCGCGGGGCATATCGTCAATACCTCGTCGATGAACGGTCTCACGCCATTCGGCAGTTTCGCGGCCTATTCGGCCAGCAAGTTCGCCGTACTGGGGCTGTCGGACGCGCTGCGTGAGGAACTGGCGCCGGCCGGCGTCGGGGTCTCCACCCTGTTCCCCGGCCTCACGCGCAGCCGGATGGCGCAGCACGATGCGGCCGCCAGCGCCGCCGACGATCCCGAACGCGCCGCGATGATCGAGGCCAACATGATGGATCCGCTCTGGCTTGGCCGGGCCGTGGTGAAAGCCGTACAGAACGACGAGGCCTATATCGTCACGCACCCCGCCTATCGCGACAGCCTGGCCGCGCGCCAGCAGCGCATCCTCGCGGCCTTCGGCGATCCCGCGCAGCCGGACTACCGCCACGGCGCCTCCGCGACCCGTACCCCGGCAGCGGCCAGCTCTGGGATCGGCAGTTCCTAGAACAGACCGTCGTCGAAATCGTCGTCATCGAGGGCGAGGTCGAACGGATCGGCGGCAGGGGCCGTATCCGCCACGCCGCCCGGCTGGAAGGCGCGGTGTATTTCGCGCTCACGGGCCATCGTATAGCGCGATCCGATCGCGCCCAGCAGCTGGCCGAGCGCTTCCGCACCGTCCTCTGGCATGTCGTCCGCCTCCCGGCCGAGCAGGGCAAGCCGCTCTGCAATAGCCGCGAGCGGACCGCCGACCTCGGCCTCGCAATCGATCCTGCCGGTGGTTTCCTCCAGGATGGCGGTCACGGAAACCGCACCCTCATCGAGTTCCGAGAGGCCGGAGCGCATGCGCTCTCCGCCATCGCGGATGCAATCCAGCGATTCCGCCAGTGCCGCCCCGGCGTCGACCGGCGCATCCTCCTCGGAGCCACGAATGACGCCGGCCGCGGCGGTCAGTCCGTCGAAGGACTGCGCGATGCCCAGGGCGATCGTCGCCAGCGTGGCCGCGAAGCCGCGGATCTCGGAAGCGATAACGGCAAGGCCCCGCCCTTCCTCGCCCATGCGGTAGCAGCGCAAGTCCGTGTTCCAGGCCATCTGCTGGACTTCGCCGGTGATGCGGTGGACGGTCGCCAATCGCTGCGCGAGGTTTTCCGCCGTCGTCGAGGCCAGGCTGCTCAGGCGGCTGGAACGGGCATCGGCCTCGCGCAAGCGCTCGGTGACAGTCGCCACTTCGGCCACGCTGCGTTCGAGCCGGTGAAGGAACACGCCCTCACCCCCACCTGCGCCCCGATCTGCGCCCCCATCTGCACCTTCGCCCGAACCGTCATCGGTCTCGCGCAGTTCGAGCAGGCTGGCCGCGCTCGGTCCGATCCCGCGCAGGCTGGTGGCGAGCAGGCGCGATTCCCGCTGGAACGTGTCCAGCGTATCGAGCGTCTGCGCCGAAAGCAGGGCCAGGGCATGATCCGCCACCGTTCCGGCGACCTCTGCGCAAAGTGCGCCCGGCGCGGCCATGAAGGCACTCACATCGTGGAGCCCGTCGGCCAGATGTTCCAGCCTCTGCCGCGTGCTGTCGCCTACCTGCAACGCGCCCAGGGCCGTGCCGACTTGCGCGCGGATATGGCGGGCCACTTCCGCGATCCGCAAGGCCCGTTCCGCCAGCTCCAGCTGATGCTGCTGGAGAGCGACGGCATCGTCGGACAGCTTGCGGGGGATATGCGGTATCACCAGCGCGCATTCGCCGGCCAGCTGGCGTTCGACCTCGAACATCGCCGGCACCGCTTCCGACAGCCAGCCGATCTCCTTCGAAAGACCCTCCATCTCGGTTTCGCCGAGGTCCAGCTTGACGAACATGGTATCGGCGAACCCGGAGAAGTCTCCCGCTCCGGCCGCCGCGACCTTGATGTTGAGGCCGCAGATGCGCAGGAAACTGAGGGTGCGATTGACCTGATCGATCTGGTTGGCCAGCGCCGCGCTGGCGCGCTCGATCGACACCAGCGCCTCCTTCCGCGCGGCCTGGATCGCGGGCAGGCGTGTCAGCCGGTCGGCCGTGCCGCGCATATTGCCCACGGCGGCATCGGCGGCATCGCGCTCGAAGGCATTGGTCACGCTTTCGAGCGCACCGATCAGGCCTTCGACGATCTCGTAGGCACGGGCAAGCGCCGTGCCCGCGGCCACGAAGCGCGCATCGAGGCCGCCCGCGATCCTGGCAATGGCCTCGGCCAGTTCGCCAAGCGAAGCACCGGAAACGACGGGGGCAACCGGGCCATCGGGCGAGAGAACGGCAGGGTTCACGCCCCTGTGGAGATCGGCCTCGGCCGGTTCGTCCAAAGCCGGTTCGGGGAAATAAGCACTATCGGTCATCGGCCAGCCATGTTCTTCCATCGTCATCATCGGTTGGTTGCCGCAAGCAGTTCGCGGGCGATGGCGCCAAGCGGCACCACCCGGTCCGCCGCGCCGCGCGCGATGGCTTCCTTGGGCATGCCGAACACGATCGAACTCGCCTCGTCCTGCGCGAATGTGCGGGCGCCGGCCTGCTTCATTTCCAGCAGGCCCCGCGCGCCGTCGTCGCCCATGCCGGTCATGATGACGCCCACCGCGTTCGATCCGGCCGAGCGCGCGGCGGAGCGGAACAGCACGTCCACCGAAGGGCGATGGCGGGAGACCAGTGGACCGTCCTTGACCGCGACGTGATAGCGCGCGCCCTGCCGCTCCAGCATCAGGTGCTTGCCGCCCGGCGCGATCAGCACATGGCCGCGCAGCACCGGATCGCCGTCCACGGCTTCCTTCACGTCCACTTCGCAAAGGCCGTTGAGACGCTTGGCGAAAGCGCGGGTAAAATTCTCGGGCATGTGCTGGACCACGACGACACCCGGCGCATTGGCGGGGAGCGCCTCCAGCACTTCGCGCAGCGCCTCGGTGCCGCCGGTAGAGGCGCCCAGGCAGACCACCATCTCGGTTGTGCGGCTCATCGCCCGGCCGCTCGGCGGCGGCAGCACGGCATCGGCGGTCAGCTTCTTCTGCGGCGCTTCGGGCTTCGCCTCACGAACGGCAGGCCGGCCGCGAACGCGAGCGCGGGAGGCGCCCTTCACCACGTCGCGGATCTGGAGGTTGTGCTCGGCAAGATGGTCCGCCACGCCGATGCGCGGCTTCAGGATAACATCCACGGCGCCCGCTTCCATCGCCTGGAGCAGCGTTTCGGAACCTTCTTCGGTCAGCGAGGAGCACATGACAACGGGCACCGGACACTGCGACATCAGCTTGCGCAGGAAAGTGATGCCGTCCATGCGCGGCATTTCCACGTCCAGCGTGATGACGTCGGGCACTTCCTCCTGGATGCGCCGCGCGGCGCTGAAGGGATCGGGGGCGGAGCCGATCACCTCGATCTCCGGATCTTCCTGGAGGATCGCGGTCATCGTCTGACGCACGCTGGCGGAATCGTCGATGACGAGAACGCGGATCTTCTTGCCCATGACCATTGCCTCAGCCCTTCCGGAACACGGTATTGGCCACCTGCGTCAGCGGCAGGTCGTGCCCGGTGATCGATTCCGAATGGCCGAGGAACAGATGGCCGCCCGGCTTCAGGCAATCGACCAGCCGCGAGACGACCTGCTTCTGCGTCGGCTTGTCGAAATAGATCAGCACGTTGCGGCAGAACACCAGATGCATGGGCTCACCCACCGGGTAGCAATCGTCCATCAGGTTTAGCCGGGCGAAGCCGATCGCGCTGCGCAGTGCGGGCACCATGCGCACGTCGTTCCGCGCCGGATCGCGCGGGAACATCACATATTTGCGCTGGAGAGTTTCCGGCACCGGATCGACGAGTTCCGCCGGATAGATGCCGGCCCGCGCGGTTTCGAGCACGTCGGTATCGAGATCGGTGGCCAGGATGCCGTAGTCCGGCCCGCCCTGGGTCTCGGCATGATCGTCCAGTACCATGGCCAGGGTATAGGGTTCCGGCCCGGTCGAGCAGGCCGCACTCCAGGCGCGAATCGAACGCACACCGCGCGCGGTCATTTCCGGCAGGATGACCTTGCTCAGGTAGTCGAAATGGCCGGGCTCGCGGAAGAAGTCGGTCTTGTTGGTGGTGACCGCATTGATCAGCGAGAGCCCTTCCTGCGCCAGGTTTTCACCGGCAAAGATGTAGTCGCAGTAGTCGTCCAGCGTGCGCGACCCGCTTGCCCGCTGGCGGCGGCGCAGGCGGCCTTCGAGCATGGTCTTCTTGCTCTCGGGCATCTTGATGCCGGAATATTCGTAGATGTAGGCCGCCAGCCGCGCGAAATTGCGCTTGCTCATCGGGTCGCTGCCATGGTGCCCTGCGGCGAGGGCACTGGACGAAGTGCGATTGGCCAAGGCTGTCGTTTGCGCGGTTGCGGTCATCTGCGCGGCTCCGGAATTCGAATTGAGGGTCAGGCAGCGAAGGACGTCAGGCAGCGAACGACAGGCGCGACGCTTCCTCGGCCGAGAAGATGCGCGGCATGTCCACCAGCACGGTGAAGCCCTCTTCGCGCTTCACCACGCCGCCGATATATTCGGACGGCCAGCGCACGCCGACATCGGGCGCGCCGCCCATCTGGTCCGCCCGGAAGCTGGTGACCTCGATCACCCGGTCCACCACCAGCCCCAGCACCAGCACGCGGTCCTCCAGCGGAATGTCCACCACCAGGATGCGCGTCGCCGGGGTCGGTTCCGTCTGCGGCAGGCCCAGCCGCAGGCGGAAGTCGATCGTGGTCACGCCTTCGCCGCGCATGTCGGTGAGGCCGAGCAGATAGTCCGGCCCGCCCGGAATGCGGAAGGTTTCGCGGTAGTCCAGGATCTCGCGGACCAGTGTCACCGGCACCGCGAAGATCTCCGCTCCCAGGCCGAAGGTAACGGCCTGGATCTCCTGGACGTCGCTCATGCCGCGTGCATCCCGAAGGCGTCGTCGCGGTCGTCCGGCCCGCCCATCGCGAGGTCGAGCGCGAAGCCGTTGGTGCGGGCCTGGCCATTGGCGGCCGCAGGGCGCTTCGCGGGCGCCTTCACCGCCGTCTTGATCGATGCGGAGATCGAGCTTGGCTTGCGGACCGGGGCGGCGGCACGGGGCGCCTTGCCGGCATCGTCGACGCGGAAGTAGGCGATGGAGGCCTGGAGTTCCTCGGCCTGGGCCGCCAGTTCTTCCGACGTTGCGGAAATCTCTTCCGAGGCCCCGGCGTTCTGCTGGGTGACCTGGTCGAGCTGCTGGATCGCCTGGTTGATCTGGCCCGCGCCAATGTCCTGTTCGCGGCAGGCAGCGCTGATTTCCGAGATCAGTTCGGCCGTGCGGCGAATATCGGGCACCAGCTTCGAAAGCATCTCGCCCGCCTCGGTGGCGGCATCGACGGTATTGGACGAAACCGCGCCGATTTCGGCGGCCGCGCCCTGGCTGCGTTCGGCCAGCTTGCGCACTTCCGAAGCGACGACGGCGAAGCCGCGGCCATGTTCGCCCGCGCGCGCTGCCTCGACGGCTGCATTGAGCGCGAGCAGGTCGGTCTGGCGGGCGATTTCCTGCACGATGCCGATCTTCTCGGCGATGGTGCGCATGGCGCCTACCGCACGGTCGACGGCAATGCCGCTGGCTTCGGCGTCCTGGGCCGACTGGCGCGCGATCTTCTCGGTCTGGGCGGCGTTCTCGGCGTTCTGCTTGATGTTGGCCGACATCTCTTCCATCGAGGCCGAGGCCTGCTCTGCCGCAGCGGCCTGCTCGGTCGCGCCCTGCGAGACCTGTTCGGAAGTCGAGGAGAGTTCCTGGCTGCCGCTGGCGACATTGTTGGCCGCCACGGTGGCATCGCCCACCACGCCGCGCAGGCGCTCGATCATGCGGACGAGGGCATGGCCCAGCTTGTCCTGTTCCGACAGGGGCTTGTGGCTGACGGTCAGGTCGCCGTCAGCGATCTTGTCGGCCAGGGCGGCGCTGACGCGCAAGTTCGCGGTCATCTTGTTGACGGTGTCGACAAGGTCCTTGATCTCGTCGTTCGAAGTCACTTCCACGTCGTTGTCGAGGTCGCCGATGGCCACCGCATTGATCGCAGTGCCGACCCGGCCAAGACCGCGCGAGACGATCAGCGAGATCCACACCGCGCCCACGAGCGCGCCGATGAAGGCGACGGCGGCGACGGTCAGCAGCGTGGCGCGTGCCGAGGCATAGAGCGCGTCGGTTTCCTTATCGACCTTCCCCATGTCTTCACGGGCGCGGGCGACGAGGTCCTCGGTCAGCTTGGTGACGCGGTCCAGGGAATCGCGGGCGCTGCCCAGCGCCAGCACGGCGGCTTCGTCGTTCTGACCGGCCCGGGCCATCGCCCTGATGCGGGCGTCCAGCGGCTTGAAGGTCTCGTACGAGCTGCGCATTTCGCGCCAGGCCTGCTTGGTTTCGGCCTGGGCATTCGCCTCGCCTTCTTCCAGCAGCCGATCGAATTCGGTCATCGAGCGGCTGGCCTTGTCGTCGAATTCCTTCACCAGCTCCGGATCGTTCGTCATCGTCATGTTGCGCTCGTTGCGCGCCAGCGTGCCGAACACGACCTGGACCTGCTGCGCGCGGTCGAGGCGGGCGGCCGGGCCGCTGATGAGGTCGGTGATGGCAGTGTTGAGCGTGCCGAGGCGCGTCAGGCTGACGCCGACGACGACTGCAAGCAGGATCAGGATGATGGCGAAGGTCACGCCCAGTTTCATCTTTATGGTAGCGCGCATGGCAATGGGAATCCTGGAAGGCGGATTGGGGGGAAAGTCGGTAATCTGAAGTGGGTTGGTCGGCGGGGCCGTCAGGCCGCGTGGGTGCTGAACGCCTCGTCCTCGCTGTCGGGACCGCCGGTGGAGAGATCGAGCGCAAAGCCGCGGGCGCGGGCCTGCTGGTCGGCCACCGAAAGCGCGCGCGGCGGCCGGGCCGGTGCCCTGCGCGGCACGGCCGCCGCCTGGACCGCCTGACGGACCGCCACCGGCGCGGCCTTGCGGCGATTGACGTGATCGGAGACGCGGAAGTAAGCGATCGAAGCCTGAAGCTCCTCGGCCTGCGCGGCCAGTTCCTCGGAAGTCGTGGAGATCTGCTCGGAAGCGCCGGCGTTCTGCTGGGTCACCTGGTCGAGCTGCTGGATCGCCTCGTTGATCTGGGAGGCGCCGATATCCTGTTCGCGGCAGGCGACGCTGATTTCAGAGACCAGTTCGGCCGTGCGGCGAATGTCGGGCACCAGCTTGGAAAGCATCTCGCCCGCCTCGGCCGCTGCCTGCACGGTCTCGGTGGAAACCGCGCCGATCTCGGCTGCCGCGTGCTGGCTGCGTTCGGCCAGCTTGCGCACTTCGGATGCGACCACGGCAAAGCCCCGGCCATGCTCACCGGCACGCGCCGCTTCCACGGCCGCGTTGAGCGCCAGAAGGTCGGTCTGACGGGCGATTTCCTGAACGATGCCGATCTTCTCGGCAATCGTGCGCATGGCGCCGACCGCACGGTTCACGGCAACGCCGCTGCTTTCCGCATCCTTGGAGGACTGACGCGCGATCTTCTCGGTCTGCGCGGCATTGTCGGCGTTCTGCTTGATGTTGGCGGCCATCTCTTCCATCGAGGCCGAAGCCTGCTCGGCAGCGGCGGCCTGTTCGGTGGCGCCTTGCGAGACCTGCTCGGAATTGGCCGAAAGCTCCTGGCTTCCCGCCGACACGTTCTCGGCAGCCACAGTGGCATCCCCGACCACGCCGCGCAGGCGCTCGATCATGGTGTTCACATGGCCCAGCAGGTCGCCGATCTCGTCGTTGGACCTGACTTCCGCGGTGCGGGTAAGGTCACCGTCGGCCACCTGGCGCATCGCATCGCCGGCCGCCTTCAGTCCGCGCGAGATCACCAGTCCCAGATAGGCCGCGGCGATCACGGTGATCAGCACGGCTGCAAGCCCCATGCCGATCATCAGCGAACGGGCCGCGCCATAGGTCACTTCGGTGTCGTCGTCGGCCTTCGCCATCGTCCGCTGCTCGACCTGGACCAGGCCTTCGACGGTCTTGGTCACGGCCTGGACCCGATCGCGCGATTCGCCCATGGTCAGCGCAGCGGCGGCAGCCTTGTCGCGGCTGCTGAGGTCGCTCACCTGCTGGTTCACCGGCTTGAACGCGGTCCACTGCTCGCGAAGCTGCGCCCAGGCGCTGCGCGTCTCGCCCGAGGCGGCGGTATTGCCCTGTTCCACTTCCTGGTCGACCCGGTCTCGCGTGGCGGCGATGCGCGTTTCCAGTTCGCGGCGCTCCACCGCATCCTCGGTGAGGACCAGGTTCTTCTCGGCGCGCACCATCATGCTCACGCCGCTGTCGATGGCGCGGGCGCGGTCGAGCTGCCGCGCGGGGCCTGTCACCAGGTTGCCGACAGCGTCGTTAAGCGTGGTGAGGCGGGAAACGCCGACCACGATAGTCGCCGTCATGATGATCAGCAGGAGCCCGAAGGTCCCCCAAAGCTTCAGCTTGATGGTTGCGCGCATGGTGGCTCCGCGGTTTGTCGGCGCGGCCGATCGGCTCGGTTGATCGGCTGGGCTCAATGGACGGTGGACGGCTGGCTGGCGGCATCGGTGCCGCCGACCAGCGAGTGGAAAATCGCGGCCAGATCGGGCAGGACGACCACGCCGTCCTGCCGGCGAACCAGCTCGCGAACGAAATCGCGGCGCCAGCGCATGCCGACGGCGGGCGGTTCCTCGCTGGCGGCGCGCTGCAGCGTCGCCACTTCGTGAACCTTGTCGGTGCGAATGCCGATCTGGAACGTTTCGCCCCCGGCATCCGTCTCGACTTGCGTCTCGATCACGACGATGCGGCTGTCGACGGTCGCTTCGGCGGCCGGCATGGCGAAGGCCAGCCGAAGGTCGGCGATCGGGATGATCTTGCCGCGAAAGTTGACGACACTGCCCAGCAGCGGCGCCGCGCCGGGGACGCGGGTTTCCGGCAGAAGGTCCAGGATTTCGCGGACCAGCGTGGCTTCCAGCGCGAAAGTCTCAGCGCCCAGATTGAAGGTCAACACTTCGAGATTGCCCTCGGCATCCCACTGCGTGGCGGTTGGTTGTGCGCTCATGAGTGCTTATCCGGCGGCGCGAAGCCGCTCCTCCTGGTTCTGGCCGAGCATGACGAGCTGCGCGACGTCGAGGATCAGCGCGACACCGCCGTCGCCCAGGATCGTGGCGCCCGCGAACGTCGCCACGTCGCGGTGCAGCGGCGACATGGATTTGATGACCGTCTGGTGGCTGCCGATGATCTGATCCACCACCAGCCCGACACGCTCGGTGCCGGTGGCGATGACGACGATCTTCTGGTGCGGATCGGGCCGCGTGCCGGTGTCGAAGATCTCGCGCAGGCGCAGGAACGGCACCAGCCGGTCGCGCAAGGTAATGAAGCTGCGACCGCGCGAGCGCAGGTCTTCCTCAAGACTGAGTTCGAGGCATTCCTCCACCGCGCCCAGCGGGATCACGTAGCGGCCCTCGCCCACGCGGACGAGCAGCCCGTCGATGATCGCCAGCGTCAGCGGAATGCGCAGCACCACGGTGGAACCCTCGCCGGGCGCCGAGGTGATGTCGATGGCGCCGCGCAGGCTCTCGATCGTGCGCTTCACCACGTCCATGCCGACGCCGCGCCCCGAAAGGTTCGTCACTTGCGCCGCCGTGGAGAAGCCCGGGTGGAAGATCATCTGCAACAGATCGTGATCGGACACCTGCTGGCCGGGCTGGATCAGCCCTTGCGTTTCCGCCTTGGCGCGCACGCGGGCGCGGTCGATACCGCGTCCATCGTCGCGGATGGTGATGAGCACTTCGCCGCCCGCCTGATGGGCGGAAAGGCGAACCTGTCCGGCCGCAGGCTTGCCGGCGGCAAGGCGATCCTCGGGGGTTTCCAGCCCGTGATCGCAGGCGTTGCGGATCAGGTGGACCATCGGATCGGCCAGACGCTCGATCATGGTCTTGTCGACTTCGGTGGTCTCGCCTTCGGTCGAAAGCTCGATGGTCTTGCCGGTTTCGCGCGCAAGATCGTGCACCAGGCGGCGGAAGCGGCTGAACAGGCTGGCAACGGGCACCATGCGCAGCACCATCATGGTATCGCGCAATTCACCGGCAAGCCGTTCGATTTCCTCGGAAATCGAGCGAAGCGCCAGTTCGTTGCCGACGGCCGAACCCTGCCCGCTGGCAAGCTGCGACAAGCGGCTCTGCACGATCACGAGTTCGCCCACGCGGTCCATCAGCTCGTCCAGCCGCTCGGCCGGAACCCGCACGCTTTCGCCAGCGGGCTTGGTGCTCGGGTTGGCGCTCGGGTTGCCGGCGGCACGGTTGGCGGGACCGTCCTGCGCGGTGGCAGGCGCCTCCACGACAGGCATTTCCTCGGCGATTTCGGGCGCAGCCTCGGCGCCCTCGTCACCAAGCGGCTCGACGGTCAGTTCCATGTCGTCCATCACGAAGATGAAGACGTCGTCGATATCGTCACGCGAGATGTCGCCGCGCAGTTCGACGTCCCAGCCGATGTGGCATTCGGTCGGAACCAGTTCGGCAAGTGGCGGCACCGTATCGGTGCGCGCGACGATCTTGCATTCACCCAGTTCGCGCAGCTCGTCGAGCAGCATCAACGGGTTGGTGCCATTCGCCATGGCGTCGGCGGGGAGCCGGAAGAACAGGCGCCAGCCGCCGCACGCGACCTGCTTCGGTTGCGCCGTCGGCGCGGCAGAAGCAGCAGGAACGGATGTCTCGCCCCCGGCCCCGTCGATCGCCGCCTGAAGCTGCTGCAGGATTGCCGCACCAGCGTTTTCCAGCCCGGTGCCGTCGCCCTCGATCAGCGCGCGCATGTGATCGCGCGCGGAGAGGATCACCGCCACCAGTTCCTGCGTCGCCGGGGCCAGCCCCTTGCGCACGCGGTCGAACGCGGTTTCGCAGTGGTGGGTGAAATCGGCCAGCGCGTCGAAGCCGAACATCGCGCCGGATCCCTTGAGCGTATGCAGCCCCCGGAACACTTCATCGATCAGCGCGCGGTCGTCCAGCCGGTGACCCAGGTCGAGCAAGCCGTGCTCGATCTGGTCCAGCAGTTCGCCCGCCTCGACGCGGAACGCCGCGACCGGGTCCTGCGTGCTCACCGGCCCAGCACCTTGCGCGAAACCTTGATCAGCTGTTCGGGCACGAAGGGCTTCACCAGCCACCCGGTGGCGCCGGCCGCCTTGGCCTGCTGCTTCATGGCATCGTCGCTTTCGGTGGTGAGGAAGATGATCGGCACGCCGGCCTGTTCGGGCGCCTTGCGCAGTTCGCGGATCATCGTTAGCCCGTCCATGTTGGGCATGTTGAGATCGGTGATGATCAGGTCGAACCGCTTTGCGCCCGCTGCGGCAAGGCCTTCCACGCCATCGCCGGCTTCGGTGACATCATAGCCCGCGCCGGTCAGCGCGATGCGGATCGCCATGCGCAAGCTGGGGGAATCGTCGACAGTGAGGATAGAGGCAGTCATTGCGGCAGTTCTCCGTGGAACCAGAATTCGATGTCCGGGGGGGTGAGGTCCGTCAGGAAGCCCGCGCGCTGGAGCAGAGCGACTACGGCGCCGCTGGCGGGCTGCGTCAGCCGCAGATCGCGGCCCGCACGCGCCCGTTGTCCGCGGGCAGAGTAAATAATCTCGATGAAAGCAAGATCAACTTCGGCCAGTGAAGACAGATCAAGATCGACGTCCTGATCTTCTTCAAGCTTCGCGCGGAGAACTGCCACGAATTGGTGAGCGGATCGAACCGTCACCGAATCCGGAACTACCATGGCGTGGCGCATCACTTCCTCTGGGATTTCGCCAAATGCGTGAACCGCTTCGGCGCGAACGGGGGGATGCTTTGTTTTTAGAGGAAATCCGGCACAAATGGACTTTCCCAGCCGATTTTTTTCGCCTGAAGCCACAACGAAGCCTGGCCGTAATGCTTCCCGAACACATCCCTTCGTGCGTGGCCGACGGCGATACCGGCCGACATGAAAAAAGGGGCCGACGCACCCCAGCGCGCCGGCCCCCTATCTTGCGGATCGCCCTCTATCAGGAGACGGCGCTTCGCGTTTCCATGCTTACCAGCGGATCGAAACACCCGCGCGGCCGGCGATGCCGCTGGTGCCGGAACCGGTCACACCTTCCACCTTGGCGAAGGCGGAAAGCCCCTGCGAGGCGCCCTGAATGCCGGCCTCCCAACGTGCACGTCCGCCTTCCGAAGCATCGCGGAAGTAGAGATCCTGACCGCCCGAAGACAGCGTGGCGCCCGGTCGGCCATTCATCTCGCCTTCCCAGTTCACGCCCAGATAGGGCTGGAGCGCCCAGTCGCCCGAGTGGGTTTCCACGCCTGCACGCATGCCTGCCCGGCCGTAGAAGCTCTGGACATGGTCGAACTTCGCGCCGACGCCGCCCGCTGCGGCAAAGCCGTCGAGGTCTGCGTCAGACCACGAAGCGCTGGCGGAAGGCTCGAAGAACACGCTGCCGGTGCGGATGTGATATCCGGCCTCGATTTCGACGCCGTAGCTGGTGCCGTTCGAATTGGGTGCGCTGGCGCCGTTGCCGAGGTCGTACTTGAGCGAATAACGGTCGAGCTTGGCCAGGGCGTGGGCGAAGAGCCCGTCAGCACTGCGGTAGCGGGCGTAGAGGCCAAGGTTGCCGCCGTCGAGCTTGATGCGGTCGCCAGTCGACTTGACCTTGCCTTCCTGCGAGACGGAACCGCCGGTCACGCCGACGGACCAATCGCCACCACGGCCCCAGTCGAGGCCGAACTGACCACCCCACCAGCTGTCGCGCACGTCGAGATTGGGCGCGAAGCTCGTGGCCGTGCCCAGCACCGTTTCCGAATAGATCGGACGCGAGCGGTTGGTTTCGCTGCCGCCCAGGATCTGGCCCCAGAGCGCCATGCCATCATGCGGCGCGGTGGCGCGCATCTGGTCCGACCAGGCATCACCCGAACGACGCCAGTAGTGGCGCACTTCGGCGCCGGTACGGACGAGTTCGAAGGCCTGCGTGCTGGGCACGCCGACGAGATCGAGGTTGCCGTCCGCATCGGTCAGAAGCTGGTAGTCGACGAAGCCCTTGTTGACCGCGCCGCCTTCGAGGACGAAGGCCCCGGTAGCGACCGAAGCCGCGTTCACCAGGCGAATGCCCTCGAAATTGAACTGCGCGCCGGTGGCGCCGCTCAGGTCCTTGATGGCAATCGTCGTGGTGCCCGAAACCGCGCCGACATTGAGCTGATCCGCCGACTGAGCCGCATTGGCGCCCACTGCACTGGCGCCGAGGTTGGCTTCCAGCACGACACGCGAATTGCCGCTGCCCACGAAGGCCGCGTTGCCCAGATCGAGCACGTCACCGGTGTGACCGTTGACGAGGCTGATCGTGCCCGAATTGCGCAAGGTGGTGAGACCGGTGATCTTCATCGTGGCAGCCGCGGCGGCCGCCGGATTGATGTTGATCGTGCCGCCGTTGACCAGCGTGGCGTTGCCGGCAAACGCAGTGTCCCCGCCGAAGGCGTTCCAGGTGCCGCTGTTGGTCAGCGTGGTCGAGACGGTTTCGAAGGTCATGTAGCCGTTGATCGTGCCCGAGTTGGTCAGCGTGGCGACGCCGCCCGAAAGGGCAACGGCGTGGTTGCTGCCAGCCCCCACCGTGCCCGCGAGCAGGACATCCTGGCCGCCATCGGCGTCCGAGGACAGGCCGAAAGTCGCACCATGAAGCGTGCCGCCACTGGCCAGCGTTACCTTGGCGCTGCCGCCGGTAACGATGGCAAGGCCCGCGCCGGTTGCAGAGTCGATCTTGCCGCCCGCCAGAGCCGCCGAGATGTCGCCGCTGGAGGAGGTCAGTTCGATGGCATTCCCGGAAGCCGTCACCGTCCTGGCCGCCAGACCGATTACGCCGCTGCCGGTCGTCGCGGCGATACCGCGCGAACCGTTCCCGCTGGCGATGACGCTCTGCACCGTCAGTGTTTGGGCGCCCGTGCCGGTCTGGACTGAAATGCCATCCGAACCCGCGCCCGTGGTCGTCACGGCCGCGCTGTCGAGGACGATCGATCCGCTGCCGCTGGCTGTTGCCGCGATACCTGCGGCATTGACGCCGGTGGTCGAGATGGTGCCGAGGTTGGTCAGCGTGCCCGTGCCTTCGACGACGGTGAGCGTGACGCCATTGGCATTGGCACCCTGCGTGGAGACGCCGTTCGTCACGGTGGCAGCAAGGGCGACCCGGGCCTGGGCCGGAGCGGCGCTCTTGCCCAGGGTCAACGAGACATTGCCCGACTGCCCAGCCTGCACGGTGACGCCCGCCGCATCGGCGCCGGTCGTGACTACCGAAGCGAGGCTGGCAGCGATGTCGCCGCTGGAACCGGCGCCGGTCTGGGCGAGGTTCACGCCGGTTACGCCGTCGCCCGACGTCTGGACATCGGCCAGCGAAACCGAGATCGCGCCGTCGGTGCCGGTACCTTCGACCGAGACGCCGAAACCGCCCGTGCCCGAAGCGACGATCGAACCGGCATCCGCCAGGGTGATCGCGCCGTTACCCGAGAGGCCGACGCCGAGGACGCTGCCGCTACCCGCGATGGCGGCGACATTGCCGAGCGCCACATCCTGCGCGCCGGTGAAGCCGGTGGACTGTACGCCGGTGGCAGCGGTGGCCGCCGAGACGGTCACGTCGCCGAGCGCGTCGATCCCCAGGCCCGCGCCGCTGGCGGCGGAAATGCCGGTGGCATCGGCCGCGCCGCTGGAGACAGAGAGGGGCGCCGGCAGGTCGAGGCTGGCGATGCCGGTGCCATTGGCGAGTACCACGCCCGTGGCGGTGCCCGCGCCGGAGACGGTCAGGCCGCCGCTCAGCACCGCGTCCTGGTCGGCGCCGCCGTCGATCGAGAGACCGAGGGCATCGCCACTGGCGCTCGCAACCGTGACGAGACCGGTTGCAACCAGATCGATTGCGCCGGTGCTGCCCGTAAGGTCGAAGCCGGTGGCCGAGCCATCGGCCGAAACCGTGACCGGGCCGCTCGACGCGACGGATTGCGCGCCGCTGCCGAACAGCGCCAGGCCGGTGGCGCTGCCGCCGGTCGAAGCCGCGTCGTTGGTTACGCTCAGCGCGCCGCCCAGCACAATCTGCGCGTCACCCGTGAGGTTGGCCGAAAGACCCGTGGCATTGCTGCCCGCGGCCGAAACGGTCATGCCCTGGGCCAGCGAGACCGAGGCACTGGCGCCGTCGAGAACGATGCCGCTGGCGGAACCCGCGGCCGCGGTCACATCGAAGGCACCCGCCACGGTGAGGCTTGCGCTATCGCCGGCGCCGGACTGGACGACGCCCAGGACATCGCCGGTGGCCGAGGTCAGCGAGAAGTTGCCGGCCAGATCGATGGACTGGGTCGTGCCCGCGAACTGGAAGAGGCCCTGCTGAAGGTTGGTCCCGGTGAAATCACCCCCAACGGACAGCGATACCGGTCCGCTGGCATTGACCTGGAGCGCGCCGACGCCTGCAGTCGCCCCGGACAGTGTGACATCGCCATCGAAGCGCGCCACTTGCGCGGTGCCGCCCAGCATATATCCGCCGATGGCCAGGCCGCTTTCGGAAGTCACCACGAAGTCCTGTGCCGAGACCAGCGACAGCGCGCCGCTGCCCGCCACGAAAGCGCCGCCGGCACCGAGCTTGCCCTGGACGTTCAGCCCCTTTGCAAGCTCGACGCTGACGTCACCGTCGCCCCGCGCCTGCAGACCGACAGCAGTATCATCGGTGCTTGTGACCTGAACAGTGTCGGCGGCGTCGATCGAGATGGTCCCGAGGATATCCTGAATATCGATACCCCGCGTCGCACCCGCGCCCGAAACGGTCAGTGCGCCGTCCATCGCAAGCGCCAGGCTGGCACCGTCACTGACGCGGATGCCGTCTGTTTCGCCCGTGCCGCCAGCGACAGTCAGAGCGCCATTGCTGGTCACGGCCAGCGCGCCGCTACCGCCGCTGAGGCGGATGCCGGTTGCATCGGTTCCGCCGGTCACCGTCGCGCCCGAAGCGAGCGAAACGGTCTGGTCGGTGCCGCCGTACAGGCTGGCGCCCGTGGCCGCACCCGCACCGGTAACCTGAAGGGCGCCGGTGAGCGTCACGCTCTGGCTGGTACCATCGCTGACGGTCACGCCGAAGGCGTCGCCGGTGCCGCCATCGATGATGAGCGCACCGTTGCTGGTCACGGCCAGCAGGCCGCTGCCGCCTTCGAGACCGATGCCGGTCGCGCCTGCCGAACCCGTGACGGTCGCGCCATGATCCAGCGTGACGATCTGGTCGGTGCCGTCAGCCAGAGTGATGCCGGTGGCCGATCCTGCCGTATTGGTGACGCGGAAGGTGTCGCCGATCTGCACGTTCTGCGCAGCAGTCGCGCCCGAAGTGGCAATGCCGATGGCCTCGCCGCCCGCTGCGGAGACCGCGAACGTCGCGCCGCTGCCGTTGCCGGGAATCACCGAGATGTCGACCGAACTGCCGCCGGCCACGTCAATCCCGGTCGCGCCGGCACCCGTGCTGGTAGCCAAGAGGCGCGCGCCGGTGAAGTCGACCGAAACGGCATCCGTCGCGCCGCTCAGGGCTACGCCCAGGGCCTGGCCTCCCGCATTGACGTTCACGTCGCCCGCATCGGCCGTGCCGCCCACGGTGGCGGGGGTGAAAGCGACGCTCTGGGTCGTGCCGCCCGCGACCGAGACTCCGGTGGCAGAGTTGGATCCGGTGACCTCCACGGTCTGGCCGGTGCCGACAACGCTGACCGCGCCGGTCGCCCCGGTGACCTGGAAGCCCGTGGCATCGACGCCGGAGACCGTGAAAGCGCTCGCGGCGCTGGTGCGCGTGGCCGCCAGGGCGACATCGCTGCGATCCGCAGCCGACATGCCGACAGCCAAGCCGTTCTGCGACGTGACGGAAAGCGCGCCGGTATTGGTCACCACCGTCGTGCCGGCCGTCCCATTGCCCACCGCGCCAAGACCGGTTGCCTTGCCAGACCCGGACGTCACGGCGAGGCTGCCGTTGTTGGCGAGGACGAGGTTCCCTGCGCTAGCGGGTGTGCCGATGCCCAGTGCATCGCCGTCCGTGTTCGTGACGGTGACGCTGTTGGCGTTGGTCAGCGTGATCGTACCGCCGCCAAGCCCCATGCCGCCGATACCGTAAGCAGTCGAGCCGGCCGCGCCTATCGCGTCCACCCTGACGGTACCCTGGTTGACCGCGCTGCCGGTCTGCCCGGTAACGGCGAGACCGGCGGCACCGATACTGGCCGAGGGCTGCGTGACGGTGATCTTGCCGTCGCTGGCGTTGACAATCGATGCCGTGCCGGTGCCGAAAGCGAGTGCCTGGGCGCCGACGAAGCCTGCCGCCACCGTGCCGTGGTTTTCGATGCCGGCACTGCCGGCGCCGGTGGTCTGCGTTTGAAGACCAACCTGCGTCGCGGTGATCTTCGCGCCGTTGCGCGCGCCGATCAGCGCGTCATGGTCGGTGGAGCCGTTGACGTTGACTCCCGTCGTACCGGTGGTCGCGTTGACGACCACGGTTCCGTAGAGATCGACCTTGAGATTGGCCGGGGTACCGTAAGTCGACTGGTCGTATTTGATGCCGTCCTGGAACTGGGTCGAATCCGAAATACACGAAGCGACGTTCGGGTTGGCCGAGGTGTTCGGCACGCCGCACTCGCCGTAGGGAGCCGCGAGGGACACGCCGGGGGCGATCATTACGAGTGTCAGCGCCGAGGCGCCGGCCATGAGCTTGGTCTTCAAGGCAATTCTCCTGTTAGCGCAGTTCTGTGGGGCGGGTCAGAACGGACCTGCCCAAGATCGAAAGAAAGCTGGAAAGGATGGAAGCGAGGGGCATCGGGATCACATGTGGAACCGGACGCCCGCCATGGCGGTGAGATCGTTGTAGCCCTTGCCGAGATTGGCCCCGACGCTGAACTGGAGGTCGACCTTGCGCATCTGCAGGGTCGAACGCAGGTCGATCCGGCCGCTGTCGCCCACCGCCTGGGCACCGGTGGTGACGAAGCGGAAGTCCGGCGCCCCGGCGAAGGCCGCGGTGACCGAGCGGTCGGTGTCGAAGTCGTGCACCCAGGCCGCGCGCAGCGTCGTGACGAGGGCCTTGCCCTGCGGCAGTTCGATACGGCCCGCGACATTGCCGCCCGCGAACGTGCGGGTCCGCGTCCAGTCCTTGCCGAAGAAGGCGAGGCCGAGCGCCGCGTCTTCCTGACCTTCGGCCTGGTTCTCGACATAGCCCGGCAGCGACAGGCGAGTGACTTCCACGGCCGCGAAGGGCTGGAACACCAGGTTGCCGCTGCCGAACTGGCGCGCCACCTGGGCCCGGCCGGACCAGGCATGCATGGTGAAATCGCCATGCGCCTGCACGTTGCCATCGGCATAGAGCCACATGTCGCGCACGGTCGTGGTATTGGCCGCGCTGTAGAGCAGGTCGGCGCTGAGCGTCCAGGCGCCCGGATGGAAGCCCGCATAGGCGCCGAAGGTGTAGACCTTCGCCTTGCCCGAGGTGCTCACGTCCGGAACCGAGAAGCTCTGCGGATCGAAGCCAAAGGTGGCGCCGACCACGCTGCGCGCGTCCGGGCGATAGTCCCAGCCGCCCTGCACGACATAACCGCTGGTGCGCACGTCGTGTGCCCCGTCGGTGCCGTCCAGACGCTGGCGGCCGCCCTGCACGGCCATCCAGAGGTTGCCCAGCGGCTCCTTGCGCCATGCCGAGGCAAAGGTGCCGACGCGGCTGACGATCTGGCCGTCGATCACATCGTGGCTGTTGCCGATCGCGGAAAGCGCCGCGCTCTGCGCCGCCACCACGCCTTCGCCGGTCAGGCTGTCGTAGACCGTGCCCAGCGCACCCACCGTCGGGATCGAGATGATCGCGGCAGCCGTCGGCGCGAAAGCGTCGCTCGGGGTTTCCTGGATGCGGTCGAGCAGGTTGCCGATCATGGCCTGACGCTGGGTCAGACCGCTGGGCGCATACTCGATCACATAGTGGATGACCTGCTGGTTCGCCGAAGAATAGTCGAGCCCGAAAGTCGCGACCGCCGATGTCGGCGCAACCAGCTTGACCAGGTCCTGGCCGGTGATGCCGCCGGCCGCTTCCAGAATGACCACGTCGTTCGCCCCGGCCCGGGCATAGCCCAGGTTGAGGAGATTGGTCGTGACCCGCCCGTTGAGCGATGCCGCGCCGGAGACGACGACCTTATCCGCCGTGTTGGTCTTCAGGTCGAGATCGAGGTTGTACTCGCTCTGCGCCGTCAGGGTCAGGCCGCCGCTCACGGCAAGCTGCGACACGACGCCGCCGCCGCCCGGATTGAGGATGCCCGAGTTCACGAACGAACCCGCACCGACGTTGACCAGCGAACCGGCCAGGAAGATGCCGCCATTGACGTTGGTGAAGCTGCCTACACCCGCGCCGAGATCGATCGAACCGACGATCGTGCCGGAGTTGACGATCGTGTTGTCGCCGCCTTCCGCGTAGATCACCAGGCCTTCCTGCCCGTCCATGGTCTGGAGCGTACCGGCATTGGTCACGGTGTTGGCCGCGCCGCCGAGCAGCGAGACGGCATGACCGCCCAGACCGCCGACGACATTGACCTTGCCGATGTCCAATACGATCGCGCCGCCGCCAAGGCCGCCGGTGCTCTGCGCGACCAGCGCGCTCGAACCGGCGCCCGAAGTCACGACATCGGCATTGACGGTGAGGTTCACCGCATTGCCCGCGCCGGAGCCTGCCAGCACGCCCGTTCCCGAGCCCGTGGCCGCACCGCCGCCGCCGACCGACTGGACGACCACGCCGTTGGCATTGGCGCCGCTGGTGCGGATCGCCGCGCCCACCGTGACGTCCACCGCGCCTGCGTCGACCGAGCCGCTCGAGGCCGCCAGCGTCATGAGGCGGGCCATGCGCAGCGTGCTCGTCGCACCGGCATTGACCACGTCGAGCGTCTGGACGGTGCCGTCCGCGCCGACCACCGAGGCCGCGCCGCCGCCGCCGCCGATCGACTGCACCAGCAGGGCCGTCGAGCCTGTGCCGGTGGTGGTGATCGTCTGGTTGATCGCCACCGAAACGTCGCCGCCATTGCCGGTCGCGCCGTTCGAGGTGCCGAGCGTCAGCGTGCCCTGGGCATTGGCGCCCACGGCGCTGGCGTAACCGCCGCCGCCGCCGATGGACTGCACGACGACACCCGCCGCACCCGCGCCGGTGGTCTGGACACGGCCATCGAGCGCGAAGTCGATAGTGCCGCCCGAACCGCTGGCCGCGCCGCCGAGATCGACGTTCGTGACCGTGCCGGTGCCGCCGGTGTTGTCGAGGGTCGCCAGACCGCCGCCGCCGCCGATGGACTGCACGAGCACCGCATTGGCGCCGGTGCCGCTGGTGACGACATCCGCCTTCTGGTCGAGCGTGATGTTGCCGCCGTCACCGCCCGCACCGCCGGTCGCACCGGCTGCCAGGGTGATGTCGCCCAGCGCGCCGCCTTCCATCGGGGACAGGGTGGCAACGCCGCCGCCGCCACCGATCGACTGGACCACCAGTGCCGAGGCGAGGTTGCCCGACGTGCCGATGGCGCCGGTCGATGTCGTGAAGGTCACGTCGCCGCCGTTACCCGCCGTGGTCTGCGCACCGCCGACATTCAGCGAAGCCCCCGCCAGCGAACCGTCGGCAAGGCCGAGCGCCATCGTGCCCACGCCGCCGCCGCCGCCGACCGACTGGGCGAGCAGGCCGATAGCCCCGTCGCCCTCGGTAACGATCGTCGCGCTGTTGGCGATGTTGATGGCCGCGCCCGAACCCGCCGAGTCTCCGCTGCCGCCGACCACGGTGGACCAGACGGCATCGCCGCTGCCCAGCACCACGTCGCCGGTAACACCTTCGGTGCCGCCGCCGCCGCCGATCGACTGCGCCGCGAAGCCGATGGCGCCTGCGCCCGTGGTCTGGACCTCGTTGGCGTTGGTCACGTCGATCACGTTCCCGTCACCGGCCACGCCGCCGGTGCTGCCGAGTTGCAGGGTCAGGCCGTTCGAGCCGACTTCCAGCGGATCGGGCACGGAGAGCGCGACGTTGCCGCCGCCCGCGCCGATGGCCTGGGCCAGCAAGCCGTAGGAAAGCGCGCCCGCCGTCTGGAGCATGCCGCCCGAGAGGTTGACGACGACCTTGCCCTGCTTGCCGCTGATCCCTTCGCCCTGCGCGCCCAGCGTCAGGTTGACGCCGTCGAACGCGCCCGCCTGTGCCGCGATGGCATAGGCCGACTGGCCGCCGCCACCCGCGATGGACTGGGCGAGCACGGCGATGGAATCGTCCTTGAGGGTAACGATGCTGCCGGTGGAAGTAACGGTGACGTCGCCGCCATCGCCGCCCGCGCCGCCGGTGGCGCCCACTTGCGTGTTCAGCGAACCGCCGGTGACGGCCAGCGAGCCGGTGAAGCCGCCGGCACCGCCGCCGCCGCCGATGGACTGGGCAAGAATGCCGACCGAAGCCGCGCCTTCCACCAGGATCGTGCCGGTGTTGGTGATGGTGATGTCGCCGCCATTGCCGCCCGCGCCGCCGCTGCCGCCGAGCGCGGAGGTCATGCCGCCAAGCCCGGTGCTGAGCGTGCCGGAGACCACCATGCCCGCCGTGCCGCCGCCGCCGCCGATGGACTGGGCGAAGACGCCATAGGACAAGTCGCCCTTGGCATCGATCACGCCGCTGTTGCTGACCGTGATCGTGCCGCCGTCACCGCCCGCGCCGCCCGAACCGCCGAGGCTGGTCGTGGTGGAGCTGCCGGTGCTGAGCGAGCCGGAGATGGACATCCCGCCAAGGCCGCCGCCGCCACCGATCGACTGCGCGAAGACACCGATCGAGTTGGCTTCCAGCGTCTGGATCGTGCCGCTGTTGATGACTGCGATGTCGCCGCCGTTGCCGCCGCCGGCACCCGCGCCGCCCACGCTCTGGCTGATCGCGCCGCCCGCGCCGACGGAAAGTCCGCCCGCGAAGCCGCCCGAACCGCCGCCGCCGCCGACCGACTGGCCGAAGACCGCGACCGAACCCGCGCCTTGCGCCAGCACGTTGCCGCCATTGGTCAGCGTGATCGCGCCGCCATTGCCGCCACCGCCGCCGGAGCCTGCGCCGAGGGTCGAATTGACCGCGCCGCCGGTGGCAATCGTGCCGTCGACCGCGAAGCCGCCGGAACCGCCGCCGCCGCCGATCGACTGCGCGAAGACGCCGTAGGACAAGTCACCATCGACCACGATGGTCGCGCCCGCCGCGTTGGAGACGCTGATCGCGCCGCCGTCACCACCCGCGCCGCCCGAACCGCCAAGCGTGTTGGACAGGCTGGAGACCGCACCGCTCGCCGCCAGCGAGAAGCCGCCAAGGCCGCCGCCGCCGCCGACCGACTGGGCGAAGACGCCCGCCGCATTGGCACCGGCTGCATGGATCTGGCCACTGTTGCTGACGGCAATGTCGCCGCCCTGGCTGGCATCGCCACCGGCACCGCCGATGGTCGAGCCGAAAGCGCCGTCGCCCGAGCCGGTGAGGCCGCCGGCGAAGCCACCGGCACCGCCGCCACCGCCCACGGACTGGGCGAAGACCGCAACCGCGCTGGCGCCCAGCGTTTCGATCGTTCCGCTGTTGTTCAGCGTGATCGTTCCGCCCAGGCCGCCGCCACCGCCGGCACCGCCGCCGATGGTGGACTGGGCATCGCCGGTAAGCGCCACGGTCGCGCCGGCCGCGAAGCCGCCGTTACCGCCGCCGCCGCCGATGGACTGCGCCTGAATGCCGTAAGCGAAGGCGCCTTCGGTGTAGACCGCGCCGCTGGTGTCCACGGTGATGTCACCGCCGATACCGCCAGCCCCGCCGCTGCCGCCGATCGTGTCGGACACGGCATCGAGCTGCGAAGCCGCGCCGCCGACGGCAAAGCCGCCAACACCACCACCGCCGCCGACCGACTGGGCAAGGATCGCCACCGCCTGGTCGCCTGCCGTCGCTACGAGGCCGCTGTTGGACACCGTGATCGTGCCGCCTGCGCCACCGTCGCCGCCGGCTCCGCCGACCGACGAACTGGCCGAAGCGCCTTCGGCCGAGAGGCCGCCGCCCGCGGCGAAAGCACCGGCACCGCCGCCGCCGCCGATCGACTGCGCGAAGATCGCAATCGAGGCGTCGCCCAGCGTGACGATCTGACCGGCATTGTCGACCGCGATCGTGCCGCCAAGGCCGCCCGCGCCGCCGATACCGCCGCCGACGCCGTTCTCCACGTCGTCGCCCAGCGCCAGCGCGCCACCGGCCGCAAAGCCGCCCGCGCCGCCGCCGCCGCCGACCGACTGCGCAAAGACGCCGTAGGAAATTGCGCCATCAGTCTCGATCTTGCCACCGGCTGCGTTGCCGACCGTGATGTCACCGCCGTCACCCGCCGTGCCGCCGTCGCCGCCGATCGTCTGCGAAACCGCACCGGCCTTGGAGGCCGCGCCGCCGGTCGAGAAGCCGGCGACACCGCCGCCGCCGCCCACCGACTGCGCGAAGAGCGCAGTCGCATTGCTGCCGAGCGTCAGGATCGAACCGCCGTTGTCCAGCGCGATCGTGCCGCCGCTGCCGCCTGCGCCGCCCGAGCCGCCCACCGTGTTCGAGGTCGCGCCGCCTTCGGCCGAGAGACCGCCGCCGGCAGCGAAGCCGCCCGCACCGCCGCCGCCGCCGATCGACTGCGCGAACACTGCAATCGCGCCCTCGCCCGCCGTCTGGATCGCGCCGAGGCTGGAAAGCGTGACATTGCCGCCGATACCGCCGCCGCTGCCCGCGCCGCCGCCGACGCTGGAGTCCACATCGCCTTCGAGGCTCAGCGCACCGCCGGCCGCGAAAGCACCCGAACCGCCGCCGCCGCCGACCGACTGCGCGAAGACCGCGTAGGAGAAGTCACCCAAGGTGGTGATCGCGCCGTTCGCGCCGTTGTCGATGGAGACTTCGCCGCCGTCGCCACCGGCGCCGCCCGTGCCGCCCACCGTGTTCGAGGCGCTGTCCGCCTTCGACGCACTGGCGCCGACCGAGAAGCCGCCGGCACCACCGCCGCCGCCCACCGATTGGGCATAGACCGCCGTGGCATTGGCGCCTTCGGTGCGGATCGATCCGGTGTTGACCAGCGAAACCACGCCGCCCGCGCCGCCGTCACCGCCAGCACCGCCGACCGCGTTGGAGGCCGCGCCGCCTTCGATGGTCAGGCCGCCGCCCGCCGCGAAGCCGCCCGCGCCGCCGCCGCCGCCCACGGACTGGGCGAAGACCGCGATGGAGCCGTCTCCGGCCGTACCGATCTTGCCGCCATTGCTCAGCGCGACCACGCCGCCGATGCCGCCACCGGCACCGTCGCCCGCGCCGACCGACGAATTCGCGTCGCCCTCAAGCGAAAGCGCGCCACCGGCCGAGAAGCCGCCCTGGCCGCCGCCGCCACCGACAGACTGTGCGAACACGGCGTAGGAGAGCGTGCCCAGCGTGACGACTTCGCCGTCCGCGCCATTGGCCACAGTCACTTCGCCGCCGTCGCCGCCCGCGCCGCCGCTGCCGCCGACCACGGTCGAGGCGCTGTCCGCCTTGGACGCCGAGGCGCCCACGGCAAAGCCGCCCTTGCCGCCGCCGCCGCCGACCGACTGCGCGAAGATCGCGGTCGCATTGGCGCCTTCGGTCTGGACCAGGCCGTCGGTCGTGATCGAAACCACACCGCCGGCACCGCCCGCCCCGCCCGATCCGCCAACGCTGTCGGATGCCGAGCCGCCCTGCGCGGTCAGGCCAGCGCCCACCGCGAAGCCGCCCGCGCCGCCGCCGCCGCCCACGGACTGGGCGAAGACCGCCACCGAGCCCGCGCCCTTGGTCGCGATCGTGCCGGTGTTGTCGAGGCTGACGAGACCGCCAGCACCGCCGCCGCCACCGCTGCCGCCGCCCACGCCGGATTCGGCTTCGCCTTCGAGGCTGAGGCCCGCGCCGGTCGCAAAGCCGCCCGAACCGCCGCCGCCGCCGACCGACTGCGCATAGACCGCGTAGGACAAGTCGCCATCGGTGGTGATCGTACCGCCGTTGTTGGCGATCGTGACGTCGCCGCCCGCACCTGCCGCGCCGCCGCTGCCGCCGACGAGGTTGGAAGCCGCATCCGCGCTGGCCGCTGCCGCACCGGCGGAGAACCCGCCCGTACCGCCGCCGCCGCCGACCGACTGGGCCAGCACTGCGGTCGCATTGGCGCCCAGGGTCTGGATCGTGCCGCTGCTGGTGACCGAAACGAGGCCGCCGTCACCGCCGCCCGCGCCTTGGCCGCCGATGGCATTGCTGGCCGCGCCGCCCTTGACGCTGAGGCCGCCCGAGACGGCAAAGCCGCCCGAACCGCCGCCACCGCCGATCGACTGTGCCAGCACTGCCAGCGAACCGTCGCCGCGTGTGCCGATATCGCCCGCGTTGTCGATCGAAACCACGCCGGCCGAACCGCCCGCGCCGCCCGAACCTGCGCCGACTTCCGAGCTGGCATCGCCTTCGAGGGCAAGGCCCGCGCCGACCGAGAAGCCGCCCGAACCGCCGCCGCCGCCGATCGACTGCGCCTGCACCGCAATCGACATCGCGCCTTCGGTAACGATCGTGGCATTCGCCGTGTTGACGAGCGTGACATCGCCCGCCGAACCCGCCGTGCCGCCGTCACCACCGATGGAGCTGTTCGCCGCGCCGCCCTTGGCCAGTGCACCGCTGACCGCGAAGGCACCGTTGCCGCCGCCGCCACCAATCGACTGCATCAGCACCGCCGTCGCGTTGGCGCCCTGCGTCAGGATCGTGCCGTCGTTGTAGAGCGAGACCGTGCCCGCCGAACCGCCGCTGCCCGCGCCGCCGCCGATGGCGTTGAAGAGCGTGCTGTCGCTGCCACCCGCGAGACCCGCGCCGACCGCGAAGCCACCCGAACCGCCGCCGCCGCCGATCGACTGCGCGAAGACCGCCACGGCGCCGTCGCCGCTGGTCTGAATCAGGCTGTAGTTGTTGACGCCGACATTGCCGCCGTCACCCGCCGCACCGCCTGCGCCGCCGCCGACCGAGGACGTCGCGCCTTCGGACAGCGAGAGCGCGCCGCCCGTGGCGAAACCGCCCGAACCGCCGCCGCCGCCGATCGACTGGGCGAGGATCGCATAGCCGAAGTTGCCGGTGGTCACGACCGTGCCGGTCGAACCGTTGGCGACTTCCACCGTGCCGCCGGAACCGCCCGCGCCGCCGCTGCCGCCCACCGCGTCGCTGGCAGAAGCCGCCTTCGAGGCTGCCGCGCCCAGCGAGAAGCCCGCCGAGCCGCCGCCGCCGCCGATCGACTGCGCCACGATGGCCGTGGAGCGGTCGCCCAAGACCTGGATATTGCCCGTGGTCACGACCTTGACCGCACCGGCATCGCCGCCGACGCCGCCCGAACCACCCAGGCTGTTGGCGACCGCTTCCGAGGTCGAGGAGATCGTCAGCGAGCCGGAGAAACCGCCGGTGCCGCCGCCGCCGCCGATCGACTGCGCAACCACGCCGTTCGATGCTGCGCCGAAAGTATAGATGTCGCCGGTGTTCTGCACGGTGACCGTGCCGGCGTTCTGGCCGGAACCGCCCGCGCCGCCGGTGGCGCTCGATGCCGCCTTTTCGCCCAGCGCCAGCGTGCCCGCCACGGCAAAGCCGCCCGAACCGCCGCCGCCGCCGATCGACTGCGCCAGCACGCCGTCGGACAGCGCGCCGTGGGTCTGAATCAACGCGCTGGTCGAGACGAGGACATTGCCGCCCACGCCGCCGTCGCCGCCCGAACCGCCGGTGACTGCGCTCGCGCCCTCACCGTCCGAAGCCGCCGCAAGGCCGAGCGAGAAGCCGCCCACGCCGCCGCCGCCGCCGATCGACTGGGCGACGACTGCCGCCGAGCCATTGCCCAGCGTGCCGAGCGCGCCACTCAACGTCAGGTCGAGATTGCCCGCGTCGGAGCCCACTCCGCCCGCGCCGCCGACCGAGCTGACCGCCGAGCCGCCGCCCAGCGCCGCCGCAAGGCTGCCCGAGAAGCCGCCCGCGCCGCCGCCGCCGCCGATCGACTGGGCCAGCACCGCATTGGTGGCGTCGCCCGAGGTCAGGATCTGGCCCGCCGAAACGACCGTGACATTGCCCGCAGCATTGCCTGCGCCGCCCGCGCCGCCGACACTGTCGGACGCGCCCGAACCCTTGGTGGCGATCGCGCCGGAGACCGAGAAGCCGCCGGTGCCGCCACCGCCGCCGATCGACTGCGCGACGATGCCGCGGCTGTGGTCGCCATCGACCTTGATGTTGCCGATGGAAGTGACGCTGACGTCGTCGGCCGAGCCGGACGAACCACCCGCACCGCCGGTCGAGCTGGACACCGCATCCGCCCCCGAAAGCGCGAGGCCCGCCGAAACCGAGAAGCCGCCGTTGCCGCCGCCGCCGCCGATCGACTGTGCCACCACGCCGGTGGAATTGGCGCCGTGCGTGAAGATGTCGCCGGTATTGGCCACGTCCACCGTGCCGGCGTTGCCGGCCGATCCGCCCGCGCCGCCGCCGATGGTGGAGTTCGCCTCACCCTCGACGCTCAGCGCGCCGCCGACCGAGAAGCCGCCCGAACCGCCGCCGCCGCCGATCGACTGCGCAAGGATCGCGCCCGATTGCGCGCCGAACGTCTCGATGCCGCCGGTGTGGGTGACGCTGACATTGCCTGCGTCGCCCGCCGAGCCGCCATCGCCGCCGGTCGATTCCGCCGTCGCGCCGCCGCTAGAGGAAAGCGCCGCGCCGACCGCGAAGCCGCCGGCACCGCCGCCGCCGCCGATCGATTGCGCCAGCAGCGCCACCGATGCCGCGCCCTTGGTGACGACATTGCCGTCCACCGCCACGCTGACGTCGGCCGAATTACCCGAGGAGCCGCCTGCGCCGCCGCCGGTCGCGGATTCCGCGTCGCCCTCGATCGAGGCACCGGCGCCGACGGCAAAGCCGCCCGAACCGCCGCCACCGCCGATCGATTGCGCCACCACACCGCGCGCCTGGGCGCCGTCGGTCTGGATATCGCCCTGGACCGAAACGTTCACCGTTCCGGCATTGCCCGAGGAGCCACCGGCGCCGCCGGTCGAATCCGAGGCCGCGCCGCCCGAGGAGGAGAGCGCCGCCGAGACCGAGAAGCCGCCGACACCGCCGCCGCCGCCGATCGACTGGGCCAGCACGCCGTTGGCCGCCGCGCCCGAAGTGATTACGGTACCGGTCTGCTCAACCGTGACGTCCGAAGCCGAACCGGCCGCACCGCCAGCGCCGCCGCCGACGCTGGACTTGGCGTCCGAATCCATCGAGGCGCCGAGGCCTACGGCAAAGCCGCCGACACCGCCGCCGCCGCCCACGGACTGCGCGAAGATGCCGTTGGCCGAAGCGCCGGAGGTCTGGATATCGCCGTCATGGCTGACCGCAACCGTACCGGCGCTGCCGCCCGCGCCGGCCGAACCGCCAACGCTGGTGCTGGTCGCCCCGCCTTCGAGGCTGAAGCCCGCGCCGACCGAGAAGCCGCCCGAACCGCCACCGCCGCCGACCGACTGCGCGAAGATACCGTTGGAATTGGTGCCGCTGGTGACGATCGTGCCCACTTCGGAAACGATCACGTCCGCGCCGTCACCGGCAGTGCCGCCACCGCCGCCGCCGACGCTGGACGTGGCATCGCCCTTCATCGAGGCGCCCAGGCCCACGGCAAATCCGCCGTTGCCGCCGCCGCCGCCCACAGATTGGGCCAGGATGCCGTTCGCATTGGCGCCGCTGGTGCCGATGTCGCCCGTGCGGTCCACGGTGACGGTGCCGGCATTGCCGCCGCCGCCGCCAGAGCCACCCACGCTGTCGCTGGTCGCCGTACCGTCGAGGCTGAGGCCCGCACCGACTGAGAAGCCCCCGTTGCCGCCGCCGCCGCCGACCGACTGCGCGAAGACGCCGTTGGCCTGGTCGCCCAGTGTGACGATCGTGCCGGTTCCGGTCACGGTCACATCGCCCGCGTCCGAGCCGTTGCCCGCGCCGCCGCCGCCAACCTTGGAATCCGCGTCGCCCTTGATCGAGACACCGAGGCCCACGGCGAAGCCGCCGTTACCGCCGCCGCCACCGATCGACTGCGCGAGGATACCGTTCGAGCCGGTGCCCTTGGTCTGGATATCGCTGTCCGCATGGACCGAGACGTTGCCCGCGATCGCGCCGCCCGCACCGGCACCGCCGACGCTGGTGGACGAGGAGCCGCCCTCGCTGGAGAAGCCCGCGCCGACCGAGAAGCCGCCGTTGCCGCCACCGCCACCGACCGACTGCGCGAAGATGCCCGCTGCCGCCGCGCCTTCGGTCCAGATCGTGCCTTCGGTGGTGACAGAAACGTCGCCGGCCGTGCCGCCGAGCGAACCGGCGCCGCCGCCAACGCTCGACTCCGCGTCCCCCTTGATGGAGACGCCGAGGCCCACGGCGAAACCGCCCGACCCACCGCCGCCGCCGACCGACTGGGCGAAGACGCCGTTGGAACCATCGCCCTTGGTGGTGATCCCTTCGCGCGCCACGACCGTGACGTTGCCGGCGTTGCCGCCGGAACCGCCGCCGCCGCCGACGCTGTCGCTGGTAGAATCGCCTTCCGCGCTGAAGCCGGCACTGACCGAGAAGCCGCCGGTGCCGCCGCCGCCGCCCACCGACTGCGCCAGCACGCCGTTGGACGCGGCGCCTTCGGTGTAGATCGCGCCAGTGGTGTCTACGCTGACATCGTCCGAATTGCCCGCCGCGCCGCCTTCGCCGCCGCCGACGCTCGATTCCGCGTCGCCCTTGATCGAGACGCCCGCGCCGACGGAGAAACCGCCGTTGCCGCCGCCGCCGCCAACCGACTGGGCGAACACGCCGTTGGCGATGTTGCCGCTGGTCTGGATCTTGCCGACATTGACGACATCCACGGTCGAGGCGTTACCGCCCGCGCCGCCGCTGCCGCCCACCTGGTTCGAGGCTGCGTCGCCCTCGCCCGAGAACGCACCGCCGACCGAGAAACCGCCCGAACCGCCGCCGCCGCCGATGGACTGCGCCAAAATGCCGTTGGAACCCGTTCCCGATGTGACGACGGAGTAATCCACGATCGCTGCATTGGCGCCCGCCGTGGCGGAGACGCTGACCATGCCGGCATCGTTGCCGGTGCCGCCATTGCCGCCGACGCTTTGGGTATCGGAATCGCCCTTGGCAGACAGGCTGGCGCTGACGGAGAAACCGCCATTGCCGCCGCCACCGCCGACAGACTGCGCGAAGATGCCGTTGGCGATTTCGCCGGTGGTCTGCACGGTGCCGAGGCTGGTCACGTCGACATTGCCGGCAAGGCCGCCGCTGCCACCCGTGCCGCCGCTGCTGTTGCCGATCGACTGGCCTTCGACCGTGGCCGAAGCGGTGAGGCTGAAGCCGCCGTTGCCGCCGCCGCCGCCGATCGACTGGGCCTGGATGCCCGCCGCAAGGTTGCCCGAAGTGGCGACATTGCCGGTCGAGTTCAGCGAGACGTTGCCCGCCGTATTGCCGGTGCCGCCCGAGCCGCCGATGCCCACGGCCACGGCATTGCCCACGGAGAGCGAGAGCGCGCCCGCGAAGCCGCCATTGCCGCCGCCGCCGCCGACCGACTGGGCAAACAGGCCCACCGCGCTGGCGCCGCTGGTCGAGATATCGCCGGTGCTGACCAGCGAAACGTCGCCCGCCTCGCCGCCCGAACCGCCCTTGCCGCCGATGGCCACCGAAGCCGAAATGCCGTCGCTGCTGGTCGTCAGCGTGCCGGAAATGGCGAAACCGCCGTTACCGCCGCCGCCGCCGATCGACTGGGCCAGAATGCCGTCCGCCTGGTCGCCCAGCGTGGTGATATTGCCTTCGGAGACGACGGAGACCGCCTTGCCCGCGCCGCCCGAGCCGCCCGAGCCGCCGAGCGCCAGCGCCGCCGATGCGTATTGCGCACCTGCTACCGCGACCGAAAAGCCACCGTTGCCGCCGCCGCCGCCGACCGACTGCGCGAAGATACCATTGGAGAGCGTGCCCTCGGTGTAGATGTCGCCGGTGTTCGCCAGCGTGACCGTGCCGGCATCGTTGCCGGTGCCGCCGGTGCCGCCAAACGAGAGCGCCGCCGCGCCGTACTGCGCGCCCGCCACGGCGGCCGAGAAGCCGCCATTGCCACCGCCCCCGCCGATGGATTGCGCGACGAGGCCGCTTGATTGGTCGCCCAGCGTGCCGATCTGGCCAGTGGACGTCAGTGTTACGTCGCCCGCCGTGCCGCCCGCGCCGCCCTTGCCGCCGAAGCCGATGGCGACCGCGCCGTACTGGCCGCCCGCCGCGCTGACGCTCCAGCCGCCATTGCCGCCGCCGCCACCGATGGACTGGACTTGCGCGCCGGCGCTGAAGTCGCCCTTGGTGACGATGTCGCCGGTGTTGGTGAGATCAGCGTCGCCTGCCGCGCCGCCGGTGCCCCCGGTGCCGCCAAACCCAATCGCTGCTGCGCCATACTGTGCGCCCGCCGCGCTGACGGAGAAGCCGCCGTTACCGCCGCCGCCGCCGACCGACTGCGCGAACAGGCCCTGCGAATAGTTGCCTTCGGTCCAGATGTCCCCGGTCGAAACGAGCGTGACATCGCCCGCCGCGCCGCCCGTGCCGCCGTTACCGCCGAAGGAAAGGGCAACGGCGCCGAACTGGGCGCCCGATGCAGAGATCGCGAAGCCGCCGTTACCGCCGCCGCCGCCGATGGACTGCGCGCGCACACCGGCCGAGAAGTCGCCCGACGTCGTCATGTCGCCATCGGAATCGACCGAAACATCGCCCGCGGAACCGCCGACACCGCCCGAGCCGCCCATCGACAGGCTGACCGCGCCGAACTGGCCGCCCGCCGCCGAAATCGCGAAGCCGCCATTGCCGCCGCCGCCGCCCAGAGACTGGGCGAAGATCGCATCGGCATTGTCACCGAGAGTCTGAATGTCGCCAATGCTGCGGATGCCGACATCGCCCGAGGAGCCACCGTCGCCGCCCTCGCCGCCGAACGAAGCGGAAATACCGCCGCCCTGGCCGCCCGAAGCCGCGATGGCGCCGCCGCCATTGCCACCGCCGCCGCCGACCGACTGGGCGAACAGGCCTTGCGCGCTGTCGCCCTCGGTCAGAATGTTACCGGTGCTGACAAGAGTGACCTTGCCGCCGGTGCCGCCATTGCCCGCGCCGCCGCCGAACGCCAGCGAGGCCCCGCCTGCCCAGCCGCCGCTGGCCGAAATCGCCAGGCCGCCGTTACCGCCGCCGCCGCCGACCGATTGTGCGAGGATGCCCGCCGAAGCCGCACCCTGCGTCCAGATGCCGCCGTCCGAAGTGACCGAAACTTCGTCACCGTTGCCGCCATTGGCGCCCGCGCCGCCCATGGAAACGCCCGCGGCGCCGATCCCGCCGCCCGAGACTGCGGCCGAGAAGCCGCCATTACCGCCGCCGCCGCCAATCGACTGGGCGAGGATGCCATTGGAGAGAGCGCCGATCGTGGTGATCGTGCCGGTGCTGTCCACCGTCACCTTGCCGGCCATGCCGCCATTGGCGCCGCTACCGCCGAATGCCGCCGACATCGCGCCGACGCCGCCGGCCGAGCCGGACACCGCGAAGCCGCCGTTGCCGCCACCGCCGCCGACCGATTGCGCGAAGACGCCGTTGGAGCTGGCACCCTCGGTCGCGAGATCGCCGGTCGAGGAGACATAGACGTCATCGCCCGCCCCGCCATTGCCGCCGCCGCCGCCGAACGTCAGGCTGACAGCACCTGCAGCGCCGCCGGCCAGGCCGACCGCGAAGCCGCCGTTACCGCCGCCGCCGCCGATGCTTTCGGCGAAGATCGCGTCGGATTGGGTGCCCTTGGTGGAGATATTGCCAACCGAAACGACCCTGACGGTCGAACCGTCGGAACCCGCACCGCCAACGCCGCCGAATGTCGACGTGATCGCGCCGACACCGAGGGCCGCGCTGGCCGCGAAACCGCCGTTGCCGCCGCCGCCGCCGACCGACTGCGCGAAGATGCCGCGCGACTGTTCGCCTTCGGTGGTGATCTGCGTGGCACTGGCGACATCGACGAGGCCGCCCGTGCCGCCCACGCCGCCCGCACCGCCATAGCTCATCGTCAGCGATCCGCCGAGCGAGGCGCCCGCGGCGACCGAGAAGCCGCCATTGCCGCCGCCGCCGCCGACCGAGCTGGCGAAGATACCGTCGGAAAGGTCACCCTTGGTGGCGATGGAGCCCTGAAGGCCGAGACGCACCGCACCGCCCGAACCGCCCGAACCGCCCGATCCGCCGAACGCGATGGAGGCCGTCGCGCCAAGGCCCGCGGAGGCCGAAAGCGCGAAGCCGCCGTTACCGCCGCCGCCGCCGACCGACTGCGCGAAGAGGCCTGTCGAACGCTCGCCAAAAGTCTCGATATAAGCCGAGCCCATGCTCGAACTGGCCGTGGTGCAGGCCGAATTGGTGTTGACGCAAATGTCGCCGCCGGCGCCGCCGCCGCCACCCGAACCGCCGAAAGCGGCGCTCACGAAGAGCCCCGCCGAAACCGCCGAACCGCCGTTGCCGCCGCCGCCGCCGATGGACTGCACGAAGATCGCCGTCGCGTCGTCGCCGGAGGTCGACACGAGGCCGGTCTGGTTGAGAACGACCTTGCCGCCCTGGCCGCCGTTGCCGCCGTCACCGCCGATGGCGAGCACGCCCGTCGTCGAGCCGCCGTTGCCGCCGCCACCGCCGATGGACTGGGCGATGATACCCAGCGCCTTGTCGCCCTTGGTGGTGATCGTACCGCTGTTCGAAACGGTGACCACGCCGCCGTTGCCGCCGCCGCCGCCCGATCCGCCGATGGAGATCAGGCCGGTCGAACTGCCGCCGTCGCCGCCGCCACCGCCGACCGACTGGGCCTGGATACCGATCGAGCGTACCCCGGCGGTCGAGATCGAGCCGCCATTGGTCACCGAGACATTGCCGCCGGGGCTGGTGCCTGCGCCGCTACCGCCGATGCCGACGAGCCCGGTCGAATTGCCGCCCGCGCCGCCGCCGCCGCCCACCGATTGCGCGAAGATCCCGCGGGCGTAGTCGCCCGTAGTCTTCAACGCGCCCTGATTGTCGACGATGACGGTGCCGCCAAGACCGCCGCTCGCACCCTTGCCGCCCAGCCCCACGAGACCGACCGAGCCGGAGCCCGAACCGCCGCCACCGCCGACCGACTGCGCGAAAATCGCATCCGCCCAGGCCCCGGACGTGGTGATCGAACCGCCCGAGGTCTGCGTGATCTGAACCAGCCCGCCATTGCCGCCGCCCGCGCCGGACCCACCCAGAGACACCAGGCCTCCGGTGCCCGAAGCCGAGCCGCCGCCGCCGCCAATGGACTGCGCGAAGATGCCCTTGCCGGATTCTCCCGTCGTCACCATCGTGGCGCCCGAAGACACCGTGACGGTGCTGCCGTTGCCGCCGCCCGCGCCGGTACCGCCCAGCGCCGCGAGACCGCCGGTGACGCCCGCACTGCCGCCGCCGCCGCCGATCGACTGGGCCATGACACCGTAGGAGCCGAGGCCCGCGGTAGATACGAAGGCGCCTTCGGCAATGGCGATGTTGACCGTGCCGGCATCGCTGCCCTGGCTGCCGGCGCTGCCCAGCGCGACTGCGCCGATGGTCGTGCCACCGTTGCCGCCACCGCCGCCGACCGACTGCGCGAAGAAGCCATGGGCATAATCGCCAGTCGTCTTCGTGGAGGAATTGGCGCCTGCGTTGATCGTGGCATTGCCGCCGGGGCCGCCTGCACCGCCCGAGCTGGAATCGGCGAAGACGCCGCCGCTGGTGCCGCCGCTGCCACCGGATCCGCCCACCGACTGCGCGAGAACGCCGTGCGCGCCTTCGCCAGAGGTCTGGACCACGCCGTTCTGGTTGACGACGACGTCGCCGCCCTTGCCGCCGAAGCTGCCGCCGCCACTGGACGCGACTAGGCCATAGCTGTCGCCGCCGCTACCGGCCGTGCCGCCCAGGCTCTGGGCGAGGATGCCGATGGAGCCCGCGCCGCTGGTGGCCACGGTGCCGTTGTTGGTGGCACTCGCATTGCCGCCCACGCCCGGCGAACCGCCACCCGAGCCGCCGCCGGAAAGGAACCCGTCGCCGCCCGCACCGCCCTTGCCGGCCGAGCTGCTGACCAGGATGCCGTAAGCGCTGGTGCCCGTGGTCACCACATTGGCAGTGCTGACCAGGCTGACATTGCCTCCCACGCCTGCCGTGCCACCGGTGCCGCCGTCCGATCCGAGATAGCCGTCGCCGCCGTTGCCGCCGTTGCCGCCGATGCTCTGAACGATGACCGCTGCCAGGCCGCTGGACTGGGACGAGATGGTGCCCGAAATGTTATCGGTGATCGCCGGGCCATTGGCACCCGAACCACCGTCGCCTGCCGATATGAACAGCAGGCCGATATGTCCGTTGCCGCCGCCGCGGCCGCGCTGGACGTTGCGGTAGGTGCTGTCGCCGGGATTGCTCGGCAGCGAAATCGGGTCGGCGCCGGTCGCATTCGCCGCCGGGGCGATCGAGGTGACGACCGCGTTTTCGCTGATCTTGTCGTTGACCGAATTGGACAGCTTGACCGAAGTCACGACGCCGTTGGTATCCGTCTGGACTTCGGTAACGGTGTAAGTCGTGCCGGAAACTTCGAACGTCTGGCCGACTTCGCTTGCCAGCAGGATGACGTTGTCGGCATCCGTCTTCACTTGCGCGGGTGACAGCTGTTCGGTCACCGTTTCGAAGGCCCCGGTGACGGGGTTCTTGATCTGCGCGCCTACCGGAGGCGTGACGATCGGGGTGGGGGTAGGTGTGGGGGTCGGGCTGGGCGCCGGCGACGCCTGGGCCCAGGCCTGGACCGGCATCACGCCGCTCATCACCATCATCGCTGCAAGAGTGGCGACCGAGGCGCTTGCGCGCCAGGTGCGCGCGCGGCGCGCTTCACCCTTGCTCGCGGTGGAACGGCCAGCGAAAGGTTCAGAAGTGTTCACGGTAAGCCCCCAGGGTGCCTATTCGGCAAGTCGCCCCGGCCCCGCCCCTCGGGAGCGGGATTCCCGTGCTGTACGCCAGCTCTGGCGCAGCAGGAATCCGGAACAACACATAGAAAATGACGAAATAATTTCCTGCTTATCAGCGTGTTAGGAAATTATTTCCGACTGGTTTCGGCGCCCCGATGCGCCGAGTCCGCCCTTCCCGCGCCGCATGGACGGCGCAGGTTGGACGGCCTTCGATCCGGCAGGGATCAGGTCGCGCGGGTGACGGCGGCCAGAGCGTCCCACTTCGCCTGCGAGGCGATCTGCGCGTGGATGGCGGGCAGCGCACCGGCGTCGCGAAGGCGCAGGAACTGCTCGGCCGAAAGCGCTTCGAAGCGGGTCCGGTCGATGGTCCGGAATTCCACCAGCAGGCTGGGCTCGGCAGCTTCCGGTGCCGTGTAGTGAACGCGCTTGATCTCGAACAGGTCAAGCTCGTCCAGCAGCGCGATCAGCACGCCGGTACGGGCCTGTGCGGCCTCGTAGCTCTCGCAAAAACGCAGCGCCTGCAGCGTCAGTTCGGTCGCCTCGGCGCCTTCGAACAGACGGACCGCATCGTCGGCATCCTTGTCGCCGACCCGGCCCGAGGCGTGGTCGAGGCAGAGGATCAGGCGATCACTGCCTTCGTCGCGCGCGAAAACGAAGGGGTAACGACGCAGATAGGCCGGGATGTAGGCGCCATTCTGATAGCGGCCCTCGGAAACGAACAGGTTGTGTTCGGCTTCCAGGCCGGTGACGGCGTAGGGCTGACGATCTTCGCCGAAGAACAGGATCGGATAGTCGAGTCCGGCCCGCTCGAACTCGTCGACCGTCAACTGGACCATCGGCGCGCCGGCTGCGAATCCGAAGTCGGTCGGCGCGACGATCACGGCCGCATCGGCGTGCGTCGCGCTGTTGACCGGGCGCGGGTCCCGATAGAGCGGAAGGCTGCCATTGACCTGCGGCCCACTCGTTGCCGGCGCCGCGGTGCCAGCGCTCTTGCGATTCTTCTGCTTGGATTCCGTCATGTGCCCCACCAAAAATCTAACCCCATTTCGTCATTGCCGGACGGATCGCACCCCAAATTGCTAATCCGCCGTAAATCAATGACTTACAGGCATTGTGCGCCTTTCAAAGGTAAATGGGCGCGCAAGCATGTAACGCGGCGGGCCTATCCACATGTCCGCACTCCCTTGCAATAAGGAAGTTTACGTAGCGCTTTTATGTCGACGGATTAATCGTTTGGCAGGTCCTTCATGCTACGCGCGCGCAGCTAATGGCGGGACCTGCGTTGGACCTGTCCGGGTGCGTTGCAGCGGCCGAAAAAAATTTTCGAGGCTACGCTCGGCTACCCGCAATTGGGGAATTCGACCTGCGAATCATCGGCAGTCGTGACACCCGGTCGGTGAGAATGCCGAATCGGATTCGGCGCGCCTTGTCGGCTGTTCCGGGGTTCGGCTGCGTCTAGACGGCAACCCGCGCGCAAGTCAAAAATTGACTGCAGCGGCAACGTACCAAAACTGGAACGGCAAAGCTGGTGGCATGCGGGATCGGCGCTTGACCGGGGAACCATCCCCTCCTGAAACGGCCTGGCGCGGCGCTGTTGTTTCGGCATCGGAAGCCGCGAGACAACCTTCGGCCGAAACCGGAGCTGGATCGAAAAGAGGATGATCGCTGGCGATGCAACTCGACGATTATCGCCTGCTGGGGCGCTCCGGCCTGCGGGTCTCGCCGCTGGCCTTGGGCACGATGACCTTTCGCGTGGGCGCGGGCGCGTGGGGCAGCAGTGACGAGGAGGCGCGCCGGATGGTCGATCTCTATATCGATCGCGGCGGCAACTTCATCGACACCGCAGACTTCTACGGCCAGATGGGCCAGTCCGAAGTCCTGCTGGGTGAACTGCTGAAGGGCCGGCGCGATCGCCTGGTGGTCTCCACCAAGTACTCGCTGACGACGAGGCCCGGCGACCCCAATGCCAGCGGCAATCACCGCAAGAATATGATCCGCTCGGTAGAGGACAGTCTCAGGCGGCTGGGTACCGACTATATCGACTTGCTCTATCTCCACATGTGGGATTTCAACACGCCCGTGGACGAGATCCTGCGCAGCTTCGACGATCTCGTCCGCCAGGGCAAAGTGCTCTACATCGGCCTGTCCGACACGCCGGCCTGGCAGGCCTCGCGCATGCAGGCCATTGCCGAGTTGCGCGGCTGGACGCCGTTCTGCGCGCTGCAGATCCCCTACAGCCTGATCGAACGCACCGTCGAACGCGAGCTGATCCCGATGGCCCGGGAGATGGGCCTGGGCGTTTCGCCCTGGGCGCCGCTGGGCCAGGGTCTTCTCACCGGAAAATACACGCGCGCCGATCTTGGCGGCGGCGACATGGACGAACTCGGCTCACGCAAGGCGATCAATGCCGCCACGGGAAAGCTGACGGCACGAAATCTCGATATTGCCGACCGGGTCGTCGAGATTGCCGGCGAAATCGGCTGTACCCCGGCGCAACTCGCCCTGGCCTGGACCCTGACTCATCCGGCCGTCGCCTCGCCCGTGGTCGGGGTGCGCACCCCGGCACAGCTTGAGGACAATCTCGGCGCACTGGCATTGGAGATCGCGCCCGAGCAACTCGCGAGGCTCGACGCGGCCAGCGCGGTGCCGCCGGTCTTCCCGATCGATGTGCTGCACGGACCGGCCCGGAGCATGATGTTCGGCAACGTGAAGCTGCGTGATCGGGTATAGACGGGGATCGGAATCCTAAGCGGCGGAGAGCAAACGCGCGGCGCCAGCCAGTTGGCCGCCGAGCAGCGCGCGCCGTTCAGGGCCAAGGCGCTCCGAAGGGCCGGTCAGCACCAGAGTGCCGAGCGGTCGCTCGTCCGGCCCCAGCACGGCCGAGGCGATGGCGACCGCCCCGGCGACGATGTCCCCGTCATTCACGGCATAGCCCCGCGCACGCGTTGCCGCGAACTGCGCCAGCAGATCCGCGTCCGGCGGCGCGGAGAGCAAGTCGCGCTGTTCCGGCGCGCTGAGATAGGGCAGCACCGCGCGCGCCGTGGCGCTCCCGTGCGAAGGCACGACCATGCCGACCGGCGGAGCCATGCGCAGCACTTGCGGGCTTTCCAGAGCATCGATCACCACGAAATGGCCGCCGTCGGGCACGGTGAGATAGGCCGTCTCCCCGGTTGCCGACCGCAGCGTTTCGAGCACCGGACGGGCGCGCTGGCGCAAGTCGTTGCTGGAGTGCGGCGTGCGCGCCAGGGTGAGTATGCGCAGCGTCAATTCCCACTTCGCATCGCCTGCAGAGCGGATCCAGCCCGCATCGGCCAGCGTCATGAGGTCACGCTGGACCGCGCTTTTGTCCGCCCCAAGCAGGCGCGCCAGCGCACTGACGCCGATCGGCTGCGCCGCGGCCACCGCTTCGAACACCTGCAGCATCCGGCCACCACTCTGGCCCCGCTTGACGGCCATGGGGGAAATCTCCTATCATGTCACTATTCAATACATCGTATCACTTAGTAATACAATAAGTGAGCGATGCAAGGAGAGTGTTGCATGACCAGGCCTCACGCATTCACCGTCAGCCCCCTTGGCGAGGATCTTCCTTTCGGCATCCGGATCGGCGCCCTCACGCTCGCCATGCTGGAGGATGCCGATACCCGCCAGCAGATAGACGCCCTGTTCGTCGAGCATGGCATGATCGTGTTCGAGGACGTGGAACAGAGCGACGAGATGCAACTGGCGATCAGCAGCTGCTTCGGCCCGCTCAAGGAGCATCCGGTCAAGGCGGTCAGCCGCGTCGATTCCAGCCGCCTTCCCGGCGTGATCGAAATTCGCAGCCGCCGCGGGCAGGGCATTGTCGAAGTCGACGGCAAGCAGCTCTCGCACTGGCTGCCGTGGCACTTCGACCATTGCTACAACGACGAGCTGAACCGTGCGGGCGTGCTGCGTTCCGTCGAGCGGGTGGAAGAAGGCGGCATCACCGGCTTCCTCGACGGCGTGGCACTATACCGCATGTTTCCCGAGGACTTGCGCGCGCGGATCGAGGGCACGGAAGTGGTCTACAAGCTCTCCACCCAGTACGACCGGCTCAAGTTCGGCAAGCCGGCCCGATATCGCATGATCGAACCCAAGCCGATCCCCGCATCCTTCGACGAGCAGGTGGCCAGGATGTCGCGGGCGATCCACCCTTCGGTCTGGACGCGCGCCAGCGGCGAGAAAGTGCTCCATGTCTCGGCCTATATGGCCGAGGGCCTGGTCGGCAACGAGACGCCCGAGGGCGATGCCCTGCTGGAAGCGGTCTGCCAGGAAATCAACCGCCTGGGCGGCGCCTGCAGCTACCATCACAAGTGGCGCGAGGGTGACATGGTGATCTGGGACAACACGCGGATGCTGCACTGCGTTTCAGGCAATAACCCGGACGAGGAGCGCCTGATGTATCGCACCACCATCGCCGGCGATTATCGCCTCGGCCGCTGGGAAACGACGCCGGTGGAACAGAATTCCGCCGACGCCATGGCCTGACGGCGAAACAGCGAAGAAGCGGGAGAGCATCGGTGGCCAGAATCGACGTGGACGGGCTCATGCTGGACTACGAGCTGCTCGGCGAGGAAGGCGCGCCTCCCTTGGTCATCACGCCGGGCGGGCGCTACGCACGCGACACGGCCGGCGTACCCGAACTGGGGTCGGAGCTGGCGCAGGCCGGCTACCGGGTGCTGCTCTGGGACCGTCCCGGTTGCGGCGCATCCGACATCGCCTTCACCGCGCCTTCCGAATCCGTGATGAACGCGCAGGCGCTGGTCGGGCTGGTCGAGGCGCTGGGGCTCAGGGACATCCGCATGGCGGGTGGTTCTGCGGGTTCGCGGATAACGCTGATGGCGGCGGCGCGCATGCCGCAGAACGTCCGCAAGATCGCGATCTGGTGGCTCAGCGGCGGCCCGGTGGGGCTGGCCGGGCTCGCCTGGTTCTATTGCGGAGACCAGATCGCCGCCGCCTCGAAAGGCGGGATGAAAGCAGTGGCGGCGCTGCCGAGCTGGGCCGACCAGACCGCGCGCAATCCCCGGATCCGCGACATCCTCCTGGCGCAGGATGCGGAAGCCTATATCGATACCATGCAGCGCTGGGGCAAGGCATTCGCCTATAGCGACGAGACTCCGATACCGGGCATGGCGCCTGCGGACTTCGCGGCGCTGACGATGCCGGTCATGACCTTCCGCTCAGGGCAAAGCGACATGGCCCACACGCGGCGCACCTCCGAATGGGTGCACGAGCTGCTGCCTTGCTCTTCGCTGGTGGAGCCACCGTGGAGCGATCAGGAGTGGAACGACGTCTCCACCTTCCCGATCGACACCGCAAAGCGCCGCGGCCGCTTCGAACGCTGGCCGCTGCTTACACCGATGCTGACGGAATTCTTCCGGGACTGACCGGGCCGCCCTCCGCCCCCAATACGTGATCGAGCGCAGTCCCCAGATCCGCCTTCGACCAGAGCGTCAGCAACACGGTGTAGATGTGCAGGACGGTGCGGAGGCCCTCCTCTTCCGCCACCAGGGGGTCGTGCGGGCCCAGGATCGGCGCCCCGCCGGGCAGCCGCCGCCGCAGCACCTTGTGGAGAGCCAGCACCCGCGCCGCGCCCATGACCCCGATGTGGACGAAGAAGTGGCGCTTCAGTTCCTCGGCGTCGATCCCAGCGCCGCCCTGCGCGCGGTATTCCTGCAGGAACAGCATGAGCAGCGCGTCGAGATCGTTCTCCAACATCCCCGCATGGGTGGCGCTCAGACAGCCCCATAACGCGGATCCGAAGGTGATCTGCGCGACCCCGCCCCAATCCAACAACCCGCAATGAAGAACCTGCCGATCGTCGCGCCAGAACCAGGCATTGTCGATATGGGCATTCCAGTGGCAGAGGGCGATCAGGTCCCGGTTGCCGAGCAGATAGGCCGCGAGCCTTTCGCGGTTTTCCCCGATGCGCAGGACATCGCGCAGGACGCGGTCGTAGAATTCGGGCGCCCGTAGCGCCGGCGGCAGAAGCTGCGGCAGGTCCGCCGCGAACTGGCGGCATCCCTCCACTGTCCTGCGCAGCGCTGCCGCGTCGCCGGTCACGCGCTCGACGCCGGCGCCAGCGGGATCGAAGGGGAAGCGCTGCTCCATATCCGCGGTCAACCGCCCGGCCTTGTGCGCAGCGGCGAGGCGCGCGAGCGCGGCGATCAAGGCGCGATAATAGGGCAGCGGATCGTCGATCTCGTGATCCCGGCATTTCTCGCGCTGCGGCTCGATGTCGTCCCGGCCGAAAGCCACGCGCGCGGTGATGAGCAGGCCGGTGCCGCTGGCATGGTCGAAGTCACCGAAATAGGCCCTCGGCACATGAATGGGAAAACCCGGCGTGCGCGAGACGGATGCGAAGCGCGCCTCGCTTTCCATCTCGTGGCGCGCATGATCGCGGCCACTGTCGGTGAAATCGCGCGAGAACTTCACGAAGAGATCGCGCTGCAACCCCGGCTCCTCCAGCGCATAGGCCACTGACAGGAACAGCTTGTGCCCGGTGCTGCCACCCGGACAAGGCTCCAGCCGGGTGATCCGGGTGACGCTGTTGGCAGGAGAAATCGAACCGAAGGCGTGAAAGGCCCGCGTGAGGAACGCCGCGCCGCCAAGACGCAGCGCCGCCTCGTGCGCCGGCATGAGGACGCCGGTGTCGTCCCCCCGCGCATGGCCGGTCGCCTCGACCGCGCCGCTGACGGCGCCAATTTCCGCTTCGCCCATGCGGTCAGGCCGTCGGCGGCAGACGGTCGAGGCGGAAGTCGCAATGGGCGGCGGTCTGCTGCAGTTCGATCACATTGCCCTCGGGGTCGCGGCCATAGACCGATTTGACATGCCCCATGTCGATCGGGGCGGGCGCGCCGAACGTCATGCCCAGCGCTTTCAGGCGAACGTATTCGCCTTCGATGTCATGCGTCACGTCGATGCAGAAATGCGTATAGCCCCTGTCCTGCGGGGAAAGCGGCTCGGTGCGACCCGGCGGCGCCTGGAACTCGAACAGCTCGACATAGCAGTTCCCCGTCCGCAGCATGGCCCCTCGCGCCGCAGAGCCAGGCACGTCGATCAGAGCGTCCAGCACCGGCTCTTCCTTCCAGGCGAAGGGCTCGCCCACGAGTTCGAAACCGAAGGCATCGCGGTAGAACGCGATCATCCGTTCGAGATCGCGGACGTGGACGGAAACGTGGTGAATTCCTCGGATCATGGCTGCCTCTTGCGGGTCCTGCGTCCCGTCGATTGCCCCAGCCCCCGCCCCGGAACAACCGTGTCGCCGCGTGCTGGCGCGGGCAGACAAGTCGCGGTGCATGTCCCGTCATCGGGCAGCGAGGCGCCAGCCGGTAAAGGATGATCCGGTAAGCCGATGGAGAAAGGTCATCCAATGGGCAGCACAGTGATTCAGGGCGCCAGCATCTGGGATGGCACCGGCGCCGATCCGTTCACCGGAGACGTGCTGATAGAAGGCAACCGTATCCGCGCCGTCCTGCGCGGCGGCGGACCGTGCCCGCCGGGAGCGGAAATCGTCGATGCTTCCGCCCTGTTCCTCATGCCTGGCATGACCGAGGGCCATACGCATCTTTCCTTCGAGAACGTGACGCGCACGGAGGATCTCATCACCCCCTCGCCGGAGCGGCAGGTCTTCACTGCCGCACGCGGCGCCAAGGCCCTGATCGATGCGGGTTTCACCAGCGCCTATGGCGCTTCGGAAGCGAAGCTGCGGCTTGCCGTGGCGGTGCGTGACGAGGTCGAGGCCGGGCGGCTTCCCGGCCCCCGCATCCGCGCGGGCGGACTGGAGATCAGCGTCACCGGGGCAATGGGCGACGAGGGCAAGGAACACGATCCCCGCATCGGCCCTGCCACGATCGTCGACGGTGTAGAGGAAATGCGCCGCGCCGTGCGCCTCCATTGCCGCGAGGGCGTGGACAATGTGAAGCTCGATGTCTCCGGCGATCCCTTCTATCCCTCCACGCCCGCCCACACCACGCCGATGACGTTCGAGGAGATCCGCGTCGCGGTGGAGACGGCGCATGCCTACGGCCGCAAGATCAACGCCCACACGCGCTCGATCGCCGGCTCCAAGGCCTGCCTGCGCGCCGGGGTCGATGCCCTGTTCCACTGCGAATATGCCGACGAGGAACTGCTGGACATGATGGAGGAGGCCCGCGACCGGATGTTCGTGGTGCCCACGGTCGGGCTGTTCCACCAGATCCTCAAGGGCGAAGCCTCCGCATTCGGCCTCACGCCCGAAGTCGGCGGATATATGAACATTCCCGAGCTGATGGAAAACTCCATCCGCACGCACACGGAACTGCGCAAGCGCGGCGTGCGCCACCTGATCGGCGGCGATTACGGCTTCGGCTGGAGCAAGCAGGGCGAACAGGCGCGGGACCTGCAGTTCTTCGTCGAATACTACGGCTATAGCCCCGCCGCTGCGCTGGTCTGCGCCACCCGCAACGGCGGGCTGGCGATGAGGGCACAAGGCGATCTCGGCACCCTGACCGAAGGGGCGCTGGCCGACCTGATCCTGGTCGACGGCGATCCATTGGCGGACGTCTCCGTGCTGACGGAAACCGCCAGGCTCGTCCTGATCATGAAGGACGGCCAGATGCACAAGAACGACAGCGGCGCCCGCGCGAAAGCATCGCCCGCCGGCCGCAAGGTGGAGAAAGTGGGATGAAGCCTGAGCCAGACACTCTCGCGCTTGGCGAAGCGCGCTGCCCTGCGGAAAGCACGCAGGACATCATCGCCCGCGACCGGGTTCCCGCCCCGGACTGGGCGACCTCGCAATCCTACGAATACCTGGGCAGCCAGGACATATCGAAGGATCGCTACGTCGATCCCGCGTTCCAGAAACAGGAATTCGACAAGCTCTGGACCCGCACCTGGCAGATGGCCTGCCGCGAGGAGCACATTCCCGAAGTGGGCGACTATTACGTCTACGACATCGGACCCTACAGCTTCATCGTCACCCGCGTGGCCGAGAACGAGATCAAGGCGCATTTCAACGCCTGCCTTCATCGCGGCACCAAGCTGAAACCGTCGAACACCCTGGGCAGCGGCAACCAGATCAAGTGCCCGTTCCACGGCTGGAGCTGGAACCTCGACGGCACCAACCGGCACATCCCCTGCCAGTGGGACTTCGCCCATGTCGACCCGGAGCGGATGCGCCTGCCCGATGCCCGGGTGGAGCGCCTGGGAGGCTTCGTGTTCATCAACATGGACCCCGACGCGCCGACGCTGGCGACATATTTCGGCCCAGAAATCATGAAGCATTTCGAGGCCTGGAAGCTGGAAGACCGGTACATCTATCTCCACGTCCAGAAGAGCTATCCGGCGAACTGGAAGCTGACGGTGGAAGCCTTCCAGGAGGCTTACCATGTGCTCGACACCCATCCCCAGGTCGCCCCGGCCAACGGCGACGTGAATTCGCAGTACGACGTCTATGGGCAGCATGTGAACCGGTTCATCTCCACGCTCGGCGTGGTCAGCCCGAACCTGGCCGGCAAGTACAGCGAACAGGACATCATCGACAATTTCACGCTGGGAGACAGCTCCGCGCTGGGCGGCAGCAAGCCGCAGCTGGCCCCGGGCGAGCGCGCGCGGCAGGTCATGGCGGACATGTTCCGCGCCATGTTCGAAAAGGCCGCCGATGCCGACCTCAGCCAGGTTTCCGACACCGAGCTGCTCGACACTTATTCCTATACGATGTTCCCCAACCTCTACGTCTTCCCCGGCATTTCCCTGCCCATGCTCTACCGCTTCCGGCCCGACGCCCGCGACCATCGCCGCTGCATCTACGAGGTCATGTTCATGCGGCCGATCCCCCGCGGCGGACACCGCCCGGAAACCGCGGAAGTGCAGATCCTGGACGACGACCAGTCCTTCGCCGAAGCCGAAGGGATGGACCCCGGCTTCGGCCGCATCCTCGACCAGGATACCGACAATCTCCATGCCCAGCAGGAGGGCCTGGAAGCCAGCGCCAAGCCCGGCATAACGCTTGCCAACTATCAGGAAATCCGCATCCGTCACTTCGAGGCCGCCGTGGACAGGTACATGGCGATGGAGCCGTTCAGGCCCCAATGGTAATGCAGGAAAGCGCGCAGCAGCCCAGGGGAACCGAGACACCGGGGCCTTGCCCGAAGGAATCTGTGTGACCAAGTCCGTCGCCGCCTTGCAGGACCGGTTCGAGCAGACCTCGGGGCAAGTGTTCCTGACATCGATGCAGGCGCTCGTGCGCCTGCCGCTCGACATGGCGCGGCGGGACCGGGCGGCCGGGCGCGACACGGCAGGCTATGTCACCGGCTATCGCGGATCGCCGATCACGACGCTCGACGCGCAATTGTGGTCGGCCAAGGCCTTGCTCGACGCGCACCGGATCCACTTCGAGCCCGGCCTGAACGAGGAACTGGCCGCCACCAGCCTGCGCGGAACCCAGCAAGTGGACTGGTTCGGCAAGCCGCGCTTCGATGGCGTGTTCGCCCTCTGGTACGCCAAGGGCCTTGGCGTCGACCGCGCCTGCGAAGCGCTGAAACTGGCAAACTTCGAAGGCACCCACGCAAACGGCGGCGTGCTGGTGGTTGCGGGGGACGATCATGCGGCCAAGTCCTCGGCTTCCGCACACCAGTCCGAACACACGCTGATCGCCGGATTCCTGCCGATCCTGGCCCCTTCCACCACCGACGAGATCATCGCCTATGGCCTGCTCGGCTGGGAGATGTCGCGGTTCAGCGGCCTCTACGTCAGCCTCAAGGCCGTCACCGATACGCTGGACCTGACCTCCTCGGTCATCCTGCCCGATCTGCGGATCGTGCGTCCCGACCGTCCGGCAGGGGTGGATCTCAACATCCGCCGCAGCCTGCCGCCGCTGACGCAGGAATCGCTGGTGGTGAACGAGCGCCTGCCTGCGGCCGTCCAGTTTGCGCGCGCAAACGGCCTCAACCGGGTGCTCATCGCGCCCGAGCGGCGCAACCTGGTGATTTTGACCGCGGGCAAGCCCTATCTCGACGTCTGCGAAGCCTTGCTGGCGCTTGGCCTCGACGCAGCCCGATGCCAGGCCCTCGGCATCGCGCTGGTCAAGCTGGGCATGACCTGGCCGATGGACGAGGCGTTCCTGCGCAGCGCCTGCGCCGGGGCGCGCGAGATCCTGGTGGTGGAAGAGAAGCGCCCGGTGATTGAGGAGCAGCTGGCCGCCGCCCTCTTCGCCATGCCCGGCCCGCGTCCCCTCCTTCTCGGCAAGCGGGACGAGCATGGCCGCGCGCTGCTGCCGCTCGACAATGTCCTGGATGCGGGACTGGTGCGACGCGTCCTCGTTTCGCGGCTGGCGGGGCTCGGCGTTCTCGATGGGGCCGCCCGCGACGCCGCCGAGCGGCTTGCCACGCTGGAAGCGGCAGCGGCGGAGCCAGCCCGAGCGGTTCGCCCGGCCTACTTCTGTTCGGGCTGTCCCCATAACACCAGCACCCATGTGCCCGAGGGCAGCCTGGCGATGGGCGCAACGGGCTGTCACGGCCTGGCCGCCTTTATGCCCGAGCGCCGCACGATGAATGTGGTCGGCATGGGCGCCGAGGGACTGCCCTGGCTGGGCGCCCAGCATTTCACCGAGACCGGGCATGTCTTCTCGAACATGGGCGACGGCACTTATACGCACTCGGGCATATTGGCGATCCGGGCAGCGCTGTCCGCCTCGGCGAACGTGACGTTCAAGATCCTCTACAACGATGCCGTGGCGATGACCGGGGGCCAGCCGCTGGAAGGCAATATCCAGCCGGAGCAGATCGCCGCCGAATTGATCGCGGAAGGCGTCGATCCGGTGGTCCTGGTCTCGGACCGGCCCGAGCACTGGCGCGGCAAGCTCCCGGCGCAAGTCCGCGTGCTCGATCGCGACCGGCTGGACACGGTCCAGCGCGACCTGCGCACGGTGCCCGGCGTCTCCGCCATCCTCTACGAACAGACCTGCGCCAACGAGAAACGCCGCCGCCGCAAGCGGGGCGATGCGCCCGATCCGGACATGCGGCTCTACATCAACCCCGCCGTCTGCGAAGGCTGCGGCGATTGTTCGCGCCAGTCCAACTGCGTCAGCATCACCCCGCTTGAAACCGCCTTCGGGCGCAAGCGCGCCATCGATCAGTCCGGGTGCAACAAGGACTACAGCTGCGTCAAAGGCTTCTGCCCCTCGTTCGTTTCCGTGCGCGGCGCCCGGGTCGCGCGGCGCGGCGCCGATATGGGCGCACTGGAACCGCTGATCGCAAGCCTGCCCGAACCGGCGCTCGCCGCTGTCTTGGATAGCTATGCCATGCTGGTGACGGGGATCGGCGGCACCGGCGTGCTGACGGTGGGCGCTGTGCTGGGCATGGCCGCGCATATCGAGGGCAAGGCGGCCAAAGTGCTCGACATGACGGGCATGGCGCAAAAAGGCGGCGGGGTGATGAGCCACATCCGCTTCGCCGCGGATCCTGCGCGCATTCCGAGCGCCCGACTGGGCACCGGCCAGGCCGACCTGCTGCTCGCCTGCGACCTCGTGGTCGCCTCTGCCCCCGATGTCGTCAGAACCTTGCGACCGGACAGTCGGGTGGTTGCGAATGTGGATGTCGTGCCGACCGGCGAATTCCAGACCCGCAGGGACATGGACTTGCGCGCCGCCACCTTCTTGCCTGCCATCGCCGCACAGGTCGGGGAGGGAAACGTCGCATCGGTACGCGCGCTCGCCCTTGCGGCCCGGTTGATGGGCGACACGATCTTCACCAACCTGCTGATGGTCGGCTTCGCCGCGCAGAAAGGGCTTCTGCCGGTGAGCGTGAGCGCCATTGCCGAGGCGGTGCGGCTGAACGGCACCGCCGTGGAGGCCAACTTGCGCGCGCTGGCGCTGGGCCGGATCGCTGCGGCGTTCCCCGAGGAACTGGAACCCGTCGCCAGGCTCGATCCGGTTTCGCCCATGCCCGCCGATCTGGAGACCCTGACGGAAAGCCGCAGCCGCCACCTCGCCGCCTATCAGGACGAGGCCCTGGCGGCAGACTATCGCGCGTTCCTGCATGACATCGCCGGGCGGCTGGCGGCGCGCGGGATCGCCGATCCGCAGCCGTTTCTCATGGCCGCGGGAGAGCAGCTTGCCCGCCTGATGTCGTACAAGGACGAGTACGAAGTGGCACGGCTCTACACCGCGCCGGCGTTCCGGGCCGGCCTCGCCGCGCAGTTCGACGGCGACTACCGGCTAGAGGTCAACCTGGCCCCGCCCCTCCTCGCCTTTCGCAAGGATGCGAAAACAGGAAGGCCGCGCAAGATCGCGATGGGGCGCTGGATCTTCCCCCTCTTCGCGCTGCTCGCCCGCATGAAAAGCCTGCGCGGCACCCGGCTCGACCCTTTCGGCATGACTGCGGAGCGCCGCATGGAGCGGGCGCTGATCGGCGAATATCGCGCGCTGATTAGCTCGCTGGCCGATCGCATGACCGAGGACGGGCTCACTGCCGCGACCGAAATCGCCACATCGGCAGCACTCGTCTGCGGGTTCGGGCCGGTGAAGATGGCCGGTGTCGCTGCCTATCGCGAACAGCTCGGCCCCTTGCTGGAACGGTTCGATGCCATCGCCACCGGCGCGGCGCCGAGACAGGCGGCGGCCTGACCGCTCAATAGCCGTTAGGCGCCACTTCGACGCGCAGCCCGTCCAGCTCTTCCCGCAAGCGGATCTGGCAGGAGAGCCGGCTGTTCGGCTTCTGGAATTCCGAAACGAGGTCGAGCATTTCCGCCTCGATCGCATCGGCACCGCCGACTTTCTCCATCCAGGCATCGTCGACATAGACATGACAGGTCGCGCAGGCGCAGGCGCCCCCGCAGTCGGCCAGAATGCCGCTCACGCCGTGCGTGCGGCCCACTTCCATCAGGGACTGGGACGGCTCCACGCCCTCGAACTTCCGCTCCGCGCCGCCTTCCTCCACGAATGTCACTGTCACGCCCATCGCCATCACGCCCCTTCGCCCAGAGCCGCGGCACGCGCTGCCATCAGCTCCCTGAAATGATTGACCGGGTCGCCTGCGGATATGCCGCCATCCACGGCGAGCACGGTGCCGGTGATCTGGGCCGATCGGCCGCCCGCGAGGAACAGGACCGCCTGCGCCACGTCTTCGGGCGTACCCTGGCGCTTCAGCGGCTTGTTCGCATCCCACACCGGCTTCATGGCCACCTGGATACGCGCGGCCGCCTCTGGCGATGCGCCCGGGGGCGCGAAGGCATTGAGATCGGTGGGAATATGACCGGGGGCCAGGCAGTTCACCCGGATGCCATATTGCGCCAGATCGATCGCCATGGACTTGCTGGCATGGATCGCGGCCACTTTCGAGGTGCGATAGGCGAGCATGGCCAGACCCGGAATGAGCCCGGCGATGGACGTGTTGTTGATGATAGATCCGCCGCCGTTCCTGGCCATGTGCCGCGCGGCGCGCTGCGTCCCCAGGATCACCCCCAGCACGTTGACGCGCATCACCTGTTCGAAATCCGCAAGATCGTCGTCGAGGAAATCGGCGCTCGGCCTGCACGAGACGCCGGCATTGTTGAACATCACGTCCAGGGCGCCGAAGCGGTCGACGGCCGCCGCCACCAGCGCGTCGATGTCCTCAGTCCGGCCGACATCCGCCTTTCGGAAGATCGCGGCCTCCCCCAGAGCTAGGGCGGCGGCCTGTCCGGCCTCCTCGTCGATATCGCCGATCACCACCCTTGCGCCTTCGGCCACGAACAGCGCGGCGGTCGCGCGGCCGATGCCCCGCGCCGCGCCGGTGATCACGGCGACTTTTCCTGCCAGCTCCTGACCCAAGTGCCGCTCCCTCATGCCCGCTTGGAGAAGGCGATCGGCAGGCACTCGATCGAATGCGTGGCGACCGTGGGCAGGTACTTCAGGTCCCCCGCCGGAACGGTCAGCCTGAAATCCTCCATGCGCCGGATCACCTCGCGCGCCGCCACCCGGATCTCCATGCGCGCCAGCGACAGCCCGATGCAGCGGTGGGGACCGCCTCCGAACGAAACGTGACGGCCCAGGTTGGAACGCTCCATGTCGAACGTGCGCGGACAGGGGAACACGTCCTGCTGGTCATTGGCCGAGGCATACATGAGCAGCAGATGCGCGCCTTCGGGCAGGCTCCTGCCGCCCAGCTCCACCGGCCGCGTGGTCATGCGCGAAAGGCCGCGCACGGGCGGCTCGATCCGCAGAAGCTCCTCGACGAAGCGCGAGAGCAACCGGTCATCGTCGGCCGATTCCTTCAGCAGTTCCGCGACCTGCGGCTGCGTGGCCAGGATGTAGAGCATGTTCGACATCGCCGTCGCCGTCGTTTCGTTGCCCGCGATCATCAACGCGCGCACCAGCGAGACGGCTTCCCCGAAAGCAAGGGTGGGGTTGTCCTCCCCTTCCGCCCGGGCGTGGACGAGATCGGAGATCATGTCCTCGCCCGGGTTCGCCTCACGGTCGCGCATATGGGCGATCAGGAAGTTCTGGAGGTCGCAGATGTCCCTGGCATTGGCGATCATCTGCTCGCGGTTCTGCATGCGGCCGATCTGCTGAGTCACGGCGATGGACCAGCGCTGGATCTTGTCCGCGTCGTAGACGTCGATGCCCAACTGCTCGCAGATGACGCGGATGGTGACCGGCACTGCGAAGTCCTTCACACCGTCGCACTCTCCCCGATCGATGAAGCCCTCGATCGTCTCGCGCACGATGGTCTCGATCAGGGGTTCCAGCTGCCGGACGCGGTGGGCCGAAAAGGCATTGTCCATCAGCTTGCGGATGCGCGTGTGGTAAGGCGGGTCGGACATGATGGCGTCGGGGAAATAGCCCTGCCCGTCGCGTTCCAGGATCTGCTGGAACTCCTCGAAGAAACCGGCCGCATATTGCGCCTTGTAGCCATGCTCGACCGAATAAGTGATCGGATCGCGCTGGACGGTCTGGATGTCCTCATAGCGCGAGACCAGGTACATCCGCAGCTTCTCGTCGTAATGGACGGGATCGAGCGCCCGCATCGCATCGTAATAGGCAGTGGGCTGGGCCGAGATGGCCGGATCCGTCAGCGAGGCACTGCCGAGAAGCGCCGATCCCTGCGCCGCGGGGCATTGTCCCGCCTCACGGGGCGCGGGGCCGGTGACCTGAGTTTCAGCAGCAGCCATGTCGTATCTCCGCTTTTCAGAGGCTTGCAGCGGCACCGGCCGCCTGCGGAAGCACGCGGTCCGCGACGAGCGCCTCGGTTGCCAGGAACTTGGTGGTCGTCCAGCCGCCGTCCACGGCGATGGATTGCCCGTTGATGTAACTGCCCTCCGGCGAGGCCAGGAAGAACACCGCATTCGCCACGTCCTGAACCGTGCCCTCGCGGTCGAACGGGGTCATTTCCTGGTTGAGGCGCCGGAATCCCTGCAGGTCCCAGTGGTCGCGGGTCATGTCGGTCTTGATGACGCCGGGCGCCACCAGGTTCGAGCGGATGCCCTGCGGTCCGTACTGGGCGGCCAGCGTCTGCGTCAGCCCCACCAGCGCCGCCTTGACGGCACAGTAGATGCCTCCGTCCAAGCCGCCGATCAGGCCGAAGGTCGAGCCCACCGTGACGATCGAGGAGCCGCGCCCAAGGGCGGGCACGGCCTCTCGGCAGAAACGGAACGTGGCCTTGAGGCTGATGTCGATCACTTCGTCCATCGCTGCGTCGTCGGTCTGGTGGACCGGCGCCCAGCGGCCGGAACCGGCGTTGTTGACCAGGCAGTCGAGCCGGCCGAACCTGTCGAGCGCGAAACGGACGGCACGAGCGGCGCTAGCGGGCTCGGCCACGTCGAGCGAGAGGGCCTCCACTTGCGTCAGGTGCGACAGGCCGCGCGCCAGCGCATCCAGCTTTTCCTGCCGCCGCGCCACGGCGACGATCCGGTAGCCCGCCGCCGCGAAACGATGCGCAATCGCCTCGCCGATGCCGGCGCTGGCGCCGGTGATCAACACGACCGGCGCGGATGCCGGATGATGCCCCGAACCCTTGCCCAAGCCCGCTTGCTCCCTCATCCGCCATCCTGCTCCGTGCTTCCGGTTTTCGGACGCAGCGCCTGCCTGCAAGGGCTTGGGCCACGTCCCCGGTGCCGCCACTTAGCCCGAGGGAAGAAGACATCGCCAAGGCAAAACGTGCCTTCGCAGAGCGCTGACAGGCCTGAGCAATTGCCATGGCAGTTTCCGGCAAGGCCCATCGATCGCGCGGCGGTATCTCGCCCACAGGCGCTTGCCGTTGCTGATGCAGGCATAGCGGATCACTCTGGGGCAACTTAGAGTCGAACCGAACTGGGGAAGGTTCCGGCAAGGACAACTTGCGGAAAATGCCAAGCGGGGAGGACCATCTGAAAACCTATCGCAGCCGCTCGCACGTTTCCGGCACAGGCACGGCCGGTCTCGCTTCGCCGACGGCCATGGCCGTGGCTATGGCAATCACCGCGCTGACGCCTGCGCCGGCCTTCGCGCAGGAGGAGCAGTCGACCGCCACCGCCCCGATCGGTCCCGACGAAAGCGGCGTCATCGTCGTCACGGCGCGACGGCGCGAAGAAAGCCTGGCCGACGTGCCGATCTCGATCACGGCAATCGGAGCCGAGGATCTCGTCTCGCGCGCGGTGGTAACCGATGCCGATCTCCAGCGGACGGTACCCGGCCTGACGATCCGCCAGACGCAGGGCAACAATTCGCTGACCTACTCCCTGCGCGGGCAGAGCGCGGACATCTTCAGCGGCTCGCCCTCGGCAGTCGTCACCTACCTGAACGAAGTGCCCATGCCGGTGAGCGGCGCCGCCACCTTCTTCGACCTGCAATCGGTGCAAGTGCTGAAAGGGCCGCAAGGCACGCTGTTCGGCCGCAACGCAACGGGCGGCGCCGTGCTGTTCACTTCGGCCCGGCCGACCGACAGGTTCGAAGGCTATCTGCGCGGCCGCTACGGCAATTACGACCGCCGCGAAGTCGAAGGCGCGATCAACATTCCGCTGGTGGCGGACAAGGTGCTGCTGCGCGCCGCCTTCAACCTGACATATGCAGACGGATATATCCGCGATCTCTACACAGGCGAGGACCTCGGCAGGGTCAATCGCGAAAGCGGCCGCATCTCCCTGACGCTCAAGCCCACGCCCGACCTCGTCAATACGACGGTGGTGCAATATGCGCGCAGCGGAGGGAACAATACCGGCGCCTCCTATACCTACAGCGTCTACGGCTGCGGAGAGACGAACAACGGCTTTGCCCTGTCGTGTAGCGCGGGCCTGCTGTTCGGCCCTTCGCTGGACGGCGTGCTGGGTCCGGGCGCCTGGGCACGGTACCTTGCCGCGCATCCGAACGCCTATGCTCCGGGCCTGATCGCCTATGTCGAGGAGCAAAGACGTCTCGGCCTCTACAAGACCAACCACCCTGCCGGAGCCGATCATTTCGGCGAGAACTGGAACGTCTCGAACACGACGGAGATCGAGCTGGGCGGGGACTTGCGGCTGCGCAACATCTTCGGCCTGGTGGATTCCTACACGGATTCGCAGCAACCCCAGCTCGGCGCGCCCTTCGCCACCATCCTGACCGCCAATGCTCCCGCAGGCGAGTTCGGAAACGTGGAGGACCTGCGCTCCTATTCGGAGGAACTGCAGCTACAGGGCAAGGCCGCCGACGGCGCGCTGGAATTCATCGTCGGGCTCTATCTCCAGCGGCAGAACACCCGGTCGCTCTACCCGCAGACCTATTTCGATCTCTCCCCCAATCCCGGTTTCCCGACTTATGCGGTCAACCATTTCCGCATCAAGAACCACACCGACGCGCTCTACGCGCAGGGCACTTACGATCTCGGGCGCATCGGTGCGCCGGGCTTCCGGCTGACGGCCGGGCTGCGCTACACGCGCGAGCGGGTCTACGGGGTGCAGCTTGCCGGATCGGACAATTTCGGCCCGCCCCAGCAGAAGCGCACCTACCAGGATCCGAGCTGGGAGGTCGGCCTGGAATACAAGCCCGATGCCGACTGGCTGCTCTATCTCAAGACACGCGGCAGTTTCCGCAGCGGCGGCTACAACGGCACGCTCGATCCGGTTGGCATCGTCACGCTGGGCGGCAGCAACTTCTTCGATTCCGAAACGACACAGGACATAGAGGCCGGCGTCAAGTACGGCGGCCGCGCCTTCGGCCGGCCCGCCTCGCTGAGCCTGGCGCTGTTCAACCAGTGGATCCAGCACGTCCAGCGCGTGGAGTTCCCGGATCCCGACGGCCCTGCAGGTCCCCTTGCCTCCATCGCCTTCACCACCAATGTGCCGGCCGAGCGGGTGCGCGGCATCGAGGCCGAGGGTACGGTGATGCCCATGGAATGGCTGCGCCTCGGCGGCCAGCTGGCCCTGACCGATGCGGACTTCACCCGCAACCAGGTGGAGCTGTTCGGCAGCACCTACTTCTACGGCCCGGTTGGCGACACGCCCAAGGCCTCTGGCACCGGCTGGGCGGAAGTGATCCTGCCGGTGGCGCAGGATGCCGGCGAGATCAGCCTGCGCGGCGAAGTCTATGCGCAGACCGGCCAGTATTTCTCGAATGCCGCGGCCAGCGTCTCGCCGCGCACGAAGCTGCCCGGCTATGCCCTGGTGAACAGCCGCCTTAGTTGGAAGAAGATCATGGGTTCGGACTTTTCCGCGGCGCTCTATGGCGAGAACCTGTTCGGAGAGGACTATTTCGTGGGCGGCATGCAGCTTGCCGTCGCGCTGGGCCACAACGGCGCCGTCGTGGGCAAGCCGCGTACCTACGGGCTGGAGCTGTCCTACGCATTCTGACCGGGCCCACGACCGGGCTTCACGACCAGCCTACTGTCGCCGGGCCCACGAATGAGCTATGGTAGATCACAATGCCGCAAGAGCATTTCGGAGAAGGATAAGCAGATGCCCGTTCTCGCGTTCGACATGACCACGGCGAACCACGAATCCCGACGGTTCGAATTTCGAGGCACGAACAAGGCGGACTACTACGACGGCGATCTGGTGCCCTTGTCGTCGCACAATATCGACGTGCGGATCGAGAAGAGCCTCGCGGGCGAATACACGATCTGCAAGGAAGTTTCGCGCTCGGGCCTCGCGTTCCGGCGCTCCTGGGGCCATATCCGCAACGACAAGACCAACCTGGTGATCTTCTGGTTCCTGCGCCGGGGCCAGATGACCATTTCCCACGCCGGCGGCCGGCACGTCGTGAACGCCGGCGAATGTGCGATCACGCGCTCCACGCGGCCGTTCTACATGGAGCTTGTCCCGCCCGAGAACAGCGAGCTGGAGGTGATGCACGTCGTCGTCCCCTCCCACAAGATCTACGCGGTCCTCAGCGAGAACATCGAAGCGGGCCGGGCCTTCCCGGCCTCCAGCGGCGAACTGGCCCTGACCGACCGCATACTCGAACTGGTGTTCGAACAGGACGACCAGATCGACCAGGACATGGCGGAGCAACTGGTGCAGGCGCTGCTCACCGGCATCAGCAAGACGATCACGCGGCTTTCAGGAAACCCGCCCGCGCGCGAGACAATCTGCGACAAGCGGATCGGCGACATCACCCGCTACATCAACCAGAACTTCGCCAACCCCGATCTCAATGCCCGGATGGTGGCGGACAGCTGCGGCATTTCGCTCCGGTACTTGTGCCATGTGCTGAAGAAGAGCGCGCTTTCGTTCTCCAACCTGATCTGGGACAAGCGCATGACCACCGCGCACGACTGGCTGGGCGACGAGAAGATGCAGCACTATGCCATCAGCGAGATCGCCTATCTGGCCGGGTTCAAGAGCAGCGCGCATTTCAGCCGCATGTTCAAGTCACGCTACGGCCTCGCTCCGCGCGAGTATCGTGGCCATCCGTCCATCCCGGCGTAACGGCAACGGACCAGTCGAGCCTCCGCCGGATGGAGCCTAAGGCATTTCCACCTCGATCCATCCTTCGACAAGGCGAACCGCATAAGTAGCGATGGGGCGTTTTGCCGGCGGGTTTCTGGGCTTTCCGCTTGCCAGATCGAAGCGCGCGCCGTGGATGGGACACGCGATCCAGCCATTGCCCATCCGGCCACACTCCAGCCGCTCCTCCGCGTGGGAGCAGATGTTGGACACCGCGAAGAACCGGCCGCCGACATGGCAGATCAGGATGGACCTGCCTGCCAGGTCGACGGCTTTCTTCCCGCCCGGCGGCAGGTCGTTTTCGTGCAGGGCGCGCAGGAATGTGGGCTCGGTCATAGGATCGCAGGTTCGCTCGCCATGGCTGGGTCGCCTCAGCGCTAGCACGGGCCGGGCCTTGCCCGCTGTGCTGACGTTGCACTCTGTCTTGCCGGACGTTGCAGCCGCTGCGGCACTGCTTGCGGGGCCGGAAATGCGGCCGTAGCGACCGGATGCAGAGGCGGCGCGATCGCGCGATGCTCAGGAGGGGGGACAGGATGCGGCGAAGCCCAAGATCCGCAGGATCCGGTCGCGAGAAGCGCGGCGCCGCCAGGCCAAAGCAGCCCCCCGTGGTAGCCGGCGAAGTCGATCTCGGCCTCGCGCTTTCCATCTACGGCAAGCGGGAGGACGGCTCGCTGGTGGAAATCGGCGATCCCGCCTCGCCGCTGGCCCATCAATCCGCCGCCGGCACCTGGCCGACCGAACAGTGACGAGCGAACAATGAGGAGCAACTGGCACCGTGTCCTTTGAACTCAACCGCAAGCTCGCGGCCCGGCGTGCTCCTCTGCCCACGGGGGCCGGGATCGATGCCGTCACCGCCGAGATCATCCGGGGCGCCTTCGAGACGGTGTGCTTCGAGGCCGCGACCCATCTCGGCCGCGCGGCATCCTCGCCGATCATAAATCAATCGAACGAGCGCAATGCCGCGATCGTGGATGCCCACGGCCGCCTTGCCATGGGCGCCATCGGCACGCCGCACCTGACTTTCGTCAATCCGATGATGGTCCGCTGGGGCCTGATGAACTTCGAGACGTTCGACTGGGGACCGGGCGATGTCTTCCTCGCCAACGACCCCGACCATGGCGGCGGCCATCTGCCCGACTACTGCATCTATGCGCCCGTTTTCGACGATGCGGGCGAGCTGATCGTGGTGCAGACGCTTCAGGCCCACCAGGGCGACACCGGCGGCAAGGACCCCGGCGGTTTCACGCTGGAGGCCACCGACATCTTCACCGAAGGCGTCTCCTATCCCTGCCTGAAGCTCGTGCACCGCGGCGAGCCGCGCAAGGACGTGCTGCGCATGGTGGAGCGCAACAACCGCTTTCCCTCGTTCTCAGGCGATCTCGCCGCCATGATAACCGGCGTTCAGAAAGGGGCGGCGCGGTTGCAGGGCCTGATCTCCCGCTATGGCTCGGACCGGGTGAAGGCGGCGATCAATCACTCGATCGCTCACACCGCCGCGCGTTGCCGCGAGGAAGTGTCCGGTTGGCGAGACGGCACGTACGAGGCCACCGTCTTCATCGACTACGACACGGCGGGAACCAAGGACATCCGGGTTCAGGTCGCCTGCCGCGTGGCGGGGGACCGGCTGACGATCGACCTCACCGGAACCGACGCGCGGCCCGAGCTGGTGGGCGTGTGGAACACTTTCGCGAACACGCGCAGCTATATCATGACGCAAGTCGTGGCGGCGATGGCGCCGGACATCGTCAAGAACGAAGGCTTCTTCGATGCCGTGGAGATGATCGTCCCCGAAGGCTCGATAGCGCAGCCACCGCCGAACAAGCCTGCCGCGCTCGGCTCTTTCCATCCGGCCTGCGAGATCACCGAAGCCGTGTGCCTCGCACTCAGCAACGTCGCGCCGCAGCGCTCCGCCCCGCAGCTCTACAAGATCGGCATGCCCAATGCCGTGATCGGCTTCGACGAAGCCGGCACGATGTGGATGGACCAGGGCGTCGATTGCCGCTCGATGGACGTATCCGCCGTGCCGGGGATCGACGGCTGGGGATCGTGCCCGGTCAGCCTGGGCAGCCTGATCCTGTCCGAGGCCGAGGATGCCGAAACGCGCTATCCCATCCTCAACATCAGCCGCGAGATGACGACCGACGCCGGCGGCGCCGGGCAGTGGCGCGGCGCGCCGGGCAGCCTCAACGTCAAGCAGGTGCTGCAACCCGTCACGGCGATGGCCTGGATGGTCTCGGCCGACCACCCCTTGCGCGGCATGTGCGGCGGCGAGGACGCCATTCCCTATTCCAACCGGTTCGAGGTGGGCACGCCGAACGAATACCGGATCGAGCAGACCGCCCAGGCCATGCTCCCGGCAGGCGCGGTGATCGCCTATCAGCATGGCGGCGGCGCGGGTTTCGGCCCGCCGCTGGCGCGCGATCCCGAAGCGGTCAAGGAGGACGTGCTGGACGAATACGTCAGCATCGAGGCCGCGCGCAGCCGCTACGGCGTGATCCTCAAGGGAAGCATCGAGGAATACGACCTCGAAGTGGACCACGATGCCACGGCAGCGCTGCGCCGGAACATGACCATGGCTGCGGCCGCCTGAGGGGAAAACGATGGGCTATCGCGTCGGCATCGACATCGGGGGAACGTTCACCGACTTCGCCCTGCTCAAGGGCACGGAGGTCCGCCTTCACAAGAACCTCTCCACGCCGGAAGACCGCTCGCTCGGCGTCATGACCGGGCTGCAGAAGCTGGCCGACATGGAAGGCCTCGCGCTCGGGGACTTTCTGGGCGCCTGCGATACCATCGTCCACGGCACCACTGTCGCGGACAATACCCTGATCGAGATGAACGGCGCCGTCACCGGCCTCATCACCACCGAGGGGTTCCGCGACGAAGTGGAGTACCGCCGGGGTTTCAAGGAAGACATCTGGGACGTCCGCCTGGAGCCGCCCATCCAGATCGCCCCGCGCCGCCGCCGCCTGACGGTGCCCGAACGCATGTTGCATGACGGGACGGTGCACAAGCCGCTCGACGAAACGGCCGTGCGCGAGACTTGCGCGCGGCTGCGGAAGCAAGGCGTGGAATCGGTGGCGATCTCGCTCCTGTTTTCCTTCGTGAACCCCGCCCACGAAAGGCGCATCGCGGCGATCCTGGCCGAGGAACTGCCCGGCGTGCAGGTCTGCGCCAGCCACGAAGTGCTGCCCCGCGCACCGGAATACGACCGGACCAGCACCACGATCGTCAACGCCTATGTCGCCCCGCGGGTCTATTCCTATCTCGAAAAACTGGTGAACCGCGTCAGGGACGCCGGCTATGCCCGGCAGCTCATGGTCATGCAGGCGAGCGGCGGGGTCATGACCGTCGACTATATAGAAGGCGCGCCGATCCGCGTGCTGGCCTCGGGGCCGGCGGGGGGCGTGATCGGCTCGGCCCATGTCGGATCCGCCAAGGGTTACCGCGATATCCTGTGCGTCGACATGGGCGGAACCTCCTACGACATCTCCGTCGTGCGGGATGGCGGCGCGCCGGCCGAGGCGGGCTGGAACATGCACCACCGCTACCTGATCGGCGTGCCCATGGTGAAAGTGGAAACCCTGGGCGCGGGCGGCGGTTCGATCTGCCACGTCAGCGGCGGCGCGCTTCAGGTCGGCCCTGCCTCGGCCGGGTCCGAGCCGGGACCGATCTGCTACGGGCGCGGCGGCAGCGAACCGACGATTACCGATGCCCTGGTCATGCTGGGCATCCTCTCGACCGACGCGGGTTTTGCCGGGGGCAGCTTCTCACTCTCACGCACCGGCGTGGACGAAGCCTTTGCCGCGCTGGGGCGGGAACTGGGCTACGACGCGGAGCAGGCCGCCTTCGACTGCTGGCGCATGGTCAATGCCAGGATGTCGCAAGGCGTGCGGCGGATCACCGCGGGCAAGGGCATGGATCCCGCCGAAATGGTCATGCTGGCCTATGGCGGCAACGGCCCGGTGTTCGCGGCGATCCAGGCCGAAGATCTGGGCATCGCGCGCGTGCTCGTGCCCAAGGCCTCGCCGACGTTTTCCGCCCTCGGCACGCTCGTGGCCAATCCGAGCATAGACGAGGAGCGATCCTATATCGTGCCCGCGCTTGCCGCCGACAACGACCGCCTGCGGGCGATGTGGCGGGAACTCTCCGATCGGGCGCAGCGCCATTTCGAAGCCGCGCAGTTCGCCGCCGAACGAATCACCGCGCGCTACCAGATGAACATGCGCTATCCCGGGCAGAATTTCGCGCTGACTTTCGACATCCACGCCGGAGACCGGCTGGGCGACCTGACTTTCGTCGATGAAGATCTGCCCGCCCGCGCCATCGCGCTGTTCAACCAGCGCCATCAGGAAGAATACGGCCACATTCGCGAGCACGAACTGCCCGAGATCACCGGCGTCCGTCTCGCCAGTTCGGTGGAGACGCCCTCTCCCGCGGTAGGCAGGGGAACCAGCGTCGCCGCCCATGCCCCGCAGCCGGCCCTGATGCGCCGCGCCAACCTGGGCCAGGGCTTCGAGGAAACGCCGATCCACCGGGGTGCCGAGCTTGGGCCGGGGCACGAGATCCTTGGCCCCGCGATCATCGAGGAAACCTTCACCACCATCGTCGTCTACGCCGGCTGGAAGTGCCTGGTCGACGATGCGGGCGATTACGAACTGGTCAAGACGAGCGAAAGCGGCTGACGCCATCCCGCGCTGGGGACAGACCTTCGCGCGGGTTCTCAGCGCAAGGCGCCTGCTTCGTGGAGGCGGGCCTGCTCTTCCGCCGAAAGCCCCATGATCTCGCCCAGCACATAGCCATTGTGCTCCCCGAGGCGCGGCGCCGCGAGCGTGATGGCAGCCGGGTCCGACATGCGCCATGACGGGCCGAGAACCGCGCGCGGCTGACCGTCCTGATCCTCGACATGACGGTAGAACCCCCGCGCCCAGAGGTGCCCGTCGCCGATCAGGTCCACCGAATTGGCGCTCTTGGCGGCGGCCAAACCCGCCGCCTGCAACGCAGCGGTGAGCACGGCGGCATCCTGCTTGCGCGTCCACTGCGCGATCAGGCCGTCCAGCGCGGCCTCGTTGGCCTTGCGATCCGCAAGCGCGGCGAAACGCCGGTCCTCGGCCAATCCCGGCACGCCGATGCGGGAAGCCAGCTCGCGCCACTCCGCATCGGACTGGACGGCCAGCGCAATCCAGTCCTCACCGGTGCAGCGATAGAGGCCGTGCGGCGCCATGTCCGCATGGCGATTGCCGTCGCAGGCAGCCACCCTGCCGTTCAGGCTGAAATCCATGACCGTATCGCCGATCAGGCTGGTCAGGGTCTCCACCGCGGAGACGTCCACGAACTGGCCTTCGCCGGTCGCCTCGCGGTGGCGCAGCGCAACCAGCGAGGCGAAGGCCGCCGCCGCGCCGAAGCTGGAATCGGCATAGCGGACATTCATGCCGGAAGGCGCCTCGCCTTCGTAGCCGACCAGCGAACTCATCCCGCTGAGCGCCACGAAGCACGGCGCATAGCCGGTCTGGTAGGCAAGCGGCCCATCCGCCCCATACATGCTCATCGATGTGAGAATGATGTCCGGACGCACCGCCCTCAGGGCCTCGTAGCCCAGCCCCAGCCGCTCCAGCGCGCCGGGGCGCATGTTTTCGAGCACGATGTCGCATGTACCCGCCAGCCGCTTGAGCAGCGCCCGTCCCGCCTCGCTCTTCATGTCGATCTGGACCGACAGCTTCTGCGGATTGACCGCCATGAACCCCGGCGCCTTGTTCACATCGCTGACGCCGTAGCTCCGCGTCACGTCCAGCGAGCCCAGACTCTCCACCCGGATCACCTCGGCGCCCAGGAACGCCAGCAGCTTGCCGGCGTAGGGTCCGGCCCAGACTTTGGTCAGTTCCAGCACACGGACCCCGGCGAGCGGCCCCTTTCCGGCCACCTTGCGGGCTGGCGGTCGCGGCGGGCAGTGGTCCGGCGCGGCGCTCCCAAGCTCGGGAGCCGCCGCCGCGATCCTGGCAGGGGTTGCCGCGAGCCGGTAGCCGACGGTCGGGAACAGCGCGCTTCCCGCCCCGCCCGGCAGTTCGGCGCGGGTGAAGTAGTTCCGGTGGCGGACTTGCGGCGATTGGCCGAGATCGCCCATATCGTTGATCGGGACCAGCGTGATGCCGCTGGCCTGCGCCGATGCCGCCGCCTCGTCCTTGTCCAGCCCCGCCAGCCAGCCCACCATGTGCTTGCGGCAGGCCGCGATGCGCTCCGGCGACAGGCCCCGCTCCAGCCAGTCGGCCGGGAAGTCGCGCAGTTCCTCGGGGTCTCCCATCAGGCCGCGCAGCGCATGCCAATGGCCCGGCGTGGTCAGGAACACGTAGATGAACCCATTGCGGCACGGGAAGATGCCGCCCGGCCCGCCAAGATCGAACTGCCGCCGGCTCTCGCTGACGTCCATGTCCCCGGCGATCATCTGACCGAGCACGTAATCGAGCCGTCCCGCGAGCACCTCCTGCGCCGAGACATCGATGAAGGTCCCCTGCCCCGTTCGCCCCTGCCGGTGCAGCGCCGCGGCAAGGCAGAGCGCGCTTTCGAGGCCCGCCTCGTAGCTGGCCAGGAAGCGCCCCGGTCCCTTCAGCGGCGGCCGCTCGGCATCGGCGGCGCTCGGCGTATGATAGCCCAGGCCGCTGGCGTGCGTGACGATGAGGTCCGTCGCATGGGCGCGCTCGGGTGGTGGGTCCAGCCCGAACGGCGTCACCGAGCATAGGATCAGGCCGGAATGATCCGCCCGGAACGTGGCGGGAGAGAGGCCGAGCGCGGTCAGCCAAGCGCCGCCGTGGTCGTCGATCACCGCGTCGGCGCCGGCCAGGAGCCGGTCCAGTCGCAGACGCCCCGCACGCGTGGCCAGGTCCAGCACCAGCGACTGCTTGTTGCTGTTGAGGTAGGCGAAAAGCCCGCTGCATCCGCTTTCCGGGCGGTCATGCAGGAACGGGCCGAGGCGCCGGGTCGGGCTGCCTGCGGGACGCTCCACCTTGATGACTTCCGCGCCGAAATCGGCCAGCAGCTTGCCGCAATATTCCCCCGCGATCTGCTCGGCCAGTTCGACGATCCTTAGCCCCTTCAAAGCCGACACGTCCGCTCCCCCTGCGCGCTGATGCTGTCTCGTCTTGCGGTATAGGCCGGGGCCGGGCGGGCATAGTTGTCCTGATTTGCAGCCGCACCAGCCCGAGAACGCAGTGAGTGAAGAAGGGCAGCGAAGGCGCGGCCGATCATGGCTAGGCCAGGCAGGGAACAGAACGGGAGGATGGCGATGAGCGACATTTTCGACGTGATCGTCGTCGGTTCGGGTGCGGCCGGGCTGACTGCCGCCCTGCGCGCGCACGATCTCGGCCTGCGGGTATTGGTGGTGGAAAAGGCGCACAAGTACGGGGGCACGTCCGCCACCTCGGGCGGCGTCGCCTGGATCCCCAATCACGGGCTGGGCGGCACCAGCGACACGCGCGAAGAGACGCTGACTTACCTCGACGCCGTCATCGGCGGGCCGATCGACCGCGACCGGCTGGAAGCCTATGTCGATACCGGGCGCGAAATGCTGGACTGGCTCGGGCGGGAGGGCATCGCGATGATGCCGATGCCCTGGCCGGACTACTTCGCCGAACTGCCCGGATCGCGCAGCGACCGCAGCCTGGTGATGCCGCCCTGGGACGGTCGCCTGCTGGGAGACAGGTTCCCGCTGGTGCGCGAGCAATATCCCCGCTTCAAGCTGTTCAACCGCTATGCGATGAATCTGGAGGAAACCTTCACCATCGCCGCCCGCAGTGCCGGCTGGAAGCGCATGATCGCCAGGGTTATCGGGCGGTACTGGAAGGATCGCAGCACCCGCAGGATCACTCGCCGCGACCGGCTGTTCGTTTCCGGCGCGGCGCTGATCGGCCCGCTGCTCGCCAGGCTCTTCGAGAAGGGCGTCGAGATCCAGCTGGAGACCGGGCTGGAGCGGCTCCTCATCGCAGACGGCAAAGTCACCGGCGTCGCGGTGAGCCATCGCGGCCGCCGCCATGAGATAGAGGCCCGCCACGCCGTGGTGATCTGCGCGGGCGGGTTCGAGTGGAATCAGGCGCTGCGCGATCGCTTCTATCCGGTCAGGACCTCGATCTGGTGGAGCAGTACGCCGCAGGGCGCGAATGCCGGCGAGGCGCTGATCGCCGCCGAAGCGATCGGCGCGGCCACCGAACATACCGGCGAAGGCTGGTGGGCACCGACGATGATCCTGCCCAGCCGCTCCGCCTCCAATTTCGAGGAAGTGCACCAGGCGGTGTTCGACGTGGGCCGTCCCTACAGTGTCTGCGTCAACCGCGAGGGGGACCGGTTCGTCAACGAAGCCTGCTCCTACGATCGCTTCGGCGCGGCCATGGTGGCCGATCAGCGCGCAACCGGTGCCAACACGCCGTGCTGGCTGGTGTTCGACGCCGCCTTCCGCAGGAAGTTCACGGCGGGCGGCATCCTGCCCGCCGCGATCATGCCGGACCGCGCGATCCCGGTCGACTGGTGGGATCACTATATCTTCCAGGGAGACACCGTGGGCGAACTGGCGCGCAGGATCGACGTCGATCCGGTCAAGCTGGAAAACGTGACGCGCCGGATGACCGAGTATGCCCGCAAGGGCGAGGACCCCGAATTTGGCCGTGGCTCGACGATCTATGACAAGACCTTCGGCGACCCTACCTGCAAGCCCAATCCCGCACTCGGCGCGATCCGCGAGGCGCCCTTCTACGCGGTGCAGATCCACCTGGGCGACCTGGGCACCAAGGGCGGTCTGAAGGCGGACCGCCAGGCGCGCGTGGTCGATACCGGGGGCACACCCATCGCCGGTCTCTATGCGGCCGGAAACGCCGCCGGAAGTCCATTCGGCCTCAACTATCCCGGCGCCGGGGGGACGATCGGCCCGGCCATGGTGTTCGGCTACATCGCCGCGAACGACATCGCACGGCGGGCCGCCATGCCTGAGGCCGTGGACGTGCGGGAACCGGCGACAATCTGAGCGCGATCACAGCCTTGCAGGAGGGCCCATGGCCTCTATCACCGTCGAAAGGATTGCGAACCTGGCTTTGGTACGGCTGGCCCGCGCCGAGGCGCGCAACGCGCTCACCGTCGCCATGGCGCAGGAGCTGACCGCTACGCTGGCCGGCGTGAGCGCCGACGATGCGTGCCGGGTCGTCGTGCTGGGGGGAGACGGCGCGACGTTCTGCGCGGGCCTAGACCTGAAGGCGGCGATTGCGGAAGGGCCGGAAAACGCGCCGGAATGGATGGCGCTTCAGGAAGTGTTCTCGCGCCTGATCGAGCAAATCCGCAAGATGCGCCAGCCGGTCATCGGGGCGATCCAGGGGGCGGCGGTGGGCGCCGGTCTGGGCATCGCGCTCGCCTGCGACGTGCGCATCGCCGCGCCGTCTACGCAGTTTCTGGTCGGAGCCGTGAAACTGGGCCTCAGCGCGGGCGAGTGCGGTATCAGTTATCACCTGCCCCGCCTGATCGGCGCCGGCCGGGCCTTCGAGATCATGCTGACCGGCCGCCCCGTAAACGGCGAGGAAGCGCTGGCCATCGGCCTCGTCAACCATCTGGCAGAACCCGGTAGCCTGCTCGACCGTGCGCTGGAAGTGGCACGAACGATCGCGGCCAACGCGCCTTATGCCGTCAAGCACACCAAGCAGGTGATGTGGGCCAATCTCGATGCCCCGCTCCAAAACGCCCTGGAACTGGAGAACCACGTCCAGGTCCTGGGGTTGCTAACCCAGGATTTCGCCGAGGCCGCCCGAGCCTTCGCCGAAAAGCGCGCGCCCGTTTTCACCGGCCGGTAGCGGCGGGATGGCGCGAAGAGGGTGGTGTCAGTTCACTGCCAGTCATTGCCGCCGCAGGACCGCAAGCCGAGTGATGGGCCGAAGTCGGCCCGACATCCGGGCGGGCCGCCGAATGAGCGTCCTTGCGCGAAAAGGAGAAGACGATGGCTGAAGCGGATCGCCCGAACCCGGAGGACATCATCCTCTACGAAAAGGATCCCGCCACCAAGATCGCCACGATCACGCTCAATCGTCCGGACCTCCTGAACGCACCCACCACCGCGGCGCGGCTGCGCTATGCCGATCTCATCCACCGCGCGAACGTGGACGATGACGTCAAGGTGCTGGTGATCCGCGGCGCCGGCAACAACCTGGGCGGCGGCGCAGACCTTCCCGAACAGGAAGAGATGCTGGCCGCGGAAGGCGAATATTCGCTGCTGCACGAATTCCGCATCGGTCCGGGGGAAGACGTCCGCTATCCTCCCAAGGGCAGCTATCGCTATCTGGCGCAACTGACGCAGCTATACGCCAATTCGAACTTCGGGTGCCGCACGCTGCAGGACTTCAAGAAGATCAGCATCCTGGAGGTGAAGGGCTATTGCTACGGCTGGCACTTCTATCAGGCCGCCGATGCCGACCTGGTGATCTCGTCCGACGATGCGCTCTTCGGCCACCCCTCGTTCCGCTATGTCGGCTGGGCCCCGCGCATGTGGCAGTGGGCCCAGATGATGGGCCTGCGCAAGTTCCAGGAGATGGTCTTCACCGGACGCCCCTTCACCGCAAAGGAGATGCAGGACTGCAACTTCCTGAACAGCGTGGTCCCGCGGGACCGGCTCGAGGCGGAAGTCGCGAAATATGCCCATGCCTGCTCGATCACGCGGCCTACCGATGTCGTCTTCATGCAGAAGACCCTGTTCGAGACCTACAAGCAGCAGCAGGGCGAATACATGGGCTCGATCATGACCGCATGGCTGGAATCGATGCTGGCCCAGGTGAAGAACGATGCCGACGAATTCACGCTCAACAAGGAGACGTTCGACCGGGGTCTCAACAATGCCGTGAAGGACAACGATTCGCTCTACCCGCCCGAATGGCGCCTGAGCAAAGGCGGTCGCAAGGCGGCGGAATGAAACGAGCCGGTCAGTAGGGAACCGCTGCGGCGGCGAGGGTTGAAGAGTTCGGCGCCGAAGAGTTCGGCGTTGGGGCATTCGCTGCCGGGGCTATCGACACGGGCGCGCGGGGGGCTTCCAGATCGCCCACTTCGGCTTCCTTTACTTCAGCCGCTGCCCGCGCGGCGGCGGCCGCGGCTTCGGAGGCCTTGTCCGGTGATGTCGATCCCGGATCGTCGGACAGCGGATCTTCCGCTGCGGTATAGGCCTCATCGAAGCTCTGCCCTTCGGCGCCATATGTCGCGGCCTGCCAGAGCTGGCCGTCCGCGCCTGCGCCATGGTCGTCCTGGCTCTCCAGCCATCGCGGCATGCCCTGGCCGGTGAAGCCGGTATCGCTGACGAAAGAGGCTCCGCTTCCCGATTCGCCATAAGCCGGATCGTAGGCGGGCAGCGCATCCGAAGAACCTGACCGTTGCGCGGCTTCCTCCGGCATCTTCATATGCGTGGGAATCACGCTGGTCGCCGCGAACCCGAGGGCGGCAGCACCCAAGGCACCCGCTGCGACTAGAACGTAACTGGGCAAAGCATCGGCTCCGGCTTGCCCCCCTCCTCCCTCTCAACGCGGCTTGCGCCCGGCCGTTCCTCGGCCGCTGCAATTCGCCTAGTGCGCGCTCGCGCCTGCTGCGCCGATCCCGGTTTCCGACCGTATGCGCTGTGCCGGATAGCCGCTTCTGTCCACCGCCGCCCGCCCGGACCGGTCCAGCAGCGAGACGATCCAGATGGTGAAGAAGGCCAGCGGCATCGAGAACAACGTGGGCGAGGAATAAGGGAACACCGGCTCTGCATTGCCCAGCACCGTCACCCATACCGTGGGCGAAAGAACCGTAAGCACGAGCGCGAGGGCCAGGCCGAGCGAACCGCCCCAGACGACCCCGCGCGTCGTGCAGCCCTTCCACAGCACGGACAGAAGCAGCACGGGGAAATTGCCGGAAGCCGCCAGCGCGAAAGCCAGGCTGACCATGAAGGCCACGTTCTGCTTCTCGAAGAGAATGCCCAGCACGATCGCGATTGCGGCGAGAACTAGCACCGTGCGCCTGGAAATGCGCAGTTCTTCCGCCGAGCTGGCCTGTCCCTTGCGCAGGACCGAGGCGTAGAGATCGTGGCTCACCGCCGAAGCACCGGCCAGCGTCAGCCCCGAGACGACGGCCAGGATCGTCGCGAATGCCACGGCGCAGACGAAGCCGAGGAACAGATTGCCGCCGATCGCGTCGGCCAGGTGGAGAGCCGCCATGTTGCTCCCGCCGCGCAGGCCGCCCGTCAGCGGGTCCAGGAATGCGGGCTCGGTAGCGACCATGACGATGGCGCCGAAGCCGATGATGAACGTGAGCAGATAGAAATAGCCGATCCAGCCCGTGGCCCAGAGCACCGACTTCCGCGCCGCCTTGGCATCGGGCACGGTGAAGAAGCGCATCATGATGTGCGGCAGCCCCGCCGTACCGAACATGAGCGCCATGCCGAAGGAAATCGCCGAGATCGGGTCCTTGATGAAATTGCCCGGCCCCATGATCGAGCGCCCCTTCGCTGCGGCCGAGGCCGGGTCTGCCCCGGCCTGCCCGGCCAGCATCGTCTTCACTTCCACCGCTTTGGCGAACAGGGCGTCCGGCGAAAAGCCGAAGCTGGCCATGACGGCGAAGGCCATGACGGTGGCGCAGCCCAGCAGCAACACCGCCTTGATGATCTGCACCCATGTCGTCGCGATCATGCCTCCGAACAGCACGTAGAGCGTCATGAGCACGCCGACGATGACCACGGCATAGGAGTAGGGCAGGCCGAACAGGAGCTTGATCAGTTGCCCGGCGCCGACCATCTGCGCGATCAGGTAGAACAGGACGACCGCCAGCGTGCTGAAGGCCGCGAAAAGCCGAACCGGGGTCTGCGCGAAGCGGAACGAGGCGACATCGGCGAAAGTGTAGCGGCCCAGGTTTCTCAGGCGCTCCGCCAGCAGGAACAGGATGATCGGCCAGCCGACCAGGAAGCCGGTGGAGTAGATCAGCCCGTCATAGCCGTCCGCGAAGATCTGCGCCGAGATGCCCAGGAACGATGCGGCGGACATGTAGTCGCCGGCGATCGCCAGGCCGTTCTGGAAGCCGGTGATGCCGCCGCCCGCCGTGTAGAAATCGGCGGTGGTCCGGGTCTTACCCGCCGCCCAGCGCGTGATCATCAGCGTGCAGAGCACGAAGGCGCCGAACATGAGGATGGCGGGCCAGTTCACGGCCTGCTGCCGGGTTTCCTGCGTCAAGGCATCGGCCAGGGCGGGCAGCGGCAGGCAACAGGCGGAAACGACAGCGGCCCAGCGCGTCATGCGGAACGGCGCGATCACTGTTCGGCATCCTTCCTGATGGCCTGCAGCAGCGGATCGAATTCGCGATTGGCGCGGGACACGTAGATCCCCGTCAGCGCAATGCCCACAAGGATCACGCCCAGACCCACCGGGATCCCCCAGGTCGTCACATGGTTGCCGATCGGCGTCGCCAGAAGGTCCTTGCGGAAGGCTATGGCCAGGATGTAGCCGAAGAACACCGCCAGCATCACCCCTGTCAGTGTCCAGCTGAAACGCGACCTTCGGGCCACCAGCGCGTGATAGCGCGGGTCTTCGGCAACACGCTGCAACGCGCCGCCTGCCGGTTCTGCAGGATCCATGCTTCGCACCCTCTCTCGCAATATTGCGGCGGATGCTATGCCGAATTTCCCGGAATATCTAATGTTTAATGCGCAGCCGCGACGGGCCTTCCGGGCCATGTCCGCCCGGCAGCCGGGCTGCGCGGCAAGCCGATGCCGCCGCCGAAAGCGCAGTACGAGGAAAGAAGCCGGCCGGGGCAGTTGGCTTTCGTCAGGGTGATCTTGGCCCCGGCCGGTCGGCGCGCCTGAGGCTAAGCGCCGGAGTTTTCGCGACCCGCGGCTTCGTAGTCTATGCCGAGCTGCTGCAGGTAGGAATCGTACTTGGCCGGATCGTAGTATTTGGGCTGCATCGCCGGCCGGATCTGCGCCATCGTGCGCGCATTGCGGTCTATCGCGGGCATGTCGGCGGCGGCGATGAGCGGATCGTACTTCTGGTCCTTCAGCTGGACATCGCGCATCCAGCCCTTGGCATCGGTGATGAGCTGCGGCGTGGTGACGAGGTCGAGTATCGTCATCGCCACTGCCTTGGCGCCGACGACGGTGCCCTTGTGCGCGATCGGCGTGGCCATCGCCATCGCGGCGGTGGCGTGGTGGAAGATCACGTTCGGCACGTTCGCCGGATAGCCGATGGTCACGGTGGGCACCGTCCACATCACGTCGCCGATGTCGTCCGAGCCGCCGAAGCTGGCATTGCCGCGGGTGTCCGGTGTCGAAAGCGGCGCCACCTTGTCGGGCAGCGGCTCGACCTTGAGGTGGTTCTTCACCTGCACGGCCCGGGCAAAGCCCTGGTCCGCGGCGGACCATTGCGGAACACCCACCGCCTCGATATTGGCATAGAGTGCCTCTGCCAGGGGCTTGTTACCGTAGTTCGGCGCGGCGAAGCCCAGGACCTTGCGGCTCACCGTCGTACCCGTAGCCAGCGCCGAGGCTTCGGCCACCTGGTTCCCGGTCTCATAGAGACCGCGCAGCGCGGCGAAGTCCTTCTCGCGGAAATAGTACCAGCTGCTGGCCTTGTCGGGCACGACATTGGGCTGGCCGCCGCCATTGGTGATGACATCGTGCGAACGCTGCGTGAGCGGCAGATGCTCGCGCCGGAAGTTCCACATGACGTCCATCAGCTCCACGCCGTCCAGCGCGCTGCGGCCTTCCCACGGCATGGCCGCGGAATGCGCAGTCTTGCCCTTCCATTCGTATTCGACCGAGATCATCCCGGTCAGCCCGAGATCGCCCCAGCCGGTGCCGAAACCGGTGTTGACGTGAGCGAAGATCGACGCGTCGACATCCTTGAACAGGCCGGCGCGCACGTAATAGGCCTTGGTTGCCAGCAGTTCCTCGGCAACCCCCGGCCAGAGCATCAGCCGCCCCTGGATGCCGTGCCTGGCCATGACCTGCTTGGCGGCAAGGGCCGCGGCCACCATCAGCGGCATGCCCGAATTGTGCCCCTCGCCATGCCCCGGCGCGCCCTCGACCAGCGGCTTCACGTCCGCCACGCCGGGAACCTGGGACACGCCGAGCAGCCCGTCGATGTCGCTGCCCAGCGCGATCTTCGGCCCGCCGGTCCCCCATGTCGCGGTAAAGGCCGTGGGCACGCCGGCAACGCCGCGCTCCACCTTGAAACCGTTCCTTTCGAGGATCCCGGCGAGATATTCGCTGGTCTTCACTTCCTGGAAGCCGGGTTCGGCGAAAGAGTAGATCTCGTCCACCATGACCTGGATCTGCTTGCGCTGCGCCTCCACGGCGGCGCTGACTTCCTGCTTCAGCGCCGGATCCGCGGCGGCCTGTGCGGCGCCGGGGAGGAGCGAGGCTGCCGCAAGGGCGGCGGCGACAAGGGCTTTCTTGCGCATTCGGCTCACTCCGCCGGCTTCGTCAGCGTGGGATACTTCACCCCGAGCTGGTCGAGGTACGAGGGGTACTTGGCGGGATTGTAGTAATACTTCTCCATCAGCGGGCGGTAGAGCTGCATGTTGCGCTCGTTCAGCCAGATCGCGGGCACGTCCTTGTCCGTGAGGACAGGCGCGTAATTGTCCGTCTTGAGCTGGACGTCGGTGAAATAGGCCTTGGCGTCAGTGACCAGCTGCGGTGTGGTCAGGATGTCGAGCACGGTCATCGCCACGGCCTTGGCCCCCGCTTCCACGCCCTTGTGGGCGATCGGGGTCGCCATCGCGAAGGCCGAAGTGGAATTGTGGCCGATCATGTTCGGGATGTTCGACGGGAAGCGGATGGTGATCGTCGGCACGGCCCACATGATGTCGCCGATGTCGTCGGAACCGCCGCCCGTGGAAGGCTTGCGGTTTTCAGGCGTGGAGAGTTCGGTGACCTCGTCCTTCAGCGGCTCCATCTTGCGCTCGTTGAAGGTCTGCGCGGCCTTGGCGAAAGCCTGGTCGTCGGCGCTCCATTTCGGCATGCCCACCGCCTTGATATTGGCATAGGCCGCCTCTGCCAGCGGCTTGTTGCCGAAGTTGGGCGCCGCATAGCCGAGCGTCTGCTGGCTCATCGTCGTGCCGGTGGCCAGAGCAGCGGCCTTGGCGATGTCGTTGCCGGTTTCGTAGAGCTTGCGGATATCGTCGAAGGTGCGTTCGCGGAAGAAGTACCAGATGCTGGCCTTGTCCGGCACCACGTTGGGCTGTCCGCCGCCGTTGGTAATGATCATGTGCGAGCGCTGGGTCAGCGGCAGGTGCTCGCGCCGGAAGTTCCAGGCGACATCCATGATCTCCACCGCGTCAAGCGCGCTGCGGCCTTCCCACGGCATGCCCGCAGAGTGCGCGGTCTTGCCGTGGAAGGTATATTCCACCGAGACCATGCCGTTGCCCCCCATCTCGCCGTAGCCGGTCGAGAAGTCCGAGCTGACATGCGTGAAGATCGAGGCATCGACATCCTTGAACAGACCGGCGCGCACGTAATAGGCCTTGGTCGCCAGCAGTTCCTCGGCAACGCCCGGCCAGAGCATCAGGCGGCCTTCGAGCCCGTGCCTGGTCATGACCTTCTTCACCGCGATGGCCGCGGCCACCATCAGCGGCATGCCGGCATTGTGCCCCTCACCGTGCCCGGGCGCGCCTTCTACCAGCGGCTTGAGGTAAGGCAGGCCGGGGGTCTGCGAGACGCCGAGCACGTCGTCGATGTCGCTGCCCAGCGCGATCTTCGGGCCGCCCTTGCCCCATGTGGCGGTGAAGGCGGTGGGAATGCCGGCAACGCCGCGCTCCACCTTGAAGCCGTTCTTTTCCAGGATGCCGGTGAGGTATTCGGACGTCCGGACCTCCTGGAAGCCGGGTTCGGCATAGCTGAAGATCTGGTCCACCATGACCTGGATCTGCTTGCGCTGGGCCTCCACTTCGGCGGAAACTTCTTCCTTCAGCGCCTGAGGCGCGGCGGCATGGGCTGGCACGCTGCCCAGCCCGGTGGATAGGAGAGCGGCTGCAAGGGCGGCCGCGAACGCCGGGCGCTTGAACGTCTTCATGATACGATCATCCTCTCATGGAGCGTTTTTCCACCGGGCACCGCCGCCCGATGGAAAAACGCGGCAATTGGAAACTCAGAACTCGACCTTGGCGGACATGCGGAAAGTGCGGCCGATCACGTCGTAGCGGCTGCGGTTGGTCTGGGCGTAAGCCGGCACGTTGTTGCCGTCAGGCCCGTTGCCCACGAGCACGGGATCCTTGTTCAGCAGGTTGTTGACGATGAAGGTCAGGTGCCCGACCCCGCCCATCGCCGGGAACTTGAAGTCCACCGAAGCGTCGAAATAGGTCGCGCCCTTGATCGAGTTGTCGTTGATCGTGCGGTATTGCGCGGTGCTGACCGGGCAATCGCCGTCGCATTCGATCCAGTCGTTGCCGTAGACCCCATCGGTGAAGCCGCGCGCCACCAGGTTGAAGCTGACCGGGTCGATGTCGTAGAAGGCGCTCAGTCGGTAGACCCAGTTGGGCGAGGCATACGTGCCGCTGGTCAGGACGCCGGCATAGTCGATCGGGAAGCTGATGCCGTCGTCGACGACGTTCTTGATGTAATGGGTGGTCTGCCCGTGCAGGCGCAGGGTGCCCGGGCCGACCGGGACCGCGTAGCTGGCCTCGATATCGAAGCCGCTGGTTTTCTGGCGCGCGAAGTTGATCGGCGTGAGGTCGATCGTGCTGAGCTGCCCGTTCACGAAATGAATGTTCGGGCAATAAGAGCTGATCCCCTGCTCATAGCACAAGTCTACGGTCTGCTGGGCGGTGATCGAACCGATCGCGTCCTTGATCCGGATGGAATAGTAATCGAACGAGAGCGAGAAGCCCGGCAGGAACGTCGGTTCGAACACGGCGCCAAGAGTCCAGCTGTCGGCGACTTCGGGCTTCAGGTTGCGATTGCCGAAGGCGTTCTGCACGAATTGCAGCGATCCGGTCTGCGGGGCATCGGCGCCGGTCGGGATGATGACCGAATTGGTGCGCGCGGTACCGGCCGCGAACAGTTCCTCCAGGTTGGGCGCGCGGATGTCGTGGCTGATGTTGCCGCGCAGGCGCAGGGAGTCGATGGCCTGCCAGTTGGCGCCGACCTTCCACGTGCCGACCCAGCCCGACGTCGAGTAATGCGTGCCGCGCGCGGCGGCATTGACGTTCATGCCGTCGAAGATGGGCACGTCGAGTTCGAGGAAGCCCTCGTAGACGTCGTACTTGCCCTGGTTCACGCGGAAGTTGCCGTAGAGCCAGCCGGAATTGTACTGCGGATCCACCGAACCGTCGATCTGCTCGCGCCGCCATTCGACGCCGGTGGCGAAGGCCAGGTCTCCGGCCGGCAGCGCAAAGGCCTTGCCCGAGATCGTGGCGGCGGCAACGTCCTGCTTGATCGTCTGGTGGCGCAGCGGCTGGTTGCCGTCGTTGTAGATGTAGTTGAGCGCTTCCTGCGAGGGACCGTCGGTACCCAGCCTGTCGATGGGCACGCAGCCGTTACCCGGATTGGTCAGGGTGGAGCGGCAGACGATATTGCCCGTACCGTCGAACACGGCGTCCTGCGCCAGGGCCATGCGGGAATTGAGCCAGGTATTGGTCAGCTCCTCGCGCGCCTTGGTCACGCCCTTCTGGTAGTAGACATCCCAGTTCATGGCCTTTTTGAACATGTCGAACTGGCCCTTGGCGCCCACGACGCCGCGATAGACCTCGCGCTTGATATTGCTGCCCGGGATCGGGAAGCCGGCATTCGACGTGCCCACCGTGATCGAGGACAGCCCTTGCGCCGCCATCGCCGCGGCAACGGCCGGATACTGGCTGAGCAGGTAGGCATTGTCGGCCGCGATGGAAACGCCGGTGCTGGGCGTCTGCTGGTACGAGCTGGCGCTGACCGAGCGGTTGTAGGAGAACTGCCCGAAGATCTCGATATCCGGCGTGATCTCGAAGCCGGCGCGCTGGAACAGGCTCAGTCGCTCGTCGAGGGGGACCAGGGTATTGGTGCCGAGGTGCCCGTCCAGCGTGGTCTGCCAGTCGCCGCCGATCATCCAGGGGCTGGAGACGGTTCCATAGGTGAGCTGGGCGGTCTGCCCCTCGCCCAGGAAATACGTGCCGCGCAGCGGTCCGCTGGAGATCAGACCGCCTGCCGTGTAGCCGGCCGGGCCGATGCCGCTGCCGACCAGGCGCTGCGGCGCGCCGTTGGTGCCGTCATAGGCGGGGTTGTTGATCTGGAAGTAACCGCTGTCGTTCCAGTCGCGGTTGATCCCTTCCTCGCGGGTCTGCTTGAAGTAGGACACGTTGGTCAGCAGGTGCAGGCGGTCATCCAGCAGCGAGAAGCCCGCGGTGCCGGTGAAACGGTAGTTGTAGGCGTCGCCATAGGTGGAGAGGCCGGTATCGACCCCCAGCTTGACGCCTTCGTATCCCGTATCGAGGATGAAGTTGACCACGCCGCCCACCGCGTCCGAACCGTAGGCGGCAGAGGCGCCGCCGGTGATGACTTCGACGCGCTTCACCAGGTCCTGCGGGATCGTGTTGATGTCCACCGTGCCGCCCACGGTCGAGGCCACCGAGCGCTGCCCGTCGACCAGCACCAGCGTACGGCCCACGCCGAGGCCGCGCAGGCCGATCGAGTTGATGCCCGCACCCGCGTTCGACAGGCCGCCCGAGCTGTTCCCGGACGTGCCGCTGCCGGCGATGGCGGGAAGCTGGTTCACGAAATCGGAGATGTTCGCAGGCGCCTGGGCGGCGATATCCGCCTCTCCCAGTACCGCCACGGGGGTCGGCGCGCTGTAGCCGTCGCCGACGATGCGCGAGCCGGTGACGACGATATCGTTGACCGGTTGCTCATCGACCGCAGCGCTCTGGGCCAGCGCCGGCGTCGCCACCAGCAAGGGCGCCGCCACGCCTGCCAGCAGCAGGGCACGGATCGAGCGCGCTGAAAAGGTATCCATATTGCCTCGGCGCCGCGAGGTCTGGACTGCATTGCGCATCGCGAAAACTCCCTGTGACTGTTTCTCGCCACAGGCGCCCTCATCCCGATGGATGGAGAACTGGCAGCCCCGGACAGGCGAACACGCACCGCCCTCACGGTGCCTTGTCGACGCCCAACTGTGTCGGAACCCCTGTTCCCCGCACCCGCCAAATCCGCGGGCACTCCATCATCCGGCAATGTCCGCTTCGATGTCGGTTGCTCCCGACCCGGACTGCTGCCTGACTACTGCGATACTATCCGCAAGGGTGCGAACGATCCCACGAAAGTTCAGGAGATTTTCACCCCCTCGCGACGGATTTCATCACCGATTAGCAATATCGCGCAAGAAAGATGCATCCGCTCTCGCGAAGACGCACGTTCCTGAAATCAGCCATGGCCTGATTCGCGAAATGCAGTGCAGCATCGCACCTAAGGGCTGGGACTTTCACGAGAGGCAGCCCGCCCGCGCCGGAATTTCACGTCCTTGCGATCGTTTGCGCAGGATTCCATCACGGCGCGGTGCGGCCGGCCCGATAAGTTCGGGGAAGCTGCGTCCGGTTTCGGCTAGGCTTGCTGCAAGAGCGAGACAAGCGCGGCGAACAGGGGCCGCCGTCTCGTTGTCCTTCGAACGTCCGCTTCCAGGGGAACCTTCCAAGATGTCCATCGTCGCCCGCATGAAATCCATTCTCGCCGCCGGTTGCGCCGTAGCCTGCCTCACGCCCATGGCCGTGGCGGCGGCACCGGCCGCGGTGGTCTCGTCGCCGGACGGGGCCCTGCTTCCGGTTCTGGTCGACGCCGCCAAGGGGCGGTTGCTGCTTTCCCTGCCCGCGGCCGACGCGGAGGGTCTGTCGGGCCGCTACCTGTTCACGCAGGCGATCAAGACCGGCCTCGGCTCGGCGGCGATCCGCATCGACCGCGGCATGCAGGGCGATACCAAGATCCTGGTCTTCCGCCGCATGGGCGGCAAAGTCGCGGTGCTGTTTGAAAACCCCCGCTACCGGGCGAGCGGCGATGCCGAAGTGGCCAAGGGCGCCCGCGCGAGCTTCCCCTTCAGCACGGTAGCCATGCTCGAAATGGTGAGTGAAGCGGGCGGCGGCGTGACGGTGGATGCGACGCCGCTCGTCACCAGCGACGCCATGGACCTTGCCGGCGCCATCGGCGAAAGCGCCAAGGGCTACAAGCTCTCGGAGAAACTCAGCGCCCTCGACCCGGCGTCGGTCAAGGTCTTTCCCCGGAACGTCGAGTTCGAAACCGTCCAGACCTTCACCGCCGATAGCGCGGGCAAGGAACTCGACGTGCTCGCCCCGGATGGCCGCGCCGTGAGCGTCACCGTCCATTCCTCGCTGGTGGCCCTGCCCGAGCCCGGCTTCGTGCCGCGCAAGTTCGACATTCGCTCCGGCAGCCACGCCACCCAGGTCTACGATTTCGGCACGCCGCTGGGCAGCCCGATGCTGGTGGAATATGCCAACCGCTTCCGGCTGGAGAAGACCGACCCCACCGCGGCCCGATCGCCGGTGAAGAAGCCTATCGTCTTCTACATAGACAGCGCCGCGCCCGAGCCGATCCGCTCCGCCCTGGCGAGCGGCGTGCGCTGGTGGGCCGATGCCTTCGACGCAGCCGGCTTCATCGACGCCTTCCAGGTGGCCATCCTGCCCGCCGGCGTCGACCCGCAGGATGTGCGCTACAACGTGGTCAACTGGACCGACCGGCAGAACCGCAGCTGGTCCTACGGCGGGGGCGTGATCGATCCGCGCACCGGCGAGATCGTGAAGGGCGTGGTCGTGCTGGGCGCGCTGCGCGTGCGGCAGGACATCACCGTGTTCGAAGGCCTGGTCGGCACGGCGCAGAACAATACCGGCGGCGCCAACGACCCGGTTCGCGTGGCCCTCGCTCGGATCAGCCAACTGGGCGCGCACGAAGTGGGCCATGCCATCGGCTTCGTGCACAACTTCAAGGCCAGCCTGCAGGACCGCGCCTCGGTGATGGACTATCCGGGGCCTAAAGTGGGCATTGCCGACGGCCGGCTGGACCTCGGCGATGCCTATGCCACAGGCATCGGCAAGTGGGACAAGTTCACGGTAGACTGGCTATACGGCCAGCCCGCACCCGGCGTCGACGGCGATGCCGAAGCAGCGGCCAAGGCCGATGCCATTCGCAAGGCCGGCCTGATCTACGGCACCGACATCGACGGCCGCGCCCCCGATCTCGCGGTGCCCGGCGTCAACATGTGGACCGAAGGGCAGGACACCCCCGCCGATCTCGCGCATACGATGGCGGTACGCCGGCTCGCGCTGTCGGGCTTCGGTCCGAACGTGCTGCTGGCGGGTGAGCCGCTCTCCAACTTGCGCCGCAAGTTCGTGCCGATCTGGCTGTTCCATCGCTATTCCATCGACGCCACCGGCAAGCTGGTAGGCGGGGTGAACTACGAATACGCGGTCGTCGGCGATGGACGCGACACGCCCCGCCCTGTCCCGGCCGCCGACCAGATGGCGGCGATGGATGCGCTCATCGCCACGCTCTCCCCCCGCGAACTGACGGTTCCGGCGGCGCTCTCCATGCTGCTGTCCAGCGGCACAAGCGCCCGCACCGATGCCGAGGCAGCGCCCGAAGTGCTGCGCGGGGCCGGATCGGCAGTGTTCGATCCGCTCGTCGCCGCGCAAGTGGGCGCGCAGATGACGCTCGACAGCCTGCTTGCCCCCGCGCGCCTGACGCGCCTGCACATCCAGCATGGCTACGATGCGGCCCAGCCCGGCGTCGCCACGCTGCTCGACAAGCTGTCGCCCGTCATCGCCGCCCATGGCGATGCGGTTTCGCGCCGGATCGCCCAGACCGCCCTGCTGGCGATCGCCTCGGCCCGGCGCGATCCGGACACCCCCGCAGACGTCGCCGCGCTGCTGGACGGCTATCTCAAGGATACCGCCAAGGGCTTTGCCCGGGCCAGGAGCGGCTCCGAGGACGGCCTGTGGCAAGTCTCCATGGCAGCCCTGCTCGGCGATCCCGAGCGGCTGGAAACCGAAATCGGCAAGCTCAGCCGCCCGCGCCCGCCGATCCCCGCCGGCATGCCGATCGGGGGCGAAACCGGCTGGTTCGACAACATTCTGTCCGAATAACGCCTCAGACCCGCACCTTTTGTTTGAAATCGAAGGGAAACCCGGCACTATGGTTTCGAAACAAAAAAGAGGGGCGCTCATCAGGATGGATATGCAATCCAGCAAGCTGCATTGGCTTGAGGCAGCACGCGGCAAGCCAATGCAGCACGAACTGGACGACACCGACCTTCGCCTGATGCGCGCGCTCGTTTCGGACGGGCGTGCATCGGACGTGTGGCTGGGCGAAAAAGTGCAATTGTCCAGCACCGCCGTGGCCCGCCGCCGCAAGATCCTGGAGGAAGCGGGCTACATCACCCATTACTCGGCCAACCTCAACGTCCGCGCGCTGGGTTACGGAACATTGGTGATGGTCTCGATCGAGCTTGTCTCGCAGGCCGAATCCGTGCTGCAGGACTTCGAGAAGGCCGTGCTCGACAGCCCCTCGATGCAGTTCTGCGCCTTCGTCACCGGCGATACCGATTTCCTGATGATCCTCAATGTCCAATCGCTGGAAGACTACGACATGATCTACCGCAAGGAACTGTCGGTGCTGCCGCATGTCCGCCGCATCCGATCGAGCTTCGTGCTGCGGGAAGTGGCCAGCCGCCAGATCGCGCCGGCCATTCTCAACCGGCCGCTTCACGCCGCGAAGTAGTCGCCCCGCGCCGGTATTCCGGCCGGGAAAACCGACAAGGCGCGCGTCCGCCGCGAAACCGCCCGATGCCTGGCGACGTTGACCTGTCGTCAGATCGGGAGAGCGATGGATGACCGAGCCGCATTTCAGGCCCACGATGAAGATGGCCGCAGCCGCGAGACGCGGGCTCCGCCTGCGCGAAAAATTCGGCCGCGGCGGGACCAAAGTGGGCGTCGAGCGCGCGCACCAGCTGGCTAGGCGCCACGATCTTCGTGCAGGCGACGTGAAGTCCATGCACAGCTACTTCGCCCGTCACGCCGTGGACAAGGACACCGCGACCCACAAATGGAATTCGAACAGCGACCCTTCGGCCGGGTTCATCGCCTGGCTGCTGTGGGGCGGGGACGCCGGCAAGGAATGGGCCGATCGCAAGGCCCGGACGCTTGAAGCCTGATCCAGGAAGAGGAACCGTCATGAAGCTCTATTACGCACCCGGCGCCTGCAGCCTTGCCGACCATATCGCGCTGATCGAAAGCAAGCTGCCCTTCACCATCGACAAAGTCGATCTCAAGGCCCGCACCACCGCCGAAGGCGAGGACTATACTGCCGTCAATCCCAAGGGCTATGTCCCGGCCCTCGGTCTCGACACAGGGGGTGTCCTGACGGAGAACGTGGCGATCCTCGGCTATATCGCCGACCGGGCCGGAAACCTCATGCCGCAGGGGCCGCTCGGCCGGTTCCGGGCGCTCGAGGCCCTCGCCTATATCTCGACCGAATTGCACAAGAGCTTCGCGCCCTTCTTCAAGCCGGGCTCCTCGGACGAGGCAAAGTCCGCCGCGAAGACCCAGCTGGGCAAGCGCTTCGGCCTGTTCGAGGATGCGCTGGCCAGCCAGGAATTCGCGCTGGGCGATCAGTTCGGCGTCGCCGACTGCTACCTCTTCGTCATGCTGTTCTGGGCCAGGGAGAAAGTCGGCCTCGACCTGCCGCCCAACCTCTCATCCTACTACGAGCGTCTCTCGCAGCGCGCCGCGATCCAGCAGGCGTTGGCAGAGGAGGGGCTAGGGGACTAGGGGGCTAGAAGGCTAGGCGGCCCAGAGTCAGGACCTGGCCCGGGCCGTCATCCCCCGGGCATGAAGCCATCGTCCCGGTCGGAGGCGGTGGGTGCGCTGATCGCATCGCAGATCGCCCGAAGCGCCGGTTTCAGGCCTTCCTCGTAAGTGGGATGATAGAACGGCATGGCGAGCATCTGGTCGGCGGTAAGCCCCTGGTCGATGGCCAGCGCGAACAAATGGGCGCTGTGTTCCACGGCCGGCCCGACCATCTGGACCGCCAGCAGCCGGCCGCCTTTCGCATCGGCATCGATCTTCACGCAGCCCGCGTTCGTGGCGAAGACCTTGGCGCGTCCCTGGTCTTCGTAGGAGGCGGCGCCGCGCACCGTTGCGGCGCCTTCCGGCACTTCGCCGACCCGAGCCATGGCGGGCGAAGTGAACATGATCGAGAGCGGCGGCATGCGGCGCCCCGGCTTCACCTCGGGGAAGCGGGCGGCGTTGCGACCGGCGATGGCGCCTTCGGCCTGCGCCTCGTGCAGCACCGGCCGGCCATGCTCGGCGTCACCGGCGATGAAGATGGCCTGATCGCCGCACTGCATCGTCCGCGGGTCGGTCTTCGGCGCCCCATGCTTGTCGAGAGCGAGGCCGGTGGTTTCCAGCCCCAGATCGGCAAGCTGCGGAGGGCGCCCCGCCGCGGCCAGGATATGGTCGAAAGTCGCATCCCCCCTGGACTTTCCCGTCCAGGACAAGCGGACCTGCTTGCCCGAGGCTTTCGCCGAGAGCTTCACGCCGAGATGGACGGCAAATTCGGCTTCCAGACATTGGCGCAGGCTTTGCGCGATCGCCTCGTCTTCCAGTCCTGCCAGGCTTTCGCCTTCATCGAACACGGCAACGTCCACTCCCAGCCGCGCCAGCGCCTGCGCCAGTTCGAGGCCCAGGGGGCCCGCACCGATCACGCCGACGGAGCCGGGCAGCGCCTCAAGCTCGAACAATGTCTCGTTCGTCAGCACGGCATGACCGACTTCGCTGAGGAAATCGGGAACCGAGGGTCTGGCCCCCGCGGCGATCACGACGGCTTTCGCCGTGACGCTGGTGCCGTCGTCGATGACCAGCTTGCCCGCACCTTCGAACCGGGCGCGTCCCTTTAGCATCGTGCCCTTGGGCAGCTTCCCGAACTCGGCCTTCACGCCGGCCACGAACCCGTCCCGCAGCGCCCGCAGCCGCGCCATGACCGCGGCGCCATCCACCACAGGCTCCGCGCGGACGCCGAAGACTTGCGCGTGACGGGCCGCATGGGCCGCCTGGCCCGCGGCGATCAGAAGTTTCGAAGGCATGCACCCCACCGTGGTGCAGGTGGTGCCGGCAAAGGCCGGATCGATCAGCAGCGTGGAGGCGCCATTGGTCCGGGCCGCACGCTCGGCAGCAAGGCCCGCCGTGCCCGCGCCGATGATGGCGACATCGCAGGTCCGGTCAGTCATGCCGGGCCGCACCGCCATGGCTGTTCCAGCGGGCCCTGTCGCCCGGCTGCCGTATCTTCGTCATCGCTGTCTCCTTTGCCTGGAACAACTCGCGAGGGCGCCAAGTGTTCGCGCCTTCCGCCGGGACTTGCGGCTCATGAAGCAGGCGGCCAAGGCAGCGGCCCCGTGCGGGCCATCATATGCAAATCCTATGCGACCGGCCCCAGCCTCGTCTCGAATGTTTACGGCGGATGGGGCTAGCGGGGCTGCTGCAATCGCTTCCGCCGCACCGCGCGGCGATGGGCGTGCAGGAGCATCACCATGCAGGACATCCTCTGGATCGGCCTCTTCCTGACCTTGCTGGCGGCGAGCCTCGGCTACGCGGCGCTGTGCGACAGGGCGTGAGGAGCAGGCAGCCATGACCATCGATCTCTGGCTGGGCGCGGGAACCGCGCTCGGTCTTCTCGTCTACCTCGTTGCCGTGCTCGCGCGGCCCGAACGCTTCTAGGAGGCGATCCCATGACTTATCAGGGATGGCTGCTGATCGCAGCTTTCGTCTGTCTGCTGCTGGCGCTCGTCCGGCCGATGGGCCTCTGGCTCTTCGCGCTCTACGAAGGCCGCCGCACCCCGCTTCACTCCGTGCTCGGCCCGGTCGAGAGCGGTTTCTACCGCCTCTCCGGCATCGATCCGCAGGAGGACCAGTCCTGGCGGCGCTACGCCGTGCACATGCTGATCTTCAACGCCGTGCTGCTCCTGCTGACTTATCTCGTGCTGCGGATGCAGGCGCTGCTGCCGCTCAACCCGCGCGGCCTTCCCGCCGTGGGCGAGCACCTCGCGTTCAACACGGCGGTGAGCTTCACCACCAACACCAACTGGCAGAGCTACGCAGGCGAATCGACGATGTCGAACCTCAGCCAGATGCTGGGCCTGACACTGCACAACTTCCTTTCCGCCGCCACCGGCATAGCGCTCGCCTTCGCGCTGTTCCGCGGCTTTGCCCGAAGGAGCGCAGCGGGCATCGGCAATTTCTGGGCCGACATGACGCGGGTGACGCTTTACCTGCTGCTGCCGCTCTGCACCGTGCTGGCGCTGTTCTACATCGCCAGCGGCGTGCCGCAGACCCTGGCGGGATCGGTCGATATCACGACCCTGGAAGGCGTGAAGCAGACGCTGGCGCTCGGCCCCGTGGCGTCGCAGGAGGCGATCAAGATGCTGGGCACCAACGGCGGCGGCTTCTTCAACGCCAACTCGGCCCATCCCTTCGAGAACCCCTCGGCACTGACGAACCTGGTGCAGATGCTCTCGATCTTCGCGATCGGGGCCGGGCTGACTCACGCTTTCGGCAAGGCCGTGGGCGATGCGCGCCAAGGCTGGGCGATCCTGGCCGCGATGATGGCGCTGTTCCTGGCGGGCACGGCCGTGACGTACTGGCAGGAAGCCGCCGGCAACCCGGTGCTTCATCATCTCGGCCTCGGCGGCGGCAACATGGAGGGCAAGGAAGTCCGCTTCGGCATCGCCGCTTCCGCACTGTTCTCGGTTGTCACGACGGCGGCGAGCTGCGGCGCGGTCAATGCCATGCACGACAGTTTCACCGCGCTCGGCGGGCTGGTGCCGCTGTTCAACATCCAGCTGGGCGAAGTCGTGGTCGGCGGCGTGGGCGCGGGGATCTACGGGTTCCTGCTGTTCGCGATCCTGGCCGTTTTCGTGGCGGGGCTGATGGTCGGGCGCACGCCGGAATATGTCGGCAAGAAGATCGAAAGCCGCGAGGTCAAGCTGGCGGTGCTGGCCATTGCCGTCCTGCCGCTCGTCATCCTGGGCTTCACCGCCCTCGCCTCGGTCCTGCCCGCCGGGCTGGCCGGACCGCTGAACAAGGGACCGCACGGATTTTCCGAGATCCTCTATGCCTTCACCTCCGCGGTCGGCAACAACGGCTCCGCCTTCGCCGGGCTGACGGCCAATACGCCCTTCTATGACGGCATGCTGGGCATCGCCATGTGGATCGGCCGCTTCTTCATCATCATCCCGATGCTGGCCGTGGCAGGCAGCCTCGCCGCCCGCAGGCACACCCCGCCCACCGCGGGCAGCTTCCCCACCACCGGCCCGCTCTGGACCGGCCTGCTGATCGGCATCGTGCTGATCGTCGGCGGCCTGACCTTCCTGCCCGGCCTCGCCCTTGGCCCCGTTGCCGATCATCTCGCGATGATCCGCGGCCAGCTTTTCTGAGGATCAACCCATGGCTCGATCCGCCAAGACTTCGCTTTTCACCGCAGACCTGATCCTCCCCGCGATCGGCGATGCGTTCCGCAAGCTCGACCCGCGCGAACTGATCCGCAATCCGGTGATGTTCACCACTGCCGTCGTCGCCGTCCTGCTCACGATCCTGCTGATCGCCGGGCATGACGGACTGGCCGCCGGCTTCAAGATCCAGCTCGTGCTCTGGCTCTGGCTGACCGTGCTGTTCGGCACGTTTGCCGAAGCGCTGGCCGAAGGGCGCGGCAAGGCGCAGGCCGCGTCCCTGCGCGCCGCCAAGGCCGAACTGACCGCCAGGCGGCTGAAGGGAGACGGCCTCGGCGCGGACGACCGCTACGAGGAAGTGCCCGCCAGCGCCCTGCGGCGCGGCGACGTGGTACTGGTCCGGACCGGCGACCTCATCCCCTCCGACGGCGAAGTGATCGCGGGCGTCGCCTCGGTCAACGAAGCCGCCATCACCGGCGAGAGCGCCCCCGTCATCCGCGAGGCGGGCGGCGACCGCTCGGCCGTGACCGCCGGCACCCGCGTGATCTCGGACGAGATCCGCGTGCGTGTCACCGTCCATCCCGGCCAGGGGTTCCTCGACCGCATGATCGCGCTGGTCGAAGGCGCGGAACGCCAGAAGACCCCCAACGAGATCGCGCTGACCCTGCTGCTGGTGGGCCTGACCATCATCTTCCTGATCGCCGTGGGCACGATCCCGGGCTTTGCCAGCTATGCCGGCGGCACAGTGCCGGTGGCGATCCTGGCCGCCCTGCTCATCACCCTGATCCCCACCACCATCGCCGCGCTGCTTTCCGCCATCGGCATTGCGGGGATGGACCGTCTGGTGCGCTTCAACGTGCTCGCCAAGTCCGGCCGCGCGGTCGAGGCGGCGGGAGACGTCGACGTGCTGCTGCTCGACAAGACGGGCACGATCACCGTGGGAGACCGCCAGGCCAGCGAGTTCCGCCCGGTCGGCGGCGCCACCACGGCCGAACTGGCCGAAGCCGCGCTGCTCGCCAGCCTGGCCGACGAGACGCCGGAAGGGCGGTCGATCGTCCTGCTCGCCCGCGAGACATGCGGACCTGGCCCGGACGCGCTGCCCGAAGGTGCGACCGTCATACCCTTCACGGCGCAGACCCGCATTTCCGGCATCGACACCGATGAACGCATGGTTCGCAAGGGCGCGGTCCAGGCGATCCTGCGCGCCCATCCCGGGGCCGCCGCCACCGTTGCGGCCACCGAATTGCGCCGCGTGACGGACGAGATCGGCCGGGCTGGCGGCACCCCGCTGGCCGTCGCTTCGAACGGCCGCCTGCTGGGCGCGATCTTCCTCAAGGACATCGTCAAGGCCGGCATCCGCGAACGCTTCGGCGAACTGCGCGCCATGGGCATCCGCACCGTCATGATAACGGGTGACAATCCCCTGACCGCCGCCGCGATCGCTGCCGAGGCCGGGGTGGACGATTTCCTGGCCGAGGCCACGCCGGAGGACAAGCTGGCACTGATCCGCAAGGAACAGCAAGGTGGACGCCTGGTCGCCATGTGCGGAGACGGCACCAACGACGCACCGGCACTGGCGCAGGCGGACGTGGGCGTCGCCATGAACACCGGTACCCAGGCCGCGCGCGAGGCGGGCAACATGGTCGATCTCGACAGCGATCCCACCAAGCTGATCGAAGTCGTGGGCCTCGGCAAACAGCTGCTGATGACCCGCGGCGCCCTGACGACGTTCTCGGTCGCCAACGACGTCGCCAAGTACTTCGCGATCATTCCCGCCATGTTCGTGGCGCTCTATCCAGGGCTCGGCGTGCTCAACGTCATGCGCCTCGGCACCCCGGAAAGCGCGATCCTTTCGGCGATCGTCTTCAACGCCCTGATCATCCCCTGCCTGGTGCCGCTGGCGCTGCGGGGCGTGACGTACCGGCCGATGGGCGCCGGCCCGCTGCTGGCGCGCAACCTGGCGCTCTACGGGCTGGGCGGACTGATCGCGCCCTTCATCGGCATCAAGCTCATCGACATGGCCGTGAACGGCCTGGGCCTCGCCTGAGGAGACATGGAATGAACCGGGATATCCTTTCGTCGCTGCGTCCGGCCCTCGTGATGACGGTGCTCTTCGCGCTGCTGCTGGGCCTCGCCTATCCGCTGGCCATCACCGGACTGGGGCAGTTCCTGTTCCCCGCCCAGGCGGGCGGCAGCCTCATCGCGGAACGCGGCAGGATCGTCGGCTCCTCCGTGGTGGGGCAGGCCTTCGTTACCGAACGCTACTTCCACACCCGCCCCTCGGCAGCGGGCAAGGGCTACGACGGCCTTGCCTCCTCCGGGTCGAACCTCGGTCCCGCCTCGCGCGTGCTGGCCGAGCGCGTGGGGGGCGACATTCACGCGCTGCAGACTGCGGCACCCGGTCGACCCGTTCCATCCGACCTGGTGACCACCTCCGCCTCGGGGCTCGATCCCGACATCAGCCCCGAGGCGGCCTTGTACCAGGTGGACCGCGTCGCCCGTGTCCGCAATCTCGATCGCGCGGCGGTCGAGACCCTGGTCGAACAGTCCGTGGAGCGGCCGATCCTGGGCTTTCTGGGCGAACCGCGCGTGAACGTCCTGATGCTCAATCGGCGGCTCGATGCCATTGGCCGCAAGCCCGTGCCGTGACCGAAGCCGATCGGCCTTCACCCGAAGCCCTCCTGCGCGCCGCCGCGCGGGAGGGACGCGGCCGTCTCAAGATCTTCCTCGGCGCCGCACCGGGGGTGGGCAAGACCTGGGAAATGCTGACCGAAGGCCGCCAGCGCCGGGAAGCCGGCGCCGACGTCATCGTGGGCGTGGCCGAAACCCATGGCCGGCGGGACACCGAGGCACTTCTGGGCGGCCACGAGATCATCCCCCGGCGGCAGATCGATCACCGGGGCCATGCGCTGGACGAGATGGACCTCGACGCCATTCTCGAACGCTGCCCCGGCCTGGTGCTGGTCGACGAACTGGCGCACAGCAATGCGCCCGGCAGCCGCCATCCCAAGCGCTATCAGGACGTGGTGGAACTGCTCGACGCCGGGATCGACGTCTATTCCACACTGAACATCCAGCACGTCGAGAGCCTGAACGACGTCGTCGCCTCCTTCACCCGCGTCCGCGTGCGCGAGACGGTGCCGGATTCGATCCTCGAACAGGCCGAGATCGAAGTGGTGGACATTCCCCCGGACGAGCTGATCGAGCGGCTGCGGGACGGCAAGGTCTATATCCCGCATGAGGCGACGCGGGCGCTCGGCCACTTCTTCTCGAAATCCAACCTCACGGCCTTGCGCGAACTGGCTCTGCGCCGCGCGGCTCAGGCGGTCGACGCGCAGATGCTGGAGCACCTGCGCGCCCATGCCCTCGCAGGCAGTTTCGCCGCGGGCGACCGGATCATGGTCGCCATCGGCGCGGATGCCCACGCGGCCGGGCTGGTTCGCGCGGGCAAGCGCCTGGCCGATGCGCTGAGGGCGCCCTGGAGCGCGGTCCATATCGAAACCCGGCGGGACCATCACTTCCGCGAGGAGGATCGACGCCGGTTGGCCGAAGCACTGGCGCTGGCCTCCCGGCTCGGCGCATCCACCGCCAGCATTCCGGCCTTCGGTGTAGTCGAAGGTCTGCGCGACTTCGCCCGGCAGGAACGGGCGACCCAGTTGGTGATCGGCCAGATCGCGACTGGTCAGATCATGACTGGCCAGATCCTGCCCGGAACGTCTCACCGCTCCCACTGGCGCGTGCGGCGGCGCGGGTCGGCGGTGGACCGTCTGCTGGGCAGCATTGGCGACGTGGCGATCCATGTCCTGCCGTTCGCGGCGGAGCCCGTCCCGCGAGGCCGGAGGGGACGTGGCCCGCGCCGGCGCTGGGGGCCGCCGTCGCACTATCTCTGGTCCCTGCTGATGGTCGCCGCAGTGACCGCGGCCGGGCGGGTGCTCGTCGAAGTGCTCGATCTTGGCAATATCGCGTTGCTGTTCCTGGTGCCGGTCATGTTCGCCGCCGCGACATTCGGCCTGCGCGCCGGACTGTTCACCGGGCTCGCGGCCAGCCTCGCCTACAATTTCTTCTTCCTGCCGCCCACCGGCACACTGACGGTCAGCAACCCGGAGAACGTCGTCTCCATCCTCGTCCTCCTGGGCGTGGCCTTTGCCACCAGCCAGTTCGCAGCCCGCGTCCACGCGCAGGCGGAACTTGCCGGATCGAGCGCGCGCCAGAACGCCGCGCTGGCCGGCTTCTCGCGCCAGCTCACCGCCGCGGCGACGCAGGAGGCGCTGCTCCAGGCGATCTGCGCGGAAGTCGCCCGGCTGCTCGACGTGAAGACGGTGCTGCTGCTCCCCACCCCCCAGGGCCCCGAGCTTCGCGCCGCCTTTCCGCCCGAGGACCGACTGGGGCAGATCGAGATCGCCGCCGCGCAGTGGGCGCTGGACAGGGGTTTGCCCGCCGGACGCGGTTCCGCCACGCTGACCGCATCGGACTGGCTGTTTCACCCGCTGCGCACCGCGCGCGGTGTCCTTGGCGTACTCGGGATCGCCCGGAGCGACGCCCGCGACCCGCTCCGGTCCGACCGACTGCCCCTGTTGATGAGCCTGCTCGACCAGGCCTCCATCGCCTTCGACCGCATGGCGCTGGAAACGGAGCATTCGCAGGCGCGCCGGATCGCCGCGCCGGACGGGCTGAACGCGGCCTTGCTTTCCGCGCTGGACCAGGATCTGCGCAGCCCCCTCTCCGCAATCGTCGCCGCGGCCCGGGACATGAAGCGACGTCCCTCGGCAGACCTGGCGGGCATCATCGAAACCGAGGCCGCCCGGCTCGACCGCCTGGCAGCGGCGCTCATCGATCTGGCCCGCCTGGAAACCGGCGCCCTGCCCGTGCAAGCCGAAGCGACGGACCTGTTCGGCGCCGTCGCGGATGCCTTGCACGAAACCCGCCGGTCACGGCAGGATTCCGGCGTGACCATAGATATCGCGCCCGGCATGCCCCCCGTGCAGGTCGACCCGGTGCTTCTGCGCCATTGCCTCGTCATCCTGCTCGACAGCGCCGGCAGCGCCGCGGAACGGGAACTCCTGATCCACTGCCGCCGCCTGCCCGACGCGATCACGCTCTCGATAATCGGGGCCGCGCCCCAGCACGCCACCGGGTCCGCGCGCGTTCAGGGCATTGTGAAAGCCTTCGCCCGGGCTATGGATCTGTCGGTGGAAGCGGCGGGCGATGACGCGGCCCCGGGCCCCGGCTTCACCATTCGCATTCCCGCAGCGCTGATCGGCGTGCCTCTCGATAGCAAGGACCTTCCATGACGGCCCCGAAAGTCCTCATCGTCGACGACGAACCGCACATTCGCTCCCTCGTGCAGAGGGCCATGGCGGACGCGGACTATGCCGTGGTGGCGGCGGAAAACGCGCGCGAGGCGCTGGAACTGCTGGCGCAGGAGGAGCCGGACCTCGTCCTGCTCGATCTCGGCCTGCCCGATCGCGATGGCCTGGAACTGGTGCCGCTGATCAAGCGGCATGGCGACAAGGCGCTCATCGTCATTTCGGCCCGCGACGCGATAGAGGAAAAGGTCGCAGCGCTCGACCTTGGCGCCGACGACTATCTCACCAAGCCCTTCGACATCGCCGAACTTCTCGCCCGCGCGCGCGCGGCGCTGCGGGGCAGAATGACACGCGGCGGCAGCGGGAACGGCCGCGTTCTCGTGATAGGCGATCTCTCGATCGACCTGGCCTCGCGCCGGATCGTGAAGGGCGGCCGCGAAGTCCGCCTGACCCCCAAGGAATATGCCGTGCTGTCCCAGCTCGCGGAATTCCCCGGCCGGGTCATCACCCATGACCGGATCATGGCACATGTCTGGCCCGACGCCGCAGAACGCCATGTCGAATACTTGCGCGTCCTGGTGCGGGCCTTGCGCCAGAAGCTGGAAACCGACCCCCAGCGCCCGCGGATCATCGGCAACGACGCAGGCATCGGCTACCGCCTGCGCCTTGCGGAAGACCTCTGATACCGCGTTCCGCGTTCCTAGCCACTGGCCGCTCGCCACCGGCCGATCAGGCGCGGTTCGTGAAGCCTTCGACGTTCTTCGTGACGACCGCGGGGCCGGTGAGCGCGCGAACCTCCACGCCTTGCAGCGATACGTTGCGCACGGGGAGTTCGCTTTCCCCGGCGATCGCGCAGACCGAGCGGGCATGGCCGACTTGCACGTTCCGAACGTGAAGCCCTTCGATGGGGGTCAGCTTGCGGACATACGTGGGCAGCAGGGTCTTCCACTGGTAGAGCACGTCCGTCTCCACGGCCAGAACGCTACCGGCCAGCGTCGTGGCCGTGACGTTCGACATGTGGATGTTGCGGACGAAGCCGCCCCGGCGCTCGTTGGTCTTGACGAACAGCAGGTTGTCGATCGGCACTGCCGTGCCGTCCTTCTTCTGCCCGTCTCCCACGAAGTGGCAGTTGTCCACCCAGACGTTCTCGATCCCTGCCGATAGCTCGCTGCCGATCGCCATCAGTTGATGGCCGTTCACGATGCGGCAATTGCGCATGACGATGTTCTTCGCGGGCACGCCCAGTCTCCAGGCGTCCATGTCGCGCCCCGATTTCACCGATACTGCGTCGTCGCCCTGGTCGAACTGGCAATCCTCGATCAGCACGTTCTGGCTCATCTCCGGATCCACGCCGTCGTTGTTGTGGCCATGCGCGTGGATCCTGACCCGGCGGATGACCACGTCGCGGCAAAGCAGCGGATGCAGGGTCCAGAACGGGCTGCCCTCTATCGAGATGTCCTCCACCAGCACGTTGCGGCAGCGGTTGAACTGGATGAAATGCGGCCGCAGGTTGTTCTCACCCACCGCCATCTGCCGCTCGGCCACCGGCCTGTCGCTGCGCGCCATTTGATAGAGCGCGACCAATGCGTCCATATGCGCCTTGGGGCGGGCGTACCACCGGCTCCAAAGCTCAAGTTTCGCCTGAAGCTTCCCCGGCCCGCTGATCGCGACGTTGTGGCACCCATAAGCATAGATCAGCGGCGAATAGTTGAAGCATTCGATCCCTTCCCACGATGTCTGCACCGCTGGCAGATAGTCCTGCGGATCGTCGGAAAAGAGCAGCGTCGCGCCTTTCGCGAGGTGAAGATTGACGTTGCTGCGGAGGTGGATCCTGCCGGTCGGCCACAGGCCCGGCGGGACCAGCACCGTGCCGGCCCCCGCAGCGCTGGCCGCTGCCACCGCCTTGTCGATGGCCATGCCGGTGCGCTGCTGGTCGTCCTGCCGCGCGCCGAAATCGGTGATCGGGAAGATCCGGCTCGCGGAGAAATCGGGCACCTCGATATCGGGCATGGCGAAAGGCGCTTTCACGCGCACACGCTGCTGCCGCGGGGCCGTTCCGCCAGCGGCAGCGAGGGCGGGCATGGTCAGCAGCGGCGCGGCGCTCGCCGCCTGGAGCAATGTGCGGCGGGAAAGGATGCGGTTCAACGGCCTGGCTCCTGATCAGCTTCGATAGATGGGCACATGGCGAGCACCCGGCACGAAGGGCGCCGGCTCAGGCCCGCCCAGCGGCTTGACGATGATGTTCGCGAACCAGGGACGACTGACCCGGTCGGCTGTCTGCCCGACCAGCAAGCCGGCCATGCCCTTTCCGTAAAGCCCGTCCCGCGCCGTGAGCACGGGCTTGCCGTCCAGCAGGGCCGTGATCTCTTCGCCCTGAAAGCGCAGGCTCAGGTCATGCCAGCGGCCCGGACGCAGCGTCGGCACGGCAGCATGGGCGAGCAGCAACTCCCCGCCCTGCGCGGCGCCTGCCGCCTTGCCGAGAAGCGCCTGCTGTTCGGCATCGCCGACCGGGGCCTTGGGATCCTTCTTCCCGCGAATGGCGACCAGACGGCAATGGCCCCCGTCGGCGACTTCAAAGAAATAGCCCTTGGGGATGAAGCCATAGCCGGTGCCGACATGGTTGATCCGCCCCATGATGCCCGCGACGTCCCCGGCGCCAAGCCAGACCCGGCTCGCGATCTCGTAATCGGACCAGGCCGCGTCGCCCAGGATCGTATAGGGCCGCCAATCCGGCGCCCAGGAGATCGTGGGCACCGGCACGACCTGCCGCAGGCACTGGCCTTGGCCGTCGGGCCGGTCGGTGAGTTCGAAGACTCCGGCGATATCCGCCGTATATCGCGGCAGGTACCCGCTCGCTTGCGGCGCGGAATAGTCGCCGAAGCGGTCGTGATAGGGAAAGGGAAAGGCTTTCGGCGCCGGGATATCGGAGAAGGCGCCCTTCTGCTGGCCGGTGGTGGTCGACAGCGAGTAGATCGCGTCCGGCTCCAGCATGACCGAGACGCTGCCGCCTTGCGGGTGGAGATCCCCCTGCCGGGCGAACTGCTCGCGCGCGGTGCTGCGCCAGAGGCAGAGCGGCCGGCGCGCAAGCCCCGGGCCGATGTCCAGCCGGATCCGCTGCTGCCCTTGGGCGCCCTTCGTCTCGATGATCGTGCTGAAGTTGCCGTCCGGCGATTTCAGCGTGACGAAAGAGCCGCCTTTCGCCAGCACCCCGCTGCCGCCCGGCACGTAAGTCCAGCCGATCTCGGTGAACTGCCCGTAATGCGCATAGCCCCAGAGCGCCTCGCGCACCCGGTAGTGCCCGCTCCATGGTTCGTGCGCCAGCAGGGCTGCGGGGTCTTCGGAGTAAGGCTCCAGCGGATAGAGCGCGGCGATATCATACCAGTTGACGATCTTGGTCGCGCCGCTGTCGATATAATTGCGATTGAAGCATTTGACGATGCCCAGGGCGCAGTCGAAACCCTTCTTGTAGACGTGGTCCTCGCTGTTCCAGATCGGCTTCCCCATCGCCCTGGCGGCCGCGCGTACCTCCGGCGTGGTCTTGAAGTTGGAATGGAACGTGTGAGCGCTGATGATGTCGATCGAGTCCCGCAGCTCCTTGTCGGCCAGCATCTGCGGCACGAAATCCAGCTTCCATTCGGGCCAGTTGTCGAAGGCATGCAATTTGACCTGCCCGAAACCGCGCGTTCTCAGCGCCGTCTTGAAAGCCTTGGCGAAAGCGAAGGAGACGCCCTTTTCGTTGCGGACGCCGATCGCGTCCAATTCGAGCCCGTGAACGCTGCGCAGGCCCTCCAGCCATTTGAGGTAATAGTCGACGGTATCGGCCGAGAAGAACTTGGCGTCGCCCTGTCCCGGCATTCTGTCGAAGTGCCCGCCCGCGTCCCCCAGCCAGCCGGGCGCGCTCCAGGCCGTGGCATCGAGACTGAGACCGGGATTGCGCGCCTTCGCCTCCTTCATGATCCACCAGGTGTAGCCGCGGCCGTAATCCAGATCGTCCCGCGCGTGCATGTGGCTGGGCATGGACCCCTGGGTGGCATTGCCGTCGCCGGGGATTTCCACGAGCAGGGCGCTGACCGATGCGCCAAACCTGGGCTTGAAAAGCAAGTCGAGGATCTGGCTGCGCTGCGGCTCGGGATAGTCCTTGAGCAGCACGGAAGTGGCACCGCCGCCGTTCACCACGCCGATCCCGTCGAAGCGCTCGCCCGGCCGGTCCCCCCGCAGCCTCAACCGGGTTTCGCCGGGCTCCACGCTTTCGCGTGCCATCGCGGGGAAGCTGCGCAAAGCGGTATAATGCAGGGCGGCAAAGGCGCCGACCAGGAGGTGCCGGCGCCTGCCGCTATCGACCGTGCCGTCTGCTTGCCGCAGCCATTTCCGCATCCTCTACCCTCTCCGCCGCAACGTCACGCAGTCCCTGACCGCGTCCGCAGGATCGTTTGTGCCAACGCTGGCACAACCAAGGCTGGCACAATTGAAAGGGCTGCACAATCGCTCTTGTGCCGCGGAACGCCGCAAAGCGGCCGAAAGGCGGATCAGCGGCTGGAGAGCGGCTTTGGCGAAGCGCGCCGCCGCGGCCGTCTGAACCAGAACGACCACAGGGTGAAAGTACCCAGCATGGCAAGGCCGAGGCCGGAGAGCGTCATGACCAGGCGAAACGGCAAGCCGCCCACTTTTCCGGCATGAAGCGGGTAGAGCGCATTGTACGCCGTCACCCTGCCGGAGAGATCGGCGGCGTCGCGGGCCGCGACGATGCGGCCGGTGTCCGCCGCGAACCATACCGTCGTGCGGCCGTTCGGCAACCATTCCCCCGGACCGCGCATCCGCAGGGTTATCAGCCCGCCATCGGCGCGCGGCAGGGCAAGGCTGCGCACTTCCGCAGCGGGGAAGCGCCCGCGCGCGGCGCGGATCATCGCTGCCCAGTCGAGATCGTCGGCCAGCGCGGCTGCCGGTGCAGTGGGCGGCTTCAGCGCCCGGTCGATCTCGCCGGGCGCGCCGGGGCCGAGGATGACGGCGGCCAGCGGCCGGAACACGAGCACCGTGCCGGTCACCAGCGAGAGTGCCAGCAAGGGGGCGATGACGATGCCCAGGTCGCGGTGCTGGCGCACGATGGACGGGCGCGTCATGCGGGCAGGCCAGAGCCGGAATTCGAATGTCCGGCGCGTCCGCCACCACAGGATGGTCCCGCTGATGACGAAGAACAGGCCGCAGAGACCGGCGATCCCGATCACGGTTTCGCCCTCTTCGCCTGCGAGCAGGTGCTGGTGGAAATCGGAAAGCCACAGTTCGGGCCGTGCCCACTGGCTGCTCCAGTCGAGCACCGGATCGCCCGCCTGCGTGACATAGGCCCCGGCGCCGCCCTTGTAGGCCAGCCGGTCCAGCCCGAAGTCCGCATTGGCGAAGGTGATCGACTGCGGCCGCCTGGCCGGATCGGCCATGAGCCGGGCGGCCGTCGCCGCCAGAACTTGCGTGCTCTGCACTTGCGCGTCGCCGGCATGAGGCAGCGCGACCCAGGCATCCCGATGGACGAGGATTGCGCCCGTCAGCCCCATGATCGCCAGCAGCAGGCCGACCAGCCCCCCGGTCCAGCGATGCAGGGTGTCCAGCAGCTTCATCAGAAGCGGTAATCCCAACTCAGCGTGAAGTTGCGGCCGCGACCGGCGAAGAAATGGGCATTGTCGGTCGGGCGCACCGTCTGGGTGTAGTAGTCGATGTAGAAGGTGTCGAAGATATTCTGCGCCGCCAGCGTCACGCCGCCGAAGCGCGTATCGTAGCGCAAGCTGAGGTCGGTCACGTCGTACCCGCCGAAGCTGTAGGTCTCGTTGTAGTCGCCCGGTGCCCGTTCGAACTTGTTCGAAAGGAAGAACTGGGTCTGGACCCGTGCCGAGACGGCGCCCTGGCGGTAGCTGGCCGCCAGGTTGAGGCGATCGGGCGAGATGTTCGCCCCGTCGAGATCGCGGTCGACTTTGTCGATGCCGTCGTCCGAACCGTCGGTGCGCCCGATGAGGTGGGCATAGCCGGTGGAAAGCGTCAGCCCCGGCACCGGGGTCTGGGCCGAGAGGTTGATCTCCAGCCCCTGGATCTCGACGCGCTGGCGCTGCACCTCGAACACGCCGCCGCTCTGCACCAGCAGCGAGCCGTTCTTGCTGGTCGACCAGAAATAGGCCGCGCTGGCATCCAGCGGACCGCGCTTCACCTCGACGCCCAGTTCGCGGTTGTTCGACACGATCGGGCTGATGTTGACGTAGTTGTCGATGTCGACGCCGGGCCGGCTGACAGCGCGCGCGATGCGGCCGACGTCGGGCACCGTATAGCCCTCGGCATAGCTGGCATAGGCGCGGATGCCCTTCCACGGCTCCAGGATGACGCCGCCGTTGAGCAGGTTGTCGCTGAACTTCGGCGTGCCGCCCGAAACCGCAAAGCCGCCGCCGTAGCTGGCGAGCGTGCGATAATCGTCGACGGTGATCCGTACGTCCTCATGGCGCACGCCGGCCGCAAGGTGCAGCACGTCGTCCAGCAGGGCGAGGTTGAACTGCGCGAAAGGCGCCAGACTGCGATATTCCGCCGGCGGCACCCACGAACGATCCGTGGCGATCAGGCGCTGCTCGGTCTTGTCGAACAGCACGTCGAGACCGACGATGACGGTCAGCGCCTCCAGGCCGGGCACCTTGCGTTCGTAGGAGAACTTGCCGCCAAATTTGCGGCTGCGGTTCTGGGACTGGTCGAACAGGGTTCCCAGCGGGGCGATCGCGGCATCCTGGAACGTGGCGATCGGGGCGATCTCACCGCCGTACGTGTCGCGCGAACGGTTGAGGAAGCCCTGAAGCATCAGGTTGCCACCCCAGAGCGCGGTATCCGTATAGGTCATCGCCGCACTTTCCGTGCGATTGGTGGCCGGCACGCCCGGCGGGGTGCCTCGAACCGAGGTCGTGGGCAGGTTGCGCGTGTAGTCCCCATTGGCGGCGACGTAGTCGCCCTCGCCCTTGAGCTGGAAGCGGTTGACCATGAGATCCAACCGCGCCGTATCCGATACCGCATAACCGAAGCGGCCGAACACCGACCACGAGCGGCTGTCCTGGGTCTCGCCCTGGGTCAGGTCGGTGCCGATGCGATCCCCGTGCCCATCGTAGAACACGCCGCGCTTTTCGAAAGCCCCGCCGACCGTGGCGTCGAAGCGCCCCTGCCGCCAGCCGACCAGGCCGGCGACTTTGCCGCCCATGCCGTCATCGCTGAAGCCCGTGTCCGAATTCCCCTGCACCAGCACGCGCCCGGAAATCCCGTCCTGCCGCGGCGGTCCCACCGTCACCTGGTTGACGATGCCGCCGGTGCCGCCGATTCCCTGCAGGGCGTTGGAACCGTAGATCACTTCCACGCGGTCGACGAAGAACGGATCTATGGAGAACCCGTCGCGCGCGCCGTCACGCAGAGGTGCCGTTTGCGGAATGCCGTTGATGGCATAAAGCGGCGAGCGCCCGCGCAGCGTCTCTCCCGCGCCGGACAGCTTCTGCCGGGTGGGCGAAAACGAAGGCGTAAGCGCCGAAACCGCATCGACGATGGAGCCGCCGATGGCCACCTGCTGGCTGAGCGCGGCGTTGTCGATCACGTCGACCGTCATCGGCAGGGTGTTGATCGGCAGCGCGGTGCGGGCCGCCGTGACCACGATCCCTTCGTCCAGCCCCTGGTCCGGTCTGAATTCCTGCGCAGCGACGGGCGCCGCGGTCAGCACAAGCGGCAAGACGAGCATCGAATGACGGATCATGATTTTTTGAGGCCTCCCTTATCGGGCGGCCTTCTAACGCCACCCCCCTCGAATGCAAGTCACTCGCATTAGCGACTGCTGCCAAGTGACAGCGGGAAGCGGCCCGAGAGCAGCAAGGGCTGCGCGAAGCTCGTTCATGTCGCTTCAGGTTCCTCTCGGATTACGCGATACCGCGCCTGTCGTCGCCGGCCACACGCGGCGGCCGAAAGACATGCCGGAGCGGCCCCGACTCTCGAAGGCGAGAGCGAGGCTGCTCCGTTCATGCTCAGCGCTTGGGGCGCTTCACTTGCAGCGCCTTGCCGGTCCAGCGCACTTCGGCGTCGAACGTGGTGGCTTCGGCTACGCTCTGGCCCGGGGCGATCCACTTGACGCGAACCGTGCGGTTCTGCGGCATGCCGGCATAGCCCTTGCCCTCACGCGCGCCGATGGAGACGGTGCCGCTGGCATCGTCATAGCGCACCGGCATGCGTTCCCACGCCCCGTCGCGGTACTGCTGCGAACGGCCATCGTCGTTGTAGACCGAGAAAGTACCGTTGGCGCCGGTATAGACCACCAGCGTGATAGGCGCGTCGGGCTTCTCGTCGGTGTACTGCATCACCGGGCCCATCGGCACGATGGAGCCGGCGCGGACGAACAGCGGCATGCGCTCGGCCGGGGCCGAGATGGTGGCGCTGGAGCCGCCCTGATAGGTCTTGCCGGTGCCGAATTCGTACCAGGTCACGCCGGTGCCGGGGAAGTAGACCTCCCGCTCGCGCGCCTGATAAGTGGTGACCGGGGCGACCAGGAAGGCCTTGCCGAACAGGTACTCGTCGTTGGCCTTGCGGGCCTTCGCGTCCTCCGGGAAGTCCATGACGAGGCCGCGCATGATCGACCCGTCCTTCTGGTACGTGTCGGCGCCTAAGGTGTAGATGTAGGGCATCAGGCGGTAGCGCAGCTCGTCATACCAGACCATCGATGCGCGCATCGGCGAACCTTCGGGCGAGATTTCGTAGATCTCGCGCCAGGGCTGCTCGCCATGGCTGCGGAACAGCGGGCTGAACGCGCCGAACTGGAACCAGCGCAAGTTCAATTCGCGCCATTCGTCGAGGTCCGCCGCCTTGGGCTTTTCCGCTGCGAAGCGCGGTTCGACCGAGAAGCCGCCGATGTCGTGCGTCCAGTTGGCAAGGCCCGACATGCCGGTGTTCACGCCGGCAGAGATCTGCGCGTGCAGATCGTACCAGCGCGTGGCCACGTCGCCCGACCAGACGGCCGCGCCGTAGCGCTGCAGGCCGCCGAAGCCCGAACGCGTCAGCAGGAACGGGCGCACGTCCGGCTTGAAGCCGCGCCAGCCTTCGAAGAACGAACGGGCGTTCATCAGCGGGTAGGAGTTGAAGAACTCCGTTGCCGGACCCATCGCCGTCGGGCCCATCGTATCTATGCGCTTCTCGATCGACAGGTTCGAATGCATGTCGGGTTCGCTGGCGTCCGCCCACCAGGCGTCGAAACCGAACTTGGCGATGCGGTCCTCCACCTGGCGCCAGAAAATCTCGCGGCCCTTGGCAGAGTACGGATCGTAGAAGGTGTTGGCAAAGCCCGGGCCGACCCAGTCCTTGTTACCCTGGCGCAAATTGCCGTGGTAGATCGCGCCGGCCGCGTCCAGTTCCTTGAAGGTATCCGTGGTCGGATAGAACTTCGGCCAGACGGAGATCATGATGTTGGCATGATCGCCGTGCACCGTGCTGACCATCGCGGCGGGATCGGGGAAGCGGCTGGGGTCGAACTTGTGGCTACCCCAGGAATCGTCCGTCCAGTAGCGCCAATCGAGCACGATATTGTCCAGCGGATACTGCCGCTTGCGGTATTCCTCCACAACGCCGGTCAGTTCCTTCGCGGTGTCATAGCGCTGGCGCGACTGCCAGAAGCCGTAGACCCACTTAGGCATCATTTCCGACTTGCCGGTCAGCTGGCGATAGCCGGCGATCGCGCCATCCATATCGCCGCCCGCGATAAACCAATAATCCTTGTCCCGCGCGACTTCGCTGGTGAACCAGACCGAGTGGCGGTCCGCCTCGGGCAGCGGGTCGTTGTGGAGCAGCGCCATGTAGCCGGCGTTGGGATCCCATTCGATGCGGATGTGCGCGGGCTTGCCCGCCGTCATCGGCACTTCGAAATTGGCGTACCAGGGGTTCCAGTTCTGGCGCCAGCGGTCCAGCTTCAGCTCACCGTCGATATAGACCTTGTAGTAGCTGGAACCGTAGAGCTGGAACTTGTGCGTGCCGGTCTTGTCGGGCTGGAGGTCGCCCTCCCACACCACTTTCTGCGTCTGCACGGCGTTACCGGCGGTGTTCTGGCCCTGCTCCGACGCGACCGTCTTGGCCTTGCCGGCTTCCGGCCATTTCGCCTGATCGTCCAGGAACTGGTAGTCCACCGTGGCTTCCTGGCGGGCGACCGCCAGCTTGTCATCCAGGTAGTACTTGGCGGAGAAGCCCGGCTTGCCGCCGCTTGTCACCTTCATGCCGCCCTTATCGCCAACCAAGGTATAGGCGGCGGGGTTGCCGAAGCGGGTGATGCTCTCGTTATCCCAGAGCAGGCCATAGCCCTTGCTGGAAACGAGGAAGGGCACGCCGATGTCCATGTTGTGCTGGGCGAGTTCCACGTCCTCGCCATTGTAGTCCATCACCGCCTGCTGGTGCTGGCCAAGGCCGTAGAGGCCTTCGTCGGTGCCGCGGTTGAACTGCTGCGAAACGGTGACGTAGGGGGTGCCGTCCGCCTTGGTCTGGGTGAAGACCGTGGCTGCCGATTCCCCCAGCAGGTCCTTGCCCGCTGCGTCGAGGAAGCGCACCTGCCCGCTGGCAAGATCGATATCGGCGGTGGCCTTCGCGGCCTTCACGGTAACGTGGCCGGCATTCTGGCTGACGGTGTACTGGCCGGCGGCCGGCGGGTTCGGCGCCATCAGGCTGGCGCTGGCGGCCGGGGCCTGCATGCCGCGCGCATGGGCGACGACGTGGAAGATGCCGTCACCGTGCAGCGTCACTTCGACGCGATCGGAAGGACCGCTCTGCGGGGTGACCGCTACGCCGCCGGGAATGTTCTCCACGCCCGCTTCGGCGGCCAGCGCGACTGCCGGCACCAGCGACAGGGCGGAACCTGCCAGCAGCGTTGCCATCGTGAATTGCTTCATGTCGTGATCCTCTGCCGCCTTCGGCGGTTCCTTGCGTTTACTTGGAAGAATAGAAGCCGGTGGTGACCTTGATCACCTGCGGCCGGTCGATAAGGTTGATACCGTAGTCGGTCTGGTCACCGTTCCAGACGCGCGTGGTCACCCACTTGCCATCCTTGAACGTACCTTCCTCGATCGCGACGATCACGCCGTTGCTCTCGCCCTTGGCGGGCGAGAAGTTGACGCGCACGTGATCGCCCATGATCAGGTATTCGGTGTCCGAAAGCTGGGCCACGGCCATGCCGCCCACCGGCTGATCGGCCCAGGGTGCGGGCTTGGTGGGGATCCAGGTCCAGTCTTTCTGGCCGAATTGCCACTGGCCCCAGTCGGCGGAGATCTTCCACTTGCCCATCACCGTTTCGCGGGGCGAATTGTCGTCCGGCTTGGCAGCGCCCCAGGTCGGATGCGACGCAGCGATCCGGGCCCAGTCGCTGGCGATCGGCGCCAGCGTGCCATAGGGCAGCGCGAATGCGGCCAGCGTTTCCTTGTCCAGCGCGGCGGCGCCGAGCGGGTAGTTGAAATAGCCGGTGTCATCCATGCCGAACGGCGCGAAACCGATACCGCCGCGCCCGATGGTGGCCCAGAAGAAGCGCGCGAATTCCTTCGCGTTGCCGATCTCCGGCACCATCAGTGCATTGTCGGGACGGGTGTATTTGTCGAGGTACTGGGTCACGTTGGCGCTGTTGCGGTCGTAGATGTCGGGCGCGGCGAAGTCGATCGCGGGGGCGCCGGCCTTCCAGATGTCCAGCACGTCCCACTGCGGGCCGCCGCTGGCGACACCGGTAGGATCGGGCACGTTGGACGGCCCGGCGAGCGAGGCGTTGACGTACATCGGCAGTGGCTTCACCGCCTTGCCCGCCTGCGCCAGCGCATCGACGAACTGGGCGACGTACCAGGTGTTGAACGCGCGCGGTGCCTGCTTGCCGAAGGCCGCTTCCCAGGTGCCCGACTTGCCGGTCTTCTTGGCCAACGCCGCCGGAATCGGCTTTGCGAACAGCGCATTGGCTTCGGCCGAGAAATCGCGCGGCACGCGGTAGGATCCGGTCTCATTCTCCGGCTGGACCATGATCACGGTGTTCTGCCGGTCATGATCGCGCAGGTATTCCATCACCTTCACGAAAGCGCGCCGGTCCGCAGCAAGCGTGTTCTGCGATAGCGGGCTGAGCACGTAGTGGTCCGAACCGTCCGGCGCCTTCATGCGCGGGAAGCGCTTGTTGTCGAGCTTCACCCACGAAGGTGTGTAGCTGGGGCTGGTGTTCTTCCAGGTGCCGAACCACAGCAGCACCACGCGCTTGTCATGCGCACGCGCGGCATCGAGCAGGGTCTGGAGGTACGTGAAGTCGAACTTACCCTCGACCGGTTCTACCTGTTCCCAGGCGACCGGGATTTCCAGCGTGTTTGCGTGGATCGCGTCCAGAACCGGCCAGACGGCATCAAGCGATCCGGCATAGTTGCTGGAATTGTTGGCCTGCGCACCCAGCATCAGGAACGGCTTGCCGTCCACGATCAGCGCGTGACGGCCGTCGCGGCTTTCCATGCGCGGGATCTGCGTTGCGGCATCCTGGGCATAGGCAGGTGCGGCCACACCGATGGCGGTCGCCAGCATGAGCGATGCGATGAAGTCTTTGCTTTTCATTCTGTCCCCTCCGCAGACCGTGGATCGCCATAGACGATGCCCCGGCCATCCGTGCCAATGTAGATGCGCCCGAACTGGCGCGGGTCGCCGGAAATCACGCGGATGCGCAGGCCCCACTGATGGGCCTCGTCATTGATCCGCTGCCACGTTGTGCCGCCGTCGATGGAGCGCCAGACCGCGCGCAGCCCACCGACCGCGCCCAGCGCATAGAGCGCCGCCACATCGCGGCCCGGCGCGGCTTTACCAAGGCCATAGCGTTCGATGGCAATGGCTTGCCCAGTCCGGGTCCAGCTTTCCCCAAAGTCGGTCGAGCGATAGAGCGCGCCGCCCAGATTGAGCCAGAGCGCGCCCGCCCGGTTGGCATCGGCCAGGATCGGCGCAGGCGCCTCGCGGTTGTCGTTGCGCGCTGAGGAAAGGTCGGCCGGCAGGCCCTTGCCCGCGACGGCATGGAATTGCGCGCCGCCATCATTGCTGCGCACCACGCGATTGTTCGCGAAGTCGATCGCGTAGAAGCGACGGGCGTCCTGCTTGTCGGCCGTCACGCGCATGCGGCTCGGCAAGCCGGTGACGGGTTGCCATGTCGCGCCGCGATCACGGGTGATCCGGGGCTGGTCGGTCTCGACCAGGAAAGTGCCGCCATCGGCTGAGACGGTGATCGCGGCATTGCCCGTCTCTTCCGGCAGCGGACTACCGTCAGCATGTGGCGTACCCTGCGGCACGCGCAGCGGCGTCCATGTCGCGCCGCCATCCGCCGACCATGCCAGCGAGGTATCGGGCACCACCGGCGCATGCGTATTGCCACTGCGCACCATCACCAGCGGCACACGGCCGCCGAAGTCCAGCGTATTGGTGTTCGACAGGAACGGATTGACGTGCTGGCTGGCGGGCGAGACGGCAAAGTCGTCGTGCCGGAAGCCGCCGATATCGCCGAAGCCTGAAACCAGATGCGCGCCGCCTGTGGGGCTGACGAATGTGATGATCGCCGTCTGCTCGATCCCCTGAGTCCACGGCGCCCAGGCCATCGTGCCCGGCTTCTGCAATTCGTCGGTGGCATAGACCGTCGCGCCCGTCACATAGGCGGCGTGGTTGGCGTCGAACGGATCGATCGCAAGGCCCGCAATCCAGTGCCCGAAGTTCGCCTTGGCGCCGAAATCGAGGAACGGCGTTGCCGACACATCACGGGTCGAGCGCTTCCACAATTCGTCCCAATGCGCGCCCCCATCATGGCTGAGCCAGACGGTGTCGACCGGCTTGCCCCGGTCCACCGTGCTGACGGCGATGGTCTGCGGGTCGGACGCGGCCACCGCAACGCCCATGTAGCCACCAACGGGCGCGTCCGGGCCCTTGATCGGCGTCACGTCGCGCCAAGACCCGAGCGCCGGATCGAAGCGCCAGACCGCGCCGCGCGTGATGCCGTTGGGGCCGATCCCGTCGCAATAGGTGATCGTCAGTAGTCCGTCGCGCCCGATCACCGCCTTTACCGGCAGCAGATCACTCGCCGGGCCGCCCGCAACAGCGCGCCACGTCCTGCCGCCATCGTCCGACCGGAACAGGTGGCGCTCGCCCAGATCGGCGCTGCCCACGAAGACGCGGCCGCGCACTTTGGCATCGAACACCACGAACGAAAGTCCGCCGTGCGTCTCGCGCCGATTGGTCGGCAGCCCCAGCACCGCGAGCGGGAAGGCATCCAGCTTGCGCCAGTTCGCGCCCGCGTCGTCGCTGGCCCAGAGCCCCTGATGACGTGAGCCGAACAGCAGGCGATCGTGCGCGAACGGATCGATGGCGAGCCGTTCGCCCAGCCCGCGCCCGTTCTCGTTGCCGCCCATCGCGAAAGGCACGCGCGTCTCGCGCCAGGTCTTGCCATAGTCGGCCGAGCGGAAGATCGCAGCCGGCGCGGACCAGTTCATGCCCGCGGCAAGATAGACCGTTCCGGCATCGACAGGATCGGCGGCGATGCTCTCGATTCCCATGAAGCTGCCTTCGGCAACGCCGTCCTGAAGCGGAATCCACGTCCCGGCGCGCCCATCCCAGCGATAGGCGCCACCCATGTCGCTGCGCAGCCATGCAAGGCCCCGCTCCACCGGGCTGAACACCAGGCCGGGGGTAAAACCGCCGCCGCCCACGCGCACGCTGCGCCAGTCGTAAGGAACAGCGTTGGAGGACGCCGACGAGAGATGGGTGCCGGCGTCCCTTGCAACGACCGGTCCGCACGCTGCCGCTACCGCGCCAACCGCTGCGATTGCGAAAGAAATCGATCGCGCGCTCATTGCCCTACGGATGCCCACGCCCCCATTCATCCTCTCGCTTCAAGAAGCCGACGCGCTCGTTGACGCGCCGTAACATCCATCAGCTCATATCGATAACGCTAACATAACAGAAGAAAAATGACGGTCACGCAAATAGTTCGGCGGCTATTACGGGGGCAGGCCACGACAAGATAAGGAATTTAGATGGCTGTCAGGCCATGCTGAACCAAGTTAATACCCGTAGCTGAACGGACGCTTCCGCTGCGTTCAGCCCCAGCTGGGCACTGGCGGGCGCATCGCCGGCCGGCGCCTTGGTGCGGCATCGGACTGGCGACGTACCAGCTTGTAATCCACCTCGATCCGCAAGTCGCCGATCTGCTCCTTGCGGTCGTTGCGCAGCAATGTCACCAGCAGTTCCACCGCGCGGCGGCTCATCTCCATGATCGGCTGCTGGATCGTGGTAAGCTCTGGCCAAATCGTCGTCGCCAGTGCCACGTCGTCGAAACCGCAGACGGTAAGATCGCCCGGCACGTCCAGACCGCGCCGATGTGCGATCGCCACCGTCGCCGCCGCCATATCGTCGTTGCTGGCAAAGATCGCCGAAGGCTGATCCTCCAGCGAAAGCAGCTCCTCGGCTGCATCCAGCCCGGATCGGTACGTAAAATAACCCTGGGCCACCAGAGCCTCGTCAAAAGGTATCGACGCTTCGGCCAGCGCCTCGCGATAGCCTTCCAGCCGCGCGCCGCTGGCGGAAAGTTCGGGATGGCCGACGATGAAGCCGATCCTGCGGTGACCCAGTTCGATCAGGTGCGCGGTCATCTCGCGCGCCGCGCTGCGATCGTCGATCATGATAGTGGCGATGCCTTCATGCGGAACCGCCGTCGTCACAGCCACGGTGGGCGTGTCCGTCTGGCGCAGGACCAGGAGCACCTCGTTCGCCTCGTTCAGCGGCGGCGGCAGGATCACGCCGTGAATGCCGCCGGCCACCATGCGCTTCGCGGCGAGACCCAGGTCCTCCCCGTCCTCCACTTTCTGGACGATGATCTGCACATCCGAGCGCCCCGCCTCCTCCAATGCCGCCGAAATTCGCGACGACGGGGCGGAATATACCCGCGTCCTGCCCGCGGTTAACCTGACTTATGCCCCGGCCGACGCCATCAAGATCCGTGCAGCGTACAACATCACGATGGACAACGCCTCGTTCTACGACTTGCGCGCATCGGGAACCTTGGGCGTGAACACCCTGTCCGGCTCCGGCAACGGAGCACCCGACACTTTCGCGAACTATACGACGACCAGTGGCGATCCGACCCTCAAGCCCACCATGTCGAACAATTTCGACCTCTCGCTGGAGTGGTATCCCAAGGCCGGCACGACGCTGCACGTCGCCGGCTTCTACAAGCGAATCAAGGACCTTGTCGTATTCGGCGCCGCCCAGCGCCAAGTCACGGTGCAATTCGCCGATGGCACTTCGGAACAGGCCCTCGCCACCACCAACGACGCGCACACCTCCGATGAGACGGCCACGGTCAAGGGCATCGAACTTGGCGGCCGAACGTTCCTCGATCAGCTTCCCGGCTGGCTCGCCGGGATCGGCGTGGAGGCGAACTACACCTTCATCGACAGCAAGAATCCGGGCGACCTCTACTTCGATATCGACGGCGTCCAGCGTAACAACGTTCCGTTGAAGGGGCTTTCGAAGCACAATCTCAACGCCGCCTTCCTCTACGAAAAGGATCCGTTCTCGCTGCGCATCGCCTATAGCTGGCGTTCGAAATATCTGCAGTCGACCACGGCAAGCGGCACGAACAATACTTATACTTATGTGGACGCATCCGGCACATCCAAAAGCGTGGCGACCAACCTTCCGGTTTATGGCGCCAGCTACGGGACGTTGGACGCGGGCCTGACATTGCGCGTCAACGAGCACTTCAACGTCCAGCTCCAGGCGCAGAACATCCTGAATGCAACCCAGAAGACGCTCATGGGCGGAAACCCCGGAGGCGAACTTTACGGGCGCAGCTGGTTCCAGAGCGATCGTCGCTACCGAATGGGTATCAACGTCACGTTCTGATAAGTACAAGTCGGGCGGACCAGGCGGTCCGCCCGATCTGCGTTGGGGAGATTGGCGCGATGCGTGCCGAGGCGAAGCAGGTTCTCATAGTCGGAGGCGGCACGGCCGGTTGGCTGACCGCCGGCTACCTTGCCAGGACACTGGGTGCAGACCTGCCCGGCGGCGCCCGCATCACACTCGTCGAATCTCCGGAAATCGGCATCATCGGCGTGGGGGAAGGCACCTTCCCCACCATCCGGCGTACCCTGGCGCGGATCGGCGTCCCCGAAAAGGAACTGCTCCGCCGCTGCGAAGCGACATTCAAGCAAGGCGTGAAATTCGTCGACTGGCTGCACCCGGCGGGACAAGGCGCTCAGGCCAATTACCTCCACGGATTTCAGGAAGCGGACGACCGCAAGGGCGGGCCGGAGTATCTCCCCTACTGGCTGCTGGGCGAGGCCGGCGAAACGCCTTGGGACGAGGCCAGCACCCCCCAGAAGCGCACGGTGGACGCCCTGCGCGGGCCTAAACTGGCGTCTCATCCCGAATATGCCGGCGTAATGAACTACGCATTCCATTTCGATGCCGGCGCTCTGGCAGAGCTACTGCGCGATCAAAGTGTCGCCAATGGCGTGCGGCACATATCCGACACCGTGGTGGACGTTTTCTGCACCGAGGAAGGCGCCATCTCCGGCGTCGTCACGCAGAACCACGGCGTACAGGAGGCTGACCTCTACATCGATTGCACCGGCTTTCGCGCGGAACTGATCGGCAAGGCGCTGGGCCAGAAGTGGAAAAGCTGCACGGACGTGCTGTTCTGCGACAGCGCGATCGCCGCACAAGTCCCTTATGACGCGCCGGACACGCCGATCCAGTCCGCGACGCTGTCCACCGCCCGCGATGCGGGCTGGATCTGGGATATCGGCCTCCAGACGCGCCGCGGCACCGGATACGTCTATTCCTCCGCCCATTGCGAGCCCGAGGAAGCGGAGCGCACCTTGCGCAGCTATCTCGGTGCACAAGGCGAGGCGGTCACGACACGCCGCTTGCGGTTCGACGCCGGCTACCGCGAAGTGAACTGGCACAAGAACTGCGTGGCCGTGGGTCTCTCCAGCGGCTTCTTCGAACCGCTGGAAGCTACCGGGATCGTCTTCTCGGAAATTGCCGCCGGCGCCATTGCCAATCTCTTCCCCTGGGCCGGCGACTATGAGACCTCCGCCCGTCAGTTCAACGCCATCATGCTGCAGCGGTACGAGCGCGCGCGGGACTTTCTGAAACTGCACTACAGCCTGACGAGGCGCGTCGATTCCGATTTCTGGATCGACAACGTGCGCCAGGAAACCATTCCGGACAGCCTTCTCGAACTGCTGGACAGGTGGCGCCATCGTCCTCCCAACGAGAAGGACTTCAATCCCAACATAGACGTGTTTCCGGCCACCAGCTGGCAATGCGTGTTGTACGGCATGGGCTGGAAAACGGACTTGTCGGCCCAGGCCGGGGTCATGCGTCTTCGCGCCGAGGCGCGGGAGGCGTTCGAGCAGGTGCGGCGGCAGAGCGGCTTCGCCGTGGAGAACCTGCCGGATAACCGCGCGCTTCTGCGCCGGATGCTCGCGGAGCCGGCGGGATCGACGGTGCAGGCCTTTGCCGGCGCGGCGGGATAGGTCTGCATCCCCACATTGACCGGCGAAGGCCCATGCGGCGCCGCTGCGCCTGAAATTGTTTGCGCTACCATTCCGTTCGATAGCGGATCGGGATCTGCTGGAAGAGGATTTATGAAAGCCACTACCCTGTCACTCTCCGCTCTCGCCTGTGTTCTGGCAAGTCCGGCGCATGCCGAGGGGAACGGCCCCCAGCGCTCGGTTCGGATCGATGCCGCCGCAGACGCGGGGCCGGTCGACCGCTTTTTCGATCTCTCGGTCGGTTCCGACTACCCCGGCACGCTGAAGCGTCCCGACAGCCAGGCACAGCTGCAAGTGGTGTCGAAGGAACTCGGCTTTCGTTACATCCGCTTCCACGACATCTTCCATGATGTGCTGGGCACCGTGCGCAAGGTGGACGGGCGGATCGTCTATGACTGGACCGAGATCGACGCGCTTTACGATGCGCTGCTGGCGAAGAACATCCGGCCATTCGTCGAACTGGGATGGACCCCGGCAGCGATGCGCACCTCGGACCTTCAGCTGTTCTACTGGAAGGGCAATACCTCGCACCCCGACCCGGCGATGTGGCGCGATCTGATCCGGACGTTCGTGACTCACATGCGCGAACGATACGGCGCTGACGAAGTGCGCAGCTGGTACTTCGAGCTGTGGAACGAGCCGAACCTGGACGGTTTCTGGGAAGGCGCCGACCAGCGCGCCTATCTTGACCTCTATCGCGATACCGCCAGAACCATCAAGGCGATCGACCCCCGGCTTCGGGTGGGCGGCCCTGCCACCGCAGGGGCGGCCTGGGTGCCCGAGTTCCTCGACTACGCCCGGCAGAACCAGCTTCCCGTCGATTTCGTGACGACCCACAGCTACGGCGTCGAAGGCGGGTTTCTGGACGAGCAGGGCAAGCAGGATACCAAACTTTCGCCCTCACCCGATGCCGTCATCGGCGATGTACGCCGTGTGCGTGCGCAGATCGAAGCCTCCGCCTTCCCCGGCATTCCGCTCTATTTCACCGAGTGGAGCACCAGCTACACCCCGCGCGACTTCGTGCATGACAGCTATATCAGCGCGCCCTACATTCTCACCAAGCTCAAGAAATCGGCCGGCCTGGCCCAAGGCATGAGCTACTGGACCTACACCGATTTGTTCGAGGAACCCGGCCCGCCGCCCACCCCGTTCCACGGCGGCTTCGGGCTGATGAACCGAGAAGGCATCCGCAAGCCGGCCTGGTTCGCCTACAAGTACCTCCATGCCCTGCGCGGCCGCTCGATTCCGGTGGCCGACGAATATGCACTGGCATCGCGCAGCGGCAGGACCATTGCCGCCGTGGTGTGGGATTGGCATCAGCCGGTCCAGGCACTCAGCAACAAGCCATTCTACACCCGCCTGCAACCATCGCAGCCCAGCGAACCGGTGGAATTCCGCGTCGACCATCTCGCGCCCGGCAGATACCGGATCGTCACCCGCCGCACCGGCTACCGTCACAACGATCCGCTCTCGCGCTACATCGACATGGGCATGCCCGGCTCCATCGACGCCGCCCAGATCGCGCTGTTCCAGAAGGACACCGCCGATCTTCCGGAAACGGACAAAACCATCTCGGTCGGCCGTGACGGCACAGCGCGGATTGCCCTGCCCATGCAGACCAACGACGTCGTGCTGGTCACGATCAACCCCGCCTGAATCGCCATTTTCCGCGGCAGACCTCATTTCGCAACGACCAGGGAATTCTCGTGAGCTTCACGCGACGCACCATTTTCAAGGGCGCCCTCGCCGGCGCCGCGCTTCCCGCATTGCCGCACGCGCTTGCCGCCGGGGAAACCGCCCATGCCGCCCAGACTCCTCCGACATGGGGATCGGGAGCCGAAGGCCAGCGCAAGGCCGACCTCGGCAATGGAACCTATCGCAATCCGATCCTTTCGGGCGACCATCCCGATCCCACGATCCTGAAGGATGGGGACGTCTATTACATGACGTTCTCTTCCTTCGACTACTACCCCGGCCTGGTGATCTGGGAATCGCGCGACCTGGTGAACTGGTCGCCGATCGGCCCGGCGCTGGGCAACAACCTGGGCAGTGTCTGGGCGGTCGATCTGATCAGGCACAAGGGCCGTTACTTCATCTACCTGCCCGCCGCACCGGACGGCAAACCCTGGTCGATCTACGTGATCTGGACGGATGACATTCGCGGGCCCTGGAGCGAACCCATCGATCTCGACATTCCCGGCTGCATCGATCCCGGGCACGTCGTGGGCGAGGACGGCAGGCGCTACCTTTTCACCAACGGCATTCGCAAGGTGCGCCTCACCGACGATGGCCTGGCCACTGACGGCCCGCTCGAGAAAGCCTACGATCCCTGGCGCTATCCCGATGACTGGATCGTCGAGAACTTCGCGCCCGAAGGCCCCAAGCTCATGCGGCACAACGGCTGGTTCTACTTGGTCACCGCCATTGGCGGCACGGCCGGTCCGGTAACCGGACACATGGTCATCGTGGCACGGTCGCGGTCCGTCCATGGACCCTGGGAGCATTGCCCGCACAATCCGATCGTGCGCACGCAGAGCACGGCGGAGCCCTGGTGGTCGCGCGGCCATGCCACTCTGGTCGAAGGCCCGGCGGGCGACTGGTGGATGGTCTACCACGGCTACGAAAACGGCATGCGGACTCTCGGCCGGCAAACCCTGCTGGAGCCGATAGAATGGACGCCTGATGGCTGGTTCAGAGCAAAGGGCGGCGACCTGTCGCAGCCGCTGGCCAAGCCAGCCGGCGGAAAGCTGTCGCCTTCCACGCCCGCGCTCTCGGACGATTTCTCGCAGGACCGCATGGGCCGGCAATGGACGTTCTTCGCGCCGACCGGCAACGAAACCCGCGCCGCCTATCGGGAAGGCGGCATGGTAATCACCGCCAGCGGCACGTCGCCCGATGACTCGCCGCCGCTGACCTGCATTGCCGGCGACCGTCGCTATCAGGCCGAAGTGACACTGGACCTGCTGGGGGAGGAGGCCGAGGCGGGCCTTTTGCTATTCTACAACCACAAGGCCTATGCCGGCCTGGGCTTCACATCCAAGGTATTGAAGCTCTTCGAATATTCCCAGGAACTGACCTGGGCCGGGATCGCCCAGAACGCGCAGAGCATCCGTTTGCGGGTGACCAGCGACGAGAACGTGGTCACCTGGCACTATTCGCACGACGAAGGCCGCACCTGGAAGCGCCACGACACGCGCATGGAAGTCTCCGGCCTCCATCACAACACCTTCGGCGGCTTCCTCAGCCTGCGCTTGGGGATCTACGTGGCGGGCAAAGGCTCCGCCCGGCTGCGCGACTTCCGCTACCGCGCCAACAACGCGGTGGCATGACGGCAATCCATGGTGGCTGGGCCCTGTTCCTGATTTGCGCTTGATCGGCTGACGCGAGACGGCCGCGTCGCAGCTGTTGCGGAAATGCGATGCGCCGATCCCGCGCCCGCGTTCCGGGCCTCACGTCAGTCGAGCATCGTTTTCCGCGAAGAACTGCTTGCGTTCGAGCCGCGAGACCGAATCGCGGGCCACGGGCGCCTTGGCGCCGTTGAGCAGAGTGACGGTGCGATTGCGGCCGTCGGCCTCGACAGAGGCGATGGCGCCGCGGGCCATCCACCAGCTGCGATGGACCTGCTCGCCAGGGCAATCGTCCATCTCGCTGATGGCATCGCGAAGCCGCATGAAGACCAGCTCCGAGCCGCGGACGCCATGGACGCGGACGTAGTGGTCCTCGCTTTGCAAGGCGATGACGGGGCCATGGAAGCCGGGCGAAAGACGGCGGAGAAGGCGCGGCTCGGCCTTTTCATCGGGCGTCGAAATGTTCCCAGGTACCGCCCGAGCGACGGGCGCCGCCTCGGGAGCCAGGGCGACCGGCCGATCCTTCCGCGCGAGGGCCGCCGCCAGGTGCAGGTCCACGGCGCGCGCCCAGATGGCAACCCCCAGAACGCCGATCGCGCTCAGCATCGCGAAAGGCAGAATGCCGCCGAACCCGTCCAGCCCATGGAAAAAGGCCCCGGCGCTCCAGGACCACAGCATGGCGAGCGGGAAGCTGGACAGGAACACGCCCGAATAGACCAGCATCCTCTTCGGCAGCGCGGTGGCATCGGCGATGCTGGTCCAGAGCAGGATCGAGGGGCGTACCAGCACGTAGGCGCCCATGAGGTGCATCCACCAGCGCCAGACCCGACCCATGAAGTCGTCCTCCAAATACGTCCCGAAGGGGCCGAGGAAACCGATTATCGCCGCGACGATCGCCATGGCCCAGAATTCGATCAGGATTCGCCGCAACCAGTTCACGCCAACTCTCCCTGCCTGCGACGCGCCAATTGGAAAACCGCCGTGTTTCTGCCGGCTTGGCGTCGTATCCCCCTGCGTAACGTAAAACCGATTGTCCGCCAATCGCCGCCTGTCACCTGAGCCTCGACAACGCCGCCGGCAAGTGGCTCGCGGCATCGCAGCACAGGATACTATCATGGTCACCGAACACTATCGCCCCCTTGTCCTTGCCGGAGCGCTTGCCGTCCTGGCGCATGTCGTCGCCTTCGCCGTGGCGCTTGCCTGAACAGCCACGATGATCGGCACATTCTTCACCGGCGAGCAGGCCCTGGCGGTCTGGCTCTGGGCGTTCGTGGCGACCGGCGTGATCGCCGGGATCGTCAGCGGCTTCTTCAAGGCCCGGAAAATCCAGCCGCGCGGCTTCAAGTGGAAGATCCTGCGCAACGAGGCCATCGTGGCGGTGATCACGCTTGCAATCTCGGGCAAGATCATCGGCTCGGCCTCGGCCTGGCTCAAGACGCACGGCTGGATCACGTTCCAGAGCGGAGCAGCGCCCTGGTGGATGATCGCGCTGGAATTCGGCGCCTACTTCTTCCTGTTCGACACTTACTTCTACTGGCTCCACCGCTGGATGCACAAGGAGCCGGTCTATAGCTGGGTCCACAAGCTCCACCACAAGTCAACATCGCCGAACCTGCTGACCACCCTGTCGGTCAATCCGCTGGAATCGATGATCAACGGCGGCTTCGTCCCGCTGTTCCTGGCCGTCTTCACGGTCCACCCGGCCACGATGGCGCTGATCCTGCCGACCAATATCATCATGGGCCTCTACGTCCATTCGGGCTACGAATTCCTGCCGCGCTGGTGGAACCGCACATGGGCCACGAAGTGGTTCATCACGGCCACCTTCCATGACCAGCACCACCGCTACTTCACGGGCAACTTCGGCGGCTACACCACGATCTGGGACCGCCTCTGCGGCACCATGCGCAAGAAGTACGAAGCCGATTTCGATGCGGTAAAGGCCCGCTCCGCTCGGCGCACGGCCGCCCCCGCACTCGCGGAGCTGAGCGCCGAGCGCGCAGAAGCCTGACCGACCCAGGACCACGCAAAAAGACACAACGATCGGCCGGAAAACGGCCACGAAGACGGGAGAGTGACAGATGAACGTTCGGGCAAGAACGAGCGCCATGGTCCTGGCGGCGGCGCTGGCGGCTACCCCGCTGCTGGCCGCACCGGCCGACACCGTCCGCGCCCGCGTGGACAACTACCGGGAACTCGGCGCCGCCTTCAAGGGTGTCAACGACGGCCTGCGCGGCAGCGAAGTGCAGACCGTGCTGATCGCGCAGTCCGTTCGGCAGATCCGCAACGCCTCGCGGGGGCAATACGAGTGGTTTCCGGCAGGATCCGGCCCGCAGTCCGGCGCCAAGACCCGCGCGAAGGCCGAGATCTGGTCCCAGCCCGCGAAGTTCAAGGGCGCGCAGGACGCTTTCGCGAAAGCCGCCGACGATCTGCAACGCGCCGTGACCGCCAAGGATGTGGCCGCAATCCGCCTCAGCGCGCAGAAGCTCGGCGGGACCTGCAAGGCCTGCCATGACGCCTTCCGCGCGCCCGAGCACTGAGATGCGGCTGGACACCGGCATGACCCGGGACGCTTCCCTGGCCGCTCTTGCAGCGCTGGCGGGACTGGGCGCGGCATCGCTGCCCGCTTCGGCCCAGCCCGCGGATCTCCCGATCGCCGCAGCGGACGGATCCCCCTTTCCCCCGGGCGTGCGCGTCCGCAAGCTCGGGAACGCCAGCGTCTATACCGATGCGAAAGGCAAAGTGCTTTACGGCCTGGACATGCGCACGCTCCTGCGCTGGGCGCCTGATCCGGCCCGGTTCTGCGATGCGGATTGCGCGCAAAGCTGGACGGCACTGGCTGCCCCCGCGGGCTCCGCCGCGAATATCCGCTATCCCGCCGGCTTCGAGAAGACCGCCGATGACCGCTTCATGGACCCGCGCAAGGCCCCGGACTGGACCGTGATCGATGGGGCGCAGGGCAAGCAATGGGTCTACAAGGGCTGGCACCTCGTGTTCACGCGCGCCGACGCGAAGGCGCGCCCCGCCGACGGGGATGGCGCCGCCGGGAACGACGCCGACGCCGACGACAGACGCTGGAACACGCTGAAATACGTGCCGCCGCCGCCGAAACCGGCCGCTCCCGGCGTCGTCACCACGGCCTTCGTCGACGGCGCCTATGCCTTTGCCGACCGGGAGGGCCGCGTGCTGTTCACGGGCAAGTGCGAGAGGGAATGCGCCTGGCGGCCGCTTCCGGCGCCCATGGCGAGCAGCGGCCTAGGCGAATGGAAAGTCAGTCTCGCCGGTGACGCGCCCGAATGGACCTTCAAGGGCAAGCGCGTCTTCGTCGGCGCCGCCGGCGATTCGGGCACTGTCCCGTCCGGAGGCCAGATACTGCGACCCTGACAACGACGACAAACGGGGAGAGGCAAATTGGACAGAGGAAAAACAGGGCTGGGCCTGATGTGCGGCGGGGCTGCCATTGGCGTGGCAGCGCTCATGGCGCTGACCGGCTCACTCTCTATGGAGGCCCCGGCGCGCGCCGAGGCGCCGCCGCGCACGCTGCCCGCCCCGCCGCCGGGCGGGGTCATGGGCTTCGTGGTCCAGGACTTCGTGCCGCCGGTGATCCAGGGCATGGACGCCTGCCCCAAGGGCACCAGCCCCAAGGTTCGCGACATCTATCTGGCCTCGCTTCCCGCCGACGAACGGGCGCGGCTGGAGCGCAAGGAAAACGAACCCGAACTCACCAAACGCTGGCAGGCTACCGTGTTCGGCGCAGACGGCACCAACATCTGTTCGCAGCCCGACAAGTTCGACAGGCCGCTGCTCACGACCGTGCAAAGCGCTCATGCGGGCGGGCTGGATCTGGACGTGGATGCGCCCGGCGAAAGCTGCTCGCACGAAGAGTTCACCGCACCCGACGGGCGCACCGGGATCGACAACCAGGAATACCGCGTGATGGGCTGCACGCTCGAATGGCGCGGCAAGGACGGGATCGGCGGCGACCTCCTCACCGGCATGCGGCAGTTCCACGCCTCGGGCGAGTGGACGCAGGTCATCCTCCTGCGCGGCGTCGACAGCCTGGAAAACGACGACGATGTGGAAGTGATCTACGCCAACACGCCCGATCGTCCGCAACTGGACAGTCACGGCAACTTTCTGCCCGGCTACAGCTTCACGATCTCCGACAAGCCGCCGCGCCATCGCAATGCCCTGCACGGCCACATCGTGGGCGGCGTGCTGGTCACCGATGCGCAGGACATCAAGCTGGCGCAGACCTGGGGCCAGGGCGGCGCCCGCGACATCCGGGGTGCGCGGACCGCCTACGATTTCCGGCATGGCAAGCTCAGGCTCGCCTTCCAGCCGGACGGATCGCTGCGCGGCCTTGTCGGTGGCTACCGGCCGGTGTTCGACGTGATCCAGAGCCCCGCGATCGGCGGTGCCGGTGCGGCTCTGGCTGCCGGCATCGACTGCGCGGGCACCCTGGCGACCTTGCGCAAATATGCCGATGGCATTCGCGATCCGAAAACCGGCACATGCTCCGGCGTATCCAGCGCCATGAACCTCTACGCCGTCCCCGCCTTCATCAACGACGTGCCGGCTCCATCTGCCAGGATCGCGCCCGCCGGGACCGCACATGCCGGGAACAAGACCCTATGAGCCCGTTTCGCACCGTGCCACTCGGCATCGCGGCGGTCACGCTTGCCGCCACGCTCTGGCTGGCAGGCACCGCATCGACTTCCGCGCCCGTCCATGCGGAGGCCAATGGCTCTCCGGCGCTGCTCACGGATCCCCAGGTCGTCGGAATGCGGCGCCTGACCGAGGCGCAATACCGCAACAGCATTGCCGACATCTTCGGCAGCGACATCCGCGTGGCGGGCCGGTTCGAGCCGATCGTGCGCCCCGCGCACCAGCTCATCGCCTCGGGCGCCCGCAGCTCCGCCATTACGCCTTCCGGGCTGGAGCAGTTCGACGCCATGGCCCGTGAGATCGCCCGGCAGGTCTTCGACGAGGAGCACCGCGCGCAGTTCACCGCCTGTGCCCCGGCCGATCCCGCGGGCGCCGATGCGTCATGCGCGGGCCGCACCTTGGCGCCGCTCGGCCGCCTGCTGTTCCGCCGCCCCCTCAGCGAACAGGAACTGGCGCTTTACGTCCGCATCGCCGGGGAAGGTGCCGGCCCCACCAGGTCCTTCGCGAAAGGGCTGGAACTGGCGCTGGGCGCGATGCTCGTCTCGCCCTTGTTCCTCTACGTGGTGGAGACGGCCCAGCCCGATCCCGAGCGCCCCGGCGTGATGCGTCTGGACGACAATTCTCGTGCCGCCCGGCTCAGTTTCATGCTGTGGAATTCGGCGCCGAATGCCGCCCTGCTCGATGCGGCGGCCGCGGGCAGGCTGACCGATCAGCCGCAGCTTGCCGCCACCGTCCGCCGGATGGTCGCCTCGCCCCGCTTCGAGCAGGGTTTGCGGGCCTTCTTCGCGGACATGCTGCTGTTCGAGAAGTTCGCCGAGCTGGCCAAGGACCCGGTGATCTATCCCTATTTCAACCAGGACGTGCTCCAGGCCCTGCCCGAGCAGATGCTGCGCACGATCACCACGCAATTGCTGGACGGCGACGGCGATTACCGGGAGCTGTTCACCACCCGCAAGACCTGGATGAACCGGGCGCTGGGCGCGCTCTACCGGGTGCCGGTCAGCCAGTCTCAAGGCTGGGTGCCTTACGAATTCACGGCCGAATCCGATCGTTCGGGACTGCTGGGCCTCGCCGGGTTCCTGGCGATGTATTCCCATTCCGGACGCAGCTCTCCGACATTGCGTGGCCGGGCGATCCGCGAACTCCTGCTCTGCCAGCCGGTGCCCAATCCCCCCGGAAACGTGAACTTCACCGCCGTGCAGGACACGGGCAACAAGGCGATGCCCACGGCCCGCATCCGCCTGGATGCCCATACCACCGATCCGGTCTGCGCCGGGTGCCACAAGATCACCGACCCCATCGGCCTCCCGCTGGAACGCTTCGACGGGATCGGCGGCTTCCGCACGTTCGAGAACGAGGCCGCGATCGACGTCTCGGGCGAAATGGACGACACCCGCTTCACCGGCGGCGACGGGCTGGGCAAGGCCATTGCCGCCAGCAAGGACGCCACGCTCTGCGTCACGTCCCGCGCACTCGAATATGCGACCGGGCGCCCCAGCGAGGACGGCGAACTGATCGAACGGCTCGAAGGCGGCTTTGCGGCCCAGGGCTACCGGTTGCGCCAGTTGATCGAGACGATCGCGAGCCTGCCGCAGACTTACGAAGTTCCCACCGAAAGCATCAAGGCCGGCACCACCCTGGTGGCGACGCGGCGCTAGAGAGGAAACCATCCATGGCATTCGACATCTCGCGGCGCCTGGCGCTGAAAGGCATGATGAACGGCGCCGCCATCACGGTGGGCGTACCGCTGCTGGACATCTTCCTGGACGGTAACGGCGTGGCGATGGCTGCGACCGGCGCTCCCGTGCCGGTCCGGTTCGGCACCTGGTTCTGGGGGCTGGGCGTCAACCCCAGCCGCTGGTTCCCGGACAATCCCGGACCCGGCTACGACCTCAAGCCGGAACTGGAAGTGATCAAGGACCATGCCCACAAGATCAATATCCTGGGCAACTTCAACGTCATGCTCGACGGCGCCCCCAACCTGCCCCACACGTCCGGAGGCCCCGCGATCCGCACCGGCCGCGCCCTCACGGCCGAGGGCGGCCTGCCGGGCGAGAGCTTCGACGTCACCATCGGCGACCGCATCGGCACCCGCACCCGGTTCCGCAGTCTCGAAACATCTGCCTCCGGCGATCCCCGCAACTCGCTGAGCGGGCGCGGCGGCGGCAATCTCAATCCATCCGAAGGCTCTGCGGCCGGGCTGTACAAGCGCCTGTTCGGCACCGGCTTCAAGGATCCGAACAGCGCCGATTTCACCCCCGACCCCGAAGTCATGGCGCGGCGCAGCGTGCTCTCCGCCGTCACCGATCAGCGCAAGGCGCTGGAGGGCGCGGTGGGCGCGGCCGACCGGCAGAAGCTGGACCAGTACTTCACCTCGGTGCGCCAGCTCGAAAACCAGCTCGATGTCGAACTCACCCGGCCGCAGCCCCTCCAGGCCTGCCTGGTGCCGCAGCCTGTCGCCGACCGCGCGGTCAATGCCGAGATCGAGAACGTCGTCGCCAACCATGCGCTGATGACCGATCTCCTCGTCATGGCGCTGGCCTGCGACCAGACCCGGGTGTTCAACATGATGTTCAACAACGGCGCCTCCTCGCTCACGCGGATCGGCAGCACGATCACGCACCACCAGCTTACCCATGAGGAAGCGCTCGACAACCGGCTCGGCTACCAGCCCGAGGCGACCTACTTCCTCAACCGCATCTTCGAAGCCTGGACCTACTTCGTCGCCGCGCTCGACAAAGTGCAGGAGGGCGACCGGACCTTGCTCGACAATACGCTGGTCTTCGCCCACTCCGAGACCGAATTCGCCAAGTTCCACACGATCGACAACATTCCCATGATGACCGCCGGCAGCGCCGGAGGGCGGATCAAGACCGGCATCTATGTCGACGGGTTGGGCACGCCGATCAGCCGCGTGGGCCTGACGCTCCAGCAGGTCATGGGCGTACCCATCGACAAATGGGGCGCGAAGAGCATGGAGACCGGGAAGTCGATCGGGGAGCTGGTCGCATGAAGGCGCGTGCATGGCTGGCGGCACTGGCCGCGATCCCGCTGCTGCCCGTCCCGGCCGCGGCCGAGGGACAGGCTGCGCCCCGAGAGGCCCCCGCGCGCCTGGTCGGCACGGTGCTCAAGTCCGCCTCGATCGACCGGGAACTCGCCTTCTACCGGACGGCCTTCGGCATGACGCTGGCCATGACGCTCGATCACGGCCAGCGCCGCGAATACATGCTGCGGTTTTCCGCCGATCCGGGCGAGGCCGGGCTGATCCTTGTCCACGACAGCGCGCCCGGCGCCCCGGCAAGGCTCACGCATGGCGACGCCTTCGATCGCATCGTCCTGCGCGTCACCGACATGGACGGCCTGCTGGCCCGCCTCGACGCCGCCGGGATCGCCCATCCCCCGGCTCGCGAAGTCGCTCAGGGCTACCGCGTCCTGCAGCTTGAGGACCCCGAAGGCTATTCCCTCGAAGTGATCCAGAGCACGCGCGCCCTAGGAGCACCGCGATGAGCATTTCGCGCAGACAGATCCTCGCGCAGGCCTGCGGGCTCGGCATGGCGCTGGGCGGCAGCGCATTTGCGGGCCGCCTGAATGCCCAGGCGAATGACGCGGCCGCCAAGCCCGCCTGCTACGACCCGGCCACGCTGCCTTATATGCAGAAGAGCCGAAGGCGGGCGCTCGGCTATGTCGACGCCTCGACGAACCCCGCCCGGCGCTGCGGCCTCTGCGCGTTCTTCACCGGCACGTCGGCCGCCTGCGGGAATTGCCAGATGCTGTCCGGTGGCCCCGTGGCGGCCGGCGGCCTGTGCCAATCCTTCGCGCCGAAAGCCGCCAAGTGAGCGCGGCGGCCGGCATCCGGGTGTGGGACCTGCCCACCCGTCTCTTCCACTGGCTACTCGTGCTGCTGTTCGCGTTCTCCTGGTGGAGCGCGGAGAATCGCCACATGGACTGGCACTATCTCTCCGGGATCACCCTGCTCGGCCTCCTGGCGTTTCGGCTGCTGTGGGGGCTGTTCGGATCGAGCACCGCGCGGCTGGCCGCGCTGTTCGCTTCCCCGCGCGCCGTCGGAAGGTATCTCGGCGGGCAAGGCACGCCCCGGGCGGGGCATAACCCGCTCGGCGGTTACAGCGTGCTCGCCATGCTCGCCTTCCTGTCCCTGCAAGTGGGCACCGGCCTCTTCGCCACCGATGTCGACGGTCTGGACTCCGGGCCGCTGTCCTTCCTGGTGTCGTTCGATCAGGGCCGTCTCGCCGCCACGATCCATGCCTTCAGTTTCGACGCATTGCTGGTCCTGATCGGGCTCCATCTGGCGGCGATCGCCTTCTACGCCCTGTTCCGCCGGCGCAATCTGCTTGTCCCGATGCTGACCGGGCGCGATCGCGGCGCTGGAGCGGAAATCGTTCCCATGAAACCGGCCCGGTTCGGCGCTTTCGTCATCGCCGCCGGACTGGCCGCCCTCCTGGCCTGGCAGGCGAGCAAGGGCTTCGGGCTTTAGGCGCCCACCACCGATCCGGCAGGCCCCACCCCTGTCGACGCTTCACCCCATGCGCGCGAGACCTTGCCGATCAATTCGCAAGGCCCGGGAACGAGGCGGCCCCACGGTTCGTATAGTTGGTTCATGACCATGGACCGCCACTCGATATGACATTGGAAAAGAAAGTGCTTTTGGTCGAGGACGAGGCGCTGATCCGCGTGATCGGCACTGACGCGCTCGAAGAAGCCGGGTACGACGTCCTGGAAGCAGGCAGCGCCGACGAGGCGCTCGAGATCCTGGAAGCCTACAGCGAGGTCCTGGTGCTGTTCACGGATATCCGCATGCCGGGAAGCCTGAACGGACTGGAACTGGCCCGCATCGTCCACGAGCGATGGCCCAAGATGAAGCTCCTGCTGACTTCCGGCGACACCTGGCCGTCGGAAAATGAAATCCCCGACGACGGCCGCTTCCTTCCCAAGCCCTATCGCGTGGAAACGCTGCGCCGTGAAATCGACGAGATGACCAGAAACTGCAGCCCGACGACTTAGGAGAGCGCTGAAGGCGCGCGCTTCCCGGCGTCGGACAAGGCCAGGGACAGTTCTTCCACCGAATATGGCTTGTGGAGCAGCCCGAAACCATGCTGGTTGTTATTGGCAAGAACGTGGCTGTATCCGCTGGTGAGCACGACGGTAACGCCGGGCCACCGGTCCCGAACGCGCTGCCCCAACTCCACCCCGTCGATGCCCGGCATCACGACATCGGAAAACACGGCGTCGATTCGCTCGCTCGCCGTCTCCAGGATGGCGATGGCCGAAGCGGCATCGTTGGCGACGAGGGTCTCGTATCCCAGGTCCCGAAGCAGGTCCGACGCGAACTCGCCCACTTGCTCGTTGTCTTCGACAATGAGAATCCGGCCTTCCGCAAGCCATGATCCCTGCTCGGCGTCGCCCCCCTGCGACGAAGCCGGAGCCTCGACTTGCGGCAGGTACATGATGAAAGTGGAGCCCTGCCCCAGCATGCTCCGGACCTCGATCTCGCCGCCCGATTGCTTGGTGAACCCATAGACCTGGCTGAGCCCCAGGCCGGTTCCCTTGCCCACCGCCTTGGTGGTGAAGAACGGCTCGAAGATGCTGTCGATCTGATCGAGGGCAATTCCCGAACCTTCGTCGGTGACCGAAATGCGCACGAAAGATCCCCGCGGATCCGTCATGCCCTGCATCGGCAGAACGCCGTCGAACGTGTCGATCTCCACGACCAGACGCCCTTCGCCGTTCATCGCGTCGCGCGCATTGACGGCCATGTTCACGAAGGCCGTCTCGAACTGGCTGGCGTCCACTTCCACGAAACAGGGCGAGCGCAAGGACGTGACGTCCACCGACACCCGCGAGCCGACCACCGTGCGCAACATATCCGAAATGGTGCCGATCTTGTCGCCGACCTCGAACACTTCAGGCGTCAGCGCCTGGCGGCGCGCGAAAGCCAGCAGTTGTCCAGTGAGCTTGGCGGCCCTGTCCGCGGTGTCGGAAATCGCCTTCACGTATTTCTGGCGCTTTTCCGGCGTCAGCTCGCGGCGGCTGAGCAGATCGGCAGAAGATCGGATGATCGTCAGCAGATTGTTGAAATCGTGCGCCACGCCGCCCGTCAACTGGCCGATCGCATCCATCTTCTGCATGTGCCGAAGCTGGCTTTCGGATTCCGCCAGCTCCCGCGTCCGGGCCTCCACCCGCTCTTCCAGAGTCTCGTTGAGCTGGCGCAGGGCGATCTGGACCTGGTCCTGCTGCTGCTCGGCCGCGCGCAGCGCCGCGCAAGTATCGCGAAGCTCCGCCTCGCGGGCGCGCAGCGCTTCTTCGGCAATCGTGCGTTCCAGCAGGTCGGCCGCCTGCCGGGCGAGAATGTCCAGGAGCCTGAGGTCGCGCTCGGACGGGCGATGGGGCTTCGTCCAGTGAGTCGAGATCATCCCGAGCAGCGTGCCCGAACGCGACAGGAGCGGCGTGGTCTGCGCCGAGCGGATACCGGCACGGCGGAAAGCCATGAGGTCATCCGTGCCGGCGATCTCGTTCCATTCCTCGAAATCGGGAATGATGGCCCTTTGCCCGAACCGCAGCGCCATCGTGCAACTGCTCAGCGCGCTCGGGCTGACCCATTGCCAGAAGGCGATCGCCTCTTCTGGCAAGCCGCGGTGGCACAGCAATTGCAGTTTTCCGCCGTTGCCGGAAGGGTCGCCATAAGGGCACAGCAGCTGCATGGTCCCGAACTGCGAGCCGGTGATGGCCACCGCCGCATCCACGATCTTGCCGTAGAGTTCGACCAGGTCATGCTCGGCGATCAGCTCGACGCTGATCCGCTGGAGCAGGTCGATGTCCGACAGATCGGCGTTTTCCTCGGCCGGCGCCGACAGGGGGGAGCGGAGCAGATCGGTCATTTTCTCGGCACTCAAGAGCGTTCCCGCGCGATGGCGTGGCAGATCGATGCTAGAACCATATGCCCCGGAAGTCTGTCCACTTCTGCCCATAAGCGACGGACCGGATGGAAGTTTCCTGATGGCCGGCCACCGCACGATTTTCGTCGCAGGGCGGGGAAGGCAGACCGCACGGGAATTCGGCCTTCGGGAGGCGCTCTGCCCGAAAGATCCACCCTCGTCGTAAAAAATGCTGCGGGTATCGGCTCCCCGATGGCCTGCCGGATAATTCGGTGCTATGGGCCGGCGGATCAGGGATTCCGGTCCCAAGAGGTGCTCCGGATATAAAGTGCGCCTTTGATATCATTAATACAATCAATGAAGGCGATTTCCGTGTTCATAACGGCAAAACGCTCGATTTGGGGACAGGTTTTTCAGAACGCCCAAAAGCGCAAATTGGCATTTTTGAATTTCAGAGTATGGGTTACTAGAATAGTTCGCTTAGATTTTGATTTTCAATGCCCCTTGCATCTTACGATCAGTCCCCGGCCATCGTGTTCCCGACAGGGAAACCGCGTATTCAAAGCTGATTGTTCTTCCGTCCGGCGTGCCGCGTTCAAGCGCACGGGCGAATTCTCACCGAACGCAGTGAAGGTACGTATTTAGTCATGTCGTTTGACAGAGGAAATCGCGGTAACGGTCGCGACAGGTTCGGCGGTGGTAACGACCGTTTCGGTGGTGGCAACGACCGTTTCGGCGGAAACGATCGCTTCGGCGGCGGTAATGATCGCTTCGGCGGTGGAAACGACCGCTTCGGCGGCGGCGGACAGCGCGGCGGCGGCTTCGGCGGCCCGCGCGGCGGCGGCGCACCTGCACAGGTAATCGGCCAGGGCAGCGGCGTGGTGAAGTTCTTCAACACGGATAAGGGCTTCGGCTTCATCCAGCGCGACGAAGGCGGCGACGACGCTTTCGTGCACATCAGTGCCGTGCAGGACGCCGGCCTGACGACGCTCGCCGAAGGCCAGACGCTGGAATTCCAGCTGGTGGAACGCGGCGGCAAGGTCTCCGCAACCAATCTCTCGATCGTGGGCGAAGTGATCACCGCCTCGCGCCGCGAATCGGCACCGGCCCAGCGCCAGTCGACCGGTGAACGCGCCAGCGGCACGGTCAAGTTCTTCAATGCTGCCAAGGGCTTCGGCTTCGTCAGCCGCGAAGATGGCCAGCCCGACGCATTCGTGCATATCAGTGCCGTTGAGCGTTCGGGCCTGTCGGGCCTGCACGAAGGCGATCAGCTCGAGTTCGAAATCGAGATCGATCGTCGCGGCAAGTCCTCGGCCGTCAATCTGGTCCTTCGCTGAGTTGCAGGCCTTGGCCCGTTTTACGGGCCAAGGCCTTGACAGCACGTCGAATATTGACTGGACCCGCTTCTGCCTGGTTTAACCGAGGAAACTCGGCAACCAGGCGAACGGTTGTAGGTGCATCGCTGCGTTATTATCTGTAGCCTGCCGGCTTCAGGTAATGACCCCTGTAGCGCGACAGCCCCATGGCGTTTTGCAGGCATGTCAGGCAAGGCATTTACAGACCCCTGTGTCTGTCCTGGCGGAGCAACCGCCACGGATGGGACATATGGGATATAAGGCGAACGAATGAGTAACGAAGATTTTGGCGCGGAGAACGACGCTCCGCTGATCGATTCCAGCCGAGGCTCGGTCGAGCGATTGATCGCGCGCGCCAAGCGCCTTGGGGTCATTTCGGTCAGCGAGTTGAACGCTGCCCTGCCCCAGGACGAGATGTCTTCCGAGCAGATCGAAGACGTCATGGCCGCCATCTCGGAGATGGGGGTCAAGATCGTCGAGAACGAAGACGATGATGATTCGTCCGATTCGGAGGCGGATCAGGAAGCCGACGACGATCGCGATGGCGACGGCGCGTTTGCAGAAAGCGGCGAAGGCACCCGCCGCCGCACCGCCGACAGCAAGAGCACCGAATCGCTCGGCCGCAGCGACGACCCCGTACGCCTCTACTTGCGCGAAATGGGCGCCGCGGAAATGCTCAGCCGCGAAGGCGAAGCTGCGATTTCCAAGCGAATCGAAGCCGGCCGCGACATGATGATCCTGGGCCTTTGCGAGAGCCCGATCACGTTCCACGCCATCATCCAGTGGTCCGAAGCGCTCAACAACGGCGAGATGCAGCTGCGCGAGATCCTCGATCTCGACGCCATGCTCTCGAAGGAGCCCGCGCCGGAAAGCCTGTCCGAAGACGGTGAAGGCGACGACGACGGCGAGATCAGCGAAAAGACCGCCGGCCCCTCGTTCAAGGACGAGGACGAAGTCGAGGAAGAGTCCGGCGACGAAGTCGACGAGGACGGCAACCCGATCCCCAAGCGCGAAGCCGAGGAAGAGGAAGAGGACAACACCCTCAGCCTCGCCCAGATGGAAGCGGCCCTCAAGCCCGAAGCGCTTGAGAAGTTCATGCTCATCACCGAGCTGTTCCAGGCCTTCGAGCGCCTCCAGTCGGAGCGTCTCGACGCGCTGGCGCTGGGCATCGACTTCCCGGCCGCCAAGGAAGACCAGTACCAGCAGCTGCGCGAAGACCTGACCGCGCAGGTCGAATCGGTGAAGTTCCACGCGACGAAGATCGAATATCTCGTCGACAACCTCTACGCCTTCAACCGCCGCCTCACCACGCTGGGCGGCCAGATGCTGCGCCTGGCGGAGCGTCACAAGGTGAAGCGCGCCGACTTCCTGGAAACCTATGTCGGCCGCGAGCTGGACGACACCTGGCTCACCGACATGGCCAAGAAGGACAAGAAGTGGGCGGCCTTCGCCGAGGCCGAAGTCGATCCGGTCGAACGCATCCGCGCGGAAGTCTCGGACATCGCCGCCGCCACCGGCATGGCGCTTCCCGAGTTCCGCCGCATCGTCAACATGGTCCAGAAGGGCGAGCGCGAGGCGCGCATCGCCAAGAAGGAAATGGTCGAGGCGAACCTGCGCCTGGTGATCTCGATCGCCAAGAAGTACACGAACCGCGGCCTTCAGTTCCTGGATCTCATCCAGGAGGGCAACATCGGCCTGATGAAGGCGGTCGACAAGTTCGAGTACCGCCGCGGCTACAAGTTCTCGACTTATGCCACCTGGTGGATCCGTCAGGCGATCACGCGTTCGATCGCGGATCAGGCCCGCACGATCCGTATCCCGGTGCACATGATCGAGACGATCAACAAGCTGGTCCGCACCAGCCGCCAGTTCCTCCACGAGCAGGGCCGCGAGCCCACGCCCGAGGAAATGGCCGAGCGCCTGTCCATGCCGCTCGAAAAGGTGAAGCGCGTCCTCAAGATCGCCAAGGAGCCGATCTCCCTTGAAACGCCGATCGGCGACGAGGAAGACAGCAGCCTCGGCGATTTCATCCAGGATGCCAATGCGGTCATCCCGGTCGATGCGGCGATCCAGGCGAACCTCAAGGAAATGATCACCCGCACCTTGTCGTCCCTCACCCCGCGTGAGGAACGCGTGCTGCGCATGCGCTTCGGCATCGGCATGCACACCGACCACACCCTTGAGGAAGTCGGCCAGCAGTTCTCGGTTACCCGCGAACGTATCCGCCAGATCGAGGCCAAGGCGCTGCGCAAGCTCAAGCACCCGAGCCGCTCGCGCATCATGCGCGCGTTCCTGGACTAAACACCGAATCCGAGCATGGATCGGCGGAAGTGCATTGCCACGGCAATGCACTTCCGCCGATCCTGCCCGCGCCGATAGACGCCCCCTACGATCCGCAGCCGCGCACCTAACCTCCGGCACCATGCCGTCCCCGTGCAGGGGATAGCGGCATTCCAGCAGATCCTCGATCTCACCAGCGCCTTGCGCAACGTCAGCGGCATCCAGGCTGGGACCAATGCCGGCAACCGCTCCGAAAGCTTCACGATCCGCGGCTTCCGCTCATCGTACTACGCCGTCGATTCGATCATGCTGAGCCCGGCGATCGAAACCAACGACAGCTACCGCGACATGGCCAATATCGAGCGCATCGAAGTGCTTAAAGGCCCCGCTTCCGTGCTCTACGGTCGCGGCGATCCGGGCGGCCTCATCAACATCGTCACCAAGCAGCCGCGCTTCGAGCGCGCGATGAACTTCTCGGTCCAGGCCGGCAGCAACGATTTCGCACGCGGCCAGATCGACGTGACCGGCCCGGTCGATGCCGCCAAGACCCTGGCCGTGCGCTTCATCGGCGCGGCCCAGACCGGAGACACGTTCCGCGACATACTGGTGCCCTACCGCCGCCAGTTCCTTTCCGGATCGGTGCTGTGGGAGCCGGACGACCGCACCCGCGTGATCGCCAGCCTCACTTATGCGCATCAGCACAACCAGACGGACCGCGGCATCATCGCCACGACCGATGCCGATGGCGACCTGGTGGTCGACCTTCCGCGCACCCGTTTCCTTGGCGAGCGCTGGGCAACCACCGAATCCGAGCGCTACGAATTCAACTACCGCATCGAGCACGAGCTGACCGACTGGCTGACGATCCGCCAGATCGGCCACTACGACGAAGGCAAGCTCGACCTGTTCGGCATCAACTACGGCAACACCGTGGCCGTCAACGCCGCGACCGGCGCGCGCACCATCACCCGCACCGCCGTCGAGCAGCATGAGAACAATCACAACTACGACGCGCAGGCCGACATGGTCGCCCGCTTCAAGACCGGCGGCATCGGCCATACCGTCGTGTTCGGCGGCGAATATGTGAAGTCCTACCGCTTCCGCACGTTCGCCCGTGCCACGCTGGCCCGGATCGACATCGACAACCCGGTCTACGGCGCCGAGCCCGGAACTTTCGTTCCCGCCGCCGACCGCAAGGTCCAGGCCAAATCCTGGTCCGGCTACCTGCAGGACCAGATCGACATCGGCGATCAGATCAATCTGCTGGCCGGTGTGCGCTACGACCATGCACGGCAGTCCGACCACGGCACGACCCAGTACGAATCCGATGACAAGGCCTGGTCGCCCCGCGTGGGACTGGTCTTCAAGCCGGTGCCCAATATCTCGCTCTTTGCCGACTTCACCCGTTCGTTCCAGTCGAAGCCCGAACCGACCATCGACGGCAAGCCCATCGATCCCGAAAAGGGCAAGCAGTACGAGGCCGGCGTCAAGGCGGAGCTGTTCGGCGGCCGTCTGGGCGGCACCCTGGCCGTGTACCAGCTCACCCGTGAAAACGTGACGCAGCAGGACCCCAACAACGTCGGCTACAATATCAACGCCGGCGTGCAGCGGTCGCGCGGCGTGGAACTCGATCTCTCGGGCTCGATCAGCCCCAGCGTGAAAGTGATCGCCAACGGCGCCTATACCGACGCGACCGTGCGGGAATCGACAGACTACGCGCGCGGCAACCAGTTGATCGGCGTGCCCAAATGGAGCGGCAGCTTCTGGCTGACCTGGGAACCGGTCGACGGGGCGCTTCGCAACTTCGGCCTTGGCGGCGGCGTCTTCTCGGCCAGCAACCGCCAGGGCGACCTTGAGAACAGCTTCAGCATCGGCGGCTATACGCGCCTGGACAGCAGTGTCTGGTACAAGCTGGCAGACAAGGTCCGCCTGTCGCTCAATGTCAAGAACATCACCAACGACTACTACATGGAATCCTCGGTTTCGCGCTCGCAAGTCGTGCCGGGCGAAGGTCGCAGCTTCCTTGTCGGCCTGAGCGGGAGCTTCTGAGGATGGGCAAGGCGTTCGCCGCCATCGTCGTGCTGCTGCTGGCGAGCGCCGCGGCGCCCCTTCCCGCGCCCGCGGGGGATGCGGGCCGCATCCTGTTCCTGATGCGCGCCGATCCGCCGGGAGGTTCGGCCGATCCGCAAGTCAAGGCGCGGCTGGAACAACTGGGCTACAGCGTGACCGTCAGCGAGGGGCTGGCGGGTCAAGGCGGTGCCGGCATGCCGGATCCTTGCGGGTTCGATCTGGTGGTGATGTCCTCCACGGTCCGCTCCAACCAGTTCACCGCCGAACGCTCGGTCATCACGCGCCTTCGAGACATGGGCATCCCGCTGGTGACCTGGGAGAATGACCTGCTCGACGACTTGTGGATGACGGGCCTGCGCCGCGACAGTGACTTCGGCGAGCTGGAAACGGGGCACTATTTCTGGCTGGTCCGCGCGCCTCATCCGCTGGCGGCGGGAATCCCCGCAGGGCTCGGGACCTGGACCGAAGCCCGAACACCGGCAGGCTGGGGCAAGCCGGGGCTGGGCGCCGACGTCATCATGACCTGGCCGGGCGAGCCGGAGAAATCGACCCTTTTCGGCTACGAGGCCGGGGCGACGATGGATCACGACCACCTCGCCCCTGCCCGCCGGGTGTTCATCGGCATGGAAAACAACAGCTTCACCCGCATGACCGATACCGGGCGCAAGCTGTTCGACAGCGCCATTGCCTGGGCCAGGGCCGGCCGCAAGTCCTGCGGCGCGAAACGGTGACGGCCGCTTGGAGGTAGACCTTGCCGAGGGCCGGAAGCTGCCGGAAGGCCGCCGATCGGCCTCAACCGGCAACCTGTCGTATCTCTCTTTGATGCCGGCGAGAGTCCGACTTTCGCGGTCGGGCTCTCGTCTGCCGGGGTGGACGGCGGCTTAGAGCCAGCGCACCCGGCCGGTGGCGAGTTCGTACACCGCGCCCACGACCTTGAGTTCGCCCCGCTCCTGCGGCTCGATCAGCATCGGTTCGGAGAACGTCTGGAGCCGCTCGACCATGCGGCGGACATTCTCCTCGACGGCCACGTCCACCAGCTTTTCCTCACCGACATTGCGCTGGGCTGCCAGCACCGCCGGAATGATCGGCTCGATCATGCGGCCTATGCTGCCGGGGAAGCGCACGTCCTTGGTCACGACGTCCGCGGCAGCCGCGACGGCGCCGCATTTCTCGTGGCCGAGCACCACGATGAGCGGCACTTTCAGCACGCTGACCGAATACTCCACGGAACCCATTCCCGCCGCATCGACGTTGTTTCCGGCCGTTCGCACGATGAACAGCTCGCCAAGACCCGCTCCGAACAGCTGCTCGGGGCCGACGCGCGAATCCGAGCATCCCACCAGGGTCGCGAAGGGCTGCTGCCCCTCGGCCAGCGCAAGACGGCGCTCGCGCGAGATGTCCGACTGCGACGGCTGGTCGGCAACGAATGCGCGGTTCCCGTCCACCAGGCGCTGCAGAGCCTCGTCCGGTGTCGGCTGCGCGGTAGCCAGGGTGTTGGATGTCGCCACTAATCAATCTCCTTCGAACATGCGGATGAGGCAGGAAATGGCCTTCGCAAGTCTCAGGCGCTTAGCTCGCCGGTTACGTATCGTTTCCGGGCACGCGGCATGGGTTGCGGCCCGCTCGCGCAGGCATCGGCAGGGGCTGCGGCGAAATGCGCAGGGGAAGCAGCGCCGCAAGGATCGCGCGCCCGATGGCCCTGACTATTCCGAGAGGCCGCGGAACATCGAGTCCTTACAAACGCTTGGCTGTCACTTCGGGCGATTGCGACCCACGCCCTCTGATGAAGGCGCGTCCGGATCGGCTTGGTGGATTGCTATGTGGCCGTCAGTCTGTGTCGGTCAGACGCACCAGGCTGAAACTGAGGCCCCGTAGCCGAATGCATCTCTACGGGGCCTCTATTCATGGTGCGGCGGGCAGGTCCGTTCACCGCCCGCGCGCAGGTCATTCCGCGGTGATGTCGCGCACGCGGGATATCAGGGTGTCCACCGCGAAAGGCTTGGTCAGCACTTGCATGCCCGGCTCGAGATGACCGTTGCCGATCACCGAGTTCTCCGCATAGCCGGTGATGAACAGCACCTTCAGGTCCGGGCGGCTCTGCCGGCCGGCATCGGCCATCTGGCGGCCGTTCATGCCGCCGGGCAGACCGACATCGCTGATCAGCAGGTCGATCCGAACGTCTGACTGCAGCACATGCAGGCCGGAAACGCTGTCCGCCGCTTCGATCACGGCATAGCCCAGGTCTTCGAGGACATCGGTGACAAGCATCCGCACGCTCGGCTCGTCGTCGACGACCAGCACCGTTTCCCCCACTTCGGCGCCGAGATCGGCCGTGTGCGTGGCAAGTTCGAGGTCGCTGCCGACCTCGCCGTAATGGCGCGGCAGGTAGATGCAGACCGTCGTGCCTTCGCCCAGTTCGGAATAGATGCGGACCTGCCCGCCCGACTGCTTGGCAAAGCCATAGATCATCGACAGCCCCAGCCCGGTGCCCTGCCCGATGGGCTTGGTCGTGAAGAAGGGATCGAAGGCCTTGGCGATCACGTCGGCGGTCATGCCGGTTCCGGTATCCGTGACGCAGAGCGAGAGGTATTGCCCTTCGGGAACGTCATGCGTGCGCGCGCCCGTGCGGTCGAGCCATTTGTTCGCAGTCTCGATGGTGATGCGCCCGCCCTGCGGCATCGCGTCGCGCGCATTGATGCAGAGGTTGAGCAGCGCGTTCTCCAGCTGGCCGGGATCGACCAGCGTGGGCCAGAGACTGGCCGCGCCCACGGTCTCGACCTGGATCGCCGGCCCGACCGTGCGCTGGATCAGCTCCGCCATGCCGTTGACCAGCGCATTCACGTTGGTCGGCCGCGGATCGAGCGTCTGCCGCCGCGAGAACGCCAGCAGTCGGTGCGTCAGGGCGGCGGCGCGGCGCGATGCGCCCTGTGCCGCGACCAGATACTTGTCGACATCGGTCAGCCGCCCTTGCTTGAGCCGGGTGCCCACCATTTCCAGGGCGCCGGATATGCCGGCAAGCAGATTGTTGAAATCGTGCGCCAGGCCGCCCGTCAGCTGCCCCACGGCTTCCATCTTCTGGGCCTGGCGCAATTGCGCTTCGGCATGCATCAGTTCGGCGGTACGCTCGGCGACGCGCTGTTCCAGCGTCTCGTTGAGCGCACGCAGCGCGCTGGCCGCGCTGTCGCGTTCCGCCTCGATCATGCGCCGCTGCTCGATATCGAGAAGCACGCCCGGCGAACTCACCGCCGTCCCGTCCGGCCCCATTTCGACGCGGCCGTTCGCCTCGATCCAGTAATAGCGGCCATCGGCCCGCAGCACGCGGTACTGATGCGCATAGGCCCCGCCTTCCGCCATGGCCTTGTTCATCGCCTCGGAAAGCCGCGCCTGATCGTCGGGATGTACCGAACGCACGATCTGCGCGAGGTTCAGTCCCACGCGGTCCTGCCCCGGATCGAAACCGAAAGTCTGGGCGAAACCTTCATCGACCGTGAAGCTGTCCGTCGGGATGTCCCAGAACCAGGTGCCGATGATCGCGCCTGCGGACAGGGCGAGATTCACCCGATCGATGTTCTCTCGGGCGATCGCCTCACTGGCCCGCAGGGCGTCTTCGGCCCGGCGCCGTGCCTCGATGTCGCGGAACATGACCGAGACCTGGCGCAGCGATGCCGGTTCGACCCGGGAGGCGGACACTTCGATATGCCGCCCGGCGGCCAGGAAATAGCGCTCGAAACGGATCGGCTTGCCGGTGCGCAGCACTTCGCCGTAAAGTTCGGCCCAGCCTTCCGCATCTTCCGGCTCCAGATCCCGCAAGCTGCGCCCGACGATATTGGCAATGCCGGATTGGCGCTCGTAACCCGAATTCGCCTCGATATGGACGTAGTCGCTCAGGGGACCGTGCGGGCCGTCGAAGAATTCGATGATGCAGAAACCGTCGTCGAGCGCCTCGAACAAGGCCCGGTAACGTTCCTCGCTCCGCGCCAGGGCGGCCACGATTTCCCGGTGCCCGCTGATGTCGCGCACGGCGCCCACGAAGCCGACCTGCGTGCCGGAGCTATCCCGCTCGTATTCGGCGGTACGCGACAGCCAGCGTATTTCTCCCGTCGCCGCATCCTTCACGCGGTAGTCGACCGAGAGTTCGCCGGTCCCCGCAGAGCGGGCGTGCAGGCTCGATACCCGCGCCCGGTCTTCGGGAACGACGCATTGCTCGAAGTCCGAGGTCTGGTAGCTCGCCTTGACCGGAAGCCCGTAGAGCCGGCAAAGCTCGGGCGTCGGGTAGACCCTGTCCTGCGCGATCTCTACCGTGAACAGGCCCACTTTGCCCGCTTCCTGCGCGTGCCGGAGGCGTTTCTTCTCCATCTCGGCCACGGCGGCCGCGCGGCGCAGGTCCAGCGCCGTCAGCGCCTGCCGGGCAAGGACCCGCAGGGCCTTTTCCTGCACGGCATCCAGTTCGCGCGGGACATAGTCCAGCACGCAGAGAGTGCCGACCGGGTAGCCGTCCTCCGTCTTGAGCAGCGCGCCCGCATAGAACCGCAGGCCCGGTTCGGCCATGACCAGCGGATTGTCCGAAAACCGCGCGTCCTGCGTGGCATCGGTCACGAGGAGGAAGTCTTCTTCCAGCAGGGCCTTGATGCAGAACGAGGTCTCTATGGGCGTTTCACGAAGGCCAAGGCCCACTTCCGCCTTGAAGAACTGGCGCCCTTCGCCCACGAAATTGACGACAGCGATAGGCGTGCCGCAAATCGCAGCTGCCAGCTCCGCGATTTCGTCGAAGGCCTTTTCGCGCGGCGAATCCAGCACGTCGTAACGCGCCAGGGCCTCGAGACGGGCAGCTTCGAAATCACAAGGTTCGGTCATCAAAAAGGCTCTTCATCCGTTCCGCAGGCTGCCCGGCGCTGCACGGTTGCAAATCGCGGCGCGTGACGGGGAAGCGCTCCGGCGAAGAGGCCGTTCCCTGTCCTCTGCGAAAAACCGCCGCGCCGAAGCACGCCTTCACCCACGGTCGCGCGCCGCAAGGCGTTGCAACCGGCGCGGAAGTTCGCGCTCGATCGACTTGCGGCCATGGGGCTGCAGCTTGCGCCACTTGCGCACTTCTTCGAGGGTACGGGCGCATCCACGGCACCAACCCGACTTACCGTCGAACTGGCACACCGATATGCAGGGATCCTTGGCACTCACAGACGCATTTCCATGCGCCGCCTTTAGCGCCGCTTCCCTGTTCCTGCGAGGTATAATCCGGAAATCGCGGCAGCGGCCCCCGCGCGCAAGGGCCGAGCGAGACGAAACAGAGGCCAACTTAATTGCCAGAGGAAAGTCGCGTACTACCTATTAAAGGGCCGCTCGTTCTGGAACAATTTTTCCTTCATTTTTGAACAGGTCAGGCCATCTACACACCAGCCCGGCGCATAGGCCCACTGGCTTAAGGCGGCTTTTCTGATCCAAAGCCGCCATTCCCACCATTCGCCTTGCCTTCACCGGATATAGCCGCGCCCGGTACTGAAACCTTACTGTCACCAAAGGTAAGTCAAACCGCCACGTCGCTTGGCTAACCGACCTGTCGCTCGGTGAACGCACCGGCAGCAAGGTTTGGGGAAGACAATCAGATGACGGCAATTCCATCGGCCTCCAGGGCCGTGCGCTGCGCAATGCTCGCCGGTACCGCGCTCGCTCTGTGCTCCGCGGCGCAAGCGATGGCGCGTGACGAGGCCCCTTCGGCAAGCGCAGACGTCGACGCGGGCGAGAGCAACGGCGCGATCATCGTCACCGGCGCCAAGACCACCCGCTCCGCCACGGCGATCTCCGAAGTCGAAATCCAGAAGATCCTGCCCGGCGTCTCGCCTCTGAAGGCGATCCAGACCCTGCCCGGCGTCCTCTACATCACCGCCGATCCCTGGGGGAACAACGAGCAGAACGCGCAGATCTTCGTCCACGGATTTGCCGGCAACCAGCTCGGCTACACCATGGACGGCATCCCGCTGGGCGACCAGAGCTACGGCAACTACAACGGCCTGTCCCCGCAGCGCGCGGTCATTTCCGAGAACGTCGGCCGGGTGGTCGTGGCCACCGGCGCGGGCGACCTGGCAACACCCTCGAACAGCAACCTCGGCGGTACGGTCGAGACCTTCTCCTCCGATCCCCAGGCCGAATTCGGCATTCGCGGCGCGCAGACCGTTGGCAGCTACGGCACCTCGCGCACCTATCTGCGGGTCGACAGCGGCGACATCGGCGGCGGGAATTCGGGCTATATCTCGGGCGTCCGCCAGAGGGCGCGGGCCTGGGACTTCGACGGCATCCAGAAGGGCTGGCAGGCCAATGCGAAGTTCGTGCACGACAGCGATGCCGGCAAGCTGACGCTCTATTTCGACTACAACGACATGACGCAGCCGAACGAGGATGCGACCGTGTTCTTCAAGCCTTCGGCAGGCGGCACGGCCACCCCGGTCCAGCTCTATACCCCTTATACCAAGCCCTTCTTCTATCCCGATTTCGACGGTTATCGGACAAGCTACCTGACCCCGCTCGGAAACTCTCCGGCGTCCGAGGGCAGCAATTACCGCAATTACTATTCGGACGCCCAGCGCACCGACTATCTCGGCTATGTGCGCTACGATGCCCGCCTTTCGGACAAGATCACCTGGTCGACCACGGGTTACTATCACCACAACGACGGCGCCGGCGTGGTGGCCGGCCCGCTCGGCCAGTCGATCACCACGGCGCAGGCCTATCTCGATCCGAACTATGCCAGCCTGCCCACCAATTGCCGCTTCGGCGCCAATGGCAACGGCATCCGCCCCACCGCCTGCACCGCGCTGACCACCGCCCAGGCGGCCGCATCCGGCGCCGCACTGCTGGCCGCGACCGGCGGCTCCGGCATGATTACCCGCACGACCGAATACCGCATCGACCGCTTCGGCGTGATCTCTGCAGCGAGCGTCGAACTCGGCAGCCACAAGATCGAATTCGGCGGCTGGTTCGAGCACAACAGCACCACCCAGTGGCGCCGCTGGTACGCCGTGCCGGTTTCCGATCCCTCGCTGAGCACGCCCTATGTCCGCCCCCGCGATGTCATGGACCCGCTGTTCACTCAGTATCAGGGCGAGGCGCGAATCAAGCAGTTGCAGCTCCACCTCCAGGACACCTGGCAGGTGACTGACGCGCTGCTCGTCCAGGGCGGCGTCAAGACCAGCGCGCAGTGGGCCAGCGGCCGCTTCCCGGTGCAGCCGCGCCTCGGCTCGCTGGGCGGGACCACCGCCCTGCCCGAAGGCAAGATCAATACGAAGAACTGGTTCCTGCCGGCCTTCGGCGCGACTTATGACTTCAACGGGCACGAGCAAGTCTACTTCAACGTCCAGAAGAACCTGCGCCAGTATCAGGCCTATCTCGCCGGCGGCGGCGGTCCCTGGTTCACCGGCAGCCAGGCCGCGTTCGACGCCTTCGCCGACGAGGGCAAGCCCGAGACCAGCTGGACGTACGAAGCGGGCCTGCGCACCAGCCGCAGCTTCTCCAACGGCTGGGCGCTTCAGGCGCAGATCAACTACTATCACGTCGATTTCAGCAATCGCCTGCTCGCCATCCCGACCAATCCGGGCGGGATCGCCGGCAGCGGCATCACCGGCGGCACCTCCACCCTGGTGAATGTCGGCGACGTGAAGACCGACGGCGTCGACGCGGCCGTCACGCTGCGGATCGGGAACGTGTTCTCGCTCTACAATGCGATCTCGTACAACCTGTCCAAGTACCAGAACGACTACACTTCCACCGCGCAGGGCATCGGTGCGGCCACTGACACCTGCATCGGCGGCTACATCGTCACGGGCGGGATCGTGCCGACTTGCGGCAAGCAGCTGCCCGGCACGCCCAAGTGGATGAACAAGACGGTGGCGACGCTGAATGTCGGTCCGTTCGAGGTGCAGGCGATCGGGGACTTTGTCGGCCGCCGCTTCGCCACCTTCACCAACGACGCCAGCGTTTCCTCCTACTTCCTGACCTCGCTGCGCGTCGCCGGGCGGGTTCCGGACGGTGTCCTGCCGCTCAAGAAGGTGGAACTCGCGCTCAACGTCACCAACCTGACGGACAAGGAGGGCGTGTCGACGCTCTCGATCGGATCGGCCACGAACAGCTATTCGGCCTATCCCATCGCACCGCGCCAGTGGTTCCTGACCTTGTCGGCGGCCTATTGAGCCCAGGCGCCTCGTCCGGGCGGAAGCGGCGATGATACGATGTCCGCGAGAGCCTGACCGGGCTTTCGCGGACATCGCGCGCCGCGCCCCCTCGGCCGCGAACTCCCGCAGGCGAGCGGCCCGGGCCTTGCGGCGAATAGCGGCCTCGTCCGGAAATGTTGTTCGCCACCGCCGATCGGCAGGTGGTTTGCCGGCCGAGACCTGCTAGGCGTACCGGCATGACCAACAAGCTAGCCGGTATCGTCGAGGTCGATGGACTTCAATATGAATGGGAGCTGCGCAGCGAGCCGCAGTGGGACGACTTCGACGGCTGGAGAGGCATGACCGTTGCATTGCAGCGCAAGAACACGCAGCGCGGCGCCTTGCTGGAGTTCCCCCCGCCGAAACGCCTGATGAAGGGCATGCAGCGCGGACGCCTCCAGATCGGCGACGCGATCGTCTCGCGGGGCATCCGCGCCGCGCTTGAGGCCGGCTGGGAACCCACGTCTCGCGGCAAGCCCATGGTGTTCACCGTCGATGCGGACGGCAACTGAAAGGGCTGCCATGCCGGCACCCGAGAGTGCGGTGACATCCGGTGAAAGCCGCGCGAGCAGGCGCCATTTGCCTCGCGCGCAAGATCGCCTATGGCAAGACCAGCGAACCAACAGGCAGGTAAAATGGCAGAATCTTCGATCGACGAGCAACGTGAACACTTTGCTTATTGCGTCCAGCTGTTCGGCGGCACCACCGCTTTCTCCCGCCGCCTCGGCATAGACGAGCGCGCGATCCGGCGGTTTGTGAACGGGGAGCGCCCGCTTGGCGCGGGTCTTCTGGAAGACACCGCAAAGGCCCTGCGCCAGCTCATCGCCGAAGCGACCGCGGCCGAACAGGAGATCGCGGCAAGCCTGGGTTCGGGGCCGAACACCGCTTCCTGAGGCGACGGGCCGCTCCAGGCGGAGCACAGACCTCCGGCCCCATCGGGAGGCCGAAGGTCTTTCGCGCCAGCCGGTCAGGTCCCCATCAAGTTCACCAGATATTCGGCCAGCCGCAGCCCTGCCTGCTTGAGCCGATAGGAGACGAGGTAATAGTTCTTCGTCTCGTAGTCGGCAGGCATCGTCCTGGCCGCTGCCGGGCACGCGATCCCCGTGCGGCCGCCGCATGCCAGGACCTTGTAGGCGTCGTTGGCACTGGGCGTCACGGGATCGAGGAAGATGTACTTCTTCGCCAGGTTCCGGCTTTCCACGGCCCAGTCGCGCGGCGTCAGGCCGGTGGGCGGCGCCAGCGTGGCATCGTCCCACAATTGCCGGCCCAGTTGCACCGCGGTCAGGCCATGCCGCTTGATGATCGCGTAGTCCCAAACCGCATGAACGTCGCTGGCCAGAGCCGCGCCATTGGCATCCACGTTGAGTATTCCTCCGGGGATCAGCACTTTGTCCTGCGCGCCGCCGGGCTCCGACCCATGGAGCGGCTGATGCAGGTCTCCCACCAGGTGCAGGATGAACTTCAGCGCCTCCAGCCGCTGCTGCCGGGGGTTGTTCGCATCCTTCAGAACGGCGGCGTAATGGGCGATGGCCTTGTCGGCGCAGCTGACCTCGGGCTGGTCGGCGATGCAGGCCGGGTCCGAGGCCGAGGGCACGGCGCCCAGCACGGGAATGCGCACGGTATGGATAAGCTCGGGGTGCGCGGTACGGACATCGTCCGCCCAGCCCGCGACCGCCTCATCGTAGAATTCGGCGCCGTCCAGAATCTCGGCCAGCTTGTTCCAGACCTCGCGGTTGTCGGTCTTGAGCTTGGCTTCCGCGACGAAGCCGATCGCGGCGTGGCCGGTCCTTGTCCAGGCATGGGCAGCGCTCGTGGTCGCCACAAGCGAAACAGACGCCATGCCCAGCGCCGCTTGCAGCCATATTCTGAATTTCGCCATTGGTCCTCCGGTGTCCCGACCGAACGGTGTCAGCATCGGCCTTTCGCTGCAGGGATCGGGGCTGCGAGCGCCTGGGCCGCCTGCTAGATGCGGCGCGCCCATCTATCCGCCATGCCGGAGAGAACTTTCATCCTTGGGCGCCGCTGTATCCAAATTGTCATGCAGCCCGGATAGTCGCGGCGTCGATGTCCTTTTCCCGTGAACGCGCCGTCTGGCTGGGACGCAATGTCTTCCCGCATGAAGCTGCCCTGCGGCAGTGGCTGTCCGCGCGCACGGCGTCCGCGGGGCTGGAAGTGGACGATGTCGTCCAGGAAACCTACGCGATCCTCGCCTCGATCGAGCGGGTGGACCACATTCGCAATGCGCGAACCTATATGTTCGAAGTGGCCAAGTCCGTCGTGCTGCAATCGCTGCGCCGCGCCAGGATCGTGACCATCGACGTGCAAGCCAACGCACAGTTCCTGGAGATCCCGGAAGACGCCCCGACGCCTGAAAGGGTCGCTGCGGACCGCCAGGAACTGTCGCAAGTCTCCGCGGCCATCGCCGCCCTGCCCGACCGCTGCCGCGAAGTCTTCACGATGCGCAAGATCCAGGGCCTGAGCCAGCGCCAGGTGGCCGAAGCGCTCGGCATCGCCGAGAGCACGGTCGAGAAACACATGGTGAAGGCGCTCGCGATCCTGACAAATGCAATCGGGCGTGGCGGAAATGTCCGCAATGCGTCATCTAGCGTGCGTGAACAGCGAGACGACAGCGAGACCAGTGACAGATCCCGACCGCGTGAACGCGCTTGACGAGCGCGCGGCGCAATGGGCGCTGCGCGTCGATGCCGCCACGCTGAATCCGCAGGACCAGGCCGAACTCGACGCCTGGCTGGCCGCCGACCCGCGCCACGCCGGCGCCTTCGCACGGGCGATGGCGGCAAACGCCTATTTCGAGCGCGCCGTGGCGCTCGGCGTCGACCGCGACATTCCCGAGGTGGCCACCGGCATTCCCGAGGTCTCGGCCGAAGCCCCGCGCGTTTCCGAGCGGCGCGTGATGAGCCGCAGGCTATGGCTGGGCGGCGCGGCCGGTGCCATGGCGGCATCGCTCCTGGTGGCCCTGGGCCTGGACCGGCTGGCCGGAAGCACCAGCCTAACGGCAGACAAGGGCACCGTGCGCCGCACCGCGCTCGAGGATGGATCCGCCGTCACGCTCAATGCCGGAACCGAAGTTTCGGTGGCGATGAAGCCGCTGGAACGCCGGATCAGCATGCTGGCCGGGGAAGCGAATTTCGACGTGGCCAAGGACACTTCCCGCCCCTTCATCGTCGAAGCGGGGCCGGTGCGGATCCGGGTGGTCGGGACGAGCTTCCTGGTCCACCTTTCGGAGCTTGGCGAAGTGGCGGTCATCGTGCGCGAAGGCCGCGTGGAAGTGCAGGCGAAGGGCATGCCACCGGCCTTGCTGGCTGCGGGCGACCGCATGACCGTACCTGCGCAAGGCGCGATCACGCGGGAGCAGCTTTCGGTGGGCGAAGTCGACCGCCTGGGCCTGTGGCAACGCGGCGAGATGGACCTTACCGGGCTGACGCTGGGCGACGCGGCGCGCCAATATGCCCTCTATTCGGACCGCCGGATCGTCATCGACGATCCCCAGGTGGCCGGCCTGAAAATGGCGGGCGTCTTTTCCACGAGCGATCCCAAGGGCTTCGCGCAGGCCGCCGCCCTCGCCCACGGCCTGCGGCTGACCGAGCGCGACGATGCCGTCGTGCTGTCGCGAAAATAAAATCGCCTGGGGATGGAGGATCGTCGGCGGCCTCGCATCTAGCCCTCGAAAGCGGCAGACGCGCCGCTGGTGGGGATCGTTACTCATGCATTCGAGACTTCTTTCCGGCTGCGGCATGGCTGTCGTCGCCTGTGCCATTGCCACGCCTGCGCTTGCCCAGCAGCGCCAGTTCGACATTCCCGCCCAGCCGCTGGCGAGCGCGATAGCCTCGCTGGGCAGGCAGGCGCAGATCCAGATCGTGGCGCCGGGCGAGGGCCTGGAAGCATTGCGCAGCCGCGCCGTGAAAGGCCCCATGGATGCCCGCGCCGCGCTGCGCCTGCTGATCGCGGGCACCGGCCTGGAAGTGGCCGCCGACGACGGTGCGCGGATCGTCCTGCGCCGCGTGAAGCTGAGCGAGGCGCGCGCGCCGGTTCCCAGCGATGCCGCCGCCGCGGATGACATCGTGGTCACCGGCTTTCGCGCCAGCCTGAGCACCGCCCGCGACATCAAGCGCAAGTCCGACGCGATCGTCGATGCCATCGCCGCCGAAGATATCGGCCAGTTGCCCGACAACAGCGCCACCGAAGCGCTCGCCCGCCTGCCCGGCGTGCAGGTGTTCCGCAACCGCGGCGAAGGCCAGGCCATCACCATTCGCGGGATCTCCAGCGTGGTGACGACCATCAACGGCCAGGAAGCCTATACGGGCGTATCGCGGCGCACTCTGCTCAACAGCTATCCGGCCGGACTGATCCGCTCGATGGAAGTCTACAAGGCCCTGACGCCCGACCTGATCGAAGGCGGCATCGGCGGCGCGGTGGACGTCCAGCTGCGCCAGCCCCTGGACTTCAGGAAGGGCATCAGCGTCGCGGCCACCCTGCGCGGCAGCTACGACGATCAGGCCGACAAGCTGATGTACAACGGCGACGTGCTCGTCGCGGGGAACTGGGATACCGGGGCGGGCGAAATCGGCGTGCTCGTCAACGCCAGCTATACGCGGCGGGACTACTACGAATCGTATCGCGAAAGCCTGGGCCCGCAGACTACCCCCGCCGGCTACAGCCTGCCGACCGGCATCCTCGCCAAGAACCCCAAGGGCCACTACGAGCGCCCGGTCCTGACCGGCGAGATCCAGTGGCGCCCTGCCTACAACTTCGGCATGCACTTGCGCGCCACCAATGTCACGGACGACAACACTTACACCGATACCGATTTCCAGACGAACATCGCGGCGAACACCGCTCTCGGCAATGTCGAGCTGGTAGAGGACACCCAGATCGTCAAGAGCGCCCGCTTCACCGCAACGGCCAACTCGGGTGCCCGCTCCAACCACACGCGCCAGTTGCTGGACACGACCCAGATCGAATTCGGCGCCGACTTCAAGTCGGGCATCGCCGCGCTGACCACCAGCGCGGTCTATACCACATCGCGGATCGAGACGGACCAGCAGCTGTTCCTGCTCGGGTTCAACCAGGCGCCGGTCATCGACGCGACCTTCCAGAGCGACGGCAAATGGGGCGGGCTGTCCTATGCTTACCCGACTGCCGAACTGGGTGATATCGACCAGTTCCATGTCCGCGCCTATTCGGACACGCGCCAGCGGGAAAAGGGCAAGGGCCTGCAATGGCGCACGGACCTGGAACTCGATACCGGCACCGGCTTCTTTCGCGCCTTCAAGACGGGCTTTCGCTATGCCCGCCGCACCGCCGAATATCGTTCGGGCACCGGGCTGGTGGACCTGAACGCGCTCAAGCTGCCGATGTCCGCCTTTCCGGGCGGAGAGACGCCCGCCGTGCTGTCGCGCCGCCCGGGCGGGGACGATGCGGCCATCCCCCCGGGCTGGGTCGGCTATGACGCCACTTATCTCAACAGCGAAGCGAACGTGATCGCGCTCAACGATTACGTGAGCACGCTCAAGCCCGGCTACTTCACCGACGACGGCCGCCCGGCTTACGATCCGCTTGCCGCCTTCGACGGCAAGGAACAGAGCTTCGCGGCCTATGGGCAGTTCAAGTACGGCTTCGAACTGGCGGGCATGCCGGTCGACGGCGTGGCGGGCCTGCGCGTGGTGAACACCTGGCTCTCCATCGACGGCACCCAGAGCATTCGCGAAAACACCCCGACGACCGGCGGCACCATTACCCGATACGCGCCGATCCACGGCCGGCAGAACTACGTGGACGTGGACCCCGCGATCACGGCGATCGTGCATTTCACGCCCGAACTGCAGCTTCGAGGCGCCTGGACGCGCACATTCAGCCGGCCAGACTTCGCCAACCTCAATCCCACCGTGGCACTCGTGCAGGTCCAGAGCGCGTCGGGCGACTACACCGGCATCGCCACTTCGGGGAATCCGGACCTGAAACCGGTGCGCTCGACCAATTGGGACTTGTCGCTGGAATATTACTTCGGCCGCACGGGCTCCATCTCGCTTGCCGGATTCTACCGGGACGTGACGGGCTACATCGTCAAGACGACGGTGGAAGACGATGCGATCCCCGGCGCCTTGGGAACCGTCGACGTGACCAAGTACGTCAATGCGGGCGACGGATATATCAAGGGCGTGGAAGTGGGCGCGAACACCTTCTTCGACTTCGCACCGGGCCTGTTGCGGCACTTCGGCGCCTCGGCGAACTACACATATATCGATTCCGCCCAGAACCTCCCGGCAACGGAGGTGACCGCCGCCTTCAAGGGGCAGACGGCCGGCATCTCGAAGCACAGCTACAATGCCAGCCTGTTCTACGATGACGGCCGGTTCCGCGCGAAAGTCGCCTGGTCCTGGCGCAGCGACTTCACGCTCAGCTACAATCTGACCGATCCCTCCAGGAGCCTGAACTGGTACCCGATCTCACGCCTGGCGGCCTCGGCAACCTACAACTTCAACCGCAACCTCTCGCTGACGGTGGACGGCACCAACCTGCTCAATCGCCCGCAGCGGGCCTATTGGGGCACCAAGGCCTTCACCGACCGCGTCTATTTCGAAGGCCGCGTCTATTCCGCCGCCCTGCGATTCAAGTTCTGAAGGGACCGAACATGAAGCGCCTGATGGCCGCCGCCTGGCTCGTCCCGGCTCTTGCCGCCCCTCTCGCCGCGGCTGCCGCGGCGGCCACGAGCCAGGAGCACGCCCGGCCCGCCGACGAAGGCTGGGCGGGGGCCTGGGGCTATGCCACCTCTCCTGCGACAGGCAGCGTCAAGACCGAGAACCAGGAAGGCACTTATCGCTATCGCATCCGCGCCAGCCAGACGGGGGACGCGGTGCGGCTGGAGCTGAGCAACCCGCAAGGCGCCCGAAGCCTGCACATCGCAGCGATCTCGATTGCCCGTGCAGCCGGAGCGGAAGGCTTCGCGCTCGCGGCCGCGAGCCGCAGGCCCCTGGCCTTTCCCGCGGGGGGCGGCGCGATCATAGCGGGCGGCCAGGTGACAGAGACGCTCTCCAGCGACTTCCCCGTGACGGCGGGCGAGGACCTGCTGGTGGAAATCGTGACATCCGGCCCCAGCACCGCGGTGGCCGGCAATGCGGCATTCCCGGCGGCGTTCGCTCCCGGCACCGTCGATGCGCAAGGCACCGCGCTGCAACCCGCCAAGCTGCGCCCGCTGGTCACCCAGCTGGCCGTCCATAACCCCGCCGCGGCCTGCACGATCGTCACGCTGGGCGATTCCATAACCGAAGGTGCGCGCGGCACCCGTCCGGACTGGCGGGGCTGGCCCGGCGTGCTGTCCAGAAGGTTAGTCGACAGTCGCTCGGGGCCGCGGTGCGGCGTGGTCAACATGGGGATCAGCGGCAATCGTCTGCTGCGCGAAGGCCGCGGGACCGCCGCGGTGGACCGCTTCATGCGCGACGTCGCCTCGGTGCCCGGTGTCAGCCACCTGATCGTGCTGGAAGGCGTGAACGACATCTGGCGCGCCACTCTGCCCGGCGAACCGGCGCTCGGAGCGTCCGACCTCATCGCCGGGTACAGGAGGCTGATCGCGGCTGCCCACGCGAAAGGCATCCGCATCTACGGCGGCACGATCACGCCGGGCTTCGGCTGGAAGGCTTTCACCCGCGAGATGGAAGAGACCCGCCAGAGCGCCAATGCCTGGATCCGCGGCGCGGGCGAATTCGATGCCGTGATCGACTTCGACGCAGCCTTGCGCGACACGTCCAGCCCGCCCATGGTCCAGCGGCGTTACGATTCCGGGGATCACCTCCATCCCGGCAACGGCGGCTATGAAGTCATGGGCCGCGCGATCCCGCTTTCCCTGTTCAGGAACACACCTTGACGATGATGAAGACCGGCAGGCTTGCCGTGCAGCTACGCTTCTGGATCTGCCCCCTCGGGATCGGGCTGCTCTGCCCGCCGGCCTGGGCCGATGAAGCGCCCGCTCCGGTGGACCTGGTCGATCCTTTCGTCGGGACGTCAGGCGATCACGGCCAGCTGACGCCCGCCGCGACCGGCCCGTTCGGCATGGTGCAGCTGTCTCCCGATACGGTGCCGGCGCAGCATGCCGGTTACGACTACCAGGCGGACCATCTCCTCGGCTTCTCCCATACCCGCGCCGTCGGGGTGGGCTGCGGCGGCGGCGGGGGCGATCTGCTCGTCTCGGTCGGCTACGCGGGGGACACGGCGCCCTGGGCCATGGACAAGGCGTCCGAACAGGCCGGACCGGGCTGGTACAGCGTGCGCTACGGCGGCGGCATTCGCGCCGATCTCGCCGCCGCAGGCGCGGTGGGAATCTCGCGCTTCACCATGCCGCGTTCCGGAACCATCCGCGTCGTGCTCGATCCGCGGCACAGCTATACCAAGCGCCACAGCGCGCAATGGCAGAAGCGCAAGGCCGGCGACATGCGCGGCAGCATGTCCGCCGGAACCGTGTGCGACCAGGGCGTCTATCACTTGTCCTTCGCCGGCGCGCTCAGCCGTAACGGCCAGGCGGTAAAGGTCGCCCCGATTTCACTCGGTGACGAGCGGCAGGCCTACGATTTTGCCGTCAGGGCCGGCGATCGCGTCGAAATGCGCACCGGGCTGTCGGTCGTGGACTCGCGCTCCGCACGGCGCGTGCTGGAAAGAGGCGCGGCGCATCGGTCCCTCGAACACGTCAGGCGCGAGGCGCGGACGGAGTGGGCGCGCGAACTCGCCCGGGTGCAAGTGCCGGGCAGCGGCGAGCGCGCACGCCTGTTCTACACTCACCTTTTCCGCGTCCTTCAGACCCCCGCGAGGATCGACGACGCGGATGGCCGCTACCGGCAATCGGACGGCACCCTGCACCGCACACCGCGCGGCCATCATCGCTATTCGGGCTGGGCGATCTGGGACAACTATCGCACGCAGTTGCCGCTGATCGCGCTTCTCGATCCGGTCAGGTCCGAGGACATCGCCGCGTCGCTCGCGGAACTCTACCTGGCGGGCAAGGCGCAGTGGAGCACGCAGAACGAACCGTTCATCACCGTGCGTACCGAACACGCCGGTGTCGCCCTGCTCGATTTCCGCCGCAAGGGAATCGGCGGCTTCGACGCGGCGGAGATCCTTCCGCTGATGATAAAGGAACTCGACGCGCTTCCGAACGAGGCGCCCGACCAGCAGATCGAGACGGCTTACGACATCTGGGCCGCCGCCGAACTGGCAAGCGACATCGGCAACCGCCCGCTCGCGGCCAGCCTGCACGAACGGTCGCTGCGCTACCGGACCATGTGGCAGCGCGTGTTCAAGGAAGTCGCGCCCGATTCCGACGTGGTGAAGGCGCGAGGGCTCTATCAGGGCACTTTGTGGCAATATCGCTGGGCCCCCGTGTTCGATCTCGACTGGATGATCGACCAGGAACTGGGGCGCGCCCGTTTCGGCTGCGAACTCGGCCGCTTCTTCGACCAGGGGCTGTTCAACATGACCAACCAGCCCGACATCCAGGCGCCGTTCCTGTTCTCCGCCGCGGGCCAGCCCGCCCGGACCGCGTCGCTGGTCCGCGAGATCCTCGATAGCCCCATCGACCACTGGTACACCAATGCCGGCAAACGCCCCCGGCCCTGGCACGGACGCAGCTTCGCACTCGATCCCGTCGGCTATGCCGACGGCATGGACGACGATGCCGGCGGCATGGCAGCCTGGTATGTCTGGGCATCCCTGGGGCTCTACCCCCTGACGCCCGGCAAGCCGGAGTACGTCGTCACCACCCCCGCGTTTCCGGAGGCGACCGTGCATCCTCAAGGCGGCGCTCCCTTCAGGATCGAGCAAAGGCACAGCACCGGCAAGAGCCAGACCGCGACGTGGAACGGTGCTTCGCTGCCGGCGATGAAGATCGACCACCGTGCCCTTACCGAAGGCGGCCGCCTGCAGGTGGCCTCCGATCAGGCAGGCGGCGGCGCACTTCCGCCGGTGCAACGATAGGGAGATGGCTGAGACCGGAAAGACTGCCTCGCCCGATCAGAAATAATATCCCGCCATGATCAGCAGGGAAGTCTTCCAGCGGTCGTCCCCGCCTTGCGCGCCGCCGGACACGAACTGGCCGGCGCCGACATAGGGATCGTTGCGGCCGACCAGCATTTCCGTCCAGACGCGAATGCGTCCGCTCGCCTTGTCAGTCCAGAAGGCGCCCAGATTGAAGCGCTGGGTATCGGCGAAGCCCTTCGCATCCTTGAAGACGCGGGCATAGCTGCCGTAGAGATTGATCTTGAACGGGAAGCGCCCCGTCTCGATCGGATGGCTCAGTTCGCCAAAGGCCATCGTGCTCCTGGCGGCGATATTGTACGAGGAATCGTAGTCGCCCACCGCGATCAGGTCGCTGCGGCCGGCATTGGCGGGATTGATGGCTTGCCGGGCCACCAGCAGTTTCTTGCGCAGCGCCGTGGTTTCGTCGGTCAGGCTGAGGGCATAGGCGCGCCGCGAGCCTTCCTTGCCCGTGTCGAAGTTGTGCACGTCCGAAAGCCACGCCGACCCTGTCAGCGTCAGCTTCCCGTGATCCGAGGCGGCAAGGGCATATTGCACCCTGCCTGCAACGATGTTCCGCTCTGCATTGTCCGAGGAATCGGGCAGATAGGAATCGCCGCGCACGATGTTGACGCTGTAGCGGGCACTGTCCCGGCCCTGGCCCATCACGGCCGGTCCCGTCGTGGGGAAGAGGCCGGCGGCAAACGAGAGCTTTTCGCCCGAATGGCCGTAGCTGATCCCGACATCGTAGACTTCCTCAAGCCCGTAGACGAAGCCCAGGCTGTTGTACCAGGAATTGCCCCAGTAGCGGTCGTCGAAGGGCACCGGTTGCAGGCCCAGGGTCACTTTGTCCGTCGCGGAGAGCTTCGCGCCGATGTAGGCGTAGGCGGGAAAGTTCACTTCGCCGGGATAACCGTCATAGCCGTTCTTGCGGCTGTAGATGAAACTGCCGCCGTAGAAACGATATTCGGCGGCCCCGAAGAACGTGGACGAATCGTAGTCGAGCTTCAGGATCACCGTATCGAACGACAAGTGAGTCGACGTGCGCCGGGAGCCCGACCCGTCGACATCGTTGAACCGCACGTCCACCCGCCCGCGAATGCCCACGCCGAACTTGAGAACCCCGTCCTTCGCCGGGGGCTTTGCGTCCTCTTCAGGCAAGGCCACGGGGGCGGCGGGCGCGGGCGGATCGGCCGGCAAGGCCGCGCTATCGCCATGCCCGGCCGAGGCTTCCGCGCCGGACGGTTCCGGCTGCCCGTCCGCGGGAAGTGCGGGCATGACAGCCGCCAGCGCCGCCGCCTGAACAAGCGCATGGCCCAGGATCAGCATAGCTGCGGTTCCCGGACCGGGATCATGCCTGCGAACGCTTTCGAGCCTCCAACGAAGATGACTGCGTACATCGTTCAGGTTCCTTGTCCCGAGCCGGTGAGCTTGCGCCGCTCCCGCGCCCCGGCAAGGGCGCGCGGGAACTTCTGGATGCCTGGTCGCCCGGCGGGTTGTCCTAGCGCAAGGCCTCCCGCAGCAGCACATCGGAAAATCCCGAGGGCCGACGCGGCGCTGGAATCGGCGGATCGCCAGACGTCCTACCGACGTCCTACGACCATCGGAAGTCGCCGGATAGGTCCGCCATGCACCGTGGCATCGCCGGCTGCGACACCGGCGCCGAAACCGTTCACGGGAATGGGGCCGATCCGTCCGAACCGGGCGGATCGCCGCGACCTTCCTCGGCCGGAAGGTCGTTGCGGCCGTAGCGGGCGTAGAGCGTGGGCAGCACGAAAAGCGTCAGCAGGGTTGCCGAGAGCAACCCGCCGATCACGACCGTGGCCAGCGGCTTCTGCACTTCCGCCCCCGCTCCGCTGCCCAGCGCCATCGGCACGAAGCCGAGACTGGCGACGAGCGCGGTCATGACCACGGGTCGCAGGCGCTGGAGCGCGCCGATGCGCGCGGCCGCGGCGCGCTCCGTGCCCTGGCGCATCAGGTCCTGGATCGACGAGACCATGACCAGGCCGTTAAGCACCGCGATCCCCGACAGCGCGATGAAGCCCACGGCCGCGGCTATGGAGAAATCCATACCCCGTGCAAACAGGAGCAATACTCCCCCGACCAATGCCATCGGCACCCCGGTAAACACGATCGCCGCGTCCCGGATCGAGCCAAGCGCCCCGTAGAGCAGCAGCAGGATCAGGGCGAAGCAGGCGGGGATCACCAGTTGCAGACGCTCCCTGGCGGAGGCGAGATTCTCGAACTGGCCGCCCCATTCCAGATAGCTGCCCGGGGGAAGACGGACCTCGCCGGCAATCGCCGCCCGGGCATCTTCCACCACGCTGCCGACATCGCGGCCACGCACATTGGCCTGGACCACCACGCGGCGCTTGCCGTTCTCGCGGCTGATCTGGTTCGGGCCTTCCGCGATCCCGATATCGGCAACGCTGGCAAGCGGCACGAACCGCCCGCCAGGCACCGGCACCGGCACCTGCCGCAGCAGGCCGATATCGGCGCGCTGGGCTTCGGACAGGCGGATCACCACCGGGAAACGGCGATCGCCCTCGAAGATCATGCCAGCCTCGCGGCCGCCCAGCGTGGCGGTGACGATGTCCTGCACGTCCTGCGCGGTCACGCCGAGGCGGGACATGGCATCGCGATCGACGCGAATGTCGAGCATGGGCAGGCCCGTGGTCTGCTCGACCTTGACGTCAGTGGCGCCCCGGGTCCGGCGCAGCACCCCGGCGATCTTCTCGGCCGTGGCATTCATGGCGCCGAAGTCTTCACCGAAGACCTTGACCGCGATGTCCCCGCGCACGCCTGCGATCAGTTCGTTGAAGCGCATCTGGATGGGCTGCGTGACTTCGTAGGCATTGCCGGGGAATTCGTTCAGCGCCTTTTCGAGACGAGCGACGAGTTCGTCCTTGGCAAGGCGCTTGTCCGGCCACTGATCGCGCGGTTTCAGGATCACGAACATGTCGGTGGCATTGGGCGGCATCGGATCGGATGCGAGTTCGGCCGTGCCCGTCTTCGAAAAGACGAACTGCACTTCCGGCTGCCGCGACATCATCCGCTCGATCGGTATCTGCATCGCCTGGCTCTGCTGCACCGAGGTGGCCGGAATGCGCAGCGCCTGGATCAGCAGGTTGCCCTCATCGAGCTGCGGCAGGAACACTTGTCCCAGCCCCATGAACGCGGCGATGGCCACGGCGAAGCCAGCCACGCCGACACCCACCGTCATCGTCGGCCGCTTCATCGCCTTGTCGAGGCCCGGCTCGTAGCGCGCCTTGAGCCAGGTCATGATCCGGCCTTCCTTTTCCTCCACGCGGCGGGAGAGCCAGATCGCGATCGCCGCAGGCACCGCCGTCAGCGAGAGCACGAAGGCAAAGGCCAGCGCCATGATGACCGTCAGCGCCATCGGCACGAACGTCTTGCCCTCGACACCGGTGAGCGTGAGCAGCGGAACGTAGACGAGAATGATGATCGCCTGCCCATAGACCGAGGGCCGGATCATCTCGCGCGCAGCCGTGGCGACCGTGGCCAGGCGCTCCTCTACGGTGAGCAGGCGGCGGCCATGATGCTGTGCCTCGGCAATGCGCCGCAGCGCGTTCTCGACGATGATGACGGCGCCGTCGACGATCAGGCCGAAGTCCAGCGCGCCAAGGCTCATCAGGTTCGCCGAAACGCCGGTCCTGAGCATGCCGAAGCTGGTCAGCAGCATGGAAACCGGGATCACCATGGCAGCGATCAGCGCGGCGCGGAAGTTTCCGAGCAACGCGAACAGCACGACGATGACCAGCAAGGCGCCTTCGCCCAGGTTCCGGGCGACAGTCCTGATGGTCGCATTGACGAGTTCGGTGCGGTCCAGGACCGGCTGCACGATCACGTCGGGCGGCAGCGAGGCATTGATCTCCCGAAGGCGATCGCCGACCGCCGTGGCGACCGTGCGGCTGTTCTCGCCGATCCGCATGATTGCGGTGCCGACCACGACCTCAGTACCGTTTTCGGACGCCGAACCCATGCGGACCGCCTGTCCGGTCCTGACGGCGGCAACCTGCCCGAGAGTGACAGGAACCCCCTCTCGCGTGGCAATGACGACTTTCGCAAGCTCGCTGGCGTTCTGGATCAGCGCGTCGGAACGCACGGCCAGCCCTTCGCCGTTACGGTCGACGAAGCCGCCGCCGACGCTGGTGTTGTTGCGCTCCAAAGCCGTGGCCAGATCGGTGAGCGTGATGTTCATCGCCACCAGGCGCTGGACGTCCGGCACGACCAGGAACTGCTTGGCATAGCCGCCGATGGAATCGACCCCGGCAAGCCCCCTGGTGTTCTTCAGCAAGGGCGCGACGATCCAGTCCTGCGCCGTGCGCAGATAAGTCGCCTTGTCGGTATCGTTTGTCAGGCGCTCGCCTTCCGGCGTGATGTAGCTGCCATCCGGCTGCATGCCCGGCTCGCCGGGCAAGTGCTTGTCATCCCTGCGGTGTTCGAGCCGGACGGTCCACATATAGACCTCGCCAAGGCCCGTGGCGATCGGGCCCATCTCCGGGTTGACGCCAGGGGGAAGGTCTTGCGTCACCCCGCTGAGGCGTTCGCCCACCTGCTGGCGCGCGAAGTAGATGTCGGTGCTCTCGTCGAACACCGCCGTGATCTGCGAGAAACCGTTGCGGCTGAGCGAGCGGGTGTGATCGAGGCCGGGAATGCCGGCCAGCGCGGTCTCGATCGGGAAGGATACCTGCTTTTCGACCAGTTCGGGTGAGAGGGCCGGGGCGCGGATATTGATCTGCACCTGGTTGTTGGTGATGTCCGGCACCGCGTCGATGGGAAGACGGTACAGGGCGGCCGCGCCGATGGCGGCGGCAAGGGCGGTGAGCAGCAGGACGAGCCAGCGCTTGTCGACCGCCCAATTGACGATGGAAGCGATCATCGGCTCAGTCCTCGTGCGCCGCTTCGCCCTTGCCGAGTTCGGCCTTGAGCGTGAAGCTGTTGGTGGTGGCGATCTGCTCGGTGCCCGTCAGGCCCGAACGGACGATCACGGTGCCCCCGGCATTGTCGCCCGGCGTCACCGGCACCGCCCTAAAGCCTGCTCCGGTGCGCACGAAGACCACGCTCTTGCCCTCCACCGTCTGCACGGCGGTGCTCGGAACGCGCACGGCGCCGTCCCCGCTTTCGCCGCCAAGCTGGACGGAAGCCGTCACGGGTTCGCCCACGCGCCATTCTCCGCCGCGGTTGTCCAGCGCGGCGATGACCGGCACGAGGCGCGTCTGCACGTCGAGCGCGGGGGATACGAACGTCACTTTGCCAGTGGCCCTGCGGCCGGAAGCCGTGACGGTCACCGGGCTACCCGGTTTCACCCGGCCGGCGTCGGCAGGTTGCAGGCTCAGTGCGAGCGAGACGCTCGAAAGATCGGCGATCCGGTACAATTCGGCATTGGCGTCGACCGTCTGGCCCAGGATGACGCTACGGGCGATCACCTGCCCGGAGATCGGCGCGGTAATGCCAAGGCGGTTGAGCCCGCCGCCTCCGGCACCGGCGGCGGATACCTGTCCCTGCGCCTGCCGGTAGGCGATCCGCGCTTCGGTTGCTGCGGTGCGCGCGGCAATCAGATCCTGCTCCGGCGTGACGCGCTGGCTGAACAGACGCTGCTCGCGGGCAAGATTCGCGTTTGCCAGGGCCAGACGCGCGCGGCTGGCTTCGACTTCGCCCTTGAGGACGGCCGCTTCCCGGCTCTCGATCACGGCCATGATCCCACCGCGACCGACCGACTGACCGAGATTCTGGCCCAGCGCCACGACACGGCCGCCGATCGCGGCGGAAACGACCTGCATGCCTTGCGGGTCGGCCTCGATGGTCGCGGGCAGTTCGAGAGTGCCGGAGCCTCCCACCATCGGACGGCCGATCTGGATGCCTGCCGAAGCGATCTGCGCCGGTGTCAACGTGATCTCGCCTTCCCCGGCGTGGGCGGCTTCAACCTTTTCCGGCGTGGGCGCAGCGTCCTGGGAACCCCCACCACCGCAGGCAGCGAGTGCGAGCGGCAAGGCCAAGGCGAAGGGAAATGCGGCGTAGGCGTATCTGTTGAAGGTCTTCACAATCCGTTCCCCACTTGCGGTGCGACGGCGGGCGCGGTCAGGCGCTCCATCTGCGCGCGGGCATTCTGATAGGCGGCAAGCGCGTCGATCGCAGCGACGCGGGTTTCGGCAAGCGTCCGTTCGGCATCGAGCAGATCGAGCTGACCGAACTTGCCCTCGCGGTATCCGATGCGCGCGATGCGGGCCGCTTCCTGTGCTGCGACCAGCGCCGGTCCCGATGCGGTCCGTGCCAGCGTGGCGGCATTGTCCGCCTCGGCCTGGGCATTGGTGATGGCCTGTTCGATATCGAGCGCGCTGGCCCGGCGCTGGGCTTCCGCCTGGCTGCGCTGGGCATTGGCCTGGTCGAACGCGGCCCGGCCATTGTTGAAGACCTGCAAGGGAATCGAGACGGTGAACACGGCCGCGACGTCATTGGTCGCCTCAAGGCGCCGGACCGAAGGCCCGACATCCACGTCCGGCACCCGGTTCGCACGCGCAAGGCGGAGGTTGGCATCGGCTATGGCCAGATTGGCCTCCGCCGCCGCAAGCGCCAGCGTGCCCTGTGGGTCCACCGGAACACCTGGGCCGTACCCATCGGGCGGCAAACGGTCGAGAAGGCCGACGTCGAGTTCGCCATCGATCGATCGCCCCATGCGCCGCTCCAGATTGGCGCGGGCTGCAAGGGCAAGGCGATCCTGCCGTTCGACATTCGCCTCTGCCGACAACCGCGTCACATCGGCCCGCTGCCGTTCGAGCGGAGAGGCTCGACCGGCCTGGACGCGCAGGCTGGCCGCGCGAAGGGCATCCCCGGCGATCCGCGCCTGATCGCGTGCCGTCTCCCGGCGGCGCATGGCCGAGATCGCCTCGATATAGAGCCGGGTGGCCTGAAGCCGCACGTCTGCGGCCATGATCGCGGCCTGCAGCTCCGTCCTGGAAAGTTCGGCCGAGGCGACCGCCACGCGGGCACGGCGCTTGCCGCCCCGTTCGAGCGTTTGCAGGAAGCCGACAGTCGTTTCGGAACTGCGGAGGCCGCTATAGGCGCCCGTTCCGGCGACATTCTCGACTTGCGCCTGCGCCACGGGGTTGGGGCGGAAGCCCGCTATCCGCCGGTTTGCTTCCGCCGCCCGGATACCGGCATCGGCGGCCTCGATGGCAGGGGCGCTGCCGCCCGCCGCCGCAACGGCATCCTCGAGTGTGAATAGTGGCGTCGGCACCTGGGCCTCGCGCATCGCGGCAAAGCCCTGCGCTTGTGCGGCGGCGACGCACGACGTGGCGGCCAGCAGAGCCGCTATGAACCTGTACATGAAGATATTCCCGATTGAAGAATGACAGACCGCCGGCGCGCTCAGGCGCGCCAGGGCCGTTCGGATTCAATCAGGCAATGGGAGGACGCAGATCCGGGCCGGCGATCCACCGGCCAAGGGCATGAGAGCGGGTTGCGGGAACGCGCTGCTTCAAAACGCTCTGAAGCAGGGGATTCTGGTCTCGGGATGGCAGGAAGGATGCGCCGCCGTGGCAGCTGGCATGGTGATGCGGCACGCCCTTGTCGGCGTCCCCCTGCGACTGGTCGTTGTCCCCCTCATCGTGGACATAACCCGAGCATTCCATCGTGACCGGGCCCGACATCTCCGCAGCATGCAAGGCAGAAGCCGCCAGGAACGACGACAAGAGCATCAGCAGCAGAGAGAGGCCCCAGCGCGACATGCCCCCGCCCATAAGGGATTTTGCCGCGCTTGTCATGTCGAAGCCTCTATCGTTACCGGTGGCGCGTGCGGCGCCACGGCGCGCGCATACGAGCGCGCTTGCCTGGGCCGTTGGGTGTGGGAATGTGTTATGGTTGCGGGGGCAGGATTTGAACCTGCGACCTTCAGGTTATGAGCCTGACGAGCTACCGGGCTGCTCCACCCCGCGTCACCATTGAGGGCTGAGCGTGTCAGCCTTGAAGCGTGTTTTGTTGTCTGTTCCGGGCGGTGCCGGCGTGGACGGCGGGGTGCTTCTTCCCCGCGTGATGATGGCTGCGTTCGTCATGAACGCGAACAGGGCCCTTATGGGGCCCTGTTTGAGGGCATTTGCCCTTTGTCATTGTGATGGGTTTTTTACAGCACGCCGGCTTCAATGCCTGGCGACGTCCTACTCTTCCAACGCTTGAGCGTTAGTACCATTGGCGCTGTCAGGTTTCACGGCCGAGTTCGAGATGGGATCGGGTGGGTCACTGACGCTATGGTCACCAAGCAATGGAGACGGCGTGCTGTTTTTTAATCGATGATGCCCGTGCTGCTCCGGTTTGGAGCTGTATATCTGGCTGGATGATCGTCCGATCATCTTTGACGGTGCTGCTTGGTAGCAGGATTGTCATTGATGGTGGGATTCATCAAGCATGAACAGAGTTATTAGGACCGGTTAGCTCCATGGGTTACCCCACTTCCACACCCGGCCTA